>JBCCQH010000014.1:0-86919 GCA_039024435.1 Bacteroidota bacterium
AGTCCCCGGGCGAGCATCCTCACCACCAATTTTGGCGCCTACAACCAGTTGAAGGATCGGTTTGTGAGGCACCTCCCGGTGCGGGCCCAAGGCAAAAAGGCGGTCAAATTGCTGCCCTGGGTACACATTTCGGTCGCCAACGTAAAGCGCAACCTCTCGGGGATATTCCATGGCGTGAGCGAAAAGTACTTGCAGAACTATCTGGATGAATTCTGCTACAAGCTGAACCGACGCTACGAAGGGGAAACCCGGTTTGCGACCATCCTGGGCAATTCGCTCCGGCATTGGAACAAATACCACGTGTGGCAAAGAAGCGGATAGTCATTTTCCACAAACCAATTTTAAACCGACTCTTAGGCGGGAAAAATTTCATTTTGCTTTGATGAGTGCGGTGCTGCAATTTATCCATTTGGCACACCGTGGTGGGTGGCCGCACCGTGCACCCTGCGGCACCGAGAATTTACCGATCATAGATTGCGGTTGTCCCGCCATTGGGCCGGGACAGGGTAAATGGGTAAGAGTGCATCCACTAGCTACCGTTATCAAACGGCGCTTCAATCTGGCGCCTTCAGCCCTAAAAATGCTTTTTGGCGGATGTAGGCAGCCAGGGCTAGCTTTTCTACCGGGAGGCGCTTGCCCTCGATGATCAGGGCATCCGCGCGGCCGTTCAGGCGCTCGTACAGCCAGTCGATGATGGTTTCGATGGGATCTTCGGCGGTAAAGGTCAGGTAAATCCGAATGGCTTCTACAAATCCAACCCGGTTTCCCCGGTGATCTTGATCAATCGTAATTTTGGCATTGGTCTTGGGGATCTTGAATTTGTCGCCGCGTTCGAGCCAGCGGAGAAAGGTGCCAAACAGCTTGTACTTGAGATCCTTGTCCCGGGTCATGATCTCAATTTTCATGTCGTCAAATCCAAAAATCGCGTCTTCATCGGCGTAATTGGTGCCGCTGCCGTAAGCCGGGGCGGCAATGGTGCTTTCTCCGGCAAAATGGGCTTTGACTTTTTCCGCCAGTTTTTCGATGCGTTGGAATTTATCTTTGGCCATTTCCCGAACCACTTCGTCGTCGTAGCGCTCGAATTTGTCCGGATGGTACTTTTGCCGGAGTTCTTTGTGGAGTCGGTCAAATGCTTCGGGATCGAGTCCTTGCAATTCGGTGCCGAAGAGTTCCTTGATTTCGGCGATGTCTTCTTGGCTGAGTTGCGCTTTCATGTAGTTGGCGAGATGGCTTACCGGCGGTCTTTGCCGCGGATGCTGTTGTCGATGGAACGGTTCGGATCGAAGGTAAAGTAAATGCTCAACAGCAACGATTGCAGGCGGTCGTTGCCACTGCGCGGCCCGAGTTGGGCGATGTTGTCGAGGTAATCGCTGCTGGTCAAGCGGTAAGTATATTCCAATCCCAAACCGACCAGAGGACTCAATTGCAACTCCGCTCCGAGACTGAGCGGAAATCCGGCGGTCAGAGAGCCGTAGGTTTCGCCCTCGGCCCGGGTGCTGATGTTGTCGAGCAGGTTGTTGTCATCCTGGTCTCGCGGGGTAAATCCCAGCAGCCCGATGCCGATGCTGGCGTAGGGGTTGAAGGAGGTTTCCCGGAGGAAGCGCGCCTTCAGCCGGAAATCCACGAAGAAAAACGGTGTCTCAACAAAGCGATTCGGACTCACCCCTTCCACGGCGGGCAAGTCCCGGTCCTGGGCCACAAACCGGCCAAAACCGGTGTTCAACTGCGGGGAAATGAGTTTTTCTGAGGCAAATTGCAGAGAGATGCTCACCCCGGGGTGGAAGCGGTAGAGGGCATCGCCCCCCGTGTTGAGATCCCCTACGTAGGCGGCGCCCAATAGGCCCACGCCGATCTTGAGCGGCTTTTGTTGACCCGGTTGGGCCAACAATGCCGTGGGAAGAACCAGCAGGAGAAGCATCAGTCGGACAGCGTGCATGACCAAAGATAGTACATTTTCGGGGTCAAAGCACCAGCCATTCCAGCAGCAAATAGATCAGCACCATGCCTAGGACGACAAACACGACGATGAAGTCCTGCCAGTGGCGGGGTTTTTTGTGCTCGTTGTGGTCTTCTTTGGACGGATCAAAAAGTCCCATGGTGCAGTGGTTGACTGAGCGTTCGGACCGGACCGGTGGGGGGTAGCATTGGGCGGTCAGCGCGGCCCATTGATCGAAATACAATTCCCACAGGCGAACCGCGGTACGATATTTGGCGCGATTCGAACGAAAATATCGAAAAATATTGAAATACAGTTATCTTTGATCGCATTGCCTGTGCGACGGTCTGTGGCAATTCGGGGATAAGATTTCTCGAAATTCTTGCCCCCGAGTCATCGAAACCGGTACGCTGGGCTTTGGAACTACGATGGACCCACTAGATGCGAGTCGACCTAAGCCAATTATAACCTATGAAACGAGTAGCGGTAGCCCTGGTCATTATCATCCTGGCTGTGATTTGCAGTGTGCAATTCTTCAAATTGCGCCGGCTCAGTCCTCCCGAAGATTACGAATACGTATTCCGCGAAGACATTGACCTGGATTATCACAATCCGGTGTTGGTCCGGGAGTACTACGATACGGGCTACATGGTGGGCTCATTTGCCCGGGAAATGTGGCACAGTCGCGGGATCAATGTCCGCCTGGCGGAAAGTGACGATGCCGCCAATCGAAATGCCGTTCTGCGCTACAATCGCCTGCGGGCTTACACCGACTCGCTCGGGGCCCGGCTCGCGCAATCGCGCGCGCTCAAAGAGGCAGGTTTCAACAATGCGGACATCGCCACGATGGAGGCCGAGCGGATTTCTCCCCAAACGTATCGCGTCCGGAAACTGTTTGGTGAGCAAACGCTGATCAAAGGCGAGAAAAATAATGCGGTCTGGGAACTGCAAGGACGGCTGATCGCGCGCGGCTACGAAATTCCCCACGATGGCTACTATTGGACAGAAACCGAAGAGGCGGTGCGCGATCTCCAAGCGAAAAACGGCCTTTTCCCTTCGGGCATGGTCCACCGAGAAACGCTCCAACTACTCCTCAACCAATCCGATAAATAAGATTCAAATACCCAATACACCCCAAGGATATGGCAACCAAGAAAAACGAAACCCCCGCCGAAAACTCCGCCGCGAGTGCTGAAGCGGCAGTCGCGGCGCAGTACGCTTCGCGAATCGAAGCGGTCAAAGAACTCATCTTTGGTGAAGACAATGCGGAGATCCGCCAGCGCCTCGCCGAGCTTGACCAGAAAATCGACGCGCGCATCCAAAACCTCAGCGATAAGCTGAGTGCGGTGATTGATGACCTCGAAAAGACCACCAATAGCCGCATCGACAATCTGGAAATGGACCTCAAGTCGGAAATCGACCGGGTGGACCACCACAAAGCGGACCGCTTCCGTCTGGGCAAGATGCTGGAAGACATCGGCAAGGCACTGCAGGAAAAGTAAGCCATTTTGCCGGATACCCCCGCACATACCGATCAGGACCGATTTCGGCGCCTTCAGGAATTGCTCTTTGAAGAGGACCGCGCTGTAGCGCAGCAAATCAAAGAAGAGGTAGAAACCCTGCGCGACGACTTGGTTTCTCCGGAGGAAATCCAGGAGCGCGTCCAGCCGTTCATTGACCACAAGGTCGAATACCTGCAAGAAAATTTTCCTGAGCTTTTCGGTCCGGTGATGGCGGAGACAATCAAAAAGCAGATCACCGAGCAGCAGGACGAGATGATCGATGCGCTTTATCCCATCATCGGGAAGCTCATTCGCAAGTTTGTTTCCCGCGAATTGGAACAGTTGGTGGAGCGGATCGACCGGTCGATCAACGACGCGTTTTCCTGGGCGAGCTGGCGGCGGCGGATTGCCGGCTGGTTCAAAGGCGAAAGCGATATGGACCGGATCGTGCGCGATCTGGCGCGGCCCCAAGTGGAGGAAGTCTTCATTGTGGACCAGGACTCGGGACTCCTTGCCGGAGCGTGGTCCCGCAAGCCCCACGCTGACCGGGACATGGTCGCGGGCATGCTGACTGCCATCAAATCATTCGTGGAGACTGCTTTTGAGCAGGGAGAGCAAGAATTGGAGATGATCGAGTACGACAACAACAAGATCATCCTGCACAATTTTCACACCTTTTACATCGCCGTGACGACCAGCGGGGTTCTCACCTCGGATTTCAAGTCAGAACTGGCCAATCTCATTTTGGCCTTTGCCGAAAAGCACGCCATCCAAACCCGGGAAGACCTGGACGACGTCGTTGTCGAAAAGAATTCAAAAGCCCTCAAAGCCCATTTTGATGAGTACATTGAGCAAAATCAGTAAAAAAGTGATTCTTTTGGGCCATTTTGGCGTGGGGAAGACCTCCCTGGTGCGCCAATTTGTTCACCAAAAGTTCAGTGAGGAATACCTGACCACAATTGGGGTGAAAGTGGACAAAAAGCAGATTCCGGTCGCGGACCGCCTGCTTACGATGATCATTTGGGACATTGAAGGGGGCGCGGTGCAGAGCAAGTTGCCGCAGTCGTATTTTCTCGGGGCCCACGGTATCATTTATGTATTTGATCTGACGCGGCCGAGCACCTACGGCCGCATCGAGGATGAGTTGGCGTACTTTCGGGATTTGCTTCCCAAGGCTTCGTTGCAGATCATCGGGAACAAGAAGGACTTGTTGGGTGCGGAGGAGCTGGCCCGCTTTGAGCGGGAGTTTTCCGGACAATGCGATTTCCTGAGTTCGGCGAAAACCGGGGAGAATGTCGAAACCATGTTTGCCGGCCTGGGAGGGCTGATGCTGGCCGAATGATCGAGCGCATCAAACAACACGTTGCCGCCGGGCGGATCCAAATTGCATTGTTGGACCCGGAAGGCGTACTGGTAGACAGTTGCCATACCCACATCAACTTGCGGAACTACGTGGGGAAGGCACTGCACGAGGTGAGCCCGATTTTTGAAGCGCTGATGAGCTCGATCCTCGAATTGCAGTCCGGAGGGGCGGCTTTTGGGATTCCGATGCTGACCTTTGACTTGGATGGGCAGCAGTACGATTTGAACCTGGATTTTCGGCGGCTTTCCGAATATCCGGACTACATCATCTGGACGCTGGCGGACAACCGGAAATTCAACTACAAGTTGCAGCAGATGCAGCAGGAGCGGAACGATTCGGTGATCCGAAATGAAACCATCCGCCGGCAGCAGCAATTGCTGAGCCAGGCCAATGAACGCCTGGAAATGATGAACCAAGGGCTGGACCGCTTTGCTTATATTGTCTCGCACGATCTGAAATCACCCCTGCGGGCAATCGGCAATTTGGCCGATTGGATCGAGGAAGGCATCGCCGACAACGATCCGGAGGAGGTTCAGCGCAACCTCGATTTGTTGAAGCGGCGGGTGCGCCGGATGGAAAGCTTGATCGAAGGCATCCTGCATTACAGCCGGGCGGGGCGGATCCAAGTTGAGCGCATCCCGGTCAATGTCCGCAAGTTGCTGGAAGAAATCATGGAGTCGAATCACCAGGAGAGCCCGGCGATCTTGGCGCTGCCGGAGGAGTTGCCGGTGCTGTTTACCTCGCGCACTTCGCTCTATCAGGTATTTGCGAACCTCATCAGCAACGCCATCAAGTACAACGACCAGGCAGTTCCGGAGCTGGTGATTTCGGCGGTGCGCACCGGGGAATTTTGGCGCTTTACCGTCGCTGACAATGGCCCCGGAATTGCCCCCAAGCACCACGAGACCATTTTTGAGATTTTTGGAACCCTACAATCCAAAGACAGCTACGAAAGCACCGGCATCGGCCTGACAATTGTGCAAAAGATTGTGGAGGATGCAGGGGGTACGATTGAGCTAGACTCTGCACTGGGCGAGGGCGCCCGTTTTTCCTTTACCTGGCCCGCGGGTTGAGCGCGGTCAGCTCAGGGGACCGATAGCATCTGTCGGGCAAAGGCAGCGCGCGCAATGACCAGAGCAAGGCGGGACTGGGGGGACTTCAGGGTTTGAGTCAGGGAGTTTGAGCGGCCCGCCCGCCTCGGCAACGTCTCGGGCGATTGGGTTGGCTGGGGACGGCTCACGAAGCGAACTTGTGCGCAATTCGGTGGAATTTTTCATGGGAGTACGAGGATTGAAATTATAGATCAATATCCCGGTTTCCCTTTGCGGGAGCCATGACATTGGTCATTTTCCGAAAATGATAAATGTCAGTTTTTTGCGGTGGCCGTGGTCCCAATCTAAATGCCCGTAGGCCGAGCGGGAAGCGGCCTACGGGCATGCTGAATATTACTGTGGGGCTTACAGGCCCTCCTGCTTGCGGATCAGGTTGAGGGCGCTGCCTTCCTTGAACCACTCGATTTGGCCTTGGTTCAGGGTATGGTTCACGGCAAATGCATCCTGCTGACCGTCGGCGTGGTGGGCAACCATCGTCAGCGGCTTGCCCGGAGCAAGTTCGGTCAGTCCCCGGATGTCAAAGGTGTCGTCTTCTTGGATCAGGTCGTAAGCGGCGGGATCGGCAAAGGTAAGGGCCAGGACGCCTTGCTTTTTCAGGTTGGTTTCGTGGATCCGGGCAAACGAGCGGACGATCACCGCCCGTACCCCCATGAAGCGCGGCTCCATGGCCGCGTGCTCACGGGAGGAGCCTTCGCCGTAGTTTTCGTCGCCGATGATGATCGAGCCCACGCCGGCCTCGCGGTAGGAGCGGGCCACTTTCGGCGCTTCCATGTACTCCCCGGTGAGGGCGTTTTTGACGTGATTGGCCTCACCGTTGAAGGCGTTCACTGCGCCCAGCATCAGGTTGTTGGAGATGTTGTCGAGGTGACCGCGGTAACGCAGCCAGGGGCCAGCCATCGAAATGTGGTCCGTCGTGCATTTGCCCCAGGCCTTGATGAAGAGCTTGAGTCCGTTGATATCGGTGCCCTCCCAGGCGGGGAAGGGGGTAAGCAGTTGGATGCGTTTCGACTCGGGGTTCACGGTAATTACGATGCCGGAGCCTTCCTCGGCGGGGGCCTGGTAGCCGGGATCTTCGGCACCGAAACCTTTGGGCGGCAATTCGATGCCTTGGGGCTCATCGAGCATCACTTCCTGGCCGGATTCGTTGGTGAGGCTGTCGGTGAGCGGATTGAAATCGAGGCGGCCGCCGAGCACCATGGCGGTTACCAGTTCGGGCGAACCGACAAAAGCATGGGTGTGGGGATTGCCATCGTTGCGCTTTTTGAAGTTCCGGTTGAAGGAGGTGATGATGGAGTTGGCGCGGCTGGGATCGTCGGTGTGGCGGGCCCACTGACCGATGCAGGGACCGCAGGCATTGGCGAGGACGACCCCACCGATGGTATCGAAGACGCCGAGAATGCCGTCGCGTTCGGCGGTGTAGCGTACCAATTCGGAACCGGGGGTGATGGTGAATTCGCTGCGGGCTTTGAGGTTTTTCGTGCGGGCCTGTTCGGCGATTGAGGCCGCCCGGGTGAGGTCTTCGTAGGACGAATTGGTGCAGGAGCCGATCAAACCGACTTCCAATTTCATCGGCCAGTTGTTTTCCCGGGCGATTTGGCCAAACTCACTGATCGGAGTAGCGAGGTCGGGGGTAAAGGGGCCGTTGAGGTGAGGTTCGAGTTCATCCAGGTTGATCTCGACGAGGCGGTCGTAAAACTGCTCGGGATTGGCGTAGACTTCGTCGTCGGAGCGAAGGTGCTCGGCGACGTTGTCGGCGAGGGCGGCGAGGTCAGCGCGCTCGGTTGCTTCGAGGTAGCGCTTCATGGCCGCGTCGTATTCAAAAATCGAGGTGGTCGCTCCGATTTCCGCGCCCATGTTGCAGATGGTGCCTTTGCCGGTGCCAGAAATCGTGTGGGCCCCGGGTCCAAAGTATTCGACGATGGCCCCGGTTCCGCCCTTGACAGTGAGGATACCGGCGACTTTCAGGATGACGTCCTTGGAGGCGGTCCAGCCGTTGAGGCGGCCGGTCAGTTTGACCCCGATGAGCTTGGGCATTTTTAATTCCCAGGGCATTCCGGCCATGACATCGACGGCATCGGCGCCACCGACCCCGATGGCGATCATACCCAGGCCGCCGGCATTGGGGGTGTGGGAGTCGGTACCGATCATCATGCCGCCGGGGAAGGCATAGTTTTCGAGTACGACCTGGTGGATGATGCCCGCGCCGGGTTTCCAAAAGCCGAGCCCATATTTGTTGCAGACATCGGCGAGGAAGCTGTAGACTTCGCGGTTGGTGGTTTTGGCTTCGGCGAGGTCTTCGGTGGCTCCGATTTTGGCTTGGATCAGGTGGTCGCAGTGGACCGTGGAGGGCACGGCAGTGTTGGCTTTGCCGGCCATCATGAACTGCAACATTGCCATCTGGGCGGTGGCATCCTGCATGGCCACACGGTCGGGGGCAAAGTCCACGTAGGCTTTGGCCCGCTCGTAGGGGGCTGCCGGCATTGCCGCAAAGAGGTGGGAATAGAGGATCTTTTCGGAGAGGGTCAGCGGACGTCCGAGCAAGGCGCGTGCTGCGGCGACCCGCGCTCCCATTCCGTCATACACCGTTTTGATCATATCAATGTCAAATGCCATATCAGATCTGATTAGAGTAAGTGCTATTGGATAAAAAATTCAACTTCTAATTCCAAAATACGCTTTAACGGACAAGGGCGCAAGTTGCCGTGGGGGCGAGCGATGGGTCCGGTCAGTGGAAAAGGGGTATTTTGGGGGAAGAATTTTGTGGAAATTTCACCTGGTCAACATCTTATAGTTGTAATATGTTACAAAAAACCTTTTTACGTCATGGAAAAGCAGGAAATGGTCCGAAGCGGTGCCGGCAATCTCAGTCCGTTGTCCCCTGAGTCCTCCGACGGGATGACGTCAATGATGCCACCGACGCTACAATTGCAAGCATCGGCGGGATTTCAAGGCAACCAAATGAACCAAGCGACATCTCAAGGTGATCCGGTAATCGAGCAGGCGCTAGCGTGGTACAAAGCGCATAAAATCCCCTATCAAAAATCGATGGCGGATGACATGTACAAGGTGCTGGGGAAAAGTCACCAGGCGCTTTACCAGCAAGTCGTCGCCAACAAAAAGATCGACGAGAATTTTGTGCGCCTGGTCATCGCTGGCCAAGAGAAACTCAAAATCAAAGGGGACGGAAAATACGGTTCAGGGACGAAGACTGCGGTCAAAACTTTCAAAACCGGAGGGGACAAAGGAATCGATTACGCTCGCTTGTTTGCGGACAAGAAGTTAGAAATTGGGGTGGCAATTGGGGATGAGTTTGACAATGAAGCCCGGGCGGTCATTGCCCTACTGAAGCAGGAAGGATTCAAGCTGTCCACGCAAACGCCTTCTAAAAATACCTACACCGCGAAACGAAATTACCAGACGCCGGGGGACAATTCGGCCGGCACCATCGAGATCGAAGTGATCGTGGATGTTACTTGGTCGAGCAAAAGTAAGCCCAAAGACACCTACGGTGATTTTCTGGGCAACAAGGAAATCTCAATTTACTCCGGTCACGCAAGGTACGGGACGGGACCTGATTTTGATGCCAAGGACAAAACGGCGGGGAATTTCAAAATTGGGAAGGGATACAATTCCCACATGAATGACATCCTCAAGAACAATTCAAACGACCTGAAGGCGATGAGCAAGCAGGGTGAGTTTGACCTGAAGTCTTACCAGGTATGGTTTTTCAACGCGTGCTCTTCGAATCAGTACCTGGACGAAATTCGCAAGGGCCACGTGACCGACAAAAGCGGGAAAAATAACAAGAGCCGCAAAAATCTCCGCTTTATGGGGACCAAGCATTCGATTGAATCGGACCCGTTGCCTATCTTAAAGGGGGTACTCAATATGAAGACGATGGATGAGATCATTGCAAGCATGAACAAATATGAAGAGGACAATTCCGGTGAAAGTAAGCCTGGCGGGTATTTCATGGCGGATTAATCGGACGATGATTCCCTGGGGCATCGTCCGCACCGCACGCCAACCGCTCGCGGGATGGATATTCCTGCTGGGAATAATATTTACAGGATGTGATTCAACAACAATGAAAAACCAATCGACCGAAAAATCGACGGCGCCCTCCCCCCTGACGGTGATGGACCTCAACGATGACCAATTTGCCGAATGGGAACAGCGGCGGAAAGACTGGCTGAAATCGAGCTTTCGCCCCCTGCTCACCCGGTATGGGTTACAGCAGGATTGTGTGAGTTGCGGTGATGTGTTTTTGCGTTCCCGGGTGACCATTGATCCAGAGGGAAACATCGCCGAGATCGAAGTGGACGAAGCGGTAATTGATTGCGGAGCACTTTCGGATGAGGACCGCAATAAATTGCACGGCGACCTGCTGGCAGAATTCCGGTTGCTTGAATTTGGTGAGGCTTTGCGGGACTTGGTTTTGCGGGTACGCATCGGGCGTCCTTCAAAGTGCTGACGGCGGTCATCTTTGCGGAAGGCGTGGCCAGAATTTGGGGGATAGCGTGCATTGCAGGCACTTTTTGTTATCTTTACTCCCCATTGTTGTGCCTTCCATTTATCGCAACCATTTGAGCCAAGACAAGATTATCAACGACCCGGTTCACGGGTTCATCGAGATTCCGCGCGGTCTGATCCTCGACCTGATCGATACCGAGGTCTTTCAGCGTTTGCGTCGGATCAAGCAGTTGGCCTTGTCCTCGCTGGTGTATCCGGGGGCGGTCCATTCGCGGTTTAACCACTGCATTGGGGCGATGCATCTCACCCGGCAGGCGCTGGAAGTTCTCATTTCCAAGGGGGTTCGGATTTCCGAGGAAGAGTACGAGGCGACACTGGTGGCAATTTTGCTGCACGACATTGGCCACGGACCATTTTCCCACGCATTGGAGAGTGTGATTTTGCAGGGTTTGCACCACGAACGCATGAGCAAGGCCATCATGCAGTACCTCAACGAGCATTTTGACGGAAAACTGGACCTGGCGATTGCGATTTTTGAAGGGAAATACGATCGGCCTTTCCTGCACCAGCTTGTGTCCAGCCAGTTGGATATGGATCGGATGGATTACCTGAAGCGCGACAGCTACTTTACCGGGGTGGTGGAAGGACTGGTGAGTGCGAGCCGGATCATCAAAACGCTCAATGTCGTCAATGAACGCATCGTGGTCGAGGTCAAAGGGATCTACTCGGTGGAAAAATTTATCGTGGCCCGGCGGTTGATGTACTGGCAAGTGTATCTACACCGCGCAGTGCTGGCCGGGGAACACATGATCGTGAACATTTTGCGGCGGGCAAAAGAGCTCATGTACGAGCAGAAGCCGCTGTGGAAGAACCGTTCGCTGGAGTTTTTATTCAGCCAGAATTCGCTCATTCAGCCGGAAATAACCCCGCAAATCATTCAGCGCTACATTGAACTGGATGACAATGACATCCTCGTGGCGGTCAAGGAGTGGCGGAAATCGGGCGATACAATCTTGCAATTGCTGTGCTCAAACCTGCTGAGTCGGAAGCTGCTCAAGGCGCGGCTGCACGACCAGCCCTACCCCGAAGCGGAGGTGCAAAGGCGGCGTGCGGCGTACGAGCGCAGATACCAGCTTTCCCCCGAGGAGTCGCGCTACCTGGTGTTTTCGGGCGAGGTCTCCAACATGGCTTACCTGCCGGAGACCGGAGTTCACATCGAGATTTACTACAAAGATGGCCGCATCAAAAATCTGACCGACGCCTCGGACATGCAAAATATCGAGGCTTTGTCGAATCCGGTGAAAAAGTACTTCATCTGTTTCCCGTCTTGGTGAGGCGCGGTTTTTCCGCGCCGGAAAATACCGAGGGGCCACCGTTGGCAGCCCCTCAGAAATTGGCCCTATTTGATCGGGCGGTTTAAAAATGTTGAACGTTGAGCTTTTGTATCGAATTCCGTCCTTCAAGGATGGTCTGCAAGAGGTAGGTGCCGGACGGTAGGGTGGCCGTAGGAAGCGATAAGCGATTCTGGCCGGCATGGGTGACCGGACGCACTTCCCGCACGACTCTGCCCTGCAGGTCCCGCAGGCGAAGGACCGCCTCGGTGTTGCGGGTTTGTTCCCACTCGATTTGCACCGCCTCGTGGGCGGGAATCGGGTAGGCGCGGGGAGCGCTGGCGGAGAGCAGATCGGCCGAGTTTTCCATTTTGCCGCTACCGGAAGCTCCGTACACGTAGATCCCGTCGAGTCCGATGTCCGAGCGATCATCATTGAAGATTTTGGCCCGGAAACGGATCTTGAACTTTTTCCCTTCGTAGTCGGTGAGTTCGATGCGCTTGTAGCGCCACCGATCACTCGATGCGCCCAGGAAGACCCACAGCAAGTCCCAATCGGTCGCCCCTTCTTCGATGGCTTCGACGGCAAGAAACCCAAAGTTGACCCCCGCCACGTGGTAGCGAAATCCGAGGTAGGTGGAATCGTACCCGGTAAAGTCAAAGCAGGGGCCTTCGAGGAGGGCTTCCTGGTTCAGGTGGCCGCTGGCTTCTACATAGGCATAGTAATTCCCCACGAACGCACCGGTGGGACCGGTGCCTCCGGTCGGCGTACTGTCGGTGGTGCGGATCCAGTCGAAGCCGTCGTAGGTGACATTTTCCCAGGTATTGAAACCGGTTTCAAAGTGGGCGTGCGAGGGAAAATTGCTTTTGGTAGAAGTACAGGTGCCAGATTGAGCGGGCAGGAGCAGGGCACCATTGAGGAACAGCAATAAGCTTCCCCGCAAAACAAATTGTTTCGTAGACATAAGGTGAAAAATGATAAGTTTTAGCGATGTACACGCCGGTGGGCGTGCGAATAGTTGGGGTAAGAACGATTCAGTGACCATTGAATAGGGCCATTGTCTGGCCGGACCATACAAAAATGGTGCATCGGAGGGCAGCATTGGGGTAAAAAGTTGCGTGAAAACGGGGATCACACGGGTGATTCAGCTCAATTGGCGCCGGGGGTAGTTGCCGCGTCAGATCTTGGGGCTGGTGGGGCTGGTTGTGGCCGGGACGTGCCCGGACGGTGGAGGCGCGGAAGTGAATTCCGGGATAATTGCTGTGGGCTGGCAAAAAAGTTCTAAATTCCAGGTGTGAATCAGGTTCTGCTATTTAATCCCCGTGCCACCAACTCAAAGCCCCGCATCCCGAATTCGGTATTGCAGGTGGCGGCATCGATTGACGGTCGGTGGGAGTGGGCGCTCGTGGACGGGAACCGCGATGCGGACCCTTGGCTGAAAATCAAAGCTTACCTGGCGACGGGCCGCTTCAAATATTTGGGCATGACGGTGATGCCGGGGCCCCAGTTGCGCCAGGCGATTCCCATCGTGCGGAAGGTGCGGGAGCAGTTTCCCGAGGTCATCAACATTTGGGGGGGCTACTTTGCCTCGAACCAGTACCGGGCGGTCATTGAGTCAGAAGCGGTGGACTTCATCGTGGACGGACCGGGGGACAAGGCGTTTCCGGCCTTGCTCCAGGCACTGGAAGCGGGAGAAGACTTGCGGCTGATCCGGAATTTGATTTTCCGGCGGGAAGGCGAAATCGTAAAGACCCCGCGCGAGGACCTGCTCAACCAGAATGCCTTGCCCGATTTGCCCTACGACAAGTTGCATCGTTTTTACCCGATGCGGGGCTATCTGCCTTCGACCTGGCTGGGCAAGCGCACGATTGCTTATCATTCCAGCGTCGGCTGCCCGTTTACGTGCTCATTTTGTGCGGTGGTGCCGATTTACAATGCCCGCTGGAAGGGCAAAGGGGCGGAAAAGGTCTACCGCGACGTGATGTACCTGCGGGAACGTTACGGAGGCGATGCGGTAGAATTTCACGACAACAATTTTTTCGTTTCCCGGAAGCGCACGGTGGAATTTGCCCGGCTGATGAAAGATGAGGGCATGATCTGGTGGGGGGAAGGGCGCATCGATACAATGAGCAAATACACCGACGATGACCTGGCCTTGATGAGTGAGTCGGGGTGCAAGATCATATTTTTTGGGGCGGAAACGGGCAATGATGACGTGCTGAAGCAGATGCACAAGGGCGGGACGCAGACGGGAGCCCAGATCAAGGAATTTGCGGGCCGGCTGCGGCGATTTGGGATTGTGCCCGAGTACTCCTTTGTGCTGGGATTGCCGGCAGATACGCCGGAGCAGGTCATGGCCCAGATCGATGCAGACATTGCCTTCATCAAGGAAGTCAAGGAAATCAACCCAGATACAGAGATCATCATTTATGTCTACAGTCCGGTCCCGACCGAGGGTTCGGAGTTGTTCGAAAAGGTGCGGGCCAGCGGCTTCGCGTTTCCGGAGCGGCTGGAAGATTGGCTGGATCCGGCCTGGGAAAAGTTTGATCTGCGGAAAAATCCGCTGACTCCCTGGCTCAAGCCGGAAATGGTGGATCGGATTCGGAACTTTGAAACGGTGCTGAATGCGCGCTACCCCACGGCTTCGGACATCAAGTTGTCGCGGTTCCAGCGCCGGGTGATGCGCACGGTTTCGTCGGTGCGCTACCGGGCGGGCATTTATCGCTTTCCTTACGAATTGAAGGCGTTGCAGAAATTTTGGCTGCGTTATCGGCAGCCGGAGGTGGAGGGCGCATGAGCATCACCGGCCGTGATATTTTGAAGCCACTGTTGAAGCGGGTGGTGCCGCGCTTTTATCGCTGGTACTTGAGGAAGGAGCGGAGTCACAACTACCAAGGAATTGAAATCAAAGTGCCGCCGGGGGTGTTTCATCCGGGGCTTTTTTTCAGTACGCACCTGATGTTGAAGCACCTGGAGCAGTTGGCGATGGAGGAGCGGTCCGTGCTGGAAATCGGGGCGGGCAGCGGATTGGTTTCGATTTGGTGTGCGCGAAAGGGGGCGAAAGTAACCGCAACCGACATCAGCGACGTGGCCCTCGCGGCGATGGCGAAGAATGCGGAGGCCAATGCGACCGAACTGACCATCGTAAAGTCCGATTTGTTTCAGGAATTGCCGGCCTTTCGGTACGATTACGTGACCATCAACCCGCCCTACTACAAGGGATTGCCGGAAAATGAGGAACAATTTGCCTGGTACGCGGGACCGCACTACGAGTACTTTCACGTGCTGTTTGCCGATCTCAAGGACTACCGGCACCCGGAGAGCCGGGTGCTCATGGTGGTGTCCGAGGACTGCGATCTCAAGTTGATCAAGGACATCGCCCGGCTGGAGCACTGGAGCATGGAAGTGGTCAATACGGGGCGCTCCTGGGGGGAATGGCTGTTTGTGTACGAGTTGCGGTATTTGCGCGCCGAATAAAAAAAGCCGCTGGAATCCAGCGGCTCTTTCTTGTTGTATCAACCCCGGATCACCGCTACTCGGTGCGCAGGATTTTTTTCGTGTAGCTTTTTCCCCCGGCGATCACCCGCACGAAATAGATGCCTTCGGGCAAGCGGTTGGCGGGAATCTCCAGGTTGGTGATTTCGTAATCGAGTGCGTGGGTTTCATCGATGAGGGAACGTCCTTGCAGGTCAAAAATCTGTAGATTCAGGGAGCGCTCATCTTCCGCGCGGAATTTGATATTGAGGTTTCCTTCGGCACCGAGCGGATTCGGATATACCCCAATGAGGCCGGTCTCATTCAGTTCAAATTGAACCTCCACGACGCTGGAAAGATGTGAAGTTCCATTCAGATCGATCTGGTCCAAGCGGTAGAAGTTGGAGCCGGGCTGCGGATTCGGATCGTAGAATTCATAGCTGATGGCCTCGTTCGAGGTGCCGGCAGCGTTTACCGTGCCCACTTCGATGAATTCGCCCTGGCCGGACGCGCGCAGGACGCGGAAGTGTGAAGAATTTGACTCATTGGCCGTTTCCCACATCAGGTGGCTGCGCTGCCCCACTTGTTCGGCGTGGAAATAGTTGTAAGTAACCGGAAGCGGGAGGGGAACGGAGATTTCGGAATTGTCGAGGACGGCAAGGTCGACCCCTTGGTTGTCAAGATTGGGCGCAATCGAGACCAGGGTAGTCGGCCAAACCAAAGGGGCACCGGGAGTTCCGGTGCTGTAGACCCGGGCCGCTGCGCCATTGACCCACATGACGGCGATGCCGCTGGCCTGATCGTAGGAAAATGCGTAGGTGCGCCAGGTGGCATCGTTGGGCACGATGTGCGGAGTCGCCCCGCCCCAGAAATTGAACAGCACAATATTGTGGTTGTTGTTGCCGCCAAATCCATTGTCGGTGGAGAATTGGACGGTAAACCGTCCAAACTCAAGGCCCATCCGGAAAAGAGGACCGTTCGTCACTTGCTGATCGCGGGTGAAGAACCAACATTCGGTTTCACCATCGGTCCGGCGGTAGTCGATTTGGTACTGGACTTCGGGCACGTCAAACATGCCACCGGGATTGGGCAGGACGAGATTGATATTTTGATTGGAGAGGCAGTTGCCACCGAAAAAGAACCCGCAACCGGGTGCGAGCCCTTGAGCAGAACCATTGCCGGTGGGTTGGGCTTCCGCTTGGTTGCCGGATGATTGTCCATTGGGACCGATGTCCGCAATTCGCTCATTGGGACTACTGTCCCAAGTGAATTGGCTCAACGTTTGACCCATTGACAACTGTACAGCGGTAAGCAAGAAAAAGGCTGACAGCAGTATTTTCTTCATCTCGATACTTTCTAATACACCGTTCCTAACTACAATAATAGCAAAATCTACAGATAAATTCCAGAAAGTGAACCGCTTGGGTGTCCGCATTGTTTCGTCGTTTGGTAAATGATCGCTACAGGAATCATTCGCGCAAATAATATGCCACAATGTGTCGGCAGGCAAACGCCCGAAGCATTTGCCAAAGGAGGGACATCAATTTTGAATTTACTTTTTGTGCAATTCTTTGGCACGGATCTCATATTCCCACTTTTCTTCGCCGTTCATGTTGAATACGCGAATGGTGAGGAGTCGATCCTCGTGGGGGCCGGTGACTTCTAGGGTGGCAAAGTTGCGTTCGGCCACTTCAGTGCCTTCGACGAGCAGGGTGTTCTTGCCGCCATCGCCTTGGTGGGCGCCGGAGGTCAGAGGGGAGATGGTGACGTCATAGATGGTGAATTGGCCTTCGGGCGACCATTTGGAAAGCTCGGTGTGGTGGCGGTCTCCATCGAGGAAGATGACACCGGAGATGCCGTCTTTTTGAATGGCTTCGAGGAGATGTTTGCGCTCTTGCGGATAGAGGGCGATGTAATTTTCGTACATGGCCGCTTCGCTGAGGACCATTCCTCCGATACAGACAAACTTGAACGTCGCCTGGCTGGCTTTGAGGGCGTCGAGCAGCCATTCGATTTGGTGCTCACCGAGCATGGTGCGTTTGCCGGTGGTCCGGTTGGCGGCCGAGCGGAAGTAGCGGTTGTCGAGGAGGAAAAAATCACAATCGCTCCAACTGAACTGGGTGGTGACGCCCGATTCACCGAGTACACCGTAGGTGGGGTTGGCCCAGAAATGTTTGAATGCCGCCAGGGTTTTTTCCCGGTGGATGAAGCTTTGGTCAGAATTATTGGGTCCGTAGTCGTGATCGTCCCAGATGGCGTAGTGGTGGACCCGGGCGAGCAGCGGTTGCAGGACTTCCAGGGAACGGCTGCGGGTGTAGCGGTAGTGGATCCCGGTCATGGTATTCCAGTCAGCTTCGCGGAGGTACATGTTGTCGCCCAACCAAATCATGAGGTCGGGTTCTTGGTCCAGGATGTGTTTGAAGATCTGCTCGTCGCCGCCGTAGGGTTTGCCGGGACGGTCGTAGGTTGGGTCCGGATGGTAGGCGCAGCTCCCAATGACAAATTTGAATGCGGGCGGCTCGGTCCGCCATTGCCAGAGATCGCGGGCGTGGAATTCTACCGGATAAGGCAGGCTGATGGCTTGGTCGTTGATGAAAAGGGTGGCTTCATAGTCTTTGCCGGGTTCCACTTGATCGGCGAGGCAATGCGCGGCATATCCGCGGGTCTTTTCGGTTTTTACGGAGGCGGTGTGGTACTCCGGAGACTTCTTTCCTTTTTCCCGATAGGTAAAATGAACGGTGGCGGTGGCATTGGTCTGTACCCACAGCATGACTTCTCGCATCTCCGAGTAGCCGAGCATCGGGCCGGATTGAAGGAAGGATTGCTGGGCCCGTGCCGTGGAGCCGATGGCGAGTAGGGCGAGGGACAGGAGGAGGTGGTTGGTTTTCATCTCAGATCATTTTGGCAGACAACGCTTACGGCAATTTGAGGATTTTTGATGAGGAATGCATGTGAAGATAAGGTTGCCGATGACTAAGAGAGGGATGAGGGAGACGGTACATCCTCGCCGGTCCTGCGCGACGACCGCGACGGTTGGACGGCTTGTTTACAATTTTGGGACCGAAGTCCGTTCTGTCCAGCGGAACCTCCCGCTGGGTGCAACAAGCAGGGAAGCAAAAATTAAAATTCCGCCCGGTCCGATTCCATACCGATGTGCAGGAGAAGGCTTTTCTTTTTGCCGTGCACTTCGAGGTGGACGAGGTTGCTTTGGTCGTCGAACCGCTCGAAAAACAGGCGATTGGTGACGGTAATGGTGGTAGGGTCGGGAACATCGGCGAATTCGATGTAGCACCAGGTGGCGTCGGTTTCGTATTCTTTGCCCAGGAAATTGCCGGTCACCTGCTGGTCATTCACGTCGAATTGAATGCGGTGGTTGAGGTAGCGGGCCAGCAGGGAATCGGTTTTGGGATGTTCCCGTTCAGTGTGGAGGCGCAAGGGCGGTGCCCCGAGCCCTTCCAAGGCAGACTCCAGATCGTCGGTGAAGATTTTGACCGCCACTTCGAGGGACTTCTGCTCGGGATTGTGGCGGACATCGGTGATGGAGACATGAAAATCGTGCGCGCCGGCTGGTTCCGGAGTCCGGGACACAGCCGACAACAAAAGGGTCAGACACGCAACGAAGGCAAATCGATTGAATCGCATACAAATAGCCTCACAAATATCGTACCTAGCGCGATCCGCCCCGCTCCCGGGCGCGCTGGTCGCGTTGCATGGGGTTTTCCTGGTCCCAATCGCGGCGTTTGAAGAGCTCAAAACGCGTGGGCTGCATCCGGGGGGGCCAGTAATTGTCGTTGGTGTTGACGTCGGCGGTTTCCAGGAAGGGATCTAGCTTGACACTGATGACCTCTTGCTCAAAGGAAAATATTTTGTCGACACTGGTGTCGTCGAAGCGCCAGATTTCGGCGGGGATGCGCTCCACTTGCTTGCTTCCGTCCTTGAACTCAAATTCGAGAATGACCGGCATCGGCACCCCTCCGCGGTTGGAGATGGTGAGCTGGTAGTAGTTGAACTTGGCGTTCAGCATGTCTTTTTCCTGATCGCTGAGGCGACTCAGATAGCGCTGGTAATCCTCGCGGTCCAGCACACTGACGGCGAGGGGATCGACTTTGTTGTAGAAATCCTGAAGGCTGGTGTCTTGTTCAATGACCGACCGCGAAATGGCTTCCTGATTGCGCGCGATGCCGATGTACTCTTGGCCCCGCTTGGCTTCAGAAGCAGCGTTGGCGGCTTCAATTTCGGGGTTTTGGGTATTGATGCGGAACCACTGCACATCGTCGAGGGAGAGGTCCACGTGCTGGTTGGTGAAGAACCAACTGCGCCAGAACCAGTCGAGGTCCACGGCGGAGGCATCTTCCAGCGTACGGAAGAAATCGGCCGGAGTCGGATGGCGGAAGGCCCAGCGTTCGGCGTAGGTTTTGAAGGCTTTGTCGAAGAGTTCGCGTCCGAGGACGGTCTCCCGCAGGATATTGAGCGCGGTAGCGGGCTTGCCGTAGGCATTGTTACCGAATTGGAAAATGCTTTCCGAATTGGTCATGATCGGGGAGATCCGGGACTTGTCCCCTTTCATGTAGTCGACGATCTTGGCGGCGGGCCCCCGCCGCGAGGGGTAATCGCGGTCCCATTCTTTTTCGGTAAGGTACTGAACAAACGTGTTCAGACCCTCATCCATCCAGGTCCACTGCCGCTCGTCACTGTTGATGATCATTGGGAAAAAGTTGTGGCCCACTTCGTGGATAATCACCGAGATCATGCCGTGCTTGGTCCGGGCGCTGTACGTGCCATCGGCTTCGGGGCGCCCACCGTTAAAGCAAATCATAGGGTACTCCATCCCGATGCGGTTCGTATGGACGGAAATCGCTACTGGGTAGGGGTAGTCGATGGTGTATTTTGAATAGACGCGGAGGGTATGGGCGACGACTTTGGTGGAGTAGCGCTCCCAGAGTGGATTGCCCTCTTTGGGGTAGTAGCTCATGGCTAGGACATTGCGGTCCCCGAATTGTACGCCCACGGCGTCCCAAATGAACTTGCGGGAACTGGCAAAGGCAAAATCGCGCACATTGTCCGCGTGAAAGGTCCAGGTCTTGGTGCCGTTGGGGCGATTGGACTCGTTTTTCTTCGCCTCTTTCGGAGTGACGATCATGACCGGAGCCGACGCAGTGCGGGCCTGCTTCAGGCGGTCGCGCTGGGCGGAAGTCAGGACTTTTTCGGCATTTTGCAGTACTCCCGTAGACCCCACGATGTGGTCATCGGGCACGGTCAGATTGACTTTATAATCTCCAAAAGGAAGGGTAAATTCCCCCCGGCCGAGGAACTGCTTGTTTTGCCAGCCTTCGACCTCATTGTAGACACACATGCGGGGGAAGAACTGGGCAATGGTGTAGAGATAATTGTTTTCTTCCGGAAAATACTCGTATCCCGAGCGGCCACCGATCTGCATCCGATCATTGATGTTGTACCACCATTTCACAGAGAAGGAATACTCGTCGCCCGGTTCGAGGGCTTTTTCGAGGTCAATGCGCATCATCGTGCCGACCACCGTGTAGGGAAGGTCCCGGCCTTTGCTGTCCTTGACGTGCTCCAATTTGAAGCCGCCGTCAAAATCGTTGTGCATCCACTTGAGGTTGCCAAACTCCACCCGGTCTTCCACCTTGCCGGTTTGGATTTTTTGGCGGTCGGAACCCTTGGCGCGCATATTCTGGTCGAGTTGCAGCCAAAGATAGGTAAGCGGATCGGGCGAATTGTTGTGGTAGGTAATGGTTTCAACCCCACGGACGATTTGCTTTTCGTCGTCCAGGGTGATGTCCATGTCATAATCGGCCTTCTGCTGGTAATACTCGTGACCCGGTGCCCCGGAAGCAGTCCGGTAGACATTGGGGGTGGGGAGTTCTTGGTACAGTTGCCGGAACTTATTTTGGTTGTAACCTTCCTGAGCCAAAAGGGGAGTGGCGATCCCGAGGATCAAAACGGCCAAAAGACCTCGCACAAGCTTCATATTCTAAGTTTTCGAAAATTAAGTCAACCGATAGCGGGCGATTGACGGTATACCCATTGCAAACCACAAAATTATTCAATTCGTTTCATTTCAGGGGAAAAAATTGCGGAAAGTGGATTGGAAGACAAGAAAGTTGGGTTGAGCGAGGCAAGGCCAAATTTTATCCCTTCGCGAATGACGGCCTTGTCCGATGATTCCGATGCCTTCGAGCAACTTTCGGGAGTGGGCGTCGAGAATGGGATTGCCTTTGATTTCCAGGGCAATGTTCCCGCCGGACCGGGGCATACATTCTTGCGGTGCGGCCACCACCGCACTCACCGCCCAGTTGTAGTCCAGTTCGGCACCGCCGGTGATTTCCAGGGGGTCGATTTCGGCGAGGTTAGCCCGTTTTTGCCGCTGGTCCCATGGGTTGAGGTAGAGGGGGGCGCCCACTTGGGTCCGTTTGGGAAAAGGGCCAATGACGCCGATCACCTGTGCGATGCCGGTTTCGAGGTGCAGCACGTCCCCGCAATGGCGGCAGAGCACGCAATCCCACTTTCCGTGTTCGTAGGCGAGGGCCCGGGTCTGGCATTGCTTGCCGAATAGGTCCGGATAGGCATTGCGCCGGGGCAACGGTGCGTGGACGATTTCTTCGGCCATTGCTTCCAGTTCAGCCTGCTTTTCCTGGGCATTTTCCCGAGAAGAAAATATAGAAAGGTGAGGGAAGGGACAAAGGCAGCCGGCACTCAGAACACCCAGCCCACCCGCAAATCCCCGAAGTCGGCGACATGGCGGTGGGTCTTGAGGTTGATCCCGGCGTAGAAATTTTCCGTGAAGTGGAACAGCAGCCCAATCCGCTGGTAGACCGGGTCGTCCACCTGATAGCGGTCGTAGAGATAGACCCCAAACTGCTGACTGAACACTACCCGACCGAGCAAAAACTGATGGCCGACCAAGACCGATCCCCGCTGGTGATCCAGGTTCAGATTTTCATTGCGGATGCGCGCCCGGCGCGAGTGGTCGAGCACCCATTCCGCTCCGAGGCTCAGACCGCTCCAGCGCCCCACGTAATAGACGCCCTTGCCCCCGAAACCGTAGATGCCGTACTGCCGCGCGACGCCGGGGATGGCATTTTTGAAGCTGTAAAACAAGGTCGTGTAAAGGCGCAAACGTTTCTCTGGCGGACGGCGGTCGAGCCGTTTGGCCCGCTCGACAAAATCGATTTCCTGCAGTGCGTAATCGGCACCCAGGGAAGCCGTGGGGTAATTGATGCCCTTGTTCGGCAGTTGCAACCCCCCATTCGAAACGTGGTTGTAGTTTGCGGCAAGGCGGAGGTTCCACCGGTTGGTAAGCCGATAGTTGAAGCCGACATTCACGAGCAAGGTCATGTTCAGCCGGGTGGAATAAGAAAGGTTGTTGGGGTTCTCCACCGGATCGTGGGGCCGGGTGAGGAAGCCCGGGCCACCGCCCATCCGGATGGAAAGGTTAAAGCGGTGCCGGGTCAGGAATACCGGCTCCACGTAAGCAATCGCGGTGATGCCGTGGCCGAGGATGGTCCGGTTGTCCCAGTTCCAAAAGGTCAGGGCCGCTCCGGCCCGCGGATAGCAATTGCAAAATTCCCAGGCGCGCTTGCTGACGTATTGCCAGCCAAAGTCCAACTCCGCCCCCCAGGGATATGAATCCTCAATCGGACGCAGGTCCTGGCTGTGCAAGATGATGAACCCAGAGTGGCCCCGCAGCCCAATCAACTGCCGGGTGCGGACCGAATCTTCCTCCGTTTGCCCCCAAACCGAGGACCCGGCCAAGAGCAAACCCAAACCCAAACCGATCAAGTGTCGCATCATCGTTGGCGGATATCAGTTGCGAATGACCCACTTGCGGAATTCCTGAAAATGCGCCCCTTCCAGCACCAGGCCGTAGACCCCGGCCGCCAGTTTTCCCGCCGAATATTTCAGCTTGTGGGCCCCAACCTCCAGCCATCCGGCATCCCAACGGCGGACGACCTTGCCCGAACCCAATTCAATCAGGCGGATTGCGACTTCCTGCCCCTGGTCCAGCGCGAGTTCGAGGCGGAACTGGTCCTGCCCCGGATTCGGGATCGGTCCGGTGAGCCGAAAGCCGTCCCCGAATCCGGGCGCATCCAGCGCCACAATCGGATCATCGAGCGCATCGCGGTCCCAATGGTTGTCGGCATCGCGGATCAGATAAGCCGTTTCAAAAGACTCGGAATTGCTCAGTGCGAGGAGGTCCGAGTACCAAAATTCAGCGACCGCGCTGTCCGGACGAATGTCGAGGATGCCGTAGCCGTGGTCCAGCAGATTCGAGAAGACGTGGTGGGGATTGGCCAGATCGATGGCCGCTTTGGCGAGGCCGGCGATGAATCCACCGAAGCCCGCTTCATCAAAATTGCCCCGGGTGATGCTGGTCGGAAGGAATTCGACCGCGACCGAGCCGGCTCCCGTTTGGGGATCATAATTGGCCCAGTCAATCGCCAAATCGGAGGCAAACGACATGTGGATGTCCCCACTGATGAAGATGTTGTTGTCGATGTTGTTTTGCACCAAGTGGTTGAGGATGCGGTTGCGCTCGGCCGTGTATCCGTCCCAGGCACTGGAATCGGCCACCGGACCGTCCCCAAAGGGAATGACCGAGGGCAGCCCGACGATGGAAAAGCGGGTAAACATCTTTTGGTTGCCGATCACCCGCCAGCGCGCCGTCGAGGCGCTCAATTCCCCGGCCAGCCAATTCCATTGGGCGTCGCTCAGGACACTGAGTTCGTTTCCCGAGATGGTATCCTGATCGCGCAAAGATTGGGCATCCAGCATGATGATGTCCACCAGATCACCGAATTGCAGGCGGCGGTAGGGCAAATCAGGGCGGCTGGGATCGTCGATCCGCGTCGGAACGTACTCGTAAAATGCTTGCTCGGCTTCGGCCAATTGCTGGGGCGTGTCCGCGTCGATGTCGTGGTTGTCCCAGATGACCGTCCAAGGGTGGTTCTGCCGCGCGAGGCGCAGGTCCGGGTCCAGTAAATAGTACGCGTGCCGCTCCCGCCAGGAAGCCAGGTCCGAAGGGTCGACCGGATCGGGAACCGGAACCCGGACCGGTTCGTCGGGATCGACAAAATCGTAGAGATAATCGCCCAGGTGGATGACCCGGTCCAGGTTGTTGCGCTCCCCGATCCGGCGGTAGGCATTGAAAAAGCCGGAATAAATGCTGCTGCAGGACATCACGGCAAAGCGGGCGTGGTTGGTGGGACCGGAAGGAGCCGTGCGGGTCCGACCGATGCGGCTTTGCTGATTGCCCGGGCTCAAAAAGCGGTAATAGTAACGGGTGCCCGGGGCCAATCCGCTTACGTCGTGCTGCGCCGTCCAATCGCTCGTAGCGTAAGCCTGAACCGTGCCGGTAGTGATAACATTGTTAAAATTAAAATCGGTCGCCACTTCCCAGTCGAGTTCCAGCGAATCAAGGGCACCCAGCGGATCGACCTTGGTCCAAATGAGCACCCGGTCGGTGAGGGGATCGCCCGACGCTACCCCGTGCAAAAACGGTGCGTAGGAAGTGTCGGCGTACATGTTGGCCGGAAGTTGGATTTGGGCCGCCAGCGGCAGCCAACCAAGCACAAACAACAGGGTAATAAAAGCAGATCGCATAGCGGGAATTTTGAAAAACGCGTGATAGTCAACAATTTAAAAAGAACCCTTCAAGGCCGCAGGATTTTTTTGGTTTCCGGGTGAAGGGCGACACCGGGAGGCAGTTCCCTGCGCCCAATCCAAGAAGTTAACCACCCCGGACTCTGGAAAACCACCCTTTCAATTGCCGCGAACCCAAGTTAATTTCGTCACAAATCCTGCGCTCATGAAAAGACGGTTGCGACAGTTTATTGGTGTGGTGCTGCTACTGGCGGGGAGTCCGCTTCCAGTGGGGGCCCAGGCTGTGACCTGGGGCGATCCTTCCGAAGCATACCAATCGGCAAAGCTGGGCGTGGTGCAATCCGACTCCGGCAATTTTACTCTGTATTATGAATTTCGCGCGCGGCCGGCGCCGGGAAAAGCGGCACCCTTGGGCCTGCTGTTGCTCAAACGGACGCCGGATAAGCTGGGTGAAAAGCTGGAGATTTATCCGGACCGCCTCCTTCCGGTGGGCAACCCCCCCGATTTGTTGCAGGTGCTTTACCTGGGGACGGAACGAGTGCCCCGCTTTGATTTGCCCTACAATCAAGGCGCCGGCAACCTGTACTACGAAAAGGCGGACCGCAGTTTGCGTCTGCGCTGGAAGGACGAGGCCCACTGGTACGCGGAGTGGGAATGGGATGAAGTCACCCAGCAATTTGTGCATTTGGGCAAATGCAGTTACACGGTTACTTGGTCTACCGAGGGGGAAGCTCCTCTGCAGCGCCGGACATTTGCCGATGTTCCGATCCCGTTGTTGGCGGGGGCCCATGGAATTCGGCCCCGCACCTCTTTGCCCCGGGAATGGACCGCGAGTGGTTCCTGTACGGTGCGTACGCCGAGTTGGTCGGATCCGCCGCGTGCAGAATTGCACGGGTACTTTCGGATTCAATATTCCGCGCCCGACACGATGAATCCGCAGCAGCGGGAATGGCTGGTTTCCCTCACCGAAGAAGGCACCTGGATGGAGCAAAATATTCCCTTCGGTCCTTACCGCATCGAAGGCAATTTCAGTTTTGGGACCCGGGTACGCGCCCTGGTGCAGTACGCGGAAGTGGGCGATTTGCAATACGCCACCGGAAAACCACTCTGGGGAATGGCGGTCTGCGAATCTATCCGCAAAGGGAAACCGCAGACGGCCACGGTGTACCGGGACCGTTTGCCAGCGGGCAGCCTGGTAGAATTTGTGGAAGAATTGCAAAAGCAGCATGGGGGGCAGATTCCGCCTTTGCGCTTTCCTTCGCGTTAGCCCCTTCGGATATTGATTCCCTACCGTATATTTACGATTGAAATTCAATTTTGGCATTGCCTCTACCCCGAAAATCTGCTCCCATGTCTTTCCGCGTTTTGTTTCCGATTTTTTTTATCCTGGTGATCATCGGGCTCGATTTTTACGTAATCAAAGGATTGCGAAGTACGTTTCGGGTCGGCTGGCCCTTGCGGATTGCCCTCATCGTCGAATGGACTTCCATCCTGGTCACGGCGGTTACCTTTGTCGGGATCATCATGACCTTCTCCGGAATCATCACCCGCCAAAACGCCTTTACCAATCTCCTTACCGGCCTGACCCTGACCTTTTTCGTGACCAAATTGACGTTTGCAGTCTTTTTGTTCGGTGAAGATTTGGTGCGGGGAGTGGTCTGGGTGGGGCAGCAGATTGCCGCCCTTTTCCGCAGTGACGGAGAAGCGGTTTCCCTGGCTTCCCGCCGCAAATTTGTCGGTCAAATCGGGCTGGTGGTAGCGGCGATCCCCTTTTCGGGCTTTTTCTACGGTTTTGTCCGCGGGATTTACGACTTCAAAGTTCACCGGATGCGCCTGGCCTTCCCGGATTTGCCGCCGGCGTTCGCCGGATTTCGGATCGTGCAGATTTCCGACATCCACTCGGGCAGCTTTGCCAATGGCAACGTGCTGGAAAAAGGCGCCCGCATCATCATGGAGCAGGATCCGGATTTGATTCTCTTTACTGGGGATATGGTGAACAACATTGCCCCCGAGATCGAGCCGTATCTGGATATTTTGGCGGGGTTATCCGGGAAATACGGGAAATACGCCGTGCTCGGCAACCACGACTACGGCGTGTACCGCAGTTGGTCCAGCCCTGAGGCCAAGGCCGCCAACCTGGAAAAGCTCAAGGGCCACCACAAAACGATGGGATTTGACCTGCTGAACAACGAGAACCGGGTCATCGAGAAGGAAGGCCAACGGATCCGCTTGGTCGGGGTGGAAAACTGGGGCGATCCGCCGTTTCCCCAGCACGGGGATCTGGACCGGGCCCTCGAAGGGGTAGCAGAAGACGAATTTGTGGTGTTGATGTCCCACGATCCGACGCATTGGGATGCCAAAGTGCGTCCGGGGGCAAAGCAGGTCCACCTGACCTTGAGCGGTCACACCCACGGGGCCCAAATTGGGGTAGAGATTCCGGGCTTTCGATTCAGTCCGGTGCAGTTGCGCTACTCACGCTGGGCGGGCCTGTACGAAGAGGCGGACGAAAAACTTTACGTCAACCGGGGATTTGGATTTATCGGTTATCCGGGGCGGATCGGAATCTGGCCCGAGATCACGGTCATCGAATTGGCGCGGGCGTGACGAAATCCTGCGGAGTCGAGTAGAGATCTGAGCGGAAATATTTTAATTTTGCCGGGTAGCCGCAACGCCACCATGAAATTCTATTCTACCAACCGAAATACGGTGTCGGTTTCCTTCCGGGAAGCCTTGTTTCGCGGCCTTGCGCCGGACGGAGGCCTGTATTTTCCCGAGACCATTCCCCCACTTCCCGCTGGGTTTTTCCGGGAATTGCCGCACTTGAGTCTGCCCGAAATCGGGACGCGGGTCGTCGCCAACCTCGTGCAGGAAGAAGTTCCCGAGGCAGAATTGGCCCGGCTGATGGCGGAGGTGCTGAACTTCCCGATCCCACTGGTGGAAGTGGAGGCTGACCGCTACAGCCTGGAGTTGTTTCACGGCCCGACGCGCTCGTTTAAAGATGTGGGGGCGCGGTTCATGTCCCGGATGATGGGCTGGTTCAACCAGGGGGCGGCCCAGGAGGTCACGGTGCTGGTGGCGACTTCGGGCGACACGGGCAGTGCGGTGGCCAATGGTTTTCTGGGCGTTCCTGGAGTGCGGGTGGTGCTCCTGTATCCTTCCGGGATGGTCAGCCAAATCCAGGAAATGCAGCTCACGACCTTGGGCCAGAACGTGACCGCGCTGGAAGTGGCCGGGGTGTTTGACGATTGCCAGGCCATGGTCAAGGCAGCGTTTGTCGATCCCGAAATCACCGCCCGGGTACGGTTGACGTCGGCAAACTCGATCAATATCGGGCGGCTGATTCCGCAGTCCATTTATTACTACCACGCCCTAGCGCAGTTGCCGGACGCCGCGCCGGCCCCGGTAATCTGTGTGCCCAGCGGCAACTTTGGCAATCTGTGCGGCGGGCTCATTGCCTGGAAAACCGGACTGCCCGTACGCCGCTTCATTGCTGCCACCAACGCAAATGCGGTCGTGCCCGAGTACCTCGCCAGCGGTGAATTCCAGCCCCGTGCGACGGTGCGCACCCTCTCCAATGCCATGGACGTAGGCAATCCCAGCAATTTTGCCCGGATGCTTGAGCTGTTTGGGGGGCAGGTCACCGCCATGCGCAAAATGATTTCCGGTCACGGCTTTGGTGATCGGGTGACCATGGATGCCCTCGCGGAGGTGAAGGACCGCACCCGCTACCTGATGGATCCACACGGTGCGGTAGGCTTTTTGGGGTTGGATGCCGAAGATCTGGAGCCAGGTGTGCCCGCGATCTTCCTGGAAACCGCACATCCCGCAAAGTTTGCCGGTGCCATCGAGGACAAACTGGGCGAAACCGTGCCCCTGCCGGATGACCTCGCCGCCTGCCTCACGCGGGAAAAGCAAGCAATTTCCATCGGCAATACCCCGGCTGACCTCAAGGAGTTTCTGTTGAGATCCGGACCGGGATGATTTCAAGCCTCAAATCATAAATAAGTCACATCGAACCAGATTCGCTAATCGGTTCAAAGCGATTGATTTGCCGGGGACAAAAGCTGCAAATCATGATTTGAACCGAATCAAACAGCCTGGGGAGCTTGATTTCGGCGGTTTCGCGCCTACCTTTGGTTGGTGTGCATGATATGACTATCGACCGTTTCGGTCTCCGAACCGTTCGCAATTCGCTTGCGGATTTCTGTTCGGGAGACGCATAAACCTGTTTCGCTAAAACTTCTGGTCCATGACAATGATCAAGATCCACGACCGGGTCCGGGCTTACCCGCTCGTCCGGGGCGAAGTGCTATTGGCCCACCGCCGCCCCTTGCTCGCCTTGCTCGCCCGTCAACTCGCCCGCCGCCGCGGGGAACGCATCACCGATGTATCCGCCCGGGGCGTCATCTATTTTCGGGAGGTGGCGGCCTACCGGGTGCCGACCCGGATTGACCGTCTCCGCGCCCGCGCCACCGCCGATGCATTTCTCCGAAAATTTATCGTCAATCTTCAAGTCGCAATTGCGTCGGAAAGCTTACCGACAGAATTTGCGACCCTCGCTTTGGGACTGCGGGCTGGGCGCTCGCAGCCCGTTTTTTATCCCGGCGATCCCCAGCGCTTGCACCACTGGCGGGTGCGCTATCCGGTGCAGTTGCCGGTGGGCGACGCCACCGGAGCCGGGCCGGGATCCCGGCGCCGTGCGTTGCTGGCGGATGTCCCCTCACAGTGGATTTGCGTCGACGTGGGGGGAAAGGACGGTCAGGTCATCGGAATGATCATCCAACGTCCTTTGCTTGAGGTTCCCGATTTGGTGCCCCAAGACCGCGTGCAGTTGAGACTGCCGGTTGCGGCGGAAGCCGTGTACTTGCCTTCGCCGGACGATTACGTGCTGTACCCCTATCTGATCGATCCGGAGACGGGTTTTTTGATTCCCCGGTTGCGGGAGCGCGGGGACCACCGGAGTTACGGGGTTGCTGCCTGGCGGCGGGTCGTACACCCGGAATTGACGCGGCGGTTTTATCCCACTCACGATCACAAAAGCGAAGGTTTACCGATCACCTTGCGGGTGACGCAGGAAAAGGTGCCATTTTACCGGATCGATGTGGGCCGGATACCGGTCAAGGATTTGCCGGAAGAGGAAATCCTGGCGCCGCTGCTGGAAAAGGGGGAAGTTCTGGATTACCGCGTGACCACCCCCAGCAACTGGATTGAGGCCCGGCGCCGGCGGAATGGGCAGGTCGGTTATGTGGATTGGCGGAGGGTGGAAAGGGCGGTGGAGCTGCCGGAGGTGCTCGTACGGGTGGAAGAATTGGACTTGGCTTCGGCCCACAACATCGCTCAGAGCATCCGGCAGTTGTTGCCGGTGCGGCCGCTTGAGGAGGGCTTTTCTGATTTGTTGCGGGGCCTGCTCTTGCCGCCGCTGCCGCCCTTGCTGGACGTGGGGTTTTTCCACCGGCGCTTTGGAAAGGTTTACGGGATGCCGGCGGTCATGGAAATATTGGAAAATCTGTTCCGCTACCACACGCGGGAAGGATTCGCTCAGGTGATGATATCCCTTTACCACGGAGGAGAATTGCGGCGATTGCTGGAGCAAGTCAGCGTTGATACGATCCGCAAGCACTACCAGATCGTGTTGCTGATGCTTTACATGCTGGACTGGAAGGAAGTGCGGTCGGTGTTTCGGGCGCGGCTGAACCAAAAATTGAGGCGCTTACTGCTGCCGGAGGAAGCTTGGGAAAATGGCAAATTGCTGGGCCACCTCCGAGAACTCTACCAAACGGTAGAATCGGTCTACCGCAACGACCCGCTGGCCCTGGTGGTTTTTGCGGAGGACAACCTCGATTTCATTTTGCGGATGAATGCCCACAAAATCACCCATTACTTCCAGATGGGCGATACGGCGGCGATTCACCGGTACGTGATCGATATGCTGGAACTCGCCGATGCGGGATTGGAATTGCTGTTCTCCGATTCGCCGGAAAACTCGTTGCTGTTGTTGCCCTTCGGGCTGGATTTGGTCAGCATTTGGCGGGCGTACGCAGCGATCAATCCGATTCAGCGACCGGAGATGTACCTGGTCGGTGACGGTGCGCGGAGGTACGACAATCAGAAAGAAGAAGGCCCCCGGCTGGAACAGATTTTTTGCTTCCGAAGCCAGGAGCTACTGACCGAAATTCCGCCTCCCAAACGCGGAGAGCTCACTTCCGATGCTGCGTGGGAGGAGCGCCACGCCGCTTGCTATTCCCCTGATCCGGCCCCCGAGCCAAATCCCACCCCCGCACCCCAATCCAAGTCGACCAAAGCCAACTCCTCCCCATCCGGATTTGCCCTGGTGCGGGAATCGGTGGTGCGCCTGGCCCGGGTCGTGGCCGGATTTCTCGACTCGGAGCTTTACGTCCGGATGGCTTCCCGACCGGAAACAGTTCCGGAAGTAAACCAAGTCCTGCACGATGTCATCCAGCCGCGGGCGATGGCGCAGATCAACGTGCTTCGCGCGGACCGCCCCCTCTTCGCAAACAATTCTGTGCGGATTCCGCCCCCATTTTACGCGCGGCCCCGCGTGATGAACCGCCTGGGGTGGATTGACCTGGCGCGGATATGGTTTTATGAGTTGGGCAACCGACTGCCCGGCGGTAAAACCCGGGAACGGCCACTGGTCTTTGGGCCGGAAGCGGAAACGACACAAGCCTTGCGCGCGCACCCCGGACCGGTAGCGATCCACCAATACATGCAGGCCCGCGTCCGGGCCGGGCACGACGCAGCAGTGCGCATTCAGGTCCACTACGGCACCGCTGGCTTTCGCCGGGCCATCGCTTCCCACGATGTGCTCATGAATCTGCTGGGCAGCTACACCGTTGAGGCCCGTCCCGACCGGGAGCAAGGCCGGATCCACTACCGCGCGATCAATGCTCTCAGTTTGGAATCGGCCAGCCGCTTTAACCGCGACGACGAGTCAACCAGTGCGATCTCCAACAAGATCGGCATTGTGGAGAGCAAGCGGCGCAACCAGCCTGGAACCCCCGAGATGGGGGGCAGCCTGCACTGCAACTGGACCTGGACGGAGCCTTTGGTGTAATCTCCGTGTGGGCGATCCCACGAATTAAAGCATTGCAACAACCACCATTTACCCGATGCCCGGCATCGGTCGGGCACCCATTTTTTAAATAAATCACCTTTCAACTTTATGAGTACCAATTTCAATGAAAAGGAGATCGTTTCGACCACCTTTCGGTTCGTGACGGTCCGTAACCCCGAGGCGCTTTCCGCGAGTGGGGCCAACCGCAATGTCAGTTTGGGCAGTGCGGCATCCACCTTGCGCAACAGTCTCACCGAGACCGCCAACAGTTCTGCCCTTACCAATGAAGCTAAGCTGAACCAGCTTCAGGTCAGCGCCAACACGTTTCTCAGCGATCCTCCGCTCTTGGGGACCCGGGAAGCCTTGGAGGCGGCCACACCCGGCTACGGGGAGTTTTACCTCTGGCTCCAGCGAAACAAGTCCAGCCTGGACCACGCGACGCTGGTGCCGCGCACCGGAGCCCTTACCGCCCTGACTACCGTCCAGCGCGATGCCCTCTGGGACAACCTGATCGCGCAGGAAATCGCGGGGGGTGACCCGATCTACCGGGAAGCCGCAGCGGTGGCCTTGCTGGTGGATGGATTCCTGAGTGCATTTGCCGGAACCAGCCCGGCAACGAGCGCCGAGGAGTTTCGGCAGTTCGCCGAGGCCCGGCTGTTGCTGCCGAAAGAGATTTTCCCCCTGCCCGGAACCGGAAACGATCCCGGACCCCCCCCGCCCCTGCCCGACCCGGATCCCGTGGTCCAGGAAGTGGAGGCAGCCCTGCAAAAGCTGGACGAGTACCAAGTGGTCTACGATGCGCTGGTCATGTATTATGAAAATGCGCTCCAGGACCAGGCCCGGCTGGTCAGCCCGGAGGCTTTCATTCCGCCGGAAGAATCGCTGACGGCTCCCAACTCTCCGAACCTGCCGGAAACGCCACCGACGCCCCCCGATCTGGGGGAAATTTTGCTCGACGCAAATGCCCGGACGGCGCTCGGTCCGGCGACGGTTGCGGTCCTGGATGAATTGAAGGTGGGACCGGAGGTTCCCTTTGACCACGCGCTGGCCCGCATCGAGCGGGCGGCGGCGCGCATCACGACCGACACGTTTGGCAAGGGGGAAATGACCCGGAAAGTGGTCAACTTTGGGGGCGCACTCTGGACTTTGAATACCGATAATGCGGCCGAATCCCAACCGAATGGCCTCGTTCCAAACACCCTCAGTGAACTCAAAGACACCTACGGCGGCCTCTATCCCAAGGACAATCAGCCGCGGATTCGGCCGCTGGGCATCGCCGATTTGCGCCGGGTTGAGCACAAGCTGTGCTGCTATGTGCCGGGTGAGGTGGCCCACATCGAGAACATCATGCAGGGCGAGTACAAAGAGCGTTCCGTGCGCCGCCTGCGCCGCACCGAGGAGACCTTTTCCCTGACCACGGAGACGGAAACCACCGATGATCGAGAGACCACCACGACGGATCGCTTTGAATTGGAGAAGGAAACCAGCAAAACGATTGAGCAGGACTCCGCCCAGAATTACGGGATGGAGATCAGTGGCGGTTTTGGCCCGGTCAAAACCTCATTTTCCGCAGAACTCACCAGTAGCGAGTCCAGTGTGAATTCTGATGAAAAGGCGGTGAAATACGCCCGCGAGATCACCGAACGTTCTCTGCAGCGGATCGTGGAGCGGATTCGCGCAGAACGGACCCGAAAGGTCATCGAGGAGTTTGAGGAAAATACCCAACACGGCCTGGACAATCGCTTGGGGGACAAGCACGTGACCGGCCTGTACCGTTGGGTGGACAAACTGTACGAGGCAAAGGTCGTCAACTACGGCAAGCGACTGATGTTTGAGTTTTTTGTTCCCGAGCCGGGGGCTTTTCACCTCTGGAACATGAGCCATCCCGACACTCCCCAAAGTGTGACCTTGCGCGAACCGGCCGATCCCCGCACCGATGATGTCGTGCGCTTTTTGGGGTGGAAGCTCGATCCGCTGCGGACGGCGGCGCGGCTCAATCGCACCAATTACATTCTCTGGGCGTCCACCTACGGGGCTTCGGTCAATCCGCCGCCGCCGGAGTTCATCGAAATGTCGCGGACTTACGGCCGGGACAATATCGGCGTGGAGGAGCCATTTGCCGATCACTTCAACGATTTTGAGATTCCGGAGGGCTACGAAACGGTCTGGGTAGATTCGGTTTCGACGCTGCACCGGGGCCACAGTCCCTTCGATCACTGGATCAGCCTGACCGTGCTCGGCACGGCGAATTACCAGAACCGGCACCTCCAGCGGAGCTGGCGCCACCATCCCCGGCAGCGGCAAGAGGGCGCGATCCCGATGAGCATTGTGGGCCGTACGAAGTTCTATTCGGTGACTTTGCTGGCGAAGTGCAAACTCAAAGAGGAGCTTTACCGCAAATGGCAACTGGAAACCTACGATGCGATCCTGGCGGCCTATTTTGAGCGCCGGGCGGAGTACGAAAGTGAACTGGAAGCGATCAGGGCCAATGATTTGAACCGCATCCCAGGGAGCAATCCTGTCCGAAATCGAGAAATTGAGCGGATTGAACTGAAGAAGCACTGCATCCAGTGGTTGCACTACAACCAGGAGTTTCACCACTCGGGAGTCAGTATGCAGAATTACTTTCAGGTTTGTAAACCACCGGTGATAGCGACCGGATTTTGGACGATCGACGCTGGACGGCGCGTGAAGTTTTTTGAGCAAGCTTTTGACTGGGAGCTGATGACCTACCGGTTTTTCCCCTACTTCTGGGGGGCAAAGTGCCGCTGGAAAAAGCTGTACCAGTTGCAGGATGCGGATCCCTTGTTTCTGAACTTTTTGCAGTCGGGCATGGCCCGGGTGCTCGTACCGGTCGCTCCCGGCATGGAGTCCTACGTCTTGGACTACTTGGCAACCGGAGAGATCCACAATGGCAGCAATAAGCTCCAAATCGACAATGACCTGGGCAATGCGATTCTTTCTGACCTCCGTACGACGAGCCCGCAAGTGGAGGGCACCTGGGAGTTGCGTGTACCCACCACGCTGACGGTGCTGCAGTGCGACTCCGGCTGTATCGCAGGGGATGGTCTGCCCTGCGATTGCGGCAACGGAATTGGAACCGCCAATAATGCCAGCTTGACCCCGGTGGAGACGAGCAATTCCACGACGAGTCCCTGAGCGGGCGTGGTAAATTGATCCGGTGATTTTCCGGGACCGGTCTCGTACCGTTGACCCCTTCGCCCCTGAGCACCTTCAGGTAGCTCAGGGGCTTATTTTTTGGGTGCCAACTGACACGAGGTGTCAAGCCAGCACCGTACATTAAAGGGAGGCAACCGCCCCGGAAGTGGCCGGTGGCCCATTCGTCGGGACAGTCGCACACGCAATTCCATTTACTTATTCTGCAACCAAATTCAATTAATGGGACAATTTTCTGAATCCGATCTGAAGATCTGGACGATCAAGCGGATCCTGGGATTTTTTAACCGCGCCCAAGCCGTTACTGACCTCACCGAGAGTATTCTCAAGGATGATCCGGGGACAGGAACGGGCAAGTATGCCATTGGCGAGGTGGTGGCCCGACGCATTCTGGATCGCCGCAACCTGCTTATGGGACGGCGTTTTGTAGCCATCGCCCAGCTCAACGGCATTCAGGGCTTGGGCGAGGACAAATTCCACGATCTGGTATATACCTTCCGGCTGCCCGCCGCGGATGCCTTCAAAGAATCCCTTTTTGCCAATGTTCTCGCCGATAACTGGACGGTCGAGTCCCACACGATCAACTTTGCATCGGGGGATGACTTCCTGGCGGTCGTGGAAAGCGACCGGATCTTTCGGCGCTGGCTAATCGAAGAGGTCGGGGCCCTCAGCCAGATGCGGATGTTCCATCCGTTTGCGATCGGGGAGGCTTGCGAACGGCTCCACCGCAGTGCCATGACGGCCTATCCCAGCGGGCATTTGGGCGCCTATGCCCTTGCCCTGTGGTTTTACAGCTTTGATCAGGACAACTGGTTTTCGTTCGATGAAATGCTGCACGAAACCACACTGTACCTGAATTTTATGCCGTTTATGGATGAGCGCACAGAACTGCGCATGTTCCACGGGTTTGACAACGATGGCTTTTTGACCGAGGGGTTGACCATTTCCGATTTGCCGGTGGTGGTCAACTATGCGGAAACCTCGGTTACCGTTTGGTCGGCCCGGCTGGAAGATTAACGGTGGGGTACGCTGAATTAGGAAACGCCGCCCAGCCACCGCCTGGTGCGGCGTTTCTCATCCCGTGACGGTTTGACGACAGCACTGCCGCCCAACAGCTTATACACAGGAAAAACGGCTTTTTGTTAGGTTAGATTTAGTGAGCACGCGTTACCGCAATCCTGCTTATTTCCGAAACATTTTGATATTCACCGATTCTTCATCGGATTTGCGCGGCATACCAGCGTTGAGGTCACTTCACTGGGGTGCAAGAAAAGGGATTAAAATGTCGCTCAAAATCCCGGAAAAAGGCGTTTTCCACGGCCCATGTGCATAAAAATAATGTGATTCCTCGCGCGAGAATGCTAAGTTGTTTCTATTGGTTACTAAGGAAAAAATTCAATCGTCTTGAATCGACCGTTGGTACTCGTGTATTTGTAAGTTGTCAGAAGGATATACGTATGAAATCAATCTTACTCCGGAATGCCGCCCGTGCATTGGGCATGGCCGTATTGTTTATTGCCCTTGCCCCCGCTTCGTCCGCTCAGATAAAAAGTCAGGGTCCTTTTTGCGGTAAAGTGTACCGCAGCAATCCCTCCAATCAAGGAGCATTGTACTGGGTAAATGCTTCGGGAGCGCGCTGCGACGAAGACGCCAATCGGGCGCTGACCGATCCTGTCGCTTCCGGTCAGTTTACCCAATACCTCCAAATCAGCGACTTTGGGTTTGATATCCCGGTCGATGCGGTGATCGACGGCGTGGAAGTGGTCGTAATCCGCCGCTCCGATCACGCGGGTTCATTGAGTGATCGTTCCGTGAAGTTGATGCGCTACAACGTTGCTATTGGTGCCAACAAAGCCAGTTCAGAAACCTGGGATACGGAGTGGACGGCAGCCTATTACGGGGACAAGCAAGCGTCTTGGGGTACCGCCTGGACGGCTCAGGAACTCAACCGCGATGACTTCGGAGTCGTACTTGACGTGGGATTTGCCGGGGACGAAGGACAGCCTCAAGTAGACGAGGTGCTGGTTACGGTGTATTATTCAAAGCGTCGCGTGCAACTGATGCCCGGAAAAAGTAAATTTTCCTCGCGGTTTACCTGCAATCGGATCGGCAGCTTACCGTAGATGGACCGTCGGTGACGCTTGGTTGAGCAAATTTTCGCCAGAACTTTCCACTTCTACGGCAAAATCGTTTATCTTGCGATGACCATCTTCATTGCAATCTAAACCACCATGCCAATTCTCAAACGGAGCTTTGCTGCTAGGTTGCAGAGCGCGACGTTGGGCACAATTCTGCTTTTTTGCGGCTGCAATGAACGGATATTCGAAATTCAGCCGGTCATAACTGTCGCCGATATCAGCTTGGGGGAGTCCGCTGATGTGCTTGCTGTCTGCTTTCCCACGCCCACTATTGGGTGGGCCATTACCGATACCGCAACGATTTACCGCACCACCGATGGCGGTTCCACCTGGAATTCGGTTTCGGCTCCGAATGACAATCTCACTTACATTGCTGCTTCGTCCCCCTTGATCGCGGTGCTGGCCGCCGATGGCCGAATCTACCACACGCTGGATGGAGGGGCGACCTGGAATGACCTGGGTTCGGGCGATTACGTCGGGCGGACACCCGAGGGCACGATGGTTTATCTCAATTGTGATTTTACCAGTTGCCAGACCTATATTTCCCGCAATGGAGGGCAGACGTTTAGTTCTTCCACCTTGATCCAGGGCATCAATGCCCCATTTCGGGATGCGCTGATCGCAGGAGAATTTCTCTACGTTGTCAGTGACCGCAGCACAGACGATGTCTGGTTGCGGGGGGTGGACCTGGCCACCGGTACCCTTGCGCGTTTCGATCTGCCGATCCTTTCTGCCGGTGAGTTTCCCAACGGCCTGTACCGCTTTGGGAACCGCAACTACATGACTGGACCTCTGGGCAATCTCTGGGATGGGACCGGGGACGCCGACGTGATGCGCCACGACTGGCACACCTTTGACTTTTACGATGTCGATGGGACCGGGGATCTGGTGATTGCCGTCGGTGAGCAATGCATCGCGACGAATCTGAATTTGGGCACGGAGGAATACTGGAATCCGGTGTTGGACGAGTCCGGCAACGGATTTCCCCACACCTTTTACGACATCCAGTACATCGATTCGGAAACCTTTGTGGTCACCGGTGACCGCGGACTGATTTGGAGGGCCCAACTATGAAACGTGCGCTTTTTACCCTTTTTCTTGCCTTATTGGCCAGCACCGCAGGTGCCCAAAACGAGCGGCTGGCCGTGGACGGCACCTTCCACCTGGCCTTGCAACCCTATCAATTGACCGGGGTCTACGACATTAATTCTGACGGAGAAACCATCTCCAATCGCCCGGAATGGCGCACCATCGATACGACCGGCTGGGTCGGGGCGGTGTACATGACCTTTTCCTTGCGCCTCCCGCTCCTCGATCTGGGCCAGGCGACCGTCGGGATCAGCCCGGGGCTGGGCGGAGGCTATCAGTTCGGCATCGCCGCGGCCCAGGGACTGACCTCTCCGCTGCGGCTCGACTTTCCCGCCTGGCTGTACCTGCGCAGCTACGGCGATCGTCCGTGGGGCATCGGGGCGGGCTACAAGTACACCATTTCGCCGCTCAACCACGGGCTGTGGCTGGCCCGGTTTGAGATCGAGGTAGATGACAATGCCTGGATTCAGTTTTACGGATCGTTCATCCGGCAGACGTACTATACCCAGTTTACCAACGGCGAATTGCGCCCGGCGATCCGCATCCCGGAATTTGGCATCAGTTTCGTGCGGACGCTCGGTGGCGGTAGATGAGTGAGGCCGGCGGAAATTATTTCCCCGGCACTTCCCTACCCTGGCATGCTTTTTGCTTCAATTTTCGTACAATTTCAAGGCGGAACGGATTACCATCCAACTTTGACGTACGGAACATGACCTATATATCTACCCTGATTCGTCTGCAACCCCTCTATCTGCGCTCGCTGGCCTTACTGGCCACAGTATTCAGCATTGTGAGTTTTGCCCCCCTGGACGTCCGTGCGGCGTTGGAACCGGGCGACATTATGTTCGTGGGAATGAACACCGACTATACCGATGAATTCTCTCTGCTGACCACCCGCAACCTCTCCGGCAACGAAGTCATCTACTTCACCGATGCGGGCTGGGACAGCAACCAAAATACTTTTCGCGCCGGAGAATCGCACCACCCTTGGACAGTTCCATCCCAAGGCATCCCCGCCGGAACTGTGATCCGGCTCACTTACCCCGGCTCACTGTCCAGTTCCGGCGACCAACTGCTCGCCTACCAGGGCAATCAAGGCAATCCTACCTTTATCGCCGCCATCAACAACTCCGGTTTTGGCGGCTGGCAAGCTACCGCGACGTCCTTTGCCTCTTCAGCGTTGCCCCCCGGGCTCACCGATGGCTTCAACGCGGTCGCCATTCCCCGGGCGGCCAGCATCAAGTACAACTGCGTACGCACCGACGGTTTTGCCGCCGAGATTCTGGCGGAAATCGGCGATCCCGACAACTGGCTCCGCCACGACCAATCCCCGTTTGAATTGGCGGATTGTGGCTTTAATCTCATGGCACCGGGTTCGGTCAACCTCGCTTTGCGCGCCGAAAAATACCAAGATGAAAACGGCGGCAACCTCACGCTTACCGTGTACTCCTCCCGCCAGGGCAACTATTCCGCCAGCATCGCCAATGTCGTCGGCACCGCCACCGAAGGCGCAGACTTTACCCTGTCCGTTCCCGTGCCGGTGTCCTTCGCCAATACCCAAAAGCAGATCGTCAACATTCCCCTGATCGACGACAACCTCTGCGAAGGCTTCGAAAACATCAACTTTCTCCTGATCAATCTGAACAATGTCACCGCCTCCTCATCCGCGGTGGAGGTGTACATCGACGACGATGAGGACCAGGATTTTGCCTACGCCCAAGGATTTGAGAACAGCCCGGCGGACAACTGGCCCTACACGGTGAGCCCCGCCCGCTACAACAGTGAAACCCAGGGCAACGGCGACATCCTCTACAGCGCCTCGGCGGTCTGGGAAGAAATCCGTGACTTCAACACGGTTTTCAATGCCACCCAAGGGCAGTTTTTCTACGGCATGTCTTACCTCGCCAATTCCAACTGGCACGTGATCGACTTCGCTCCGGTCAATGTTTCTGGGCTGGATGCCGGCACTTTTGAATTCCGTTACATCACCTTTAACCTCGGCAGCCTGGACAAAATCGAGTACGCCCTCGCCTTTGACAATGGCAGCCAGTGGAGCAATTACCAAGCCCTGGCCTCAAACAATCAGAGGTGGACCCAAGTCCGCCAGTCGATCCCCCCGGGAGTCGAGTGGGTCCGCTTTCGCTTCCGCACCAAAGAAGTCAACGGCATCGTTTGTGCAGGCCTGGACGAGGTGCTCATCACTGGGTCCGAATGCGCGATCCCCGCTTCCGTGACCACGGGAACGATGCTCAGTTTGCCGTGCTTGAACGGCTCCACTGCGATCTCGGTCCCCTTTACGTCCAATGGTGCCTTTGCCTTGGGCAACATCTTCACCGCGGAGATCAGCGACGCCAACGGCGACTTCACCAATGCGATCTCCATCGGATCGTTGAGCCTGAGTGGCATCGCCCCCAGCGGCACGATTTCCGCGACCTTGCCCGGGACCCTCACTCCGGGCAGTGGCTACCGCATCCGGGTCAATGCCAGCAACCCCGCCACCATCGGCACAGACAATGGCCTGAACTTGACCGTCAACGTGCTCAACATCGCCCTTTTCAGCCCGGTCTTTTCTGGCGGTTCAAACATTTCCTGTCCCAACGCCAACGACGGCAGCATCGATCTGAGCGTCAACCAGGGCAGCGGCGGTTACACCTACACGTGGTCCGGACCCAATGGCTTCCTCGCTACTTCCGAAGACCTCACCAATCTCGGGCCGGGCACCTACACCGTGACCGTTTCTGATGCGCTCGGCTGTACCGTCAGTGACCAAATCACCCTCACCGAGCCTTTTTTCCAGGCCAATACCGCTTCCACGGACATCACCTGCGCCGGGGCCAACGACGGCACGGCAACCGTTACCGCCAATGGCTCCAACCTGCCGATTGCGATCAGTTGGTCCGGGCCGAATGGATTTTCCTCCAATGCGGCGGCGCTGACCAATCTGCCCGCGGGCACCTACACCGCCACGATCACCGACCAGAATGGTTGCAGCCTCGCGCTCAGCGCCACGATCCTTGAGCCATCGGCCTTGTCCGCTACGATCAACAGCCCCTTGCAGGGCTGCAGCACCAATGTCTCCTGTGCGGGCGGCAACGATGGGACCATCGACCTGAACGTGACCGGCGGGACCGCCCCGTACAACTACGCGTGGACGGGTCCGGGCAGTTTTTCCGCCGCCACCCAAGACCTGAACAACCTCGCCGCGGGCACCTATTCCGTACAGGTCACCGACCAGAACGGATGCCAGTTGACCCAAAGCATCTTCCTCACTGAGCCGAGCCCGCTTACGGGGCAGCTCTCTGCCCTCACTTACAACTGCGGATTCAATGTCAGTTGCTTCGGTGCAGCGGATGGCGAAGTGAGCCTCGACAGTGTAGGTGGGGGTTGCCCGCCCTATACCTACAATTGGAGCAATGGTGCGACCACGGCGACGGTCAGCAACCTCGCAGTGGGCACCCACGCGGTCACGATTACCGATGCAGCGGGCTGCACCCTCGTGGAGAGCATCGATCTGGCTGGTCCCGACGCCCTGCAAATCACCGCCAACATCACCCCGGCAACCTGCCTCTCGGCCAGCAATGGCGCAATCGATATCACGGTCACCGGCGGCTGTCCGCCCTACGCATATTCCTGGACCGGCAATGGCATCACCGCCAGCAGCGAAGACCTCAGCGGTTTGTTCCCCGGCGTGTACACCCTTTCCCTCACCGACGCCAATGGCTGCACCGCCACCTTTAGCGACAGCGTCACGATTTTCAATGACCTGAGTGCGACCCTGGGTTGCTGCCAGGACACCTCGATCTGCGCGGGTGATTCCCTGGATTTGCGGGTTGACTTTACCGGTTCCGGTCCCTGGCTGTTGGTGTGGACCGACGGTAGTCAGACCAACCAGGATTTCGTGAATGTCAGTCCGTATTTTATCACGGTGAGCCCGGGTCAGACCACGACCTACTCCCTGGTGAGTTTGAGCCAGGATCTGACCGATTGTTCGGGTCCCGTGTGCGGCAGCGCCACCGTTGCGGTCAACGATTGCGAAAACGAAAACTGCGATGACCTCTGCGTTAACACCGGCATTTTGAGCCAGTTTGATGTCGGAAATTGTCGTTCGGTCACGCTGGAACTGGCTTGCGATACCCTTTGCAACAGCAAGAATACGATTAAAAATGGGGGCGCTTGCTCGGGCACCCAAACCTTCAATTTCGATACCGATCCCAACGGCAATCCCATTCCGGCGGGTACGGTTGCGGGCAACCAATGGGCGGCGCTCGGCATCACCATTTCGGTGATCAACAACAATCCCAACCATCCCCAGGCGGGTGTCATCTTTGACAGTGGCAACCCCACCGGTGGGGACGACGATCTCGGCACGCCGAATGCGGACTTTGGTGGTCCGGGCATCGGACCGGGAGGCGGTCAGGGCATGCCGGGCCAAAACGATACGCCCAAGGGCAATCTCCTGGTGATCGCCGAAAACAATGTCGACCTGAACAATGATGGTCTGATCGACGATCCGGACGATGAATCGGCCGGCGGAGAGATGCAGATCACGTTTGCCGGACCTTATTTCCTGGAATCGGTCACCATGGTGGACCTGGACAATGGCAATGGGCTCATCCGCGTCCATCAGTTCAACGGCGACTCGACCGACTTCAACATTCCCGGTCTCGGGGACAATGCCGTCACCGACGTAAACATTCGCCTGGACAGCGTACAGGCCTTCCGCGTGATTTTGCCGGGTTCGGGTGGCATTGCGGCCCTGGCCTACTGTCCGGTGGACAGCCAGCCAGCGTACGTGGACATTTCGATTCCCTGCGGCACGATTTCGAGTTTCAGCAACTCACTGGACCTGCCGATGCAACTCGTCTTTGCCGATCCGAATACTGGGATTACGGGCTTGCGGATCTTTGGTCTGCCGGGCTTGTGCCAGGACTCGACGGGACTGCCGAGCTTTACGGTAACCTACGAAGTGTGCGATGCGGTTTGTGCCGGTCCGTTCTGTGCCCCGCTGTTGGCCTACGTGCGCAACGGATGCGTCCAGTACGAAAATGCGGTTCCGGGCAGTGTTCTGCCGCCAGCATCGTCCAGCAACAGCCGCCAGCCGATGGAGGCAGATGGCATGGTGGAGATCTATCCGAATCCAGTTCTGGACCGCGCAAACATCCGCCTGACCTGCATCCACGATGCGGCGGTCACCCTGGAACTGTTTGACTTGACGGGAACCCGGCGGACCCGACTTTGGGAAGGCGATTTGCGGGGCGAAGTCCGCCGCACCGTCCAATTCCAAACCTCGGACCTCCCCGCTGGTGTCTACTTCCTCCGCATGACCACTGACCAGGGTGGGGTATACACCCGGAAGTTCATGATTGCGAAATAAATTTTTGAGAGATTTCTGATGGGTCGATTTCCGATTTCTGATGGTTCGCCGCGTTGCGCGGCCCAATCGAAAATCGGGAATCGACCCATCTTATTGTTTGATTTTCGGACTTCAGGGCGGAGATTTCCCGCGCTTATGGGTGGGGGTAAATGTTTGTCGACGGGGTTTGAAATGCTTGGTCCTTCTGATCGTAGCGGCAGACCATGGTCTGCCGCTACGATCAGAAGGACTGTTTCATAACTCTTTCATCTTCAGAGAAAAATATTCGAATATTTAGGTGAGACCAACCCTCACCGACCCTGCCCGGGCCATCGCCGGACACTCGATTTTCGGATGGTTCGCCGCGCCAGGCGGCCCATCGGAAATCAGAAATCCCCCCACCTGCAATCCCTTCATCATTCTTTTAAGAACCTTTTGCGGAGGATGCCGTCGGCGCTTTTCAGTTCGATGAAGTAGAGACCGGGTTTGAGGCGGCTGATGTCGAGGGAAAGCTCCAAAATTGCGGGGAAGTGGTCGCGGACAAACACGCGGCGGCCCTGTAAGTCCCAGATTTCGACCGTTTGGAGACCGGTCGTGGCAAAGTTGCTCAACTTGAGGAAATTCTTTGCGGGGATGGGGTAGATGCGGATGCTGCTGAGGGTATTGCCGAGGGTGATCATTTGCACTTGGGAATATTCCACTTCGCCCTCACTGCCGATGATGGACAGGCGGTAGTAGCGGTCTCCTGGCTGCACGATGTCGTAGTCGGAGAAGGCGTAAAAGGCTTCTCGCATGGATTCACGGCCCGCGACCTCACCGATGGTTTGGAAGTCGAGACCGTTGAAGCTGCGCTGAACCAGGAAGCGCGCATCCGCCGGGGTGTGGTAGGCCGACCAGGAAAGCTTGATCTCACTGCGGTTGTAGTGGGCGCGGAAATTGACCGTGGTGGGGACGGACAGCAAGCCTCCGGGAAGGGTGTATACGATCACCAGCACCGGAGCGGCTCCGGCGCTGCCGTCGTAAGATTCGGCGATCCGCTCCCCGGTACCTTCTACGATCAAGGAGAGCGAGTTGCCGGCAGTCCAGCCCGGCCGATTCACAATTTCCTCGATGATGCTGGCTAAACCGGTGAACTGCTGATCGGCTCCGGACAAGCCGGTCGTGTTCCAGGCCGGAACATTGTTCCATTGGGCCGAGGCCGTCGTGCGCGGGCGGTTCGCGATGTCTCCGCTACTTCCACCGAAGGTCGCCGCGTCGTCCACCGATTCGCCCCAAACAGTCAGATCCGTCGCCCCGGAGCTGGTTTCGTCCACGGTAAACTGCAAGTAAGCGTCCGATACCGTCGATCCCTGGGGGACCGGTACGCCGTTGAAGCGCATCCCGATTTGCTGATCGCCATTGTCCCACACCAGTTCCAGGTCCGAGCTGGTGAGGGACATGCTGCCGTTGGCGCGTTCTTCAGCGTCGTCGCTGGAAGCATTCACCTGCAACAATGTCGTCAGTTCGCCCACATCGATATTGACGGTGGCGGAAGTGGCGCTCTGGCTGTCGTTGTCCCGGGCGACGGCGGTAAGGGCGTAGCTGCCATTGCTGGGGATGTTCCAGGCGAGGCCGTAGGGGGAGGCGGAGTCTACCCCAAGGGAAACGCCGTTGGCGAAGAACTCCACGTAGGACACGAAGCCGGGCGCATTGTCGAGGGCAGTTGCGGTGAGGTTGACCGATTGGGGAGCGGGATAGTAGGCGCCGTCCAGCGGAAAGTCGAGGCTGACCGCCGGGGGATCACAGGCGTAGTTTTCGAGGGTAACCACCTCGCCATTGGAGGGGTTCCAGAGGTCGATGTTGGGGGGGAAGGTAAAGATATTGGCGTCGGTGAGGCTGCCCACGATGGCTTCATTGGTGGTGCGGACGGTGCGCAACTGCACCTCGCATTGATTGACCCAAATCCACTTGAAAGCATTGAAGCTGCCGCTGTTGCGGGTCCAAAGCTTGTCGTCATCGTTGCCGCGCAAGGGGGCCCAGGTGCCTTCGCCGACGTAGGTGATCCCCAAGCTGTCGTCGCGGTAGAAGCCTTCGTCGTAGTCGAGCCCGGAAGTACCTTTGCGTATGGGAAAAGTGCGCTTGACCACGTGGGCGTCACATTCCACCACCAGGCGCACCCCGTGGTCCTCGAATTCGGGAATCCAGTCGTTGTAGACGCCGGTCTGATTGGACTTGCCGGACTCGTGGGGCCGGCAGGGACGGTGGTACTGGGCAAACATCCAGGAGACCGTGCCTTCGTTGGCCGCCAGGTCATTGGCCAGCCAGGTGGCTTGGTTGCCCGACTGCGAGATTTCGGTGTTCAAGGTGTACGTCCGCAGCAAGTCACCCCCAAAGTTGAGCGCATAGTAGACGTCGGAACTGGGGACATCAAACAGGCGGTAGACATCGTTGTTGCTGAGTTCGTGGTTGCCGCGCGTCGCAACAATCGGTGTCATCCGACCATCCGCCGCAATGGTTTCCTGCCAATCTTCCATCCAGTCGTCCCACTCGAAAAGCGTGTTGAGGTTCGTGTAGTCGCCCCCAAACAGTACAAAATGCGGACGGAGTTTTGCGACCATGCGGTTACAGCGCTGGCGGGCGGCCGGATTGGAGCGGGAGTCTCCTCCGGCAATGATGGACAACTGCATCGTGGGATCATTCGGAATCGTGCGGAACCAGAAGCGGTCGCTGTTGCCCTGGGAATCGCGGATCAGGAAGTAGTACTTCGTGTTCGGATTCAGCCCGGTGAGGCGGGCAAAATGGTTGTCCATGCCCTTGTGGTTCACGGTGCGGTCCGGATTGTGGGTCCACGCGTAGAGGGTGTGGTTTGTACCGTGGTCCACGGTATCGTAGAGCACCACGGGGCTGTTCCCCGATTCCTGGTCCCAGCCGATGACAACCGTCGTAGAGGGATCATCGCGGTAGCTGAGGCGGTATTTTCCGGTGGTGGCCGAGAGGGGAAAGAAACTGCCCAATCCCAGGCAAAGCAGTAGGAGGTAGGCGAGGTGCGCGAATGATTTCATGGCGGCGATGCTGAATGAGGACGATGGAACCTTGGGCAAAAGTCGGTTTCCCGGAAACACGACCAACAGATTGCGCAAAAATTGTCAATAATTTAAATTTATTTGCGTTACTGTCCCCAAAAATTCAAGCGGCGGCCGCAATTTGTTGCCCAAATCTTCGGGCCGTGCGGAAGTTTGCCGAGTAACTTTGCCCAGGTGTCTACGCTGACCGCTGCATATCGTTCCGTTGATCCGATGCAGAACCGCATCGTGTTGCTGCTGAAGTGGGCTTGCGTGCTGATGTTTCTCGCGCGCGGCTACCAGCACTTGGTGTGGGATGCGCCATTTCGGGCGATTCTTTGGGATCCGGGCTACATGCAGGGCTGGGTGGAACGCTTTGCGAATATGACCTGGGACGAGTACACGACCGATCTGCAGGTGGACCAGCGCATCAAAGGGCTCATCCGTGGCTTTGGGGTGTTCTACGTCCTGTGTGGTGTGGGGGCGGCTTTTTTCGGTCCGCGGCGGCGGTGGTTGCGCTGGCTGTTGTATGCGGGTTCCGCAGGGCTGTTGCTATTGGCTTTTATGTACTGCAAAGAGAAATTCTACCACACGGGGCAGTTCTTCGAGTACGCTCTGCAGTGGTCGTTTCCCCTGTTTTGGGTCTGGTTTGGCCTTGGCCGGGCCAATGGTCGGGCGGTGCGCAATCTGTTGCGGGTCGCCATCGCCTTGACGTTTGCTGGGCACGGGATGTACGCCCTGGGCATTTATCCGGTGCCCGGGCAATTTGTGGACATGACCATTCGGAGCCTTGGACTGACGGAACCGCAAGCTTTGATCTACTTGCAGGTAGCGGGCTACTTGGATTTTGCGGTTGCGGTGGGGATTTTTCTCCCGGTGGTAGACCGCTACTTGCTGATTTACGCGGCGATCTGGGGAGGTTTGACGGCAGCGGCCCGGATTGTGGCCCACTTTGAAATGGACTTTCCGGGGGAAACTCTGGCTGCCTGGAGCCACGAGACGGTATACCGCATTCCCCACGCAGTCGGTCCCCTGTTGCTGTTGTGGCTCTTGCCTAAGCGGTCGGTCGCGGTTGGGTCAGAGCCCGAACTGAAAACCTAATTTGAGTCCCGCGTAGTACGTGCCGTTCAGATTGCTGTAGTCCTGATCGGCCAGGCCGATGGGGTCCACCTTGCCGATCAATCCCCAGAGGATGTTGAAGGCGTCCTTCACCGTGATGGTGTTTTCAAAGCCGATCCGCCCAAGGAGTTGGTGGTAGATCATTTCGTCATCGGTTTGGGCGGGATCATTGGTTTCGCGGACATTGGCGAGTTGGAGGCCCGCGCCCAGGATGAAGTGGGTCTCATTGTTTTTGGTGTGGCCGATGCGGATGCGCATGTCCAGCGGGATTTCCAGCAGGAACGTACGGTAGGTCAGGGCCAGGCTAGAGACGATGTCAACCGGGGGAATGGTGCGGCTGATCCAATCCATCTCCGCGCCGGACATCAGTTGGAACTGGGGCGAAAAGATGGCACCGATTTGCACACCGGCGGTCACGCCCGCCTGAATTTCGTCCTGGCCGGAAAAGTAGTTTCCGTTGACGGTGCCGTAGAGGTTTAGGAGGATGACGGCGGGATCGCCCGTGCCCATAACGGAGGGACATTGGGCGGAAGAAAAGTCAGGCAGGAAAAACAGGCTAAATAGCAGCAGAAGGGGGAAGCGGCGGATTACTTTCATGTTGCTATTTTACGGAATTTTGCGCGAATGCGGAGGAGCGATCTGCCCGCAGTGGTTCATTGTCCCCGAATCCCAATACCGATCCCCTTCCCAATACAACCAAGGGTGAAAATGATAACTAGGTAGGTTTGTTGGTAAGTAGAGTCTGCCGCCTTGATCAAATGGTGCTGGTCGGGGAAAAATCTCATCTCATCGGTAGAGACCAACACAAAAAGGACTTGCCGAAAGATGAATGGGATTCACCGGCAATTCCGCAGAATCGGGAATGGGTACGGTAGTTCCAATGCGCACAATTTTCTGAATAGAAAAGAGGGTGTTTGTCATATTGTTCGCCTTGAGGGATCGGGTAAGACAGTTTCAGGAGAAAATATACGCCGATCTTAATTGGCGAAGCGAACGTCCTCCTCGAAAAACGACTTTCGTTCCGGGAATTTTTCGCCGGGAACATGGCTGTATTTGGTTGTAAACCAACTGTTTAATGTCAATAAGAGGACGGAAAAAAGTAACTTTTGTTCCCGTGAAATTCGTCGGTGATTGGTATATTGAAGACCAACGAAAACTTATAATTATGTACAAAATTTTAACCATTGCAGCCTTACTTGGCTTTTTCGGAACCCCGACTTTTGCTACCTCGAATCCGGTCCCAGTGACCGTGCTCAACCTGGACATTCCGCAAGCGACATTGCACCGTTTGTTTGGGCAAGCAGCGGAGCTTTGGGACACGACCGCGGATATCCTCGATCAGGATTATCAGGATGGAAGACTATTGGTGAAACCCCTCGGCGGTGACCAGTACGAACTGACCTGGACCACCCCGGGAGGGATTGCCATCATTTCGGTACTGGAAGACGCCGGTGCTTGATTACCCCGTGCGATTTGCTGAGGTGAAACCGTTGGAGCGAATGCAGTTCATGACGGTTTCACCTTGGATTTGGGCCTCGAGAAATTGGTGAAACGGCAAGGTTGACAGTTCTGGTTCTGGGATTTGCGTGACTTCCGCGCGGTATTTGCGCAACCATTCTTTTCGGTTGTCAAGCGGATCCGTCGTGATGTTTTTTCCGGCCTCCACAATGAAATTTGCGAGTTGCTGGCCGTGCTCTTCGGGAAGAACGGTCAACTGGCGCCGGACTGCTTTGCGCAGTTGCAGTGCCCGCTCGGCGTCGTGGTCGCGAATGGCAATCAGGACTTCCAGGAGGCGATTGAACAGCGCGTACTTGCGCAATGGGTCGGCCGCGCTGATTTTGGGTGGTCGGCGAGCCAGGAGGCGATCCGCCTTGCGGTATTGACCGGAGAAGATGTACACCGCAGTAGCCAGATAAATCAGGCGTTGAACCTGTCCGGGGGAAAAGGCAAATTGGTAGGTGGCGAGGTTGTTTTCGAACAGGTTGGCCGCGGTCAAGCCGACCTCCGCATCGCCAAATTCCAGGGCCAGCACGAATTGCATCCGGCAATATTCTCCAAACCGCCGGGCGACGAGGGTCTCGTCTTCCAGGGGGAGCGCGATGACCCGTTGCAATGCGAGATTGGCGGCGATCCGGTGCCCCAAGCCGAGGTGGAGCCGGGCGATGGTAAACTGCGCATCGATGAATCGGGTGGGAAAATCTTCAAATTGCGGCGCATGGGCCGAAAGCCGGTTGACCATGCGCCGAATCGAATGCAGCGCCAACTCATACTGGCCCGCTTTGGATTGCAGTTGCCACTTGAGCTCGTCGACCCGGTAGCGGGCCCGCTCGGAGGAAAACGATGCTTGCAACAGGGGATCGTTGAGGGCGGTCTGGATCTGTAAACTAAAATTCTTGTTTTGGGAGAGGGGTTGGATCTGGTCGATCCGGTACCTAAGTTGGGTCAATCGGTCCAAGTCAAGTTGGTTCTGCCGCGCGTGGAGCATCGCCTCAATCGCTTTTTCCCGGCGGTCGGGCCAGGCCTGCAAAAGATCGATTTTGAGTTCAAGTACGGTGATCAACTCGGTGAACCGTTCTTCTTCGGTGCAACTGGCCTGGACTGCTTCGGCCAGGCCCAGGGCGAGTTCATTTTTGCGCTTGGCGATGAGGTAGCGGATGTCCGCGATTTTTTTTCCGATGACTTCCCGCCGCTCCGGCTGGTAGTGTCCGCGCGTCATGAGCACCATTTCAAAGAGGCGTTTCATTCCCCGTTGCACCACATAAGGCTTGCATTTCAGCCGTTTTTGCAGGTACACCGCGTCAAACTTTTCCAAGCGATAGAGTTCGTCGAGCAAGCGAAAGAAGGGGCTGTTTTGGGTTCCTTCCCGATTGACCATTATGCGCAAATTGCGGCGTTCCCCCTTGTTGAGGGACTGAATAAGGTCAAAGATTCGGTCGCTGTTGGCCATACAAAAATAAAACTCGGTTGGTGGTACGTGTTTGGTTATCAGGCTTTCGGGTAGTGGTCCTCGCACTCGGTGACGAGAAGGGGCAATAGCGGTCGTTTGGTGAATGGCCCTCGCAAAGAGGCGCCTTTCTTTTGGCGTAAGAATGCTTAAAATAGGGTAAAAGTGGGCAACATGCAAACCCGGTTGCGGCTTCTGCGCCGCATGGCGAAGGCGTACTCCGGTATGCACTTTTCCTTGCTACCGATCCCCCGTTGTTCGTAATATTGCCGCATGACAAATTACCTAAAATTTACCGACTTCAACTTTAAGCTAGCCGTCCTCGAAGTCCTCATGTACGACAAGGAGGTTTTCGGCGAGCCATTTCGCATCGAGGATTTTGCCGAATCGCAGCCGGAAATCGACGTGGAACGCGACGGATACGCGCCGATTCCGCAGGCCCTGGCTTACTTTCGGGAGCTACAAATTCCGGCTGAGCACGCAGCGCTCATTGAGGAGATCTACATGGATGGCGGCAACGAGATCTATTTCGAGATTTGCCCGTATTGGGACGGCGAGGACGCCGCATTTGACTTGACTTCGGCGGACGATGCCGATCTCTTTCCCAATTTGAAAAAGGTGACCGTGATGGGGAGTGGCGATGCGCTGCTCGAAGCTTTCCGGGCCAAAGGGATTGCCGCCGAATGGCTCTAAACCGAAAGCGATATGGGGGTTGAATGGGAAATTGGGTGCGTGTACTGCCGGCGCTATGTCTGGCTCGGTTCGCGGAAACCCGCGGTTTGGGAAGGTTTTCAGATGGGGAATGAATACGTGGAGCGGTTTTTTGCTTTGCACACCCACCGTCCGGACCGTCCTTGCCGGTTGGTAGTACACGATGACGTCGGGGGAAATGCTCCCTGGGAAGTGGACAGTGGTGTGCCCTCCGATTGGCGGGAGGACATATTGTCGCGGCAGTTTTGGCATTCCTTCCGAAACAGATCCATCGTGTGCGCCCAGTGCTCCCGCGAGCTGTCGTCCGACTGGACGCGTCCGCCCCACGGGCAGTTCTTGCGCGCCAACCGGGGGCTTTGGTTTTGCGATTCCGCCTGCAAAGCGGCGTGGGTAGCGGCAGACGGTACACAACATTTAGCTGAAGGCGGTCCGCTTGCTCCGCGTCCCTACGACTCGACCGAAGATGAGCCGGGCCTACCCCCGGGGGGCATCCTGGTAGTGGGTTGTGCGACGGACAAAACCTTTGTGCCGGTGGACGGAATGCTACTCAAAGGCGGCGAAGTCCGGGATTTTGCCTATCTGGCGGGCTACCTCGCGCGCCACCTGGGCCAGCCCCTGCAAGCCCGCTTCGTGGTGGCGGAGGAGAATTGAAGGGACGAGTATTTGGTCCTGGTATTCGTCCTGCAGGCAATTCTCGCAAAAGATCGCTGTGAATTGCTAACTTAGTACTGCCTTCAACAACCATTTGCTTCGAATATGGCGCATTCGCCCACTCTCTTCTCTCAGTTGCAAATCGAAGGGATTGATCCCCAACAAGATCAGACCCCTTCGGGCGATATCATCGAGCCGTTTGACCCAAAAAAGATTTCGATCGTTACTGAACCCAAAACGATTGACAATCTGGTCCAGCGGATTCGCCACGGTGAGGTAGATCTGAACACAGATTTTCAGCGCAAAGGAAATCTCTGGACCGAGATCCAACAGTCGCGGCTCATCGAATCTTTGATGTTGCGCTTTCCCTTGCCGGCATTCTACTTTGATGCAGAGAATGACGACAACTGGCTGGTGGTAGATGGGCTGCAACGGTTGTGGACTTTCAAGAACTTCATTGTGGATCAGACTTTGGTACTGCAAGGTTTGGACATTCTCAAGGAATACAATGGCAAGAACATCTCCTTCAGCCGCTTGGACCGAACATTGCAGCGGCGCATCAGTGAGACGCAGGTAACCACTTACATTATTCAGCCGGGAACCCCTAAACCGGTTAAATACAATGTTTTCCGCAGAATCAATACCGGAGGTCTTGTCCTCACCCCGATGGAGATCCGACATGCGTTAAATCAGGGGATCGCATCTGAATTTTTGGCAAAGGTTGCGGAGAAGTTGGGGCGGAATCTGATCCCCAAAGCCCAGCGAATGGAAGATCGGGAATTGTTACTGCGCCCCATCGCCTTTGATTTCTTTTCTTCTGAAGACTACGAAAAACCTTTTTCGAGTTTTTTGGATCGGGCCATGGAGCGTCTTGCTGAACAAAGTGAGGAACAACTGGACCGCCTGGAACATCGATTAGAGGCTGCATTGTCATTTGCGCAGGAATTGTTCGGTGAGCATGCCTTTAGTCGGTCACTGTTGGGAGAAAAGGGCGGTCGTTATCGGTTGAATGCGGCGCTCTTCGAAGTTTGGATGAGCATCGGAATTCAGCTCAGCGCCCATGAGCGGGAAATCCTGTACGCTCAAAAGAGCAAACTGGTTGCTGCATTTAAAAGATTGCTCAAAGAGGATGAATTCTATTTCTCAATATTTGTTGCTACCGCCTCCCGGGATTCCGTTCGGCTCCGGTTCGAAAAGGTTCAGGAACTCATCAACGCGCACTTGAAATGATCACCTCCATCCGCCTCAAGAACTTCAAAGCCTTCAAAGACGAGTTGTTCGAGCTTACTCCGCTCACTTTGATGACGGGGATGAATGGCTTGGGAAAATCCTCGGTTTTACAAGCATTGTTGCTTTTTCGGCAATCCTACCGGGCGAAAATTTATCCGGAGACCGGCCTTGCTCAAAGACCCAGTATTTGTCAATGACGGCGCACAGTGGATTTGGGCATGGGTTCATCAATATTACCCGAAAGCCACTCAAATACTGGATTTTTACCATGCAGTGGAGTATCTGAACAAGTTTGCCCAGGAACAATTCAAGATTTGCGAAGAACTTGAGAAATGGGTGAGTGACCAAACCGAAAGCTTGCTGGAAGACGAGATCGAAACGGTGATTGCTGATATTGAGTGTATTCAGCCCAGAACAAAAGCCGCCAAAGAAGCACAAGCCAAAATCCTAACCTATTACCGCAATAACCGCCACCGAATGAAATATAAAACTGACAGAGATCAAGGGGGCTTATGATCGGATCGGGACCGATTGAGGCCGCCCAAAAGACTGTCATTCAGGACCGTATGAAGAAATCGGGACAACGATGGACCATTGACGGAGCAAACGCCATCATACAATTGAGCACCGTAAACATGAGCGAAAAGTGGAACCTAGTGATCAATGCAATCAAAAAAAGCTGCTTAGCGAAGTTTTGACGTGCGCCCAAGAAATCGCCCCACCCCCAAAAACCCAATTCACTTTGTATATTGCGGCCCATTTGCTTGGCCCATCCGGATTCGGTCAATCCAACGACAGAATGATTGCCCCCCGTCCGGCTAAATTCAGGCACTGATTGTAGCATGAGCGATCCCCGCAATACCGCGATACTTATTTTCTCCCGCACCGCGGAAGAGGAAGCCCGGGCCAAGACTTTTAGCCCGCGCCAGAGCCACGTCGCCAATCGCCGCATCGCCCAGAGCCTCATCCGGCACACCGCCGCGACCGCCCGCAAAACCGGATTGCCCGTCTTTACCTGTTTCAGCCGGGACCAGCGGGGAAGCCATTTTGGGGAACGCCTCGCCAACGCCATGCAGGCGGTATTTGCCCAAGGCTACGCGCGGGTCATCGCCATCGGCAACGACAGCCCGGAAATTTCTGCGGCTTTGCTCCTGCGGGCCGCCCGCGGTTTGGCGGAGCAAAACCTGGTCCTGGGACCGGCCCCCGATGGTGGCGTCTACCTGATCGGGATGCACCGGGCGGTATTTGACCCCAAGCGCTTCACCAGCCTGCCCTGGCAATCGGATCATCTGTCTGAATCCTGGACCACTTACTTTTCCGGGGCAATCACTTGGTTGCCGGCGGTCCACGACATTGACCGGGCGGGCGACCTGCGCCGCTATCTGCAATCCACGCCCCGATTTGGTGCTCTGCGCCAGAAGTTGCTCAGTCTCTTGGCCTCTGCCGCACCGATTCCGGTGCCCGCGCCCGCCCGTTCGCCGCGCCCCGCCCATTTTTCCGCCATTCCCCAGCGGGCGCCGCCCTGGTAACTGTTCTCCCGATCCCTACCGTTTGATTCCGATTATTTTCGGGACCCGAGCGACTTCAATTTGCGTGGCGGCCGATCTCACTCGGACCGTAGCGAAGCTCAAATTCTACTATTCCCTTGATGCAAAAACTATTCTTTTTCCTGCTGTTCGGCAGCCTCTGGCTGACGGTGGCGGGCCAGTCTACGTTCCGCGGAACGGTCACCGATCAACTGACTGCGGAGCCGCTTCCGGGAGTGGTGGTACGTGAGATCGGAACCGAAAATGGTGTTTTGACCGGTGAAGACGGTTCTTACGTCCTGCAACTCTCCCAAGACAGTGCCCGAATTTCCCTGAGTTCTGTGGGCTACGCCCGCACGGTACTTGATGTCGTGGCCGGAGCCTCGCGGGACATTGCCTTGCGGCCCGACCTAGAACTCGACGACATCGTGGTCACCGCTTTTGCCGAAGAACGCGAAGCCAAAGACCTCGGATATGCCGTCCAGCAGGTGAGCGGGCGCCAAGTTGCTTCGGTCCAATCCCCCAACTTTGTCGACAATCTAGCGGGACGCGTCGCCGGCGTGACCGTGAACCAAGGCGCGACCGGCGTCGGATCGACCTCCCGCATCTCCATCCGGGGGGAAGCCTCCTTTACGAACAACAATCCCCTGTTCGTCGTCGACGGCACCCCGATCAACAACAACTCCATCGTGAATTTCACGAACGATGCCGCCGCCGGATTCCAGGAAGTGGATTTCGGCAACGGGGGCATGGAACTCAGCGCGGATGACATCGCCTCGGTCTCGGTCCTCAAGGGCCCGGGTGCCGCCGCCCTGTACGGAACCCGGGCCTCAAACGGCGTGATCATCATCACCACCAAAACCGGCCGCGTCCGCCAAGGCATCGGGGTGCGTTTCAGTTCGAGCACCTTCATCGACCGGCCTTTTCGCCTGCCCCGCTTCCAGAACCAGTACGGGCAAGGCAATTCGGGCCAATTCGAATTCGTCGACGGGCTCGGCGGGGGCACCAACGACAACATCACCTACAGTTGGGGGCCGGCGCTCGATCAGGGATTGCAGATTGCCCAGTTTGACAGCCCGGTCACCCTGCCCGATGGTACGACGGTGCGCGGCGGCGATGTTGCGGTCCACGGCGGATTGCCCATCACCCCGACCCCATTTGTGTCCCATCCGGATAACCTGCGCGACTTTTACCGAACCGGATTCACCACGACCAATCACCTGGGCCTTTCCGCCGGCAACGAAAAAAGCGACGTGTACCTGTCCCTGACCGATCTGCGGAGCGAATCGCCGATCCCGGGGGTGAACCTGTTCCGCAAAAGTGGCCTGGCCCGCATCAACTTTCGCCCCACCGAGCGGCTGCGCCTCGCGACCACCCTCAATTACATCAACTCCCAAAGCGACAACCGCCCGGCCAATGGCTACGGCTCGGAAAACATCAACTACTCACTGGTGGCCTGGGGACCGCGCTCGCTGGACATCGCCAATCTGCAAGACTATTGGCAGCCCGGCTTGGAAGGGACTCAGCAGTACTCCTTCAACTACACATTTTTTGACAATCCCTACTTCATATTGGAGGAGAACCGCAACTCCTTCAACCGCGACCGCCTCCTCGGGAATGTCCTCCTCAGCTACGACCTCGCCGAGGGGCTGACACTGACCGCCCGGACGGGGATGGACTATTCCAATGAGCTGCGCCGCTTGCGCCGGAACTTCAGTTCGAACCGCTTCGCCAATGGAGCTTACGCCGAGCACACCGTGTTTTTCCGAGAAAACAACACCGACATCCTGCTGAACTACGTCCGGGAATTCGGCGATTTGCGCTTGGATTTGTCCGCCGGGGCCAACCGCCTGGACCAGGTCGCGTCCTCGCGCCAGGTTCAGGCCCTTTCCCTCGCCCAACCCAGGATTTTCCAGTTGTCCAATGCCGCTTCGCCCCTGGAAGTCTTCAGCGTAGACGCCCGCAAACGCATCAACAGCGTGTACGGTTTCGCTAAACTGGCCTACCGCGATTTCCTTTTCCTCGACCTCACCGCGCGCAACGATTGGTCCAGTGCCCTGGCCACCCCGACCTCCACCGCCGGCACCGGTTTCTTCTACCCGAGCGCTTCGGCCAGCTTTGTCCTGTCAAATGTCCTGGAAATGCCCCGCGCCATCTCCTTCGCCAAGCTGCGCGCCAGTTGGGCCCAAGTCGGCAACGACACGGACCCCTTTCTCACCGCGGGCACCTTCATCGCCCAGACCCCCTTCAATTCCGCCCCGACCTTTACCAGTCAGAGCACCATCGCCAATGCCAATCTGCTGCCGGAGCGCACCACTTCCGTCGAGTTCGGCGCCGACGTCCGCTTCTTCGAAAGCCGACTCTGGCTTGACCTGACCTATTACAGTGCCGTGACCCGCAACCAAATCATCTCCCTGCCCATTCCCATTTCTTCCGGTTTCACCGAACAAGTTGTCAATGGCGGTGCGGTGCGTTCGCGGGGATTCGAAGCCATCGTGGGCATTCGCCCCATTCAAACCCAAGACTTCCAGTGGAGTGCAACCTTCAATTTCAGCCGCAATGTCGCCACAGTAGAAGAACTGCCCTCCGGGGCGGGAACCCTGGCATTGGCCTATTCGCGGGTCTACGATAATGTCAACCAAACCGTCTGGTTCCTCGTCGAAGAAGGCAGCCGGATTGGGGAGATGTACGGCACCGGCTACGCCAAAACCCCCGAGGGGCAGTTCATCCTCGACGCCAACGGCAACTTTATCGCCGACAACGACCTGGCGCTGCTCGGCAACTACAACCCCGATTTCATCCTCGGGATCGGCAATCAGTTGACTTGGAAAAAGTTCAACCTCAATTTCCTGTTTGACTGGCGGCAGGGCGGCATTCTGGTCTCGCGCACGCTCGCGCTGGCGGCGGTCGGCGGCCAATTGGAGGAAACCGCCGAGCGTCCGGAAGCGGGCATCGTCGCGCCGGGGGTCGTCAATACCGGAACCGCAACTGAACCCGTCTACGTAACCAATACCACTGCGATCACCGCCGAGAGCTATTACCGGCAATTTTACGACCGCAATCACGAAGAGAACAATGTCTACGACGCGTCCTACCTCAAGCTGCGGCAAGTATCGTTCGGGTACGAATTTTCCTCGGACCGTGACACCGGATTCTTCCGGAATGGGCGCAAACTGACCCTGGCCTTGATCGGGCGCAACCTGTTTGCCCTCAGTCAGATTCCGCACTTTGATCCCGAACAGATCGCGGTGCAAGGACCGCAATTTGTCTCCGGAGTGGAGGACATGTCTTATCCCAGTTCGCGAAGCCTGGGTGTCAAAGTCGACATCAATTTTTAATGGGGAAGAAACCGATGAAAACAAAAATATACGGGATACTGGCCGCCTGGCTGCTGCTTACCGCGTCCTGCACGCGCAACCTCGACGAGATCAACACCAATCCCAATGCGCCGATTGCGGTCGAACCGCAGTTGTTGCTGCGCCAGGTGATCTACGATTGCGGCGACGAGATGGCCTACGAAGGGTTTGTTGCGGGCAACCTCCTCGGCCAATACTTCACCGCGATTGATTTCAACCTCTTTGACCGGCACGGCTTGACCGAGCCGCAGTTCGGCGGGAATCCCTGGCCCACCTTATACGCCAATCTCCGCGACGTACAAATCCTGCTCGATCAGGCCCGTACCAACGCTGCCCAATCGGTGTACATCGGTCCGGCTTTGATCCTGAAAGCTTACCTCACGATGGCCCTGACCGACATTTACGGAGATGTACCCTATTCGGAAGCCCTGCAGGGCCAGTCCGGAAACGTCACCCCCGGCTATGATACCCAGGAGGCGATCTATACCGGTACCGGAGGAATCCTCGCCAGTTTGGACGCAGGCATCGCCGCCCTGGAAGCGTACTCGGGGACAACGATCCTGGAGGGCGACATCCTGTTTGCCGGTGACCTGGAGGCGTGGATCCGCTTCGGGAACTCACTCAAGGCCAAAGCTTTGCTGCGCATCTCTGAGCGGATCGCGGTGAGCGCCGACCTAAGTACAATCTACAATTCCGGTCGCTGGATGACCACCAATGCGGACAACGCCACCTTTGACTTTACCGCTGGGCAGCCGAACAACTTCCGCATGGCCAATCTGCGTTCCGGTGATTTCAACCTCTTTGTCATGTCGGAAACCATCGACTCGATCTTGGGGGCCCTGAACGATCCCCGGGTGGAAGTGCTGTTCCGGCCTTACGCAAATGCGCCGAACGGGACGGAATTTCGCGGCTTGCGCAATGGGCCGGATGCCGCCCAAACTTCGATTTCGGTGGCGGATTACAGCTTGACCGGGACGATTTTCCGGGAAAATACCGCCCTCCTCGACGCCAACTTCCTCACCGCCTGGGAACTGCACTTTCTCTTTGCGGAAGCCGCCCACCGGGGGCTGATCGGCGCCGACGCGCAAAGCCTCTACGAAACCGGGGTGCAGTTGACATTTGCCTACTGGCACACCGCGCTGCCGGTGGACTATCTCACGACCGGTCCGGCAGCCTGGGGCAACAACGGCGCGGATCCATTGGAACAGATCATCACCCAAAAATGGATCGCCAATTGCCTGAATGGCTACGAAGGCTGGATCGAATGGCGCCGCACCGGCTTCCCGGCCTTCAAACCGGTGCAGGCCAGCCTGAACAACGGCCTGATCCCGGTCCGGATGCCGTATCCGACCGATGAAGCGGCGCTGAATGGGGTGAATTTTGGGTTGCAATCAAACAGCATCAACGATCCCGTTTGGTGGGATTGAAGTGACCGGCATGAACTTCGATACGCTCACCTGGCAATGGATCATCCTCACCGCATTCGGGGTGGGGTTCATCTTCATTGCGCCGAATTCCCGCTCGGTGGGGGCGTTTTTCAGCGCGGTCAATCCGCAAGGGCGGCGGCCCGGTCTTTTTTTGCTCACGACGAGCCTGGTGATTTCCTGGATCTTTGCGAAGTCGATCACGAATGCAGCGGACCTCGGTCGGGCCTTCGGATTGGTGGGTGGAGTGGCCTATGCGGCTTACTACCTGTCTTTCGCGGTGGCCGGCGTTGTCATCTACCGGATGCGCACCCGGGGCGGATTCAAAAGCCTGCACGATTTTCTCCAGACCCGGTTTGGCCGGAGTGCGGTGGTGGTATTTTCGCTGTTGATCGGTTTTCGCCTTTTCAATGAAGTCTGGTCGAACACGATGGTCATCGGCAGCTATTTTGGTGAGCGCGGGAGCCCCGGCTATTTCGCGGCGATTCTGGTCTTTACCGGCTTGACCCTCGCCTACACTTTGCGGGGCGGGCTGCGCAGCTCCTTGCTCACCGACGCCATCCAAATGGTATTTTTCGGGGTCTTGCTCTTCGTCTTGCTGGGGATCATCCTGCAAGACGAACGGCACACCGTGGGCGATTACCTGGCGTCCGGTTCCTGGGAGATTTCGGCCGGGTTGAACCTGCTGTTTGTGGCGCTGTTGCAGGTATTCAGCTATCCCTTTCACGATTCGGTGATGACGGATCGGGGCTTTATCAGCGATCCCAAGACGACCTTGCGCAGTTTTTTGCTGGCGGCGGGGGTGGGCATATTTTGCCTGACCGCTTTCAGTTGGGTCGGGATTTACGCCCAGTTTTCTGGGGCCAAAGGGGGCAGTGCGGCGGTGGAGGTCGGGAAAATGCTCGGGACGGTGACGATGCTGGCGATGAATTTTATCATGATCACCTCGGCGGCCTCGACGCTGGATTCGGCGTTTTCCTCCTTTTCAAAGCTGGTGGTGCTGGACCTGGGTCGGACCCAGAAGGCGACGGTGCAGCGGGGGCGGCTCGCGATGGTGGGGCTGACGGTGCTGGGCACTTTGCCGGTGCTGGCCGGACCGGAGATTTTGTCCGCGACGACGGTCAGCGGGACGATGGTGATGGGCCTGGCGCCGGTGTTTTTGCTGTGGTGGACCCGGGCGGATGCCTGGTCTTTCCACTTGGCGGTCGGGGTGGGCATTGCCGTCGGGGTTGTGCTGGCGGTGGGAGCCTGGCCGAAAGGCTGGATTTGGTTTCCGGGCAAATACGGCGACCTGCTCTCGGCCAATCTGCTGGGCAGCGCACTTTGCTTTACTTTTTATCTACTTCCAATGGCGAGAAAATATGGAAAATGAACGCACGGTACGCGATTTGGGGACGCTGACGGGCCCGGTGCTGGTCTTCGGCGGGATCTACAGCAATCTGCCGGCTTTGGAAAAGCTGCGGGAACTTGCGCAGTTGTGGGGCATTGGCCGGGAAAATATCATTTGCACCGGTGACGTGGTGGGCTACTGTGGGGATCCGGACGCGGTCGCCAGGATGATGGAACAGTGGGGTGTATCGACGATTGCCGGCAATGTGGAGATTCAGATGCGGGAGGGATTGGACGAGTGTGGGTGTTCCTTTGCTGAAGGCAGCCGTTGCGATGCGCTTTCGCAGGAGTGGTATCCTTTTGCCCAACTCAATACCTCGCCGGAAGCCCTCGCTTGGATGGGGACGCTGCCCGCGCACTTGTGCTTTCGCTACGCGGGCAGGGAAGTCCTCGTGGTCCACGGCTCTTGGCACGAGACGGCGGAATACGTATTTGCCTCGACGCCGGATACAGTCCTACAACGCAACTTTACCGACGCCGGCGCGGCGGTGATTCTGGCGGGCCATTGCGGTTTGCCGTTTGCGCGGGAGTTAAACGGCCGCCACTGGCTGAATGCGGGGGTGATCGGGATGCCGGCGAATGATGGGACGACCCGGGTGTGGTGCTTGTTGCTGGACGATGCGGGGGGATTTTCTGGAAAATACCGCAGCTTCACCTACGATCATTTCCGGGCGGCGGCCCGGATGCGGACCCAAGGTTTGCCGGAAGCTTACGCCCTCACCTTAGAGACGGGGATTTGGGACAATATGGACATCCTCCCGGAAGCCGAGCGGCAGTCGCAGGGCCAGCCAATCACGCTCGATCCGATGTCGGTAAGTCCTTAGCATTTGTCTCGGAGGGCTCCGGCGCTTTGCGCAGGACGAGGAAGGAAGTCACTCCCAGGTTCAGCAGGATGGATATGGCAAACCAGATGATGCCATCTTCCAGTTCCATGTCGATCAGTTGGGAGTCAAATTTCAGGTTGAGCAGCAGCAAGGCCAGGACAAATACGTCCAGCATGCTGTATTTGCCCAGAATGGACAGCACTTTGTTGATGCGCAGCGACCATTTCGAGGGAAAAGACCGCAACGCCCAAAACATGTAGGCGAGTTTGACCATGGGAAAAACCAGCGTGAAGGTCAGGACCACCGCGCCAATGAACGCTTCGCCACTTTTGAAAAAGGCATCGATGGACGAGATCAGGCTCACTTCGTCCTCGAACCACCAAAATTTCACCGAGTGAAAGGCGGGAACGTGAATGCCGATGAAGTAGGTGCCGGCGGCTCCCCAAGCGGCCAGCAACAGCCCCAGGCGCAAGCTCGGCGCACGTACCCATTGTTGGTCATCCGGGCGGTCATCGGTAATCAGGCGGACGATTGAGGCCAGCCCCCAAAATACCACCACCAGCAACAGCAGGAGATCGGTGCGAAAGGTGGTGGTTGCGGTTTGATTGAAGCCAAGAAGGCCACTTGCGACCGCCTCACCGGAAAAGGTCGTTCGCGAAAGGTAGTGACCAGTGAAGTAGTAGACCACGGTCAGGCCCGCCTCGACCCCCGCCCAGATCCAGCTTTTGTGCGCGAGATGTAAGGCAACGACCCCCATCTGCGCGCCGGAAAACACCGCCAAAAATCCCCGCCAATTAAACACTGGAATCGACTCGCGCTCGTAGCCGAGGAGGCCACTGGTCACCTCGGTCGTGTCCGGCGCGATGAGACGGGCGTAAGCGTAGCCCACCGCGAGGCTGAACAGCAGCCCGACCAGGGAAAAGGCGGGCAGGTTTTCTTTGCGGAGCATGCGGCAAAATAGGGAAAATCGCGGCTTTGGCCATCCCGGCGCCTTGATCGGGGGTCCTGGCTCGGCGGGTTGCGCTTCCGGCGGGCGCGATTCGGGTAGAATTCGGAGCGGATCCACCGCCGGAGGCTTCATTTTCGAAGGGCAAGACCGGCTTTCGGCAGAGTGGATAAGTTGTTGAAGCTTTTTGGCCCAAACTCAAAACAATCGACTTGTGTCAATTTTCAGAAAAACTTTGTGGCGTTCGTCAGAAAATATCCGGAATGGACATTTTGTTTATCTTTTGAAAAATGGCATGAAAAAATAGGCCATTAATTTCGCTTCTAAATCGATTTATTTTTGACCTTCCAAAATGCAGCTTCAACAAAATGGGTCGTTTGCAGCGGTCTGGGGGCTGCGGAGATCCACAATTTTGTTGAGACAATGATTTAAAATATTCAACAAAATGATTTGTGGTTCTTCGTGACATTTTTTATATTTGATTCATCAAAAAATGATCAAACACTAGAAACGCACGCAAGCACAACATCTCTAAATCCCCTTCGCTTTTTTAACCAGTGATCCCTCTTTCCCGGTATGCATCGGGAGTCTCGTTTTTGTGCTTTATCCCCGAGAACACCGGATATTTTTTCGGTGATCCTAACATCCATTTTGTCAGATGATCGCTTCGCGAGTGACTGTGTCCATCGCAGTGGCTACGAAGTGTATTCCAGCGATAAATCGGTTGAGTCGATTTTCTCCGGGAAAACTATGTCGAGAGCCGAGTCGAGATTTTAGCAATTGTATTATTTCATCCTACAAACAACATGAAAACAAAAGGAACCTTCTTCATTGTACTCTTACTCACTGGTTCATTTTACTTTGGCACGGCAAATCGCGTCGAAGCTCAGTGCAACATCTCCGCCAATGCCATTACCTGTCCCGGCTTTGTGACCGGTCAGGAAGAAAGCAGTTTTGGCCAGTTTACCGGGAGCGAAGAATGGAGCGCCCTGGGACGGGCTCCTTTCCCCGCCAACAACGGAGACTTTCCCTACGGATTGCGCTTGCAGCGCCTGAATACGACGGCCCTTTTTCAACTGAAGCGGCGGACCAACAGCGCTCTGGAAAACACCCCGGTTGACGCCAATGTCTTTTGGGGCAATGTCCAAAGCTCACCCCCCGGCCCTTTTTTCCCGGTACAAGAGCTACCGCGCATGGATTTTGATTACATTTTTCAGGATCAGACGGCAGTGCCGCCCACCCTCTCGAACACAAACGTGATGACCCTCACGGCCAACAGTACGAAGCTGGTCAGTGCGAATCCCAACTCTTTGGCGTTGGGGTGTGAAGGAACCGTCGCTTGCTTTGGTCGGGTAGGTATCGAGCGCACCAACCCCACCTACACGCTGGACGTGAACGGGGTCGCCCGGGTCAGCGACATTCTCATCAGTTCGGATGCCCGCTACAAAAACAATGTTCAGACCATCGAAAATGGGATTGAGGTCATCCGTCAACTGCGCGGTGCTACTTACAATCTGCAAGACGAAGCCGTGAATGGCATGTACCTGGACGGTGGGGAAAAGGCGGGCTTTATTGCCCAGGAAGTGGAAGACGTATTGCCCCTGGCCGTCTTTACCGACGAGCAGGGCTACAAATCGGTGAATTACATCGCGGTGATTCCCTACCTCGTAGAAGGGGTAAAGGAGCTCACCGGCGTCGTGGATAACCTCAATGGGGTGGTGGAAGATCTGAACGGAGTGGTCGCCAATCTCGAAGGCGAAAATGACGCACTGCGGGCCGAATTGGAAGCCATCCGCAACCAGGTTGAGGGAACCGGTTCGACCAAAGGAGCCAGCGCCATCGGCACTACTCGGGCCGCCCAGCTCTTCCAGAACATCCCGAACCCGTTTGACCAGGAAACCCAGATCAATTATTTCCTGCCAAAAACGGTGCAGAGCGCCACGATGCTCGTCTTTGACATGAACGGCCGCCAGGTGCGCTCCTTTGACGTCACCACCAATGGCCAGGGCAGCGTCACCATCCGGGGTACCGAACTGGAAGCCGGGATGTACATCTACAGCTTGATCGCCGACGGACAAGAAATCGACTCCAAGCGCATGATCCTCACGAAATAAGCTTTCCGGTGGCAGAGGGGCACGGTCCATGCGGGACGGTGCCCCCCTTCATCCCGGTTGCATCCTTGCGCCCTCCCGAATTTGATGATCAAATATCTCAATCAATACAAAATCGCATTTATGAACATGAAAACTACCCTTTTCGCCGCCTTGATGCTTGCTATGGCATTTTTTGTCGCCACGCCCAATCGCGTCGCTGCCCAGTGCAACATCACCAACAACGCCATCACCTGTCCCGGCTTTGTGACCGGCCAGGAAGAAAATGATTTCGGCCAGTTTAGCGGCACCGAGGAATGGAGCGCCCTGGGAAAAGCCCCTTTCCCCGCCAACAATGGTGATTTTCCCTACGGAATCCGCCTACAGCGCCGGAATACCACCGCCCTCTTCCAACTCAAGCGCCGGACAGGCAGCACGGCCAGCGGCGCACCGATGGACGCCAATGTCTTCTGGGGCAATGTCGTATCGCTGTCAACCATTCGCACTTCCAACCCGCGGATGGACTTTGACTACGTGCTGCAAAATCAACTGGCGAGTCCGCCGGTCCTCACGACCACCAATGTTATGACCCTCACCGCGAACAGCTCAAAAATCGTCAGCACCTCGGGCGCGCTGTCGACCTGCCTCTCCACAACGCCTTTCGTCGGCAATCCCTGCTTCGGTCGGGTCGGCATCGAGCGCAACAATCCCACGTACACGCTTGACGTGAACGGACTCGCCCGGGTCAACGGGGTGCTCATCGGCTCGGACGCCCGCTACAAAAGCAATGTTCAGACCATCCAAAACGGGATGGAAGTCATCGACAAATTGCGCGGTGCGACCTACAACTTGAAGGACGAAGAAGTGAATGGTATGGACCTGGACGGCGGAGAGAAGGCGGGTTTCATCGCCCAGGAAGTGGAAGAAGTGCTGCCCCTCGCTGTCTTTACCGATGACCAGGGCTATAAGTCGGTGGACTACATCGCGGTGATTCCCTACCTGGTCGAAGGCATGAAGGACCTCAAGGGCACCGTGGAAGATCTCAACGGCGTGGTCGCCGGTCTGGAAGGCGAAAATGCTGCGCTACGGGCGGAATTGGATGCGGTCCGCAACCAGGTTGACCCAACCGGTTCGGCCAAAGGGGCCAGCGCCATCGGCAACTCCGGGGCCGCTCAACTCTTCCAAAACATCCCGAACCCGTTTGACCAGGAAACCCAGATCAACTACTTCCTGCCGAAAACGGTGCAGAGCGCCACGATGCTCGTCTTTGACATGAACGGTCGCCAGGTGCGCTCCTTTGACGTCACCACCAATGGCCAGGGCAGCATCACCATCCGGGGCACCGAACTGGAAGCCGGGATGTACATCTACAGCTTGATCGCCGACGGACAAGAAATTGACTCCAAGCGGATGATCCTCACGAAATAAGCTGCTCGCACCTTCCACAACCGTGCTTCGATCTTCTGCTCACCGTGATGCATCGTCAAAAATTAACATCAATATATACACGCATTTATGAAAACGAGAACAACTCTATTTGCGATCATGGTGCTCGCATGTGCATTCATTGTGGCTACCCCCAATCGCGCCACGGCCCAGTGCAACATCGGCAGCAACGCGATCACCTGTCCCGGATTTGTGACCGGGCAGGAACAAGTCGGCTTCGGCCAGTTTACCGGTCTGGAAGAATGGAGCGCCCTGGGGCGAGCGCCTTTCCCGGCCAACAACGGTGACTTCCCCTACGGCCTGCGGGTGCAGCGCCGCAATGCAACCGCCCTCTTCCAGCTCAAGAAGCGGACGGCCAGCACCAGCGTCAACGCACCGGTGGACGCCAATGTCTTCTGGGGCAATGTCGGTACGGAAAGATTTGCCAAAGATCCTCAGACCTCTCGCATGGATTTTGACTACATCTTCCAAAACCAGCTCTCCACGCCGCCCACCCTCTCGACCACGAACGTGATGACCCTCACCGCCAACACGTCGAAGATTATCAGCACCAGCGGAAACGCGGTTCAGTTGTGCTTCTCGACCTCACTTTTCCCTCAGCCCTGCTTTGGTCGGGTAGGTATCGAGCGCAACAATCCCACCTATACGCTGGACGTGAACGGGATCGCCCGGGTCACCGGTCTGATCATCGGTTCGGATGCCCGCTACAAGGAAAATGTCCAAACCATCGAAAACGGTATGGAAGTCATCGGCAAACTGCGCGGTGCGACCTACAACCTCAAGGACGAGGAAGTGAATGGCTTTGACCTGGATGGCGGCGACAAGGCCGGTTTTATCGCTCAGGAAGTGGAAGAGGTACTGCCCCTGGCGGTCTTTACCGATGACCAAGGCTACAAGTCGGTGGACTACATCGCCGTGATCCCTTACCTGGTTGAAGGCATGAAGGACCTCACGGGTGTCGTCGAAAACCTCGAAGACGAAAATGCCGCTCTGCGCGCCGAATTGGAAGACGTACGCAACCAGCTCGACGCGACGGGCTCGGCCAAAGGTGCCGGCTCTCTGGGGAGCAGCCGCGCAGCGGAACTCTTCCAAAACATCCCGAATCCGTTTGACCAGGAAACACGGATCAACTACTTCCTGCCGGAAACGGTCCAGAGCGCCACGATGCTCGTCTTTGACATGAATGGCCGCCAGGTACGCTCCTTTGATGTCTCTACCAATGGCCAGGGCAGTATCACCATCCAGGGCACCGAACTGGAAGCTGGAATGTACATCTACAGCCTGATCGCCGACGGCCAAGAGATTGACTCCAAGCGCATGATCCTCACCAAATAATTTCTGATTGGAGAATTTTCCAATCTCCACTTTCAATTTCCGATTTCCGATGGCCACGCAGCCGCTCAATCAATGGGTAGCTGTCCATTGGAGGTCGGAAATTTTTTCTTGAAAGGTGCTTGTACGAGGGGGGCAATCGGGAATTCTCCCGATCATTGGAAAATCCTCGGGGGCCGCACGGCACGCCGTGCGGCTACGATCCCCGTGTTGTAGCGAAGTGTTGAGTAACTTGTTTACCGCTGCTTGCGCGTTCCGAACGCGCGCATTGGAAATCGGAAATTGAGCAATTGAAAATTCTCGAATCAGTTCCTCCGCCGCGCGGTGTTCAAATTGATAAATTTGAATGCGTCTACGGGAAGCAGCCGTATTTTAGGGTTGGTTTTGTAATTGTAAGTTGCGCGTTTAGGACGCGCGCATCGGAAATCGGAAATTGAGCAATTGGAAATTCTCCATTCGCTATCTTTGCCGCGCATGGATGCGCACCCGACCAAAGAACCCATCTTGTTTATCGCCCACCACTTTCCGCCGCTGGGGGGACCGGGGGTGACCCGGGCCATCCATTTTGCCCGGCAACTCAGCCAGATGGGCTACGAACTGCACGTGCTCACGGTCACCATCGAAGACATCGAACAGGGATCTTACCCGCCCGATTATTCCCTGTTGGACGATCTCCCGGAGGACATCCACATCCACCGCATTTCCATTCGCTACCCCAAAAAGTTCCGCGAGACCATGATCCGCTTCAAGCTCTTTCGCTTGTTTTGGTTCTTTTTGTACCCGTTGTTTTGGGAGCCTTCGGCACGCTGGCCTTCCCGCTGCTTTGGCCCCGCTCAACAACTGATCCGGGAACACAACATCCGGCTCATCTGGAATACATCGGGACCGTTTGTTTCCAGCCAACTCGCCTGGAAGCTCAAGCGGCGCTGTGGCGTCAAGTGGATCTGCGACCTGCGCGATCCCTACACCGATACCTATTCATTTTCTTGGCCCTCGAAAATCCACTGGCTGCTGTGCCGCTGGATGGAGCGCCGGGTATTTCGCCGGGCGGACCGGCTTGTCGTCGTCACCCCGGGCATGAAGCGCCTGTACCTGAAGCGGAAGCTGGTGGATCCGGAAAAACTCATTGTCATCACCAATGGCTACTCCTGACGACGTGCTGCGCATCGGATACGCCGGAACCCTGATGGCGTACACCCCGGGGCAGGAGCGCCGGAGCTCCTGGTCCCGAATCAAAGACTGGTTTTGGACGTATCGCATCTCCACGGCCAATCAGTACACCCGCAGTGGCTACTACTTGTTCCGCGGGGTGCAGCGGCTCGGCGAAAAGTACCCCGAGCTGGCGGACCGAATCAAACTGGACCTCTGGGGTCTGATCGAACCGGGAAACCAAGCCCAAGTCCAGCAGATGGGGATCACCGGGCAGGTTGAGATTAGCGGCTACTTTAAAAAGCACGCATCCAGTGCCCGCCTGGCCGCATGCGACCTGGTGTTCTTGCCCTTGGAGACGGGGGAGGATCCGCTTTACATTCCGAGCAAGATTTTCGACTACATCAAACTGGAAAAGCCGGTGCTCATCCTCGGAAAACGCAGTGACTGTACCGATATCTTGCAGCGGGCAGGTGTAGGTATCCTCGCCGATCCCTTCGATGCCGATGCCCTGGCCGACCTGTTGGCGCGCTTGATTCAGGAAAAGGCCCACCTACCCGAACAGCACCGGGTGGACTGGACCTACGTCGAGGCAAACTTTCACTTCAAAAATCTGAGCCAACAATTGGTGGATTTGTTTCGGGAAGTGCAGGATGAGTGAGCGATATTGACCGTTTAGCCGCGCGATCTTTTAAAAATGCCTGAATTTCATTTTCTTCGGTAGACATCGGAAAAAATATTCCTAGCATGAGCCCAATGATCCGACTTTTTGCCGTCTTTTTCCTCTGCGCCCTGGTTGGCGCCGGGTGCGAGCAAGCGCCCAGCCAGAAAAATCCCACCTCGGTCGGTGGGGTCAAGCGTGACTACAGCAAGGTCAAGCAAAAGAGCAATCCCACCCCACCGCCACCACAACCGCAGCCGAAAGGCTTCGTTCCGGTACCGGGTCAGAGCACCGCCATTCATTTCGCCCATTTTGCCGCGACGTTTGGGCCGGTTCCGTCCGGTGACACCGTAGTTGCGGTGTATCCCTTCAAAAATATGTCCGAGCGCACCGTGCGCATCGCTCAGGCGGCTACTTCCTGCGAGTGCCTGGCTACCGAGTATCCGGAAGGCAACATCCAGCCCGGCCAGGAAGGCGAAGTCCGGGCCAGTTTCTACACCGATGGCCAATGGGGCACCCACGAAAAGATCATCGCGGTACAACTCGAAGGAGAAACCGATGCGATCACCCTGCGCCTGAACGGCCGGGTGGAGAAAGTGATCCCCTGATCGCCCAAAGGTAGCCCGGCGCGCCCAACCCCTTTGTACCGCCCCCGGGCACGGCTCACTGTTCTGCCGTTCACCGTTTTCCTATCTTTGGCGCATGGAAGCTGCGGAATCCCTTTTGTTGACCCCGGGCCCGGTCCGGATTCCGGCGGAAGTGATGGCGGCCATCGCCCGTCCGCCCCTGCACCAGCGCACCCCCGAATTCGAAGAATTTTGGCGGGAGATGCAGCCCCGCATGCAGTACCTCTTTCAGACGCTGGGCCCCACCCTGCTGGTGCCCGGCTCGGGTACGACCGGAATGGAAATGACCATGCGGAGCCTTTTTCCCCCCGGAGCCAAAGTAGCGATCCAGGACACCGGAAAATTCTCCGCACGCTGGGTAGCGTACGGACGTCGCCTCGGATGGGAAGTTGTGCCGGTGCGGGCTCCTTGGTTTGAAACGGTGACCTTGGCCCAAGTTCGTGACGTTGTGGCGGCACATCCAGACCTCGCTGGTTGGGTATTGACCCAGGTGGAGACCTCCACCGGGATGGCCATCGACTTGGAAGAAATCGCGTTTTTCTTGCGGGGCGAAGCTCCGGAGACCTTGATCGTGGTGGATGCGATCTGTTCGGTGGGGATTCAGGCTTTGTACCAAGATGCCTGGGGCCTCGATGCAGTGGTGGCGGCCAGCCAAAAAGGCCTCGCCAATCCTGCGGGTTGCTGCCTGGTGGGACTGAGCGAGCGCGCGGTAGCGCATTTGACGCCTTCCGACAAACACGATGGACTGCACCTCGCAGCATTTTACGAATATGGGCAACGCGGCAGCTATCCTTTTACTCCCCCGGTCCAACTCATGTACGGGCTCGATGCCGCTTTGCGCACGCTGCAATCGGAGGGGCTGCCGGCCCGCTGGATTGCCATTCAAGCGCGCGCGCAGTGGTTCCGCGGAGAATTGAAGCGCTTGGGGGCCACCCAGGCCAATCCCCCCCACGGTGCCGGGGTCACTGCATTTTACTTTGCGGGTCGGGACAATGAGCAACTGCGGGAGCAATTGCGCACCGTCCACGGGATCATCGTCGCGAATGGGCAGGAAGCATTTCGCGGGAAACGCCTGCGGGTCGGCCACTTCGGCGACGTGGGGCAGCCGGAGATGGAACGGCTGGTGGAAGCATTGGAAATGGAGCTAAACAAGCTGAAATGACGAAAATATTGATGATTGATCGCTTCCCGGAAGCGATGCGGACCCAGTTGCAGATCCCTGGTCTCGACCTGGAATACCGCCCCGATTGGGACCGGACCACGATTTTGGCCCAACTCGCCGGGGTAGAAGTGCTGGTCCTCAACTCGAAGATTCGGGTGGACCGCGAAGTACTCGATGCGGCGCCCACTTTGCAATTGCTGTGCCGGGCCGGTGTCGGAATGGACCACTTTGATTTGCCCTTGCTGGCGGAGCGCGGTGTCAAAGTCGTCAATACCCCGGGGGCAAACGCCATTCCGGTCGGGGAGCAAGCCCTCGGCATGTTGTTGTCGCTGCTGCACAATGTCGTGCCGGCGGATCGCGCTGTGCGCCAGTTTCGGTGGCTCCGGGAAGCCAATCGTGGTTCGGAGTTGCGGAGCAAGACGGTCGGCATCATCGGGTACGGGCACACCGGGTCGCAGGTCGGTCAGATGCTGTCCGGCTTTGGCTGTCGGGTCTTGGCCTACGATAAATACCTTAGGGGCTACGCACCGCCGCACGTGGAAGAGACCGAGCTCGCGACAATCCAAAAGGAAGCGGATATCCTCACCCTCCACGTGCCGCTGACCTCGGAGACCGACGGCTGGGTGGACACCGGGTTTCTGAACCAATTTGCCCGACCGATCTGGTTGCTGAATCTGGCCCGGGGACCGATTGTGCCGCTGGGGGGTCTGATTCGGGCGCTGGAATCCGGGCGGGTGATCGGTGCGGCGCTGGATGTACTGGAAAATGAAAAGCTGGACCGGCTTTCGGCGGGGGAGCGGGAGCGGCTAGAACGCCTGTTCCGCGAGGATCGGGTGATCTTCACGCCGCACATTGGGGGCTGGAGCCACGAATCCCTGGCCCGGATCAACAATCGGCTCGTCGAGGCAGTAAAGGAATATGCCGGGATTAAGGCCTAACCAAGTTGTGGTTTTTTTCCGCCATCCAGTTTTCCAGACGGATCAGTTCGCCGGTTGAGGGGTCAAAGGGGATCTCTTTGTGGTAGTTCCGCAGGTCGGTGAGTTGTTTTTTAATTGAGCCGTAAGTCTTTTTGATGTCGAGGCTGTTTTTGTGCCATTCCATTAGAATTTGGATCAACTTCATGGGGCGGTAGAGGTCGCTGTTCTTTTGGGTGCGTTTCACAAATTGCCGCATGTTGAGGATTTTCGTTTCGAGCAGGTCGTACATCTCCGCTTCGAACAGCACCATGATTTCGTGGAGGCGAAAAGTCAGGTTCCAACCCATCTTGTCCGAGAGGAGGAGGGTAGATTCATTGAGGGCGCGCAGGGCCTGGCTGGTTTGACCGGTTTTCAGCATCACACAAGAATAGCAGTAGTGCCAAATCGCGGCCCGAAAGGGAGACGCGGCAAAACGGGGGTGATCGAAGGCTTCTTGGACAATTTTTTCCGCTTTGTCCCAGCGATCAGAGAAAAAGGCTACGCGGAAGGCGGTCCCGAGGACAATGAGATAATTGGTTTCTTCCCGGGAAAAGAAATTTAGGGTGGCGTTAACTGAGGCCGCGGCTTCTTCGAGTTGGCCGGAGCGCAAGAGGGCTTCGGTGAGCTGGAACTGGGCCGAACCCAGGCGCTGACTGGACCGCACCGCCGGTTCCTGTTCGAGCAGCTCGATTTGGAGGCGGCAGAACTCAATTGCCTCTTTGTATTGATAGTTGTACTGGAGAAACAGGATGCGCGACATGAGGTAGTGTTGCCGGGCCAGCGGAGATTGGGTTTCTTCGGCAATGGTTTCGATGCGGCGGATTTCTTCTTCGTAGTGCTTCAGCTCCTCGTTGCTGAGCGACTTGTGGGTGAGGATATTGGTGACCGAGTAATGAATGATGGCCGCCTGGTTGACCTTGTAGTTGATTTCGTTGAGTTCGAGGAGCCGGCGGGTGCGTTTTTGGAACTCATTGACCGACATGTTGATGCTCTGATTGCGGTGCAGGAGCATTTCGGCGCGGAAGCGCTCTCCGTGGAGGCTGAATTTTTTTGTTTTGGCAATGACCTGCAACAAAAGATTCTTACTGGCGGCGTAGGCACCGCGCCCGAGCAGAATTTCCCCTTGAAGCACCCGCTTGTTGCTAAAAAGTGCCGCTTTAATAAAATCGGCACTGTACTCGGAAAAACTTTTGTCGTTTAGGACGGTATCTTCGAGGACTTTTTTGAGGCGGGCTTTGGTCACGCGAAAAGTATTGTCGGGATCGCGGCCGTAGAGTTTTTGGGAAAAGAAGGCTTCTTCTTTGTCGCTGTACCGTGTAACCAATTTGAATAGCTCACCCACCTTCTCGTATTCGAAAGGCGAGGCATTGAAATAATTGCGAATTTGCCTTTTTTCGTACCGTTTGAGCTTTTTGAGGATGTCGTAGATGAGTTCCATTCAGTCTGATCTGAGCATTACCGAAGGGAAATTTAAGGCGTTTTTCTTTGTAATGTGTAATTGGACAAAGAAAAAATACAGAAGATGTAGCGGGATTAATTTTTATATTTGTTCATGCATCAATGATGCACTTGTTTTTCGCGCCATACTTAATGGAAGGATAAATCAATAAAAAGCCTATAAAGCAACGATTACACCCAAATTGATTTTATACGACGGTGACCCAAATTTGTTCAGGCACATTTGGATTAATGTAACGAGCCTTTATATCTTTATCGTGTTTATCCTCAAAAGTGGAAGTCTAATAAATCGGATGAGATTATGATGAAACGAGTTGGAGTTTGGCTATTTCTTAGCCTCCTGTTCTGCTCCGCAGTGTTTGCTCAATCCGACGCTGGCAAGATCAAAGGGAAAGTCACGGATGAAACCGGGGAACCAGTTGAGTTTGCTACTGTCGTAGCCCTACAAAACGGAATTATCAAGGGTGGTTCAAACACCGATGAAAACGGAGAGTACAGCATTGCGCCTATTCCTCCTGGCACTTACACAGTGCAAGCAACCTTTGCGGGCAACAAAATTGTTGCTTCCGGTCTTCAGGTCGCCGCTAACAAAACCGTTAAAGCGGATCTGAAAATCGAAACTGGTGTAGAACTGACCGAAGTTCAAATCACCGAAACGATACCAATCGACAATACAACCACCGGAGGGTCGCTCTCCGGTTCCGATGTTCAGCAAATTGGTATTCGTAATGTCAATACCCTTGCGGCGATTATCCCGGGGGTTTACCAGTCGGATGACGGCGCGGGCCTGAGCTTACGTGGTGGTCGTTCTAGTTCCACGGTTTATTTCGTGGACGGGGTCAAGGTACGGGGTACATTGAACCTCCCACAGAAGTCGATTGGTAACCTAACCGTAATCACGGGGGGTACACCGGCTGAGTACGGCGACGTTACCGGTGGTATCGTGAGTGTAACCACTTCTTCGCCGAGCTACAAACTCAGCGGTGGTGGTGAAATTCTGAGCAGTCAACTCACCGACCCTTATAACTTCAACCTGTTTGCGGTGAACTTTTCCGGTCCGCTCATCACGAAGCGGATCGACTCCATCGATTACAACAAGCCGATTCTCGGTTTCTTTGTCGCGGGTGAATTTGAGCACCAAAAAGACCGGGATCCGGCGGCGGGCGGCGTTTTCAAACTGCGAGATGAATTCCTTACCGATTTTCAGCAGAATCCACTCACCTTGGACCAGAGCGGAAACTTCTTTTTGCAGCGTTCGAACTTCGTGACCGACGATATGGTCGAGGTCTCCAAGACCAAGCTGAACAACACCGGCCGTACGATGCGTCTGAACACGCGTCTCGACTTCCAACCCACGGATAACATCATCGTCAAGTTTGGTGCGGATTATACGAATATCTCCAACGACGAATGGTCAACGCTGAACATGATGTTCACCCCCGAGCGGAACCGCTTGTTTGAAGGGCAGCAGTACCGCGGTTGGTTGCGTTTCCAGCAATCGTTTGAAGGCGGCGAAAACAGCCAAGTCAAAAACCTTTACTACCAGTTGCAGGCGGATTTCTCGCGTTGGGACCGGGAGTTTATGTCGGCCCAGCACCGGGACCGTATTTTTGATTACGGTTATGTCGGCTCCTTCAACTACGATCTCGAGCCGATTTACTCTTTTGTGACTCCGGGCAGCGACCTCCACAACTCCGATATCTCTTCCGACGGTTACGCTCTGACCGCTGGCTTTGCTCCGGCCAACCTGACTTTTGACGGCACGAATTCCACGAACCCGTTGCGGGCGAATTACAACAATTTCATTTTTGACTACGTTTCGCAGAACGGTATCGTGAACCCATTTACGGGCCAGCGTGACAATTCGATCTCCAACATTGACTTTCTCGCTTTCTACGGTGGTATCCGCAACGGAGATACTCCGGACCGGATCTACTCGCTGTACACTGCCCCGGGCGACGACCAGGGAGGTTACTCGCGTTTCCGCTTTGATCAGTACCGCTTGACCGGTCAGGCTTCCGGTGAGATTAAAGGTCACGCCATCAAGCTTGGTTTCGAATTTGAACAGCGCCAGGAGCGGGCTTATTCAGTCGCTTCGCGCTTCATGTGGAACTACATTCGCCAGTTGACCAACCGCCACCTGTCCGGCATCAATCAGGATGTGAGCTCATGGGAGCTGGTAGAAGTCGACGGTGTATTCCAGGATACGATCAATGCCCCTCGTCTGTACTCTTCGGGCGACCAGGCTGACTTCGACCGCGCACTTCGGGAAAAACTGGGATTGCCGGTAGATGGCACGGACTTCATCGTGACCGACAACCTCGATCCGAGCTTGTTGAGCCTCGATATGTTCAGCGCCGACGAACTGCTGAATGACGGGAACCTGCTCGTCACCTATTACGGTTACGACTTCACGGGCAACGTCACGCCCCGCCGGGCGGAAGAAGACTTTTTCACCGACGGTCAAAACCGTCCGATGAACGCTTTTGCTCCGACTTACATCTCGGGCTTTATTCAGGACAAGTTTGAGCTCGAAGACATTATCTTCAACGTCGGGGTGCGGGTCGACCGCTTCGACGCCAACCAAAAAGTCCTCCGGGACCCCTTCGTATTGTTCCCGACCTTCACTGCGGCCGAGACCTACGAAATCCTGGGCCAGACCCTGCCGGGCAATATCCCGACGGATTGGGTGGCATACACCGACGATGCCCGCAACCCGACGACGGTGCTGGGTTTCCGGGACCCCTCAACGAACTTCTGGTACGACATCAACGGTGATCCGACTTCTTCGGCGAGCTTGCGCTCGGGAGGCGAAGTCCAGCCGCACATCAAGGATGACGAAATCTCGATCGAATCTTTCGAGGATTACACGCCGCAGACCGTGGTCATGCCGCGCCTTTCGTTCTCTTTCCCGATTTCGGGTGAGGCCGTATTCTTTGCCCACTACGACGTGCTGACGCAGCGCCCGGGCAATAACACCGCCGGATCTTCCTCGCTGTTGGCCGGTCAGTTGGCGGATTACTTCTTCCTGCAAAATTCGGCCACAGTTACGGTTACCAATCCGAACCTGCGTCCGGAGCGTACGATTGACTACGAAGTTGGTTTCAAGCAGAAGTTGAATGACTTCGTTGCCCTATCGATTTCGGCTTTCTATCGGGAAATGCGCGACATGTTGCAGATCACCAACTTCCAGGATGCATATCCGACGACTTACACGACGTACAACAACATCGACTTTGGTACGGTGAAGGGCTTTACCTTCTCCTTGAATATGCTGCGGATGCGCAACATCCGCCTGACGGCTTCCTACACACTGCAGTTTGCTTCGGCTACCGGTTCGAGCTTCTCCTCTTCCCGGAATGCCCTCAACGCAGTGGACGGCTTTACCGCTATCCGGGCTCTGTTGCCGACGGATTTCGATCAGCGCCACCGGATTTCGGGCAACGTTGACTACCGTTTCTACGGCGACGACAACAAAGGTCCGGGCATCACCCTCGGTAAGAAGACGATCTACCCGCTGGCCAATGCCGGTGCGAACGCAACCTTCTACCTGGGCTCGGGTACGCCCTACTCCGTGAACGCCCTGGCTAACCCGGCCGACGTTCAAACGGGGGTGAACCAGCAGATTCAGTTGGATGGTACGCCGAATGGTAGCCGCCTGCCCGGTCAGGTACGCCTCGATCTCCGGATCGACAAAGACCTGGTTTTGGGGGGAAAAGAAAAACTTGATGGTCAAGGCAACGTCATGACCGATGGCAAAGGTAACTCGATTACGAGCCGTCGCTACGCCGTCAATGTTTATCTGCTTGTGTTGAATGCGCTCAACACGCGAAACGTATTGAATGTCTACAAGACATCCGGTCTGCCGGATGACGATGGATTCCTCAGTACGGGGGTTGGTCAGCAAGCGGTTGCTGCTGCCATTGACCCGACCTCATTTACTTATCTGTACCAGCTGAAAATGCAGAATCCGAATAATTTCAGCCTGCCGCGCCGTATTCGTTTGGGCTTGCAACTTTCCTTCTAATCCGGATGATGATGAAAAGGACTATCAGAAAAACACTTTTTTGCCTTTCAGCTCTTGCGCTGTTGGGGTGCTCGAACCTGTTCGGGCGTGAGAATATCGGCCAGAAGCGTGCCAGCAACAAGGGGCTGCGGACAACGGCATCTTGTGCTCCGGCAAGCTCTTCGGTCGAACTAGACGTGAACAACGTACGTGCATTGCTGCACAATGGTGGTGACTTTTGGTGGGATCTCGTGGGCAATCCGCGTTACGAGGTACCCAAGCTCCCGCCGGATCAGGCCGCTTCGGCTCGTCACTCCTCCTTCGCCGGTTCTTTGTGGATCGGGGGGGTAGACGAGAGTGGTCAGCTCCGGGTCGCGGCCCAAACTTACCGCCAGAGTGGTAACGACTTTTGGCCCGGTCCGCTGACTTCCGGCGGCGCTGCCGTCGACGACGTGACCTGTGAGCAGTGGGACCAGCACTACAAGATCACCAAAGCGGAGATTACCGCTTTCCGCGCGGCTTACCAGTCGGCCCTCGTTTCGGGGCAGCCGCTCAACATCGACGACTATCCGAACGTAAAGAACTGGCCGGCTTTCGGTGAGGATTCGGAAGGAAATCGGATTGAGTTAGCGCCGTTTGTCGACGTGGACTTTGACCCCTTTAACTACTCGCCGGAAGCGGGTGACTACCCGGATATCGCTCCCACCGCCGGTGGTGGTGAGCCGGATCAGGCCATCTGGTGGGTGATCAACGACAAAGGGGATATCCACACGGAAACCGGGGGGGAAGCCATTGGGGTTGAGATTCAAATGCTCGCCTTTGGTTTTTCGACCTCGAATGCGATCAACGATATGACCTTCTACAAGTACAAGGTCATCAACAAGTCTACCCTCAAACTGAATGAGACCTACATGGGCCAGTGGGTGGACGCCGATATCGGTAACTTCTCGGATGACTACGTGGGTTGTGACACCGCACGGGGTCTGGGCTTTGCCTACAACGGTGACCCGAACGATGAAACTGCCGCGGGTTATGGGACCAATCCTCCCGCTCTGGGGGTGGACTTTTTCCAGGGTCCCTTTGGGGACAATGGTCAGCGCCTTCCGATGCAGTATTTCGTTTACTACGAAAACGACTTCTCGCTGCGGGGCAATCCAGAAGTGGCAACCCACTATTATGGTTACCTGCGCGGTTTCTGGAAAGATGGTTCACGCATGGTGAACAATGGTACGAACGGTTTCCCGGCTTCGGGTTCTGGTCCGGTCACCAACTACATGTATCCGGGTGATCCGGGCTGGTGTGGTGGTGGCGGCAACGGGGGTTGGTCCGAAGTTTCGGCGAGCAACTCGCCGTTTGACCGTCGTTTCATCCAGTCGGCGGGGCCATTTACCCTGCAACCGGGGGCGGTCAACGATATCGTTACCGGGGCGGTGTGGGCCCGTGCCTTTACCAACGACAACCTGGGTTCGGTGTGTGAACTCTTGACCGCGGATGACATCGCGCAAGCACTGTTCAACGCGAATTTCGAATTGCTGGATGGCCCGGATGCTCCGGAACTCGCCATCGAAGAATACGACAAAGAGTTGTTGGTTTCTTGGGACTACAGCAATGCTACCCTGTTCAACAACTTTAACGAAACGTATCTCCAGGCAGACCCGGTCCTCATCGCTGAGGACGTTGCGGACTCCCTCTTCGAATTTGAAGGATATATTTTGTATCAGTTGAAGGACGCCACGGTTTCCGCGAGCGACCTCTTCGATACCGAGAAAGCACGGATTCTTACCCAGTGCGATATCAAAAACGATGTTTCGACGATTGTGAACCGGGCAGAGGCGACCGTTCCGGGACTCACCGATCCGGTCATCGTCGATGAAGTGATGGTCCAAGGCGCCAACGATGGAATTTTCCGTTCCTTCCGCGCCACGGAAGACTTGTTTACGGAAACAGGCGACCGTTCCTTGAAGAACTATACGACTTACTACTACGGTATTTTGGCCTACGCCTACAACGATACCTCGTCGGATGGTCGGAAGTTTGTTCAGGGCAACCGCTTCTTCGCGAATACCGCGGCGATGCCGCACCCGATTGATTTCGAAAACTTCGGTACGGTGACCAACTCGGCTTACGGAGACGGGATCCAGCTTACGCAGACGGCCGGGGTAGGCAACGGGGGCAACTTCGTTGAAATTACCGATGCCACGCGCGATGCTATCTTCAATGCGGACTCGGTGGGTGAAATCACCTACGTTGCCGGCGCCGCTCCGGTGGATGTCAAGGTTGTGAATCCGAAGGAAGTGATCCCGGGCAATTACCGGTTGGAACTGGTCGAAGATGAGTTCGAAGGTACGGCAGCCGTCGTGCGCAGCGATTCAGTAGACATCGTCGACTCGACTTTTGTGGAATGGCGCTTATTTGAAAGCAACAACGTCATCTTCGAATCGACCTACATCAAGCGGACCAAGACCGAAGGTACGAACAGTACGGTCACTTTCCGTCCGCAACCGTTTACGGGTACGGAGCGGGTGATCGAAGGCCACGGAATTTCCGTTGCGGTCGAAAACGTAATTGAAGCCGGGGATACCCTGATCGATGGCTTCCTCGGTGCTACCCTGACTTACGCCGATCCGTTGCAAGACTGGTTGGTGAGCCTCGGTGACAACGATGGATTCGAAACCTGGAACTGGATTCAGGCCGGTGACGAAAATGGTGACCGCGGTCACATCGGTGGAGTTTGGAAGAGCAACCGTGTATTCGACAAAGAAGAACACTTTGAAGAAATCCTCGGCGGTGGCTGGGCTCCGTTCTGCCTTGCCCGCGGCTTCTCGAACAACGATCCGGACGGTAAAGTCAGCCCGGGGGTTGAAGACAATGCTTCCCAAAGTGCGGGTGGCCTCGCCCCGGGACAGTTCGTGAACCTGAGTTCGCTGCCGGATATTGATATCGTCATCACCCCGAATACGGAAAAGTGGTCCAAGTGTGTGGTCGTAGAGACCTCTTCGGGCCAGAACCTGGGCTCCGGTGCCTGGCCGATGTCGGCCCGTTGGGACTATCCGGTGCGCCAGCCGGGTCAAGAAAAAGACACCAACGGTGATCTGGACCAGTTGACCGACTATGGTTTCAGCTACTTCCCGGGTTACGCCATCGACGTGAACACCGGCCGCCGCCTCAACATCTTCTTCGGTGAGGCAAGCTGGGACAAACTGAACAATGGAGACGACATGCTGTGGAACCCGACCTCCGACTTCGGTCCGGCTGGTCAGCGGGTAGGCGGTCGCCATTACATATACATCAGCGAGACGACCTACGACGAGTGCCAGTCTTTCTATAATTTCCTATCGAACGCCAACTTTGTGCCTTCCGGTTCGCAGACGACTCTGCTCTACCTGGATACGCAGGACAGCACCACGGACATGCGTAATGTGTATTCCCGCATCGCTTGGGTGGGGGCACCGCTGCTCTCGCAGAACTTTGACTTTACCGATCCGACGCAGATTCCGACGGAGACCACGATTAAGCTGCGGGTAAACCAGCCCTTCCGCTCACGTGGCGGAACCGAGGACTACTCGATCTTCAACTTTAGCACGGAAGATATCGCGGCCATGATCGGTCAGAAAGAAACTGCTGAGCGTTCGCTGATGGAAGATATTCGCATCGTACCGAATCCGTACTACGCCTACTCGAAGTACGAGCGTTCTCAGGTGCAGACGATTGTAAAATTGACCAACCTCCCGCAGCAGTGCAAGATTAAGATCTTCACGCTGAATGGGACCTTGATCCGGACCTATACGAAAGATTCCGAATTGCCGGAACAGCAGTGGGACCTCAAGAACCAGGACGGGGTGCCGGTGGCTTCCGGGGTGTATATCATCCATGTCGACGCCGGTGAGCTGGGCGAAAAGGTTGTGAAATTCTTTGCTGTGATGCCCCAGATTGACCTGAACGCATTCTAATTGAAAGAAAATGAAGAGACTTTTAGTATTTAGTTTTGTGATCTTGACGGGCATCTCGCAGGCATTCGCGGGTAACCCGGAACGTGCGGGTCAGGCCGGTGCCACCCAGCTGCTGATCAACTCTTGGGGCCGTTCGAGTGGCTTCAACGGGATCAATATCGGCAGTACCTACGGCATCGAAAGTGTGATCAACAACCCGGCTGGGTTGGCGACCACGCGCCGTTCAGAGTTGGTCTTTGCCCATACGCGCTATCTCGTAGGAACCGACATCAACATCAACAGCTTCGGCTTTTCGCAGTCGCTCAAGCGTGCGGGTGTGATCGGAATCTACGTCACCTCTTTTGACCTGGGTGATTTTGAGCGGACTACCGAAGACAACCCGGATGGAGATCTGGGAACTTTCAGCCCGACCTACATGAACCTGGGCATTTCTTTCGCCAAGAAGTTCACCGATAACATCTACTGCGGAGCCACGATCAAACTCGTCCACGAGTCGATTTTTGATGTGGGAGCGAATGGTGTAGCGTTTGACGCTGGGGTGCAGTACCGGACCAATCTCGGGAAGGATTCGCTGCATACGGACAAGTTTAAGCTGGGGATCTCGTTGCGCAACATCGGTACAACGATGCGCTACGGAGGCGATGGCCTGACTTTCCGCTCCAACCTCGCGGACGACTTTACCTCGTTGACCGCGCGGCCGACCGCAGAATTTGAAATGCCTTCGGTATTGAGCATGGGCATCTCCTATGACTTCTGGCTGGGCATGAACCACCGCATCACGCCTTTGGGTGCTTTCATCTCGAACTCCTTTTCTTACGACCAGTTTGGGGTCGGGATTGAGTACGGATTCAGCAAGTACCTGATGGTGCGTTACAGCTTGTTGTACGAGCAGGATATCTTCAATGAAGATGAGCGCCGTACAGCATGGACGGGACACGGTGTAGGTGTGACGGTAGAAATCCCCTTCAAAACGGGAAAAAACAAGACGTCGACCTTCGGGCTAGACTACAGCTACCGTTCGACCGATCCCTTCAGCGGGACGCACGTGATTGGTGCCCGCATCGATCTCTAAGAACGATTTCTTATCATCAAAATGGGTTGGCTATTGTGGCCAACCCATTTTATATTATTATTTTTGCAGTTCGAAAACGAACAATGAATTAACGTAGCACGACAATTATGTCTGAGACTCAATATTTTACCAAAGAAGGGCTTGAGAAACTGAAAAAAGAGTTGCTGGTTCTCAAAACCGATGGCCGCAAGGAGATTGCCGAAGCGATCTCTGAGGCCCGGGAGAAAGGCGATTTGCGAGAAAATGCCGAATACGACGCCGCCAAACACGCCCAGGGACTCCACGAAGCAGAAATTGCCAAGCTGGAACATATCATTGCGACCGCCAAAATCATCGACGAATCCCAGCTGGACGTCTCGAAGGCGCTGATCATGGCCACGGTCAAAGTGCGGAACCTCGCCAATAAAATGGAAATGAGGTACAAACTGGTTTCCGCCTCCGAAGCAAACTTCAAGCAAGGAAAAATTTCTGTAGAATCCCCCGTCGGCAAAGGGCTGCTCGGCAAGTCCGTCGGTGATGTGACCGAAATCAAGGTTCCCGCCGGGCAGATCAAATTGGAGGTGCTGGAAATTTCTTACGAATAAACGATTGCGGCATGCCCTCTATTTTTAGCAAAATTGTTGCCGGAGAGATCCCCAGCCACAAAGTGGCTGAGACGGAGGATTTTCTCGCATTTTTGGACATCAATCCCTTGGCCGAAGGCCATACCCTGGTGATCCCCAAAAAGGAAGTCGATTATATTTATGACCTGGATGAGTCAACCTACATCGGTCTGCAACTCTTTGCGAAAATTGTCGCCGAAGCCATCGGCAAAGTGATCGAATGCAAGCGCGTGGGCGTGGCTGTAGTCGGGCTCGAAGTGCCGCACTGCCACATCCACCTGGTGCCGCTCAACAACATTGCTGACCTCAACTTTGCGAAGGAAAAGCTGAAGTTCAGTCCCGAGGAGTTGGCAGCCACCGCCGCCCGGATCCGGGCCGGCGTAGCGGGTTCCTGAATGTATCACGTTCGGGGGGCAAATCGGATTCCGAACAAGTAAATCTCGCAATTGATTGCCTTCCGATATCAAGAGTTGACCAATCCGTTTTCCCGAAACCGTACGGGCGAATTTCCCACTGCTTTGGCGAAGTACCGGCTAAAGTGAGCGGGATCGTCGAATCCGAGTCCGTAAGCGATTTGTTTTACGCTGTTTTTCGTATAAATGAGTTCGCGCTTGGCTTCCAGGACAATGCGCTCGGTGATGATTTCACTCGGACTGGGTGATCCGTATTTTCGGAAGAGATTGGACAAGGTTTTCGGGGAGCGTAGCATTTTTTCTGCGTATTGGCCGACTTTGTGCCATTCCCGAAAATGCTTTTCTACCAGGGCGCTGTAGGCCCGCAAGACATCGATTTCCTGGTCGTTGCCCTGGTTGTGCACGGTTAACTGGTCGCGGGCAATGCGGGCGGATTTGATGATCCATCGCTTGAGGAGCAGTTGTAACATTTCGAGCTGAATGGCATCGGCCGTACCCATTTCGTCGCGGACGACTTCGAGCAGCAAGGTAAAGCTGCGCACGTCTGGGGCGTCCAAGTGGATCATGGGACTGGGTGCGGCACCATTGAACAGCAGGCCGTTGCAAGAGACCTCTGCGTCGTGAAGTTCCACACAGTAGAAGGGCTTGTTGAAGGAAAGTACCGTCGCCCGCTCGGGGAATTCGGTGCCGAAACGCATCCGTTGGCCGGGAGTGATGAAAAACACGTGGTCTTTCTCCGCTATGAAGGGGTAAAAGTCAGTCTCGGCCGCAAGCCGGCCTTCCCGCAGCCAGACGATGGTATAGTGGGCAAAGGCGTGGGGATTGTCCGGTCGGGTTTCCGGGGTCCACTCTTCCAGCGAAAAATAGGCGTTCAGGTTTTGATCGTAGAACACGAGTTGCATACCCAAAGAACGCATTCAGTTGGGGGAGTGTTCGGTTTGGCAGCGCGGCCCTGCGAACTGTCGCCAATTGTCCGAACCGGCGTTACATCTTCGATTCTACCACCTGCAAGATCCGGTCCCGGGTCGGGCCGCTTTGCTCCAGGAGTTCTGCGACCCGCTGCCCAAATTCTGAGCGAACCGTTTCATCGGCGATGTCATTTAGGTTGATGCGGACATTCAGGGCCGCGCCGGCGATGCAGGTGTGTACGCACAAAGCGCCCACCCCAGCGTCGGTGATGGAGGCGGGGTTGCCCCGATTAGCCATGTCCTCGATTAGCGCATAGGTCGCAAAGGCGGTTTCCATGATTTGGAGGGGCACGCGCGCTGCGTAGGTACTCGCCGCTTGCAGCGCCTGGTTGCGGGCCGCCTTTTCTTCCGGCGAACCTTTGGGCAAACGCATGGCCGCGATGACCTGGCGGTAAGCGGTTGTATCTTCGTCGACCAAGTGCAAGAGCTGGTCCTTCAGGGCTTGGGCTTGACCCGCAACCCGCCCAAATTCCGCAATGCGGGTGTCCCAGCCCCGCTTGGCGGCACTCAGATTTGCGACCATTCCCCCCAGAGAGATGCCCAGGGCACCGACCAGTGCCGAAACCGAGCCTCCGCCCGGCGCCGGAGAATCGCTCAAAGTCTCGTTGCAGAACTGGCGGAGGTTCATCTTCACCAGCTTTTTTGCTTCTTCGTGGGCGATTTTGTATTCGATGATTTTTTCCTGCGGATCAAATGGATACAGCTCGTCCAAGCCCATCGATTTGACCGCGATGTGAATCAACTCTTCTTCGCTGGCCCCTTCACTCCAATTTTGCTTCTGGAGAAAATACCGACCGGCGTCCAGCATGGCCTGTAGGGGCACCAGTCCCACCAATTCCGAGCCGCTTACCCGCAGACCACGGTTAAACGCACTTTTGTAGCATTCATCAAACGCTGTGTGCAAGGGCGTCACCGAAATATCGGTGAGGTTCATGCTGACCTGCGCGATGCCGTATTCCTCCACGTACCACCCGATGCCCTTGACTGCCTTACAAGCCCCCGCTTCGCGCACCGGATGGCCGGTGGCATCGCGGACTTTTTTGCCCCAAGGTGTACCGTCCTCGGTTTTGATCCGGCCCTTTTCCCGCACGTCAAAGGCGACCGAATTGGCGCGGCGCACCGAACGCGTATTCAGATTGACATTGTAGGCAATCAGAAAGTCCCGTACCCCGATGGCCGTTTGCCCGGCTTGCGCATGAAAAGCTTGTGGCCCAAAGTCCGGTTTCCACTCCGGCCGGTTGATTTTTTCGGCAAAGCCCTCGTATTCCCCGGCGCGGAGCACCGCCAGATTTTTGCGGTTGTCGGCGGTGGCGACCTTCTCGTAGAAATAGATCGGGATGCCCAATTCGTTCCCCACCCGTTCCCCGAGGGCACGCGCGCAGGCGATACAATCTTCAAAGGTAGCGTTCTGCAACGGAATAAATGGGCAAACATCGGTCGCGCCCATGCGGGGATGCGCCCCCCGGTGCTTCCGCATGTCGATCAGCTCCGCCGCTTTCTTGATTGCCCGAAAGGCCGCTTCGACTACCACTTCCGGCTCTCCGACCAGGGTGACGACCGTACGATTGGTACTGGCTCCGGGGTCGACATCCAGGAGAGAAACCCCCTCGACCGATTCGATTTCCGCGGTGATTTGCCGAACAATGTTGAGGTCTCGCCCTTCCGAGAAATTGGGCACGCATTCGATGAGCTTTTTCATGTCCGAAGATATGGATTTATGATTTCTGATTCTCGATTTCCGACGGGCGTTCCGCGCAATCGGAAATCAGAGACCAAGCATCAAAAATCTCATCGCTGTTGAAAGGAGGCGACCGTCACTAGGAAGTCCTTCTTGAGGTCAGGATAGGTCGCAGGATCGACCGTGGTGGCATTGAAGCCGATGAAGTGGCCGTCTTTGGCGGGAACGTAGGCCCAGATCATGTGCTTGGCGCTCCGCAGGACCATGGGATCATCCGGAGCAAATGATTGAGGAATCGCAATTTCCAGGTAGGGCACCTCTTGCCCGTCCGCCGTCGTGATCGTTTTGCCCTCGGACAGCAGCTTGCCCTTTTGGTCCTCGTTCAGGAAAAGGCCTTTTAGCCAAGTAAACAATTGCTCACTTGTCTCCGCCCCGCGGATGGACCGGGACAGGTATTCCACCCGGATGTGGGGCGATGCCAAGGCCACCGAAGTCTTTTCCGCGAAAAAGTACACGACGACCCCATTTTCATTGGAAGTGGG
>JBCCQH010000015.1:0-85541 GCA_039024435.1 Bacteroidota bacterium
AAGAATACATCCTCGTCGAGCAGAATGAACCCCACATCGACGTCTATCGGCGCATGGAAAATGGCTTCTGGTTCCTCCAAGGTTATTCCGGAATCGACCAGAAAGTGGAACTCGCCTCCCTGGGAATCCACCTTTTGAGCCAGGAAATTTACCTCAACGTTGCCTTTTCCGACGCCCCAGGTCCGCCTACTTCCCGGTAAAATTCGCCGGGCGCTTTTCTAAGAAAGCCCGGGTGCCTTCCCGGCCATCGTCGGAGGCAGCCGCTTCCCCAAATGCCTGCGCTTCGACCTCGAATCCCTGCGCCGTATCGTAGACCCCCGCATCGATGGCCTTCAAGGTGAGGGCTACCGCCAGCGGCGACTTTTCGTAGATTTTGTGCAAAATTTCGTGGCAGCGCGGTAGCAATTCCTCGGCCGGCACCACGTAGTTGACCAAACCGAGCGACTGGGCGGTCGCCGACTTGATCATGCTCCCCGTAAGCAGCAGTTCGGTCGCCTTGCTCCGCCCGATCAACCGCACCAGGCGCTGCGTCCCACCGTAGCCCGCAATCAGGCCCAGATTGACTTCAGGCTGCCCAAAACGCGCCTTTTCCGAGGCTACCCGCATGTGACAGGCCATCGCCAGTTCACAACCGCCCCCCAGGGCAAATCCATTGACCGCCGCGATGATCGGCTTGGTCGCTTGCTCAATCCGGGCAAATGCGGCTTGTCCCCGGCGACTAAAGGCCTCGGTTTCCTCGGCGGGAAGCTGATTGACGTGGGCAATGTCCGCGCCAGCCACAAATGCCTTTTCGCCCGCGCCGGTGAGGATCGCACCTTTGACCGCATCGTTGGCCATGAGGTCGTCAACCACCCGCGCAAGGTCATCGATCACCTCCGGATTCAGGGCATTGAGGACTTCGGGGCGGTCGATGGTGATGACCATCGTCGGTCCTTCGATGGCAATGTTCAGCGTGCTGTAGCTCATAGTCAGGTATTGGAGTTGATGTTCGGCAAAGCTAATCATTTTGCCCCACGAAATGCACGATCACAGCCGAAAACCCATGCCCTGCCGGGCCACCCGAAAACCGGCCGCTTCCACTTGCCGCCGCGCCTCACTGTCGGGCTGCAAAAGGGGGTTGGTATGATTGAAGTGGATGAAATAGACCTTTTGCTTGTCCACCAATGGCAAATCGTCTAACTGCGCCATACTTTCCTGCACAAACGGATGGGGAATCTCTGACATGTCCCGCCCCGGAATTTCGCCTTCGGCAAAAAATGTCGCGTCGAGCAATGCATAGTCCACCGCCGCAATCTCCTCGGCAATATCGCGCTCCCATTTGGCCCACTTGTCGATGTCCGGAATGAACAAAGCACTCGCCCGGGGACCGTGGATCCGATACCCCACCGTCTCCGAGTACTCATCCCGGTGTGGCACCCGCACCGGTACTACCGCGAGGGAATCCGCCAGTTCCACCACCGAATCCGCCCGCAACTGCCGCAACTCGATGTTTTCCAACGTCACCAACTGGTCCCAGGGACCATTTTCCCGCAAAAAAGCTTCCATCCGCGGCATTGCATATACCGGCACCGCCCGCGCGCCCATCGCTTCCCGCCCCAGGTACATCAGCCCGGTGTAATGGCCAATGTGGGCGTGGGTGAGAAAAATCCCGTCCAGAAACCGCTCGATTCCCCTCGGTGCGGACAGTGAATCCAGCATCCGAATCTGGTCCACCAAGTCAGGACTGGCCTCAAACAACCAGCGCCGATCCTGTCGGGCATCTATGAGCCCCAAACTGACCACGTGGATCGGCGCGGCGAGGGTATCTACCCCACGACAACACGCCTTTTGGCAACGCAACTGCGGAAAACCAGCATCTTGAGCTACGCCCAACACCAGGAGTTCTACTCCGGTTTGGACCGGACGGAAGTGCCCTGGAGACGCCGTCGGGGGCACAATCCGCAACAAAGAATCGCCGAATCCATCCCTTCTTGGCTTATCAGAAGCAGGAGGAGCGCAAGCGGACAGCATCGCCAGGAGCAGTCCCGCCGCCCACCACCGGTTCATCTCCGACGGGATTCGAGCGAGACGACCACGTACTTGGAAACCGGGGTATTGCTCTTTTTTGCCACGCTCCGGAGGGGAACGAGCACATTGGCTTCGGGGAAATATGCCCCCAAACTCCGACGGGGAATCTGATAGGGCACCACGTACCAGTTTTCTGATACCCGCTCCTCGCCTTCAAAGTGGCTGGTGACGTTCACCACTTGCTTGCTGCGCCAACCGCGGGCCTTCATGTCCTGGCGGTTCATCAGCAGTACCCGGCGTTCATTGAAAATGCCCCGGTAGCGATCATCCAGCCCGTAGATCGTCGTATTGTATTGGTCGTGGCTACGCATCGTCATGAGGACATATTGATCCGCTTCCAAGTGATGCTCCGGCAAGGGGTTTACAGTAAAGTGCGCCTTGCCGTCGGGGGTGTTGAACTTGCCTTCCCGGGCGCCGTTGGGCAGATAAAAGCCATTGCGCGTCCGGACCCGGCGGTTGTATTCGGAAAATCCCGGGATAACCGCCTCGATATGATCACGAATGACATCGTAGTTGTCCTCCATCGCCTGCCAATCAATCGGGCTTTCCGCCCCAAAAGTCGCTCTTCCCAAGCGAGCGACAATTGCGGGCTCACTGAGGAGATTGGGGGAGGCATTTTCGGTAAATCCCCGCGACCGGTGGACCTGCCCCATCGAGTTTTCCACCGTCAAAAACTGCGGTCCACTCGCCTGAAAATCGGCTTCCGAGCGCGCAATGCAGGGCAAAATCAAGGCCTGCTCCCCCGTGACGACGTGGGATCGGTTCAACTTGGTGGATACCTGCACGGTCAAGCGACAATTCTGCATCGCCGCCGCCGTAGCGTAACTGTCCGGCGTGGCGGAGATAAAGTTGCCTCCCATCGCAAAGAAAACCTGGGTTTTGCCCTCGGCCATCGCGTGGATCGCCTCGACGGTGTCGACCCCGTGCTCCCGCGGCGACCGAATGCCAAAGTGGTCGTCGAGTGCCTGCAGGAACGCTTCTTTGGGCTTTTCGTAAATGCCCATGGTGCGGTCACCCTGGACATTGCTGTGGCCCCGAACCGGACAAGTGCCCGCTCCCGGCCTGCCGATGGCCCCGCGCAGCAACAACAGATTGACCACTTCCTGGATATTGCCCACCCCGTTTTCCTGCTGCGTGAGCCCCATGGCCCAGCAGATGATGATCTTTTTCCTCCGCGCCAGTAAGTCCGCGACCTTTTGCATTTCGGCTTGGGCGATGCCACTCTGTTCGACGAGTTGGGCAAAATCTGCCGCGCGCAAATCGGCCACCAGAGCCTCGTAACCGCGGGTCTTTTCCGCGATGAAGTCGTGGTCAAAAACGCTGCCGGGAGCCGAATCTTCCTTTTCCAGCAGCAATTTCATGATCCCTTTGAGCAGCGCCACGTCGCCGTTGATCCGCACGGGCAACCACAGATCGGAGATCCGGGTGCCGCCGGTCAGGACTTCACTCGGACTTTGGGGGTCAATGAAGTTCTTGAGGCCCGGTTCATCCAGAGGATTGATGCTGACGATTTTACCGCCGTTTTCTTTGCATTTTTTCAGGGCGGACAGCATCCGGGGGTGATTGGTGCCCGGATTCTGACCGATGACCAGGATCGCCTCAGCAATGTGGAGGTCTTCCAGGGTCACACTCCCCTTCCCAATTCCGACGGTACCGGACAAACCGACTCCGCTGCTTTCGTGGCACATGTTTGAGCAATCGGGCAGATTGTTCGTGCCGAAATGGCGCACCAACAACTGGTACATAAAGGCCGCCTCGTTACTGGTCCGGCCCGAGGTGTAGAAAATCGCTTCATCCGGCGAATCCAAACCATTCAATTCCTCGGCGATCATCGCAAAGGCATCTTCCCAGGAGATGGGTTCGTAGTGGCTGCTGCCCTTGCGCAGGACCATCGGATCGGTGATCCGTCCCGATTTTCCCAATTCAAAATCCGGCCAGCGGCTCAGTTTTTCCACCGAATGTCGGCGAAAGAACTTTGCGTCGACCCGCTTTGTGGTTGCTTCTTCGGCGAGGGCCTTGGCCCCATTTTCGCAGTACTCACCGATGGGCGAACGGTTGGGCGGGTCGGGCCAGGCACAGCCGGCACAATCGAATCCGTCCTGTTGGTTCATCCGGGCGACGACGCGCATCCCGCTGACCAGGCCCATTTCCCGGCGCAAATGCTGCACCGCCGACCTCACCGCCGTAAGGCCAACTGCTTTCTTTTCCGGGGACCGCAACGCCAGCCGCCGGTGCCGCGGCGGCGGAACCAGCATCACCTCTCGTTTCTGCACCGGAGCCCGCAAATCCGTAGAAGAGTTAGAATCACTCATAGTTGTTGTGCTCTACTCTAAAGCTAGGAAATGACGGGGACAATTTCCAATGCGCGATTTCTGATTTCTGATTTCCGATCAGCTACTGCGGGTAGCCCTCACCGGAAATCAGAAATCAGCAATCCCTAATTATTGCTTGACCACTTTCCGGGTGATTCGGCGGTGATTGCCGAGGTCAACGGTCAGAAGGTACATGCCCGGAGGCAGAGCGCTGAGGTCGTGGGCCTGCTCGCCGGGACGAAGGGTGCCGCGCAAAACCGTTTTGCCGCTCAGATCGGTTAGGGTCAGCGGGCAATCGCCTTCCTCGGCGGTAAATGCGGTAACCAAACGGTCAACGACCGGCAGAGGATAAAGGTCCAAGGCGAATTCAGGCTGATCGCCCAGCACCACTTCGATGTCGGGATGCTCGATTTCCAGCGGCTCGTTGTAAGAAGCGCAGGAACCGCCTTCATAAACCCGGACATTGCGGAAATAGGAGTTGTTGCCGCCCCCGATATCATTGTCGGCAACAAATACGATGCGGTCAAAATTGCCGACGAAGAAAAACGCCAGCGGGATGCTGTAACTGGTCCAGCCGCTTGGCGTGTAGTTGTCGTAGTTGGTGATGCCCCAATTCTGCGTGCCGTACAATTTAAAGGTGAAGTTTGAACTGAGCGAATTGTTATTGTCCAGCCCGATGCCGTGGATCTCGCCCTCAGAGGTCGAGCGGAATTCAAATTCCAGAATTGTCGCCGGGCCCACACTGTAGTTAAACGGCACGAATTTCCAGGCGTCGTTTTCGATCAAGAGCGTGCTGCCATTGTCCAGAACCGTCGCCGAACCCCGGTCCTGACCAGGGTCGAAGGGGTTGATCGCCACCCGGTCAAAGTCAATGAAGGCGCAATCGCTGGGATTGCTGCCCCCGCCCCCGCTGGTTCCGGAGTAGACACTGACATTGTCAAAGGCCATCCCATCAACGCTAATCGCATTGTTGTCGTACTGCTGGAACTTGACGATGAAAGTATTTGTGAGGGTGAGCCCATTGGCGGAGGCCAGAGCCGAAACATCCAGGAATCGGCGGGAATAGGTGCTGTTGCCGTTGGTGAGGTTGTAGACCTTGACAAAGCTGGCCCCGCCATCGTCGGAGAAAAAGACTCCGTCTTGGGGATGGGTTTCGTCGCTGAACTCTTTCCAGTCAAATTCCAGCATCACGTTGTTTTCCCCGGCGAGGCGCAATCCGAGCCAGGCTTCGTTTTGGCTGAAGACGCCCGGCGTCCCGACATCCATGGTCAAGTGGCGGAAGTCATCCGGCTGGTGATTGAAATTGATTTGGACGCGGCCGGCGCCGGTAGAGGTTTGCGTGCTCCAGAACTGGTCCAGGTTTGAAGCTTCAAAATCGGTAAAGTAGGGCAAATCCGCATACTGCTGGTTGCCATTGCCGCCACCGCCGCCGGACTCCCCGACGTAGATGTCGTCCAGCGCAAGGTCGCCGGTGTAGCTTTCGCCGGTGATTGCGCGGAAACGCAGACTCAGCGTCGCGGCATTGGCGTAGCCGGACAAATCCAGCGTCACCGGAATCCAGTCGACGCCTTGGTTGCCCATCGTCCACCATACCTGCGTCCAGTTCGACCCGTCGGTCGTGGCTTCGAGCCGCAGGGTACCGATGGTCGCTCCGTAAGCGTGGTATTGGAAGCGAATCTCAGGATTCGCGAGTTGCGACAGGTCAAAACAGGGCGAAACCAGGGTGGCGTTTTTGAAAGGACTGCCGCTGCCCGAGGTCTCCAAATAGATGTAGCCCGAACCCTGAACCGCATTTGAGGGTCCGGTATTCGACGAAAGGGTGCCCCCGCTGCCTTGGGACCAGTCAATGTCATCCGATCCGGATTGGGTCCAGTCGATCCCCCCTTCAAAATACTCGGTGTAGGGAAAATTCGAGACGGAGCCCAGGCAACCGCCCCCGCCGGAGCACGAACTAAGGCAGTTCGCATTGATCACGCTGTTGCGGATCACCTCGCCGGGCTGCGGTCCGAATCCTTGGGTAAAATCGATTCCGACATTCGCCACTTGGTGGCAATAGCTCATGATCGTACCGCCCCCCGAGGGATTGGCGGGGATCGGGCAGGAACCTTCGGTAAAACCGGAGCAGCCATCGATGGCGGTGCCGTTTCCGTTCCAGACGCAGGCGTGGGTGTGCCGCGAGCCAAACAAGTGCCCAAATTCGTGGGCTTGCAGGTAGACATCCCAAGAGTAGGTCGGCACCTGATTGAAGGCTCCATTGATGTCGCTGATGCTCAAGCTATTGTCGACGTTACTGGCGCAGAGGCCGGAAAAGCTGGCCGCACGCCCGCCTTGAATCGAGGCGCTATAGGTAAGCAACTGCCCGAGATCGGCGCCGTTGATGGAACTGGTGCGGGCCTGGAATTCGCTGAGCATACTGGCCACGCTGGCCGGAGTGTAGGCATCTTGGGCATTGTTCAGGATAAAGACTTCCTTGAGTTCCAGGTTGATGCTCTCGTTGGCGTAAAGGGTGGCAACTTCGTTGAATTCGGAGGAGACAAACGCAAAGGTGCCGTTGCCCTTGTCCTGCCAAATGCTGTAGTCGACTTCGTAATAGATGCGAATACAATCGGTCAGGTCGCGCCCGCCGGAACGTGGTTGCAGTTCCTCGGGAGTGTAGGGCCGGCCGCCGTCGGGCATTTTCAGGTCCAGGGTCCGCTCACCGAGCAGATCAGCGTCGCGATAAAGAATGTGTTCTCGCGTGGGATTGTCCCCGCCGAGGGGACCGACGACGAAGGTCCCCTCACCTTCCAGGCTGAAGAGCCCGGAGACTTGCTCGTCAAAAAAGGAGAAGGCCGCGATGGAATTGCGCCGGCCCCGGACGATGCCGCGGTAGTGGGTCCCCTGGTCCACGTTGGATTGTGGCCCGGCAGCGGTGCGGAGGACAAAATCCGGGGTGAAGAGATCGACCCGCACCAATTCGACCTCGAACGTGCCGTTTTCGGGGGTGGGCAAGGTCAGCGTCAGCGTGAGGGGGGCTTGTTCGCCGATTTGACGGGCACGGGTCGCGTCAAAGGACAGCCGTTCGGCGCGGCTTACTTCGTCGCTCAACCCCGGACGGTTGCGCAGCGGGATTTCCGTGGCGGCAAGCAATTGGTCCACCGGGGTAAAGGGTTCGTTGATTCGGTGGTGGTACTCGACCAAGGCAGCAGGTTTGAGGGGTGCCTGGCCAAAAAGCATTCCCCCGAAAAGCAAGGAAAGAAGGGAAAGCAGTGACAATTTTGTGTAAAACATACAACTCTGAGTAAAAAGTTTGAATAAATGCGATCAACAAATCGGTTCAGCACGATTGGCCGACGGGAGATTTGCGCCCCAGCGGAACATCGGATCGAAACGCATTTCATCCGTGCCCACGCAAGGGAGCCATTGTTAGCATTATTCAATTCAGAGGTGCAGAAAGAAGCGTAAATGATATCCGGGGATCAAAAGTTTGCCGGATCGCACGCCGTTCTACAGAGTAAAGAAAGCAAAACTTGAGCAGAAACAAAAACTCCGGGGAAGGCAGGGCAGAAAGTCGGCCCAAACACTCGATGCCCCGGTTACCGCAGCAAAATCTTTTGGCGCGCTGCCCGGGTTCCGTAGCGGATGTCCACTACGTAGACGCCCCGGGCCCAGCCAGTGGTGGCGATGGATTCGCCCGCTTTCCGCATTCCGGAAAAGACTTGCTTCCCGTCCAAGGCATACACGTCTACCGCGAACGGCAAGGGCGCATGGAAGCGTCCCACGACGAAAAAACTATCCTGGCTAGGGTCAAGTGCGACCTGAATGGGGGGAAGGTTCAGTTTTGGCTCCAGGGTGGTCGCGATCGGTTGAAAAAGCCATTTGTACGCTTCGGGAAACTCGCGTGCCCAAAACCATTCGCTGTGTTGCCCGTCGGGCTGAACGACGGTGCGCACCTCCAAAGCCGGAAATCCAGCCGCCAGCAGGGTATCTTCCATCGCCACCAAATTGGGAACCATCGCCGGGCTTTCCTGTCCGCCCGCCAGCAGGTAGATCCGCATCGCTTGCTGGCGGCCTTGGGCGGATGCCTGGGTGTAGCAGGAATCATCGAACCAAAACGAGGGCGAAAAGACCCCGAGCCGGCTGAAAATATCCTGGCGTTGCAAGCCACCGTACAGCGTGATCAATCCCCCCAAACTGCTGCCCATGAGCGCGGTATGCTCCCGTTGGGGTTTGGTCCGGAAATAGCCGTCGATGAATGGCTTGAGGGTATTGACCAGAAAATCGAGGTAGGCGTCGCCTTCGCCCCCACCGTATTGGAGGTTGACCCAGGGAGAATATTCATTGATCCGGTCCAGGCCACCGTTATCGACGCCCACGATGATGGCTGGAGGGTAGCCGCTGTCCTGCAACATCTCCATGCTTTCGTCGATGGCCCACTCCGTCCCAAAGGCGGTGTAGGCCACGTCAAACAAGTTTTGCCCGTCGTGCAGGTAGAGCACCGGGTAGTCGGCATTTCCGGTAAAGTAATCCTGGGGCAGGTAGACCCAAATCCGGCGGTTGCGCCCCAACTGCGGCAGATTGAAATCCAGGTCGAGGATCCGGGTGTTCCCGACGACCGTGTGGTTGCCGGCCATGTCTTCCCACATGGCAATCGTATCCACGATGGTCTGCCCCGGGTTGTACACAAAACTGCGGTTGGGAAGAAAGGCTCCACTGGCTTGGGTTTCCACCGTGGCCCAATCTCCACGGGTAAACTTATATTCCACAATTTGTCCTGGGCTGGCGTTCAAGGTGTAGGCATAGCTGCCGTCCGGCTGCAATTGCAGGGTTTCGGAAGGCGCTCCCGGGGACCACAGGTTAAAGCTCCCGGCAATATGGATGTTGTCCAGCAGCGGGGTAAAGTAGGCGGGTACACCTTGAACTTTGATGGTCATCTGCGCGGAAAGGGGCGCGGCGACAACCATCGCGAGCAGGGTCAAACAAAGCAAAATTCGGCGCATTGGACAGTTTTAATTGAATACGAAAAATAGGAAAAAAGGCCGGTTGACCCGGCAATTGACCGGACAAATCTGCAAGATGGATCGATGAAATCGCCCCCTACTTACCCCAAATTGTGGAAAAAAGGCCGCCACCCTTGCGCGACTCATCCCCCCAAAATCGTCAAACCCTCGTTTCCTGTGGGCGATATTCCAATGTAGATTCGAATCTCACATTTTGTTCTTTATCAACAATTTGAAGAACAATCAATAAGGAATTAACGTATATTTTTTCCCAAAAGGGCGGTCCAGTTATTGTTAACTCTGTCGATTATTTTCTAAATTAAGCGAGTGGTTATCCACAACCCTGGACCAAGGTGTCCGACTGGCTTAAAGTGGTATTGTTTATTTATGTTGCGATTCGTGATCTATCGAGTTTTGATTGGCATCCTTCTGCTTGTGGCGGGCTTTGACCTGCACGCACAGCGCAATAAAGAGAAAGATCCCCTGGAAATGGCGCGGGAACACCTCAAATACGAGGAATTCCAAAAAGCTATTCCTTACCTTGATCAGTTGCTCAACAAAGACCCCGAAAATCCCTATTACAACTTCTGGATGGGCAAATGCCTGTACCACTCTTATAAAAAGAACATGGCGCTGGCCTTTTTTGAAAAGGTCAATGGTATCAATCCCGAGGTGGACCGTGACTTCCACTATTTCTACGCGCTGACCCTCCACTACAACTACGAATTTGAGCGGGCAATGCAGGAATATCGCCTTGCGCTAGAAAATTACCGACCCAAGTCAAAAGAGTACCTCGATATCCAAAAGCGCGTCGCCCAAGCCCTCTACGGACGCAAGGCCATGGAAAACAAAAACCTGGATTGGGATCGCATCTACATCGAAAATACCGGGCCCAGGGTCAACTCGGAGTTTGCGGAGCACAGTCCGGTCATCTCCGCCAATGATTCCATCCTGCTGTACACCGCCCGCCGGCCGGAAAGCCTGGGTGCGATTCCCGATCAGCATTTCTACGACGAGGATTTGTACATTTCCTTCAAACACGGGGATATCTGGGACAAGGGGGTAAACATCGGGCGTCCGGTCAATTCGGCGGGACATGACGCCACCATTTCGCTCACCGCGGATGGGCGAACGCTCTACATCTACCGCCACAAACAGGACGGGGGACTTTACGTGACCGACTTTGATACGCTGGGCCAGAACTGGCAGGAACCCCGCAAGGTTGAGCGCCCCCTGAACTCGAAGTACTACGAAGCTTGTATATGTGTGAGTGCCGACGGCACCAAGTTGTTCTTTTCCAGTGATCGCCCGGGCGGTTACGGCGGACGGGACATTTATATGGTGCGCAAAAATGCAGCCGGTAAATGGGGAGAACCGGAAAATCTGGGCCCCATGGTCAATACACCCTGGGACGACGACGCTCCCTATTTCCACCCCGACGGAAAGACTTTGTATTACTCCTCCGACGGTCCGAATTCCATTGGCGGCTGGGACATCTTCGTCACAGAATACGTCGAAGACGAAAACAAATGGCTCACCCCGCTCAACATGGGCTACCCGGTCAATACTCCCGACGACGACATATACTTCGTGCTATCGGCGGATGGGCGCACCGGATACTATTCTTCGGGCAAAGAAGGCGGCTACGGGGAAAAAGACATCTACACGATCTACTTCCCCTACTATCCTTACCCGCGCCGCTACTACAATATTCAGCTCGAAGGCATCGTGCAGGACGAAGAATCCGGCGATACACTCCCGGCAACCGTGCGCCTGATCGACCGCACTACGAATGAAATCCGGGTATCGGTCATCAACAAGCGGCATCCACGACTCTTTCACTTCGAACTGGATCCGGAACACGAATACGCGATGGAAGTCATCGCCGACAACTATCCGCTGCACGAAGAAGAAGTCACGGCCCCGCGCTTGTTCGGCAAAGACATCCGCATCGAAAAGAACATCTTGTTGCGCCGTCGCCCCGAACTCGTGACCGACAAGGGGGAAAAATTTCCCGAAATCATGCACGTCTATTATGATTTCGACAAATACGGACTGCGCGACGAATCGATCGCCGAGCTGGATGCCGTGGTCCAGATCATGACCCTGGCCCAAGATCTGACCCTGGAACTGCATGGTCACACCGACTGGTACAATACCATGGCCTACAATTTGGAATTGTCGATGAATCGCTGCCGCGCGCCCTACGATTACCTCGTCGACCAAGGCATCGATCCTTCGCGGATCAAGTTGAAAAACTACAGCGAAAACAAGCCCATCGACACGAACGACAACGACACCGGCCGCCAATTCAACCGCCGCGCGGAGTTTCATTTCGTAAAAGGAGACGAGATCGTGTTCAGTTCGGTCAAACTCCGCACGGGAGTCGAGGCCATCCACGTGGACCACGCCGCCCCCAAAGGGCAACCCGGATACGACCGACCCGAGATGGTAGAATTCCTTGCCCAAGGCTCAGAACCGGAATCTTATCCACATACCAGTACCCAATCCGACATCAAGCCGACTTGGGCCTTGATCAAGAGAAACTTCCGTATCAATTTGACCGTGGTCGACTGGTAGATTTATCCCAAGAAATTCGCCTTTTGTTCAGTGCTGCGACACTTTTCCGAAAACCGGAAATTGATGATTGGCAAAATATTTCTAAATTAGTTGCAGCAGGCGTCCTAACGCGTCTGCTACCGTGCGAAAGTGTGCCGCAATTGCATCGAAAATACTGTTCCAGTAGGTTCGGCGTGGTAGCGGCACCTTCTTTCGATTCGGTGCCACTCCTCCATTGTCCCCAACCTGCGTGCCCTATTCACTTCCCTGGGTTTACGCGGATGGACAAGGCCGAACCTGGCTGTCCTGGCTACTGCGAGTTTGCCCCCCCGGAGACTGAGAAGACCGGGGCAAAACAGAAAAGTAGCTCCCCTCCCTCAACCTTGCCATATCCGAAATCTTCGTAACTTCACCCCACAAGAAGAAAATCACGAAATGGGGACCAAGCGCGTCATTCTCATTGTACTGGACAGCGTCGGAATCGGAGAACTCCCGGATGCAAATCAGTTCGGTGATCGGGGATCACACACCCTCGGCCACATCGCGGCTGCCCTGCCCGACCTGAAATTGTCCCATCTCCGGGCACTCGGCCTCGCCAATATCACCGATTGGGGGCTACCGCCGGTCGATGCTCCGCGTGCCGCTTTTGGGCGGGCCGCCGAGCAAAGCCCCGGCAAGGACACCATCACCGGTCATTGGGAGATTGCGGGACTTATACCGGACATCACCTTTCCCTACTTCCCGGAAGGATTTCCCCGCTCGATCATGGCGCCCTTTGAAGCCGCCATCGGACGCCCAACTCTGGGCAACTACCCGGCTTCCGGCACGGTGATCATCCAGGATTTGGGCGAAGAACACCAGCGCACCGGTGCTCCCATCGTCTACACTTCCTCGGACAGCGTATTCCAAGTGGCGATGCACGAAGCCACCATCCCCCTGGAAGAACAATACCGAATCTGCCAAATCGCCCGGGACCTGCTCACCGGGGACAACGCCATCGGACGGGTCATCGCGCGGCCATTCATCGGAACGCCCAGCCATTACGTCCGTACCCCCAACCGCAAAGACTATGCCTTGAATCCTCCCGGCGCAACCGTTCTGAACCGAATCCGCGCGGCCGGTAAAAAGGTCTACGGTGTAGGCAAGATCAAAGACATTTTTAACGGTTCCGGCATTTCCGACAATACCAAGACGAAACACAACGACGACGGAATCGATCAGACCCTCGCGTGGATGGCGCAAGATTTTTCGGGCTTGATCTTCACCAATCTTGTGGATTTTGACATGCTCTACGGCCACCGGCGCGATGTCGTGGGCTACGGACGCTGCCTGGAAGCATTTGACCGCCGCCTCCCCGAAATCCTCGCGGCCCTGCGCCCGGATGATACCCTGCTACTCACCGCCGATCACGGGAACGATCCCACCTTCAGAGGGACGGATCACACCCGTGAATACGTACCGATCCTCGCCTACGGAGCCGGGGTCCGCCCGGGCCTCAATCTGGGAACTCGGACCAGTTTTGCCGACATTGGTGCGACCATTGCCGGTCTGCTCGAAGTTGCCCCCCCGCCCCACGGCACCGGATTTCACCGCGAACTGCAATCGGCGGAGGGCGTCGCATGACCCCAATCGCCGCCATTGAAACCACCGCCGCATTCATTCGCTCTCGGGTAGATGACTTCACTCCCGAAATCGGCATGGTGCTCGGCTCCGGCCTCGGCATCATGGGCGAAGAAGTCGATAATCCAGTCTACATCCCCTACCAAAACATCCCGGGATTTCCCGTCTCCACGGTCAAAGGACACGCCGGTCGCCTCGTCCTCGGCCAGTTGGAAGGGCGGAAAGTCATCGTCATGCAAGGCCGCTTTCACTACTACGAAGGCCACAGTCTGGCGACCCTGGCCTTTCCCGTGCGGGTCATGCGGTTGCTCGGGGTCACGAAACTGCTGGTCACCAACGCCGCCGGTGCAACCAATGCCGACTTTGCCCCGGGGGATCTCATGCTGATCCGGGACCATCTGAACTTGGTTTTTCACAACCCTTTGATGGGGGGCAATCTGGATACGCTAGGGCCGCGCTTCCCCGACATGTCCGAGGCCTACAGCCCCCGGCTACTGCAAATTGCCCGTCAGGTAGCCCAGGACCAAGCCGTCGCTCTGCGCGAAGGTGTCTACCAGTTCATGACGGGCCCGAGTTACGAGACCCCTGCCGAGGTACGCATGGCCCAAAGCCTGGGCGCCGATGCCGTCGGGATGTCGACAGTACCCGAAGTCATTGCCGCCCAGCACTGCGGCATCGAAGTCGTCGGCCTGTCCAGCATCTCCAATCTGGCCGCCGGGATTTCGGAACAAGCCCTCAGCCACGCCGAAGTCGTCGAGGTCACGAGTATCATCAAAGATAAATTCATCAAGTTGGTCCGCGGCATCGTAGGTGCGATGTGAGGTGGGCTGGCGATTTGAACCATGGAACTGAAACACAAAATCGAAGAAGCGGTCGCCTTCATCCAACAGCAGGTCACGATTGAACCCGGGATCGCGCTCATTCTCGGCTCCGGTCTCGGGGCACTGGCGGACACCATTCCCGACGCAACCGCGCTGGACTACGGCGACATTCCCCACTTTCCGACCTCCACGGTCAAAGGTCACGCCGGCAAGCTCGTCTTTGGGATGCTCGAAGGCAAGCCAGTGGTTGCGATGCAAGGCCGCTTCCACTACTACGAGGGCTACACCCAGCAGGAATTGACGTTTCCGGTACGGGTGTTCAAAGCACTGGGAGTACAGGTCATGATCGTGACCAATGCCTGCGGCGGACTCCGCGATTTTCTCTACCCCGGCGCGCTGATGTTTATCCGGGACCACATCAACTTTACCGGTTCCAATCCCCTCATGGGCGAAAACCACGACGAACTGGGGCCGCGCTTCCCCGACATGTCCACCGCTTACGATCCGGAATTGATCGCACTCGGACAAAAAGTCAGCGCCGAACTGGGGATTGCGACCGAAGAAGGAGTCTACACTGCCGTAAGCGGCCCCTACTACCTGTCCCGGGCCGAGCTGTCCATGGTCCGCGGCTTCGGCTCGGACACCGTGGGCATGTCCACCGTGCCCGAAGTCATCGTTGCCGTCCACAGCGGGATTCGTGTGCTCGGCATCTCCTGCATCACCGACATGGCGATCCCCGAGACCCTGAGTCCCCCCTCACACGCGCACGTGGTCGCCGTCGCCAACGAAACCCGACCCAAATTCATCCGACTGGTGAACCACATCGTTCAGGCAATCCCGCTGTCATGAGGATGACCGACCTCATCCTCAAAAAGCGCCACGGCCAGGTCCTCAGCGAACCAGAAATCAACTGGATCATCGCCGGATACGTGGCCGAGCGCATTCCCGCTTACCAAATCTCGGCCTTGATGATGGCGATCTACTTTCAAGGCATGGACGCCACCGAAACCAATGCTTTGGTGCGGGCCATGATCGCTTCGGGCGACACGATTGATCTGTCGGGGATCGCCGGAATCAAGGTCGACAAACACAGCACCGGCGGCGTGGGCGATAAGACTTCCATTGTACTGGGTCCAATGGTGGCGGCGCTGGGCATTCCGGTGGGGAAGCTCTCGGGACGCGGGCTGGGGCACACGGGCGGAACCCTGGACAAATTGGAATCGTTCCCGGGTTTTCGCATCGAATTGGAGATGGGCGAATTTATCCGGCAGGTCAATGAAATCGGGATCGCCATCGCCGGACAAACCGCACAACTTGTCCCGGCGGACAAGCAACTTTACGCGCTGCGCGACGTGACCGGAACGGTGGAAAACGTGTCCCTGATCGCGAGCAGCATCATGAGCAAAAAACTCGCCTCCGGGGCCAATGCCATCGTCCTGGACGTGAAAACCGGCGCGGGAGCCTTTATGGAAACCCCGGAAAAAGCGGGTGAATTGGCGCGGGCCATGGTCGCCATCGGGCAGGGACTCGGGCGCAAGACGGTGGCGCTGGTCACCGACATGGAACAGCCGCTCGGGAACGCGGTTGGGAATGCGCTTGAGGTCCGGGAGGCGATTGCGACCCTGCGGGGTGAGGGGCCGGAAGATCTGCGCGAGCTGTGCCTGGCCTTGGGGGCGGAAATGTTGGTGCTAGGCGGTGGAGCACCCACTGCCGAAGCAGCCCGGACGCAATTGGAAGCGGTGATTGCCTCGGGCCGAGCCCTGGAAAAACTACGCCACCTGGTCGCGGCCCAGGGCGGCGACGCCCGTCTGGTCGATGCGGTCGATGAACTGCCGGGAGCGACCCACCAATCGGTTTTGAGGGCGGAACGGGACGGTTATGTGACCGCATTGCACGCGGGCAAGGTCGGAATTGCGTCGATGCTTCTCGGGGCCGGTCGCGAAACCAAGCAATCGACGATTGACCTGGGTGCGGGCATCGAATTGCGGGCGAAAAGCGGCACCCCGGTTCGTGCGGGTGACCCATTGGCCCTGCTCCACACCAACGATGCCACCCGCCTCCCAGAAGCCCAGTCGGTATTGCGGCAAGCATTTACCATCGGTCCGGAAGCCCCTCCTCTCCGCCCACTGGTGTTTGAGCGGATTTCCTGATCGTGCCCTGATCCGCGGCCCCCAACCGCCCGGTTTTCCGCGTTCAATAATGGATTGAGCAGGTACAAATTCTCCCTCAATCAAGTGGGACTGGACGCGAAGTAAAGCATCCATTGATTACAGGTCGTCACAGAAGTGCCTTTGACCTTGATTTACCGTAGATACATCGAAATCGATGCGGATTTTCGGGGAATATTTCACTATTTTGTATTGCTTGAAAGTAAATGTTGGTCCAGAATTAGATTTATCGCAGATCAACTTGATTAGAACCACATCTTCAGAGTAACACATTGATATTTAGTCGTATTGGGTGACGCGTTGTTTGGGACCGCGGCCCAAGTGGAGCTATTAAGAAATTACTTGATGATTTGATCGGTATAGGTTACATAGGAAAATTTTATCTGAACGCGATCTTGTTGGCATGGTCCCTCCTTTTGACCTTTCAACCCGTATCCGGTCAGAATTGGTCCTGGGCCAATACTATTCAGGATGCCAGTGTACAAATCGGCCGTTCGGTCGCCACCGACCCGGTCACCGGTGCGGTTTACGTCGCCGGAGAATTTATCCTCAACCTTACACCTTTCGGATTCACCTCGGCCGGGACGGATGACATCGTGCTGGCACGCTACTATCCCGACGGCACGTTTCACTGGGCCATCCAAATCGGGGGCACGAGTTTCGATGAAGCTCACGACCTTGAGGTGGACAGTTCAGGGGCGGTATACATGGCTGGGATTTACGAAGGGACGGTGGATTTCGGGGGCAATGGGCCGCCGTTAAACCTGACTGCGAATGGGGGATCCGATGCTTTTTTTGCCAAATATGACTCATTGGGCCGCGCCATCTGGGCGGAATCCGCCGGGGGCATTGGGTTCGACGCAGGTTACGATGTGGCCGTCTACGGCGATCAGGCATATTTCGGTGGCAACTACATTTTTGGCATCAGTTTCGATGGTGGCCTGTTCAATCTGGTTTCGGTGGCCGGGATCGATGGTTTTGTGGCCCGCTACGATACCGCCGGCAACTTTGTCTGGGCCCAGACCCTGGGCGGCAGCAGCGCCGATGAGGTCAGCGGACTAGAGGCCGACGCCTCCGGGGTGTACGTGAGTGGGGAATTTCTGGGAAATAGCCTCATCGTCAATACGCCGGGGCCACCGATCACTTTGCCCAATGCAGGTACGTTCACCAGCGATTTTTTTGTCGCGCGCTTGCGGGCGGCAGATGGCTTGGGCGTCTGGGCGATCCGCGGCGGCGGGACCAGCAACGATATCGGCCTGGACATCGCGATGGACGCCAATCGGGTTTACTCGGTAGGAGATTTTCAGCTCAGTTCGACATTTGGAAACTCGGCGCCGGTGCTTGCAACCGGGGGGACCGATGCCTACCTGGCGGCGTTTGACAAAGCTACCGGTGCATTTGATTGGGTGGTTCCGGTCGGCCATCCGTCGGGCGATGATCGGGCCTGGGATGTCACCGTCAATGACGGCGATGTCTGGTGGTGCGGGCGCTACCAGGACAGCCTTTTTCTGGGGGGCGATACCTTGCCCGGCCGCGGAGCGGGCGATGCCTTCATCCTGCGCTACAGCCCGCTGGGGGTTTACGTGTGGAGCGGCTATGTGGCTTCCATCGGCGAAGACATTCTCTACAGCGTCGATGGGCTTAGCGGCGCGGTGTACTCAGGCGGGGTATTCAATAATTTCCCAGCGAGCTTCACCCCGAGCGCCGGAATCAGCCTGACCAATGCGGGCAGTACCGACATCATGTTCGGGAAAATTGAGACGGTACTTCCGCCACCGGTGGCCGTGAACGATACCCTTTGCTTGTTACGGGACAGCACATTTACCGTCCCGGTGGAAGACAACGATCAAAATCCGGGCGGTGGACCACTCACGCTTACGCTGGCCTGTACCTCCAACAATGGAACTGCGGTGATTGTCGGCGACAGCATCCAATACACGCCCAATTTGGCCTTCATCGGCAACGATACAATCTGCTATTCGATTTGCGACTCCATCAACCAGTGCGACACGGCGCAGGTGCTGATTCGGGTGCTGGATTTGCTTCCCGACCAAACTCCCACCGCAATTCCCGTTGCGCTCAACGCCGGTGACCTGGTCATACCCATGGATACCGCTTTGCAAATCGACGGGGCGGGCCGGTTCAACGATTCGGCTTACGGTCTGGCGAATGCTTTGCTCCAGGCGAATATCCCCCTGCAGTGGATCATCCGCACGAATAAGCTGCGCGATGAAGCGGACTTTTCCGCCACCGCGGCCCGGGAGTTTCCGACCCCCCTGCCCTCAAATCTGTTGAGCTTTTTTGGGGGTCCGCTGGTGATCGATTCGGTCTACGCCGATTCAGCGCGCATTGTCATCGCGAATTACAACAACCCCACTGATCCGGTTCAGGTGTACCGGCTCACGCAAAACATTGTGGTGGAACTGCGCCATCTTCTGACCCACAAACCCCGGATTGCGGTGTTCGATAACGGGGGCAACCAGGCGATTCACACTGGCTATCTCGAAGGGGCGGGAGTTACGTCGAGTCATTACGACGTGATCCAAGCTTCGGCGGTGGCGTTTGATTCATTGTCCTGCTATACCTTTGCTTCCCAAGCCAATTGGGAGAGTAGTGATCCGAACGATACCCTCGAAACGCGTCCCGTGCGGCTGTTTCTCGAGTACGGCGGCAACTTCCTCGCTCAGGGAACAGCGATTGAAACGGTAGAAAATCTGGAATTTTTCCAGACCGACAGCGGGATCATGCGGGTTCCAGTGTTCAACGAGGAGGTCTACGACAATGCCGATATGCCTTTCCTACAGGTCCACGACCGGGTGCAAAATGCCGGGGGATTGTTGCCGGCGTTCAAGTTGCGGGGAAATGCAAATTTCCTGCCGGGAGCCTATTCACTGGGGCGCCATCCGCGGCGAGCGGAATGGAAAGCTACGGCGCGCAAAATCGGCAACGCGCCCCGGGGAGGCAATTGCTTTTACCTGGGGGGAACGAATTACGGATTGTTCAGCAATGACCGCTTGAATGGCCGGCGCATGTATTTGAACGGTATTTTGGTGCCACCGCGCCGCCCGAATGGTTGTGATCTCGATTTTGCCTGCGACATGGTTGTAACCAAAACCGTCCAAGGGTCCAATTTCTGCGTGGGCGACACAGTAGAGTTTGTGATTGTCGCGGAAAATCAGGGACCGGGTACTGCGCTTGACGTGTCGGTTTACGACACGCTTTCCCCAAGCTTCACCTACGTCACCCACCTCGCCACCCAAGGCACATATTCGCCGATGACCCATGACTGGCCCCTCGGGGATCAGAACTTTGGTAGTTCGGATACGCTGCGCATCTTTGCCACGGTCAATATCGCCGGGTTCCTCGGGAACAAAGCCGGGGTAAGAACTTCGATCTACTCACCGGATCTCTTGCCGAGCAATGACACGGCCAGCATTACCATCTCGACTTCTCCGACGCCCGATCCGACGATCAATGCCGTAGCGGCGCTCTGCGAAAACGGCCTCCCAGTAAATCTGACCGGGGCTACTGCGGGTGGCGCATGGAGTGGCCCGGGGGTCAGTGGCAGTACCTTTGATCCCACCGTGACCGGTGCCGGAAGCTTTTCCGTCCAGTATTCGGTAACCCTGGGCCTGTGCAGCGCAACCGATTCTATCGCGATCACCGTAAATCCTGCGCCGGCTCCCAATCTGGGTCCGGACACGACAATTTGCCAGGGCGATAGCGTCCTGCTCGATCCGGGGATCCCGGGACCGACGTTTGCGTGGTCGACCCTCGAAAGCACCCCGACCATCACAGTCAATGCGGCCGGGCTGTACCGCGTCACCGTGACCGATGGGAATAACTGCTCCGCCGCAGACACCATCGACCTCACAGTAGTCCCGCTTCCCGTGGTGAATTTGGGGGGGAACCAGACGATCTGTCCCGGAGATAGCATTACGCTACTGTCCGGCGCGGCCGGAACCTATAACTGGTCCACGGGCGCGACGACGCCAACCGTCACGGTCTCCGCTCCCAACAATTACGCGGTGACCGTGACCGACTTGAACAATTGCACGAACGCAGACAGCATGGTCCTGAGCAATTTCATCCCGCCGCTGGTGAATTTGGGGCCGGATGTTTCGGCTTGCTCCGGCCAAAGCGTTCCCCTTTCTTCCAATGTCACCGGCAGCGCCTACCTCTGGTCCACCACCGCGACGACCCCTTCGATTTCGGTGACTACTCCGGGCGCCTACTCGCTGACCGTCACCGACGCCAACAACTGTGAAGGCGCCGACACCATCAATGTCAACTTCTTCGCCCTCCCCACTCCGGATCTCGGCCAGGACACCGTCTTGTGCCTCGGCGACAGTCTCCTGCTCGATCCCGGAGTCCCCGGGCCGACCTTTGCCTGGAGCACCACCGCAACCACCCCCACCCTCACCGTCGGAGCCGACGGTGCCTACGCCGTCACCGTCATCGATGCCAACAACTGCTCCGCCGCCGACACCATCAATGCCACCTTTGCTCCGCCCCCGCCGGTCAATCTCGGCGGCAACCAAACCATTTGCCCCGGCGACAGCCTCACCCTGACCACCGGCGTGGTGGGCACCTTCCTCTGGTCGACTGGCGCCCTCACCGACAGCATCGTCGTCACCCAGCCCGATACCTACTCCGTCGCGGTCACCGTCGGAACCTGCACCGGAGCCGATACCATGGTCCTGAGCAATTTTATCCCGCCGGTTTTCAGCCTGGGTTCCGACAGCACGGTTTGCGCAGGTGACAGTATTTTGACGGGCTTCTCCATTCCCAGCGCCAACTACCTTTGGTCCACCGGAGACTCAACCCCATTCATCCAGACCCTCATTTCTGGCTCCTACGCTTTGACGGTGACCGATGCAAATGGTTGCTCATCTGCCGACACCGTTCAGCACAACTTCCGTCCGCTACCCCAACCCGATCTGGGGGTTGATTCTACCCTCTGCTTTGGCGACAGTCTCCTGATCAATCCGAGCCTCAACGGCCCGTTCAACTATCTCTGGTCAACTTCGGAAACGACGGCTACGATAGTTGTTTTCACGGCCGACACGTACACCGTTGCCGTCACTGATACAAATGGTTGCACCGGCCGAGACACGGTGGTGATCAGCCAACAAGTCCCACCACTGGTCGGTCTCGACAGCACTGCGCGTTTCTGTATTGGGGACTCACTCACCCTGGACGCCGGCAATGGCGGCAGTATTTTCTTCTGGTCAACCGGGGCCACAACCCAGCAACTCACCGTAGATTCCGCCGGTACCTACTCCGTGACCGTTTCCGATCCGCTTGGTTGCCGCGGATTTGGCTCCACAACCGTCACCGTTGATCCCCTGCCGATCATTGACCTTTCTGGCAATGTCAGTGCCCTCTGTGCAAATGACGCCCCGATTGGGCTACTCGCGCTGCCGCTAGGCGGCAGCTTCAGCGGGGATGGAGTTGCCAACGACAGCCTGGATCCGAGCGTTCTCCCTTCTGGCCCCCAAACGGTTTCTTATACCTTCACCGATAGCAATGGATGCGTAAATACCGATTCACTCTCGGTTCTGATAAATTCCATTCCCCAAACCCTCCTCGCCGGTCTGCAGGAAAGATATTGCCTGAGCGACCCCGATGACAGCTTGATCTTTCTCCCTGACGGGGGAGTCCTCACTGGCCTTGGGGCTACCAATCAAGGATTCTCACCGGTGCAAGCTGGGGTTGGAGGACCGTATACGCTCACTTACACCTACAGTGACGCAAATGGTTGCACGGCTGCGTCAATCGCAGTTACCCAAGTGGATGATCTCCCAACTTCCGCCGACGCTGGGCCAGATCAGTCGCTCAGTGGGGTTGACAATACCACACTCGCCGGAAACTCACCCCAAATCGGGACCGGAAACTGGACCCTGGGAAGCGCCAGTCCCGCTTCGATCAACGATCCTGGCGATCCCCAAACTGCGATTACCGAACTGAATCCCGGAAACACGAGCCTGATCTGGACGATCACTTCTGGCAGTTGTCCAGCTTCTCAGGATACCGTACTCATCTTCATTGAGGACATGGTGGTGCCCACTGGATTCTCCCCCAATGAAGATGGCGTCAACGACCGCTTTGTGGTCCGAGGCATCGAGCGATACACAACCCGGACCCTCAAAGTCTTCAATCGTTGGGGCAACCTCGTCTACTCCTCGGAGATTTACGCCAACCAGTGGCGCGGTGAGGATATCGATGGCCGCCTCCTTGCCGATGACACTTACTTCATTGTACTCGACCTCGGGGAAGGTGGAGAATTTTCTCAAGCCGTGACCCTCAAGCGCTGAGTTTCCTCCAATCAGAGAGTTCTCAATCGGTGCTGTGCCAATGCCGGATTTTCGACCCAAGCTTTGGTTTTTGGCCCATGTCCTAATTCTACTTTTTCAGGTTTGCATTTCTGCGCAATCTTCCTCCTATATGTCTTCGCAACGCGCGACAAAGGAGCTAGGAGTAGATCGCGAGGAATACACAGCGATCTTTAGCGGATCTGCTTTTCCGGCTCAATGCGGCACCGCCCAAGATCGCTACTTGTCCATCGCGATCTCTTCACGGCGCCTTGGCGCGTCGGTGAAGACGGATTGGTGCTTTTTTAACCTGACAAAGTAGAACTAATCCAGCGGCAGTAAATTATACTGCCTCTCAGTCAGCGCTGCTCACGTATGCTTTTTCTCACACACCCAGAACCGATGTCGCGGGTCGAGAAATACGATGTAAAACGTAGATCCGACAACGTGGCCTCCAAGGCAAACTCTACCGTTTACGTGCATCGAGGCCCACTTCGCATCGGGGGGTACATGGGTGGGATGCTTGTACTCGGTCTTATTCGCCGGTGGAAAACCACCGTAAATCTTAAATTTTCGGCCCAAAGACTCCGGAATTGTACGTGAAGAGTAGTCCTTCAGGGTGAGCATTGCTTCCCCCAACACACCTTTGTCCTGCCAGTCTTGGATCGTGTCTCCCTGATTTTCATCAAGGTGACGAAAGGTAAACGACATCAAATTGGATTTGTCGTGTACCGAACCACGCGCGAACCCCTTCAGGAAGTTTTCGGTACTTTGCTCCGGTACGGCTTTCGGTATCGATTGATGAGGTTTTATCTTCTTCTTTCTCCGCTTGTTCTTCCCCATCGCTGATTTAATTTCCGTATAGCATTTCTCGATAAAATTCCCGCATCCGCGCTTTGCTGATCACATTGTTACTGGGATCACCGGGTGCGACTCCGGCCCGTGCTTCTTTCCAGGGGGCTTCTTCGTGGGTGAGGCATTCCAGCTTGTAGGAAGACAGTTTCCCGTATTCCTCTAAAACATCTCCGACCAGATCTACCTGTTCGGCCGCTAAAATGGACTCAACTTCTTTGATGATGCCGTTGACGTCTTCGCCTTCCTCAAAGTAAAAGGTACCGTAGATCAACGACACGTCTCGCAGTTCGTTCCAGACTTTCCGGGAAACTGGGCCGTGTACCCAGGCCTCAAATTCGTCTTCAATAAGGGGACGGTTAAAGTAAGCTTGGTGAAATGCTTCTACGTAATACAGTAGCTTCTGCATCTTTAGCTGGTTCATTGGACCCAGCTTGGCAAGTATGTAATCTGCCAGTTTTCTTGAATCCAATGTGCGCAATTCACCCTCACTAGTCCTTCGCTTCTTGCTCATAGTGATTGGATTTATTATGTCTAGGAGTAAATTTGCTATTTTTTATAGCTCTCTCTCCACTCAAAGGTACTAATTTATTTCGGGTTCGCTAATTTTTTTAAATTTTTTTCCCAAATTTTGCGCACGCCCCCATTATTTTTATCATCTCACTAGGGTTATATTTCCGTTGAAATCACGGTTCCCGACCCGCAATTTGTAGTAGTATACCCCTTCGGGAAGTTGTCCATTTCCATTCGTGCCATCCCACCGCTTCTGTTTGTTGGTGGTGATGAATACTTCGGTGCCCCAACGGTCAAACACAATCAGATTGAAAGGCTGATCCCCGGTATATTCTACCCAGAAATTGTCATTGATTCCGTCTGCGTTCGGGCTAAAGACATTGGGAATGAACAGATCCGGAGTACGGATGACGTAAGGACCGTGGGAAATCCGGCTCACACACCCCTGCTCATTTTGCACGGTGAGGCTGACGGTATAGTTGCCCGGCTCCGGAAAAGAGAATTCAGGATTTTCCAGGGCCGATTGCTGCCCATTCCCAAAGTCCCAGGCCCAGCTCACGCTGTTTGGCGATTGATCGGTAAACTGAACCATGGTCGCCGGCAACATCAGCTCAACCGGAAATAGAGGATCAGACGTGAAATCCGCGGTAATCGAATCGTAAACGATAACGGTCGTTGTGGACGCCGAACTGCGGCACCCCCCACTATTTGTCGCGATAAGCGTCACGTCATAAGTACCGACCGAATCGTACACGTAAGTCAGCTCGTGCTCGTTTGAGATATTCCCATCCCCGAAATCCCAGGTGAGAAATATGGCGTCTTCCGCCAAAGAAGTAAACGTCACCTCCAAAGGCACACAGCCCTCCGTTAAACTGTTCACGTAAGCGGTTGTCGGCGTAGGGATTACATTTAAAGTAACTTCCGCCGTATCAATGCACCCACCTTCCGATACAATCACCTGATAAGTGGTCGTAGAATCCGGCGCAGCCAGGGTAATCGCGGTGTTAGGATTGCCGAGGCCGGTGGGCGGACTCCATACAAAACTGGCTCCCCCCAGTCCACCCGAGGCCGTCAGCAAGGTCGAATCCCCCGAACAAATTACGGAAGTGTCCGCCTGCACCTCCGCATTGATCTCTGGAATCAGCGAGACCAAAACCGAATCGGTCATGCTACAGGTATTGAAAGTGACCGTAAAGTAGAAATACATCGTCTGATCCGGCTCCACCTGCACGTTTTGCTGGTTATTTGGTCCAATGACAAACTGTGCAGGTTGCCAATCGATGAGCACATTCTGCAGATCGCCCGGCGGCTGATTATTGACCCATTGGATATCACCAAATAGGTCAAATGGTCCCGTTTCATTGCACACCGTAATGTTGTCCCCCGCGTCCACGATGGGCGAAGGATTGATCGTCACCAATACCGAATCGACATTCGTACAGCCCGCAGCGGTAAACGCTTGCAGATAATACCATTGCGTCTGGGCCGGCGATGCCCACACGTCCGCCTGGGTCGAGTCGCTCAAACCATTCGTTGGGAACCACTGGTACGCCACGATAGAGTCAGGGATAACTTGGTTCGACACAACCGCCGATCCATCCAGAAATGCCGAGTCTCCCGCACAGATATCCCGGTTTTGTCCGGCTTCTACCGTCGGAATTTCGGTGACAAAAACCGTTACATCATCCGCAATTGAAGGACAATTATTGGATTCTACGACCAATGAGTAAACCGTGGTCAAGGCGGGACCCGCAAACGGGTTTGCCACTACATCGCTCGATAGTCCTGCCGCCGGGGTCCATTCGTAGGAATAATCCGGACCCGCCCCCGTAGCAATTCCTTGCAGTTGTACCGAATCACCATCGCAAATCACCTGATCCGGTCCGGCATCGGCAATCGGTGTGGGGCTGACCTCGACCAACACCGTCGATAAGGTATCAGTCGTGGTAAAATCACTCGTACAACCGGTGATCGAGTCCAGCACCACCAAGGCGTAAATCGTCGTCGTATCCGGGCGCGCACACGGCGTCGCAATCGTACTGTCATTCAATCCCGCCCCCGGAATCCAGGTGTATCCATAGGCTCCTGAACCTTGGGTCACCGTCGGATTCAGCACGGTACAAGGTGCGGGCAGACCGCAAATCGATGTATCGGGTCCGGCGTCCACAATCGGTTTGGGAATGATGCCCACCACCAGCGAGTCCGCCACCGATTGACAACCGCTTTGGTCGGTGATCACCAAATAATAAGTCGTCGTATCCGTGGGATTCACCACGGGATTGGGGCAATTCACGCAACTAAGTCCGCACTGCGGCGCATTGCAGGACCAAGTGTAGAAATACGGCGCACCGCTACCACCCGAACCACTTCCCATAATCATGCCGCCACCTTCGCCTTCACAGAAACTGGTATCCGCACCGACGGTTGCCACGGGAGGAGCCGGCGCGCTCACCGCCACACTGTCGATGAAGATGCAGTTGTTCGCATCGGTAACCGTCACCGTGTAGGTACCCGAACACAAGCCGGAGACATTGGCCACCGTAGGATTTCCCGGCGCATTCCATTGGTAAGAATAAGGTTGGGTTCCTCCCGAAGGGACCGCCGAAACCGTTCCGTTGCAACTGCCCAAACAGTTTTCATCCACCGAACTCAAGCTTGCCGAAAGCGGCGCTGGTTCCACGATGACCACCGCAACAGAATCCTGACAGCCATTTTGATCGCTGACCAAGCAATTGTAAACCCCGGCCCCCAGACCCGTCGCCGTCGCTGCCGTCCCCCCCAAAGGCGACCACTGATAATTGTAGCCGGGCGTTCCTCCCGCAGCAGTTATCGTCGCTGTACCGTCAGCCCCCCCCGCACAGGAAACATCGGTAGTAGCAGTCGTGAGGGAGATCGGAGCCGGCTGGCCGACGGTGACTTGCGCCGTGGTCGTACAGCCGAATGAATCAGTCGTGGTCACCGTGTAAGTTCCCGGGCTGAGCCCCCCAATTGTGTCTCCCACCAAACTCCCCGGCGTCCAAACTTGGGTCAATGTCCCTGTGCCTCCACTCGAAATTGCCCAGACCACGCCATCACTGCCGCCCGCACAAGAAACCGGAATCGAGGAAGTACTCGTCACCAAGGGTGGCGGCTGGTTGATATTGACCTGGGCGGTATCGGTACAGCCCGCACTGTCGGTAACTGTCACCGTATATGTTCCCGCCGACAAACCCGTCGCCGATGCCGCAGTGGCCCCCCCGGGACTCCAAGCGTAAGAATAACCGGGAGATCCTCCCGTCACCGTTACGGTTGCCGAACCGGTCGCACTGCCATTGCACGTGACATCGACCCCGGAAGTCGTCAAGACCAGGGCCGGCGGTTCATTAATCGTAACCGTCGCGGAAATCGCGCAAGCGCTAGAATCGCTCACCACCACCGTGTAGGTACCTGGAGACAGGCCCGTGATCGTTGGGGTGGTGAGGTTCCCCGGGGTCCAGAGATAAGTAAACGGACCATTGCCGCCTACCGGAGTGGCCGTAGCCGTACCGTCATTGGCCCCAAAGCAAGAAACATCAGTTCCGGTGGCATTCACCGTAAAGGGTGCTCCCCCGACGACAATGCTTGCGGTGTCCGAAACGGTGACTGTATCCCCATTACAATTGATGTAATCGGCGACGACAATATAATCCGTCGTGGCCGTCGGGCAAACGGTGACCGTATCTTGCGTACTGATCGGGACCGGATTGCCCGGGGCGAACCAAGCCAGGTTATAATTTTGGGGACCGGCCGGAAAAAAGGCCCAAGCGTCGTTGGTGGCCGTCCACTGGGTGGGAAAATTGCGCCCGGGAACGACCGTAGCCGCCGTACCGCCAGCATTTTGGATGCCGTGGATCGCCGCTCCGCTGTTCCAAGTCGAACAAAGCGGCTTGTTCGCGATGTAGGTCTCGATGATGTTGGTGGTTTCGTACAACACTACCTGCTGGGTAGCCTGCAATTGGGTGCAGGAAAACATGGCCACCTGGAAGTAGCTCACCACAAATATGCGGCAGGGCGCCTGCCCCAGGGTATCCCAACGGATAATCCCATTCACACTCGGATCGATGTCGTGGTAAGGCAACATGATGCTGTTCGTTGGAAGCGCATTCGAAGGAATCGCGTTGTTGATCGCCCACGGACAAAATCCGCTTGCCTGGGTCAGGTCAAAACTCACGATACCATTGGAACCGACGACACACTGCGTGTAACTGTTGCCGTAAAAACAAAAATTGAAGTTGATCGGCAGCACCGCCGACCAAATGTCGTCAGTGTTGACGATAATTTGGTTTCCCGTCGTAAACGAGTACGGAACGTAGGGAATCTGCTGAACATTGTAAGTAGTCGTCTGAAAACCAGCCACCGGAGTTGCCGTGAGTTGAATACAAGGCGACCCACACAATGTTGTATCCGGGCTGGCCGTCACGTCCGGGCAACCGATGCCTTGGGCCCAAAGCGAATGCAAATTTCCGACAACAAGCAATGCGAAAAGAGAAACGGCGAAAAAATTTTTCATAGCAAAACACTGAACCTCACACAAGTACGCAAATCCGGGGAGCACTCTTTCCCCGGTACGAAAAGCATCTCTGAATCGCGGATAACTTTCCTGATCGACCGGTACCATCGGCCCGGGAAAAGTTGTTGCGATCACCGATCAATTAGAAAAGTACAAAATATTTGAGGCCGCTCATAGTCGGGAAGGCGGATTTTGTGCGGGAACCCAAGTTCCTCCCCCGCGAAGCGCAGGTGTACGGCTATTCCTGGACTACCGCAACCGGACGCGCCTTGCGAACACGCGCTTTTTTGCGGGTGACATCGATCCAGATCTCCGCGATGACCATGTTGGTTACGAAACCCATCCACACGGAGGTCGCAAAGACATCCTGGATGCTCAAATCAGTGCAGTACAACAACAAAACGTAATAAAATCGAATCGTTGCCACGGCGATACCAATGGCAAAGTTGCGGATCACCCATTCCCGGTGCTTCAGGAATTGCTTGGCGCGCGCGGTCACATAAGCTTTGTAGGTAAAAAACATAAACATCCCGGAAAAAAACACGGTTGGGATTGTCTCTTTGATACCCGAAAAGGGAACCACAATCGACATCAACGCTCCCCCTACGCCCAGCGCAACGCTCAGGAGTAAGAATATCTTCCCAAGATTGCGGTGCAGCCGGGGCCGATTTTTACGCAACTTCTTGGAAAACTGCAAAATTCCAATGATTACATAGGCCGATCCACCCACTCGGTGCAAAAATTCCTGAATCGGAATCGACGCCAGAACCTCCAACTGTGAGGGCACGTAATCGCCGTACAGCGGCTGCATCAACCATACGTGCCACTCGTGGGGCAATAAATAGCGCAGCATAGCCGCCGGGATGATGATCGCCGCAAGAAAATATATTCCAATTCGGACATAGGGAAGCAGCGGATGGCGGTTTTTGAGGCTTGACATATGATTTGTATCGTTGCTTGGTAAGATTGCGAATATCAGAAAGACCCGTGAGACATTCAATGGTTCAGAAAATTCTCCGATTCAAAAGCCACGCACGGTCATCTGCACCAACCACTGCTCTTCTACCAAGGGCTGGGTACTCCGAATCGCGATTTGCAGTCCTTCCACCGTCTGTTCGGCACGGTGAATAGCATTCACCAGGTCAATGAAATTCCAGTAGGCCCGGCGATTCTTTTCCGAAATCAATTTGTTCCGCCGCAGATAGGTCCGAAAAGCCGCGATCAGGGAGAGCATAGGCTCCTCTTCGCCCTGCTCAAAGTAGATCATCAGCATCATTTTGCGGGTATCCAGCGAATAGAATACATCGTTGAACTCCACGTCCCGCAGATTGCGCAAGGCCTGCTTCAATTGCCCCTGTTGGTAGCACAAAAACGCCTGGTTGTAAGCGTAGGCCGTCTCCCGAAATTCGGTGGGCAACGCTTCCTTATAGTCCCGGATAAAATTCTGTACCCAGGCAAATTCGCCCACCCGCAGCGCCACACTCGCGATGTTTTTGTACTTCCAAGGCGAGAGAACGCCATTTTCCAGAAAATATCCCTTTGCCAAACTCTGCTGGTAGACCGCAAAGAGTTCCGTCAGGTATTCTAGGCGACCGCTTCGGATGCGCAGAATGCAAAAGTTCTGTACGTAGGAGTAGATTTCCGCCAGTTCCGGATCGGGCACCACGGCGACGTGGGCTTGCAGCAAGCCTTTCAGTTGCAGGAAATAGGTGTCGCCTTCCGGACTCGTCAGCAAGAGAAGTACACAATGGTACACAGCCACCGCCGGCACCTGATCCGCCCCCTGGGCCGCGAGGTAGTCCAGGAGCGCATCTACCTGCCCCGGCGCGTACTGCTGGGCGAGGATATTTTGGCGATTGACCAATTCACAGGTGAGCCGCAACCGGGCCGCCAAATAAAAGTGGTCCAGGTGGCGGACATGTTCTTGCAGAAAGCGGTCGTAGGTCCGGACCTGCCGCCGCGATTGGTCCATGATTTCCACGGCCGTCGTCTCGTATTGCATGCGGTAGTACTCTTCCGTGCGGAAAGCGTAGGCGTCCACTTGCTTGTGCAAGCGTTTTCGGGCGAGATTGGCGTGTTTTTCCAGTCCCCGGTCCTCTACCGCGACCAAGGCGTGCAGCGACAGCTCTTGGGGTCGGCTTTGTACCCGCTCAAAGGCCAGGAATTGCTCCCCCAATTGCAAGAGGTGGCTCTGGTGGTAGGCCAAGGCCTTCTCATCGTAAGGCTGATCCGGGTACACTGCCCGCCAGATGACCTCCCGTTGCAGCTTGCGTTCCGGAAATCGGGGCGAGAGCCCGCGCAGGTGAGCAAAAAGCGCTACGACTTCCGCATCGGTATTGAAATAGGGCGATTGAATAAAGGCGGTAAACCGCCGGAGATCACGGCGGGTAAAGGTGCGGAGCAGGTCCAGAAGTTTACTGTGCTGCATGGGGAAGCAATTCAAAAAATCTATACGAAAGTCCACAAGAAAAATACGAATAATTTTTTCTGAAAAATATATTTCTCTAAAAATGCCTTCACAAACTCCAAATGCGATTTTAAGCCATTTATCCCGATCCAATTTTTCAAAAAAATCCTGAAAAATATCAAAATTTGTATTTCCTTACCGCTCCTCGTCTTGGTATGTTTGTTACGTGGAACTGAAACAAAACATACTCCGCTCGACGCATTCGTTGCCGACCGCCATCTGGTGCTGCCTCACGCTACTCCTGATCACCCCAGTGGTGCTTCCGGCCCAAACCATGCAACCCGGCGATGCAAACAGCAACGGCCTGTGCAGCCAGGTCGATGTACTGTACATTGGCCTGACTTACGGCGCTCAGGGCCCCCCCCGGGGCAACCCCAGTTTCCAGTGGAATCCGCCCCAGCAATATACCCCCTGGAACCTCACAACCAGTGATTTTGTCAATTATGCCCACAGTGATTGTGATGGCAATGGCACAGTCGATTCGCTGGACGTACTGGCCGTGGAGCAGAACTTCGGGATCTCCAACAATCCCTTCATCAACCTGGACTCAGTCAACAACATCGCCCCCCCCGGAGCACCGAGTATCTCCCTGCAGTTCCCCGTCGATACCACCGTGGTCAGCGGGACCACTACCCTCATCACCGATTTGGTGCTGGGCACCATGGCGAATCCGGTCGACAGCATCCACGGCATCGCCTTCACCCTCACCTACGACTGGAACATTGTCGATACGGTTCTGGTCAATTTGCACGGCGGCTGGCTCACCAATCCAGCGGGCATTTCCCTGCGCCGATATTGGGTGGAAGATTCTGTCGGCATCATTCACGGCGTCATTACCAACACCGACAATCAAAATCGAGCCGGTTACGGCTCCATCGGGGCCATCGGCATCGTGATGGACGACAACATCCGCTTGGCCGGAAACTACGATTTGCCCATCGACATCACTTTTGTGCGCACCATGACCGGATCGGGAAACGGCGTGGAGATCCATCCCGAATCGACGAATCTCACCGTTATCACCACCGTCGCCAATGATCCGATTGAACCCGAAAAAGTTATCATTTACCCAAACCCAAGCACCGGAAGCCTGCGCATATCGGCGCCGCATTTGAGCCCGGGAACCGTCCGACTGTTTCGCTATTCGGGACAGCTCGTCCGGGAATTTTCCGCCGCTCCGATTCACAACCGCCGCCTCGATCTGGACCGAGTCCTCGCCGGGGTCTACTTGCTGGAATTCGAGACCGCACGCGGCATCCTCCGCAAGAAACTTTTGCTTCTTCCCTAGTGGAGCTTCAGCCCACTATCCAAATGATCATAAAAGTGTTTTGCCTTGAATTGCTCCTTGAGCAACGTTCTTTTGACCACTGCGATGATATATCACGCTTTGATGAATTCAAGACGGCCGCGGCGCTTGAGCTGGCGCGGTTCCGTCTACCTCCAAGCACAGCCTTTACAAAAGCACTATGACTAAGAAATTATCCATTCTCTTCCTACTCTTCGCTTTGACCAGTACCGCGGTCTTTGCCCAGAACTGTCAGGCCCTCTTCTCAACCCAGCCCACGACATTTGCTACAACCTGGCAATTCACCGACATGTCCACAAGCAATCCGGGCAATCCTCCGGTGAGCAATTGGTTCTGGGATTTTGGCGACGGCAACACCTCCAACCAGCAAAATCCCACCCACACCTACAATACCCCCGGGGCATTTCTGGTGTGCCTCACGATCACGGCCGGCAACTGTACTTCGGTCTATTGTGATACTGCCGGATATGCCGTTGGGCCGAACTGCTCGGTAACCGGGACCGGTTCGGTTTCGGGAAATACGGTCAGTTTCGGCACCACTACCCAATCTTCGGGCACGCCGGTCAGCTACGCCTGGGACTTTGGCGACGGCAACTCCACCAATGTAACCACGTCCACCGTCTCCCACACCTACGCCAGCAATGGCTTCTACAACGCCACGGTAACTGTGACCTTCTCCGATACCTGTACGGCCTCCGATAACCTTCCGGTCCAGATCGGCCCGCCCCCCAGTACTTGCAACGCGGTATTTACCAGTTCGAGCTCGGGTTCTACGGTGAACTTCTCCGACAACTCCACCGCCAGCAGTGCGATTCTGACCTGGACCTGGGACTTTGGCGACGGCAGCGCTCCGGTGACGACGACTTCGGGCACCACCTCCCACACCTACAGTGGCAATGGCCCCTACCTGGCGTGCTTGAGCATCTTCACGATTGATTCCTGCACCAGCAGCTATTGCGACACGGTCACCACCGGCGGCAGCAACAGCCCTTGCCAGGCCGGATTCATCCACTACCCGGACACGACTGGTCAGTACACCATCATCGCCATCAACACGACCCAGGGCCAAAACGTCTCTTACTTCTGGGACTTCGGCGACGGGAACACCTCCACTAACCCCTACCCGATCCACCAGTACGCCGGGGCGGGAACGTACAACATCTGCCTGACGGTGGTCGATAGCCTACCCTCTTCGGTCTGCACCTCGGTCTTCTGCGACAGTGTGACCGTCACCCAAAAGATCAATGCCCCCTTTACCTTTGCCGTTCTCAATGGCGCCTCCAATGTCGAGCCCGCCACCCGCACCGAATTCAAGCTCTGGCCGAACCCCGCGCACAACCAGGTCAACCTGAGCTTCGAACTCACCCAAGCCACCGAGGTCGGCGTGCAACTCATGGACCTCCAAGGGCGAGCCGTACGGACATTCGCTTCGCAGGAAATGGCGGCCGGGGCCCAACAACTTGAAATGTCTACGGACGGACTGTCATCCAGCCTCTACCTGATGCAAGTCCGCATGGGCGATAAAATTGTCGTGAAGAAACTGTTGATCGACTGATTTTGATGTACACCAACCAACGCACCGAACCGGGTCAATGACCCAAATTTCAGAATCAGTTTCCAAGGGCGCCGAACTTCTCCCCCCCGGAAGGCTCGGCGCCCTCGTTTTATCGCTACACCCAATTGTCAATTCCTCCGCCACAGGTGGTTCAAATTGATAAATTTGCCGGCGCCTGCGGCAAAATTGGGGTTTGGGATCGCATTTTGTTCATCGTAGGTTGCGTGTTCCGAATGCGGAAATCGATAATCAAGCAATTGGATATTTTCAAGGGAAAATCCTTATAGCCGCACGGCGTGCCGCGCGGCTACGATTCCCGGGTTGTAGTGACGCTTTGAGTGACTTGCTCATCGCTGTTTGCGCGTCCGGAACGCGCCCATTGGAAATCGAGCAATTGGAAATTCACCTCACGCCTGTTTTTGCAACCGGTCCAGCCATTGGTCAAACCCGAAAAATTCGCCGTCACGCACCCGATAGGTGGAGTGACTCAACTGCTCTAGCTCCGAAGCGGCATCCGCTACCGCCGCCTCGACATTGTAAGCCTGCTTATTGAGCGCCTTGAGGACAGCGAGGATCTGCATCCAGCGGGGACTGAGCTTGGTCTTCAGCTTTTTGCTGTAATAATGCTTTATAAGACACTGGTGGCGAATGTCGGCGGTGACCAAATCGTGCCGGTCGACCGCAATCATGATCTCCAAGATCCGCCGCCCTACACCCCATCCCGGACTTTCCCGGCGCGAAACCTTACACTCGAGGTAGCGGGCCGAAGCTTCGCGCAAGTTGCCGCGCTGGAAATCCACCGCAATCTGGTACAGATCGATCCGATCATTGATCTCCGAACTCGTCCAGCCCTCCAATGCCCCACGCAGCGTAGCCATGTGCTCCTCCGCCCGTTCCCGCTTGCTTTGCCGCAAGGCCAGCAGCAGTTGCATTTCCATAATCAAAAGCCGGTCCACCGCCTTCTCCGGCACCGTTACCAGGGCAATTTCCAAGATCTCCGGCACCTCGGCAATCCGGCCTTCATTCAATAGAGTACACGCCAGAAACGCCAGCATGCGACTAGAAGCCGTCGCCGACAAAACGTCCCGGCTGGCCACGATGTCCTTCCAGAGCGCAGGTGCTTCTTGGGAAGCAGAACGGGCCTGGAAATTGAGTATGCGACAAGCCAACTGGACCCGCCGGGACAGGCTGGGCAGCGCCAACGCTTCCAAATCCAAAATCAAAGCGTGCAAACTCGCCGAAGAAGGCGGCTCCCAGATGCTCATGCCCTCGATCATCGCCCGCTCTGCCCGCATCAAGACCTTGTCCAGCCGGGCGTACAGCTCAATCGATTGGCTGATCTCACGCATGTAACTGCGGCTTTTGCGCCCCCGCCAATATTCTTGCTTGATGCGGAGAATCTCGACCAGTTCGGCAAATAATTCGTGCTTTAAAGCCCGTTTCTCGATGATATCGAGATAAATGCCCACCTTCTCCGATTTGCTTTTCCGGGTGAGAATCTGGACCTGCAAGATGCGCTTGCGCACGTTGACCTGCGTGCGCTCAATCTCCGGAATTCCGTCCGCCTCCGGCCACATAAATGCGTCCAGCAGCATCATCTCGTGCAGAATGTTGATGAGGCGAGTGGTCAGATTCGAGATTTCTGAGGGGCGAAAATATTCCCGCACCGAGTGGGTAATCTCAACTTCAGTACGGTAGTCAATGCCCCGAACCAGCAAATCAAGGAGTTGTTTCGGTTTGGCTGTCGGCAATTGGTATACCAAGTTTAAGTACTGTTGCAAGTTATCGATCTCCTTAGGTGGAAGTGCCTTTAAATAATCGATGATATAAGCCAGGTTTGAAGAATTCGCACTGATCATGCAAATCGGTTTTTTTGTTAGGGAATAAAATCCGAAAAAATGAGATGGCTAAGGGAGATTCAACGAAACCAAGTTAAGGAAACTTAGGGGTACTGCCAAATGCCCTTCGTTTCCCGGATCGACGCCGGTCCCAAAGGAGCTAAGATTGCGGTAAAAAGTGAAGAGGCTACTGAACCTGCATCTTGACTTTGCGGCCGGGCAGGTCATCGAAAAAAGCCGTCCCCGGATCGGCCCCTTCCGCACTCACCAGCCAAAGGAGGGGACAGCGGGAACTGACCGTCGGTGGAGGCGCGTAAGCATCGGTGAAGTAGACGATGGCATCGGGATGGTAGGTGGAATTCGCGTAGGCAATCGGCGGCGTAAAATTGGTTCCACCCCGGCCGGTGATCTCGGTCGGCGCCCTCCCCTTGTAGAGGTAGGACGCGTGAATGTCCGCATCGCATTCCACCACCATCACTTCGGACCCCCGCTTGTAGATGTGGTAGATTTCGGCAAAAAAGGCCCGCAATTCCTCATCGCCGACCGAGCCCGAAGTATCGATGGCCACCAGGAGTTTTTGCCGCCGCCGAACTTTGATCCCCGGGGTGGTGCCGTAGCGGCGAGAAGGCCGGCGAATCGTATTTTTGAGGTAGGTCTTCGCGCTGGTCGCGGCAAACATCCGCAGCACCCGCTTCCAATTGACCACTGGACGGCGCGACTGCTCAAAGTCGGCGAGGTAGCCCCGCAGCCCGGCCGGCAGTTTGCCCCAGGACTCGCGGTCCTTCATCTTTGAAAGGGTGTTTTCGATGGACTGATCCACCATCTGCTCCACCAAATCCCGGATCGAAGCGGGCAATTCTTCCAGCTCCTTCCACAGCGCGTGGCTGTCCTGCCAGGAATTGCCTTCCCCCATCAGCTTCTTCAAATTGTCCTCGCTGATCGGCTTATCGGTTTTGGGAGCGCTGCCGTCATCCTGGCCCGGCGCACTGCTCTCTGAATCCGTTCCCGCGTCCTCATCCGCCGGCAAACGCTCGGAATTCGGGTTTGGGGTGGGCGTTTGTGGCCGCGACGAACCGTCTTGCTTGCCCGGTTCCCCCGATTGGGTGGAAGGCTTGCCCTGGTTCTTTCCCTCGTGGGCGGGATTGCCGTCCGACGAAGCGTCGCCGTTACCGGGCTTCTCTCCGTGCAGCTGCTGGTACAGCGACAGCAACTTCTCGTAGTAGTAATCGGCGTGCATTTCCGGCGCCAGTTGGAGCTCGGGAAACAATTGCAGGTGGACGTGGTCTTCGGGCAGTTGCGTCGTGAGGATGTATTGGTTCACCACCAAATCACAGGCGATGTTGAAAAGCTTGGCATTGGTAAATTCCCGGGCGCGAAAGATGTGCTTGAACACAACGTGCAGAATCTCGTGCTTCACCAAACCGTACTGCAATTTATCCGTAGTGAGTACCCGGCGCCAAAACAGCGGATTGACGTGGAGCTTAATTCCATTGCCCGCGGTCCCGATGGCCAGCGTGGGCACCCCGCGGTGGATTTCGCGGGCGACTCCCTGAAAGAAATGTCCGTAAAATGGCTCGGTCATCATCAACCGAATGCAAGCATTGGTGACCTCTTTGTCGATCTCTTCGGTGGTGACGTGTTCTATGCGAATCCCATCGTCCATCACTCGCTCCAGGAACCGGTAGCCGACAACAGTAGGCGCCCCAATTCTGGGTGGCGCACAATCCGCACCGCCGAATCATTGCGCGAAGCTGAGAGTTCACGCAGCGTGTTCATCCGGATATCATTGGGAAGGAAATCGATCATCAGGAACTGCGCGAGGTTGTTCACCTGCGCATCGGTGAGGAGGCGATTGCTCACGGTCAGATAGTTGACCAGACGTGTGCAAATCACCGAAATGATGTCCACCCGCTTGGTTTCACCCACCACCTGATCCTTTACCGGTCCGTAAACTTCCCGCTCAAAATCGGTGGCATTCATGATTTCCTCGGGCGTAATCAGGCGCGAAAGCCGGTTTGAGACAAATGACATGAAGGCGGTCACCGTCGTGGAATCCAGACAGGAATCGGCCAGCATTTTCACCAGGCCCATTTCTGTTCGGAGGTTGGGAATCGCCTGAATGCTTTCGAAAAATTGCACCAAGGTCCGGGGCGTGGTCCGCTCCTGGGAGATGGTTTCCGGGTACGACAAGACAAAGTTAATGCCCCGCGGGTCCACCGCATGCTTCTCCGCCCAGAAAGCCCAGCGCTTCACATCAAATACCATTGTGACGTGCATCATCCGGGTGATCATCGCGAAGTCCATCGGCGTGACCGAGTAATCCCCTCCATCCGGATTGGCGGTCAAGATGATGTGCCATCCCTTGGGAATCGCCCAGGACACCAACGCGTAATTCTGCATCAATTGCATGATCCCGCGCAGGATGCGGTCATCGGCCCGATTTACGTCATCGATGAGCAAAATGCCCGGCCCTTCTTCACGCGGCGCCCAATCCGGCGGCGCAAAATGCGTGGTGCGGCTGCCATCGCTCTCCTGAACGATCTGCGGCATACCCACCAAGTCGCCCATTTCTTCGAACTGCGCCGGTGCGATGTAGGCCCACTTGCAACCGCGCTCCTGTGCGACCTGCTCCACAAGCTGGGTTTTCCCGATACCGTGAGCCCCCCAGATGCACACCGGAGTCTTGGGACGGCCTTGCCCCTCCGCCGCCTCGTTGGCGTCGAGGGTATGGTGCAAGAACTGTGCGACTTCACCGCTGTCGCACTTCGTGCCGTAATAGATGTAATTGTGATCCTGAGACATGAACCTAAAGAAATTGCGACTACGAAAATAGGAAAGTTCACTCTGAAATGAAGCACCGGATGGACGCATTTTTCGCGATTGGCTTTCTCCGCCGCTTCCGGCGACAAACCCGGATTTCGCAGTTGGCGATGTAGCCGCCAGGACAGTAGGCCATTTGACCCGGGGAACAAAAGCCGCCGACCTCCTTGGGTCCATTGGCCGGAAATCTTTTATATTTACCGGCATGAAGCGTCTGCTCGCCCTGGAAAAGCAAATTCCGGTCTTCTGTGCGGTCCTGGCTGGCATCGTCTACCTTACAACGATGGCCCCCTCGATTACCCACACCGATTCCGGCGAACTCGCGGCGGTGGCCACCACCTCGGGCATCGCCCATCCCACCGGATACCCACTCTGGACGATGCTCGGACGGCTGTTTACCCTCGTGCCCGGCGTACGGCCCGCCTGGATGCTCAATTTCATGTGTCTGCTGTTCGTCAGCGGCGGCGTCTACCTGTTTGGGCGGAGCCTGGCCTTGATTTTTGGCTCATTCCGCACCCGGATCAAAGGCGAATCCCCCAACCTTGTCTCCCGGGTGGACCTCGGCCGCATCTTCGCGACCCTGATCGGTTCCCTGCTGTTTGCCTTTGCCCGGACCGTGTGGGCCCAATCCGCCGAACTGGAAGTGTATTCACTGCACATCTTGCTGCTGAACCTGGCGATTTTTCTGTTGCTCAAAGCCTGGTTCGCGCCGCCGGAATCCGAACGTCCCTGGCTGATCTTTGCCCTGGGACTCGCCCTGGCCTTCGCCAATCATCTGACGAGCGTGGTGCTGTTGCCCGGAATCGCCTGGCTGTACTTCAGTAAACATGGCTTTCGGCGGGCGGGCTTCATTCGCCTGGCAAAAATGCTGGGGCTGTTTTTCCCCGCTCTGTTTCTGCTCTACGCCTACCTCCCCATTCGGGCGGGGATGGACCCAGCCTACAATTGGGGCAATCCCCAGGGATTTGCCGAAATCTGGCACCACGTCTCCGGTCGGCAATTCCGGATTTGGTGGTTCACCGGGAGCGAAGCATTTGCTCTGAATCTCCGGGCCTTCTTCGTGCGGATCCCTTTCGAATTTGCCTTTGGAGGACTGCTGCTGGCGGGCATCGGGCTCTATTATGGCTTGACCATTCGGCGGAAGTTGACCCTGTTTTTTGCCATTTCTTTCCTGGCCAATCTACTCTACACCTCCAACTATGCGATCAAAGACCTCGAACCGTACTACTTGCTGGCCTTGCTGTGTGTGGCTGCCTGGGCGGCATTTGGGGTGCGCTGGGTGTGGATCAAACTGAAAATCAAGCGTCCGACCCGCTTTGCGGTCACCGGGGCTGCGGGCCTGATCGTCCTGCTGGCCATCGGGCTGAACCACCGCCCCAACAACCGGCGCGCCTCCCACCAATTTGAGGATTATACCCGCGCGGCCCTGAACAGCCTGCCCCCGAACAGTTTGGTGATCAGCCAGATGTGGGATGTATTTGTCTCCCCCGCCTACTACCTCCAAGGTGTGGAAGAAGTGCGGCCCGACGTGGAGATATTTGAGTACGCGATCATGCGCAACCGCCACTGGTACCCCAATTTCATCCGGGACAACTATCCCGAGGTAACCCAACGACTGGGCAAGCGCCTGGACGAATGGGAAGGGGCGATCCAGGCCTTTGACCTGGGCGGCGTGGAAGATCCCCGCCGCCTGGGCCGTGCCTTCCAGACCCTATGCTTTGCCCTGTTCGAGGAAATGCAGCGCCGCCCCGTCTACATCAGTCCGGAAATCCCCGGTGTCGGAATGCCGGTCCCCCCCGGCTTGAGCTACGTGCCCGAGCAGTACTTTTACCGGGTCATCCCCGCCAACCAAAGCGAACGCTACATCGATGTTCCGGTGCCCCGGGACGAGATCCGCCTCCCACCGTACAAAGACGAACCCGACGAAACCGAAAACCTGCGCCGGATGCTCGCCCAGATCTACGCTTCCCGCGGCAAATACGAGCAACAATTCGGCAAGCTGGACAAAGCCCGTCAATACGAGCAAAAACTTGAAGCGCTGGGTTTTCCTGCTCCGAGCTCAGCGTCCCAGTGAGTCCCGCACCGGGATCAGGTGCCCGATGGCGTAGTGGTCGGTTTGCTCCTGGCTTTCGATCACCAGGGCGTCAAACCCTTTTTCCCGTGCCTCCGGCGGCGTCTCCACCCGGTATACCGCCAATTCCTCCCCCACTCCCGGCCGGGGGTGGACAATCATCCGCGCTACCCTTTCCTGACCCAACTTAAAGGTCAGCCGATACTTATTGGGCCCAAACAAACTGATTTCAAAGGCGGAAAACGGCGCTTGTCCTTCTAGGTCAATGGTGAGCGGGCGCTCGTCATAAATCGCAATTTGGCCGGGGGCGAGAAAGGGGCTGCCGGCGGAAAGCGGGTTCTGCAACTCGGACAGGCGGGCCTGCATCCGGGAAGGGCGGCGGTAAAATTCCTGATCGATCCAGTGATCGCGCTTCCCGAGATTGAAATCGATGATCGCCTGCCAGCGTTTTCCCGACCAAATCGGACCTTGGGTGATCCGGCGCAGTTCGTCGTAATAGCGGTGGAGTTGGGGGTCTTCGAGGAGATTTTTCTGCTGGACAATGCTGCGCCGGAATCCCCGGGGAAGAACCCGCGGATAGTGCCCGACCCGCCAGGGCAGGCCTTCGGCCATGGGCAAGCGGGCCAGCAGAGGATCGGCGAGGGCGAGGCGGTCCACGACGTGGCGACTCGGTCCGACCCCGTACCCCACAAACCCAATGAAATCCCAAATCAAGAGCTTTTCGTTGGGTGGGTCATCGCCAGTGGTATCGAGCTTTACCTCCAATTCGTGGACCCAACTGCTGTCGTTGAGCGTGATCCAGGCGGAGGCCGGACGGTACCAGGCGCGCTCGTCCGCGATGCCGTAGCGATCCTTTTTCTCGGCGCGCGGGATGTCCCCGCGGGCCCAGTTGTAAAGCGGGCCGTGGAAGTTGAGCAAGCCCAGCAGGAGCATCACCGCTCCCCCCCAGCGCAGCGCTTTCATTTCCCGAAACCCAAAGCCCAGCAACACTCCCGACAGCAATACCGGCAGGTAGAAGAAGCGTCCGCCCATGAAGTCACCTCCGACCCGTACCAGGTAGACCAGGTACAGCCCCACCCCCAAAGCAATCGGCCCAAAACGACGCCGGGGCAAGAATCCCGTGGCCACCAGCCCACCCAAGATGATCGCCAGCGTGATCGGATCACGTTCCAGACTGTGCTGGAAATAATGCAGTCCCTGCCGCCACAATTGAGCTGCCGCGAGGCCCGTATTCAGCTTCGCGTAAGCAGTATTCGGAAAGGGGAAACCATAATAAATGACGGCAAACGCCTCCCACAAAATAAACGGCGACAGCCCGAGCAGCACCCGGCCCAGGTTCATCCAGGAGCGCATCCCCCACCAATACAGAAAAACTGCCGGGGCGTACAGCAGCGCGGTGTCCATGCGGCTCACCATGCCCCAGCCCGCGATCAGCGCCAGCCAGAAGAGCTTTTTTCCATCCCGTCGATCATTCAGCCACACCGCTAAAAAGAGCATGACCAGCGTCCCGTTGAGCACATTTTCTAGTCCCGAGGTCGAGTACTCCACGAAGCTCCGGGACAATACCAGCAGCGCCACAACTGCCAATCCGACCCTTTCCCCCCGAAATACGCGGCGTTGCAGCAGCCCGAGGGTCACCCCGCACAGGATCAGCGAAAGCACCAGGGCCGAATAGTAGGCTTCTCCGGAAAAGAGGTACACCCCGCTCATGAGGAACATCCAAAGTGGATTGGTAAACGTCTGCACCCGTTCGCCCACGTTGTAAACCGGACCGTAGCCTTCGGTAAAATGAAATACTGAGCGAAACGTGATGTAAGCATCGTCCGACATCCAGCCGTTCAGCAGCACTACGAATAGGACGGCGGCAGCAGCAGCAAGGGACCAGACCAGGGAAATTCGGGTGTTCATCGCGGACGGTAGGTGCTCGATGGGGCAAAGATAGAAGGATTCGGGCGAATGGCCGCCAATCCGATTTTGTTGCTTTGATTTTCGCCGAGCGTTTCCCCACCCGTGCCAACTTGCCGGTCAAAAACTCCCGGCACTGGGCGGGGCTTCTGCTCAACCCAAAAGCGAAAGTCAGCAACGCAATCGCTATTCCTCCAACAGATCCAGGGCAAAAGCGCGCTCGGCTTCATTGTGGGAAGTGGCCAAAGCTTCAAAAGCAGGGCGCATCACCGGAAAGCGGTGTCCGCTCTGGTGCAAAGTCCAAAGTGCCCAGGCGGCATCGTAGCGGCGTGCATCCTCCGAATCGTGGAGAATCGCCCCGAGTAGATTGAGGGTGGAAGTCGCTGCCTCGGGAAAGCGGGCCAGCAAGCGCAGGGCCACTCCCGCCGTCGCTGCGTCGTAGTGCCCCGCCCAGTGCAACAACGCCGTGGTAATCGCTTCTGTTGCCGGCGCTTCCCAATAGTATAGCATTTCCAGCGCACTCCGCACCGCATCACCGCCGTTCAGCCGTTCCAGCAGCGTCAAAATCGCCCGCAACTCCGCCGGACGAAGCGGTTCACCCAGGTCACCGGGATGACTGGCCTGCAGGTCCTCATCATCGATCCGCATCCAGGCTTCGTGACAGATTTCGCAGACGATAAATTTCCGCAACAAGGTAAGTTTCGAGGAAATCACCGCTGGTTTAACCGGATCGAGGCCCGCGGTCAAGGCTTCCCGCGCTACATTGGGCGTGCTCAAATCGTAGAGGGCTTGCCAAAAATCTCCCCCTGCAACCAACAGGGCCGCCGCACACTCCGCTTCCGGGAGGCGCGTGTAGCGAGTCAACCAAACGATTTCCCTATCGGTGTCCACGGAGGGGAGATTGCAACCGAATTACAACTTGTCGACGAGTTCTTCCGAAATGCCCACACTGGAAAAGCCACCGTCGTGCATGAGGTTTTGCATGGTGACTTTGCGCGTCAAATCGGAGAACAGCACCACACAGTAATCGGCACATTCCTCGGCGGTGGCATTGCCGAGGGGCGACATGCTCTCGCCGAAGGCCAGCATCTTGTCGAATCCAGCGACGCCCGAGCCGGCCTTGGTCGGCGTAGGCGACTGGCTGATCGTGTTGACCCGAACCTTTTTTGCTTTGCCGTAGTGGTAGCCAAAGCTGCGGGCAATCGATTCCAACATGGATTTGGCATCGGCCATGTCTCCGTACTTGCCGAATACGCGCTGGGCAGCGATGTAGCTCAGGGCCAAAACCGATCCCCATTCGTTGATGAGATCGCGTTCGTAGCACAGTTGCAGCACGCGGTGAAAAGACATCGCCGATACGTCCAGCGTCTTGTGGTACCACTCGTACTTGAGGCCGGTATAAGACTTATTTTTGCGGACGTTGGGGGACATGCCAATGGAATGCAGCACGAAATCGATCTTGCCGAACTTCGCCTCGGCGGCGTCCAACAGCGCATTGAGGTCATCGTTGTTGGTGGCATCGGCCGCAATCACTTCGGTATTCAGCTTTTCGGCCAATTTCTGGACGCCACCCATGCGCAGCGCAACCGGGGCATTGGTGAGGAGGATTTCGGCGCCTTCTTCAACCGCGCGTTCCGCGACCTTCCAGGCAATCGACGATTCATCCAATGCACCGAAAATGATGCCTTTTTTTCCTTGGAGGAGGTTGTGTCCCATGCTGTTCAATTACTGATTTCTGATTGTCGATTTCTGATGGTTGATTTCTGTTTTTACTTTCTGATGCTCGATTGGGCTTCGTCATCCGTCCGGTGAACGACCCCATCCAGATTCGGGAATCAGTAATCAGCCATCAAACCGCGCTTTTTTTTGCGAAGATATCAATTCCCGGGCATTTTCAATAGCCGAGGGGGTAGGGTCAGCCCCGCTGAGCATCCGGGCGAGTTCCAGGATGCGGTTTTCCGGCTCCAAAGCGCGTAGCCGGGAGACAGTTTTTCCGGCAATGACTTCCTTGAAGATTTTGAAGTGGCGTGCACCTTTGCCAGCGATCTGCGGCAGGTGGGTAATCGCAATGATCTGGTAACGCTCCGCCAACTGCTGCATGACCGCACCCACCCGCTGGGCGGTCTCCCCACTGATCCCGGTATCGATTTCGTCAAAAATCAACACCGAGAGTTCGGCCTGCTCGGCCAGCGCGGCCTTGATCGCCAGCATGACCCGGGACACTTCCCCACCCGAGGCGACCTGACTCAGTGGTCCCATGGGCATCCCCGGATTCGTGCGGATGCGGAAATCCACGTGGTTGAGCCCGGTGGGGGTGACTTTGTGGGGCTGACCTTCAATTTCGAGGGCGCCTTGGGGATCCGGGAGGCGCCGCACTTCTACGGCAAATTCAGCCCCTTCCAACGCCACCGCATGGAGCAGCTTGTCGATGGTCTTTTTGAGCTTTTTTGCCGCGGCGAGGCGGGCCTTTTCGATTTTCAGCCCTTGGGCCAATAGTTGCTGGCGCAGAGCGGCTAACTCGCGCTGTCGGGCCGCAATCTGGTCGCCCAGCGACCCAAAATGCCCCAACTGCGCATCCAAAGCATCCCGTTGGCGGATCAAGTCGGCCACATCGGCGGCGGTATACTTTACTTTGAGCCGGTTGAGCAAATCCATCCGGGCCTGCATATCCGCCAGGGCGCCCGGATCTAAATCGATGGTATCGTTGGTGCTTTCGAGTTCGCGGGCGGCGTCCTCCATCGCGTAGCGGACTTCTTCCAGACGCTCGTACTGCTCGCGGATGGCCGAGTTCAACTGAGCGGGGGATTGCAGGCGGGCAATGATTTCGGAAAGCCGGTTGTAAAGCGATTCTTCGGCATCGTAAAGGCCATCGGTCGCAAATCCAAGGCTTTCTTTGATCTCCTCGGCGTTTTCGAGGGTCTGGAGCTCTTCTTCCAGTTGCGCTTCCTCTTCCGCATCGAGCTGGGCTTCGTCGAGTTCCTTGAACTGAAACTTGACGAAGTCCTCTTGTTTGCGGGCCTCGCGCTCGTCGGCTTCGAGCTGGGCGATTTCTTTGCGCAATGCTTGCTCGGTGCGGAGTAGCCCCCCAAAATCGCGGACCCGGTCGCGCACCCCGGCGTACTCGTCCAGCAGGCGCACTTGCTGTTCCTGGGACAGCAGCAATTGGTTTTCGTGCTGGCCGTGCAGGTCCACGAGCCGGCCCGTGACGTCGCGCAACAGACTGAGGGAAACGGGCGTATCGTTGATGAAAGCGCGCGATTTTCCATTGGCCCGCGCCTCCCGCCGCACGATGATCTCCGCATCTTCAATGTCGAATTCCTCCATCTGCCCCAGGTCCGCCAATATCTGGGGCGGGATGCTCCGGAAAGTCGCCTCGACGATGCATTTCTGATCGGGATTGAAGATGTAAGAGTAATCGACCCGTCGACCGAGAATCAACCCAATGGCGCCGAGCAACAGGGACTTGCCCGCGCCGGTCTCTCCGGTCAATATATTGAAGCCGCCGTCCAATTCGACGTCCAGCGTATCGATGAGTGCGTAGTTGCGAATAAAGAGTTTAGCCAGCATTTCAGTACTTGGTCACAGTGTCCAGGATGACTTCCATGATCTCCACCAATGGGACGCGGTGGGTGTGGCGTTTCCGACTGGTCCAGCGAGCGTTGGTGTCACGGACGGTCAGGGATTCAGCATCGGCTTCGATAACCACTCCGGAGTGCGTTTTGCCATTGCGCAGCACCACGTGCGCGATCTGTCCCGTGATTTCATCCCGTCGCTCAGCGATCTGGCTCCGCATGATCCGAATGTTGCGCGTACCCACGGGACAAAGATACGATTTCCGATAAAGAATTTCCCATGGGCGCTTCGCTTAATTTCCAATTGCCGCGGGAGATTTTCCAATTTCCAATGAGTGCGTTCTGGACGCGCAACCGCCAATGATTAAAGTTTGACCCAAAAAGTCCCTTCTGCACGAGGATCGTAGCTCCACGGCACGCCGTGCGGACTCGAGGATTTTCCCGTAGCCGCACGGGCTCACGCGCGGCTACGGGAGCCGATTTCCAATGGAATTTAAAGCAGTGGCGAACAATTGAAGAATTGAAAATTCTTCCGTCAGAACCGGTCCTGCCAGTCCCTTCGTTTAGTGAGTTTGAGGTCTTTGAGGGTGGCGCTCTTCACGTTGATGGCGAGGTTGAAGCTCTGGCGATCCCCGAAAGGAATCCAGGTCATCGACATCTCCCAACAATGCAAATCCCGGTAGATCGTGAAGCTAGTGTAGGAGACATCGTTGTTGTTGAAGTCGTATCCGCTGGTAAAACCGAGCTTCCACTTAGGCGTCAGGTTGAGATCGCCGTTGAAGTTGAGCGTCATCGTGGTGTCTTTGACCAAACCCGTATTCGTGTAGGACAGCAGGTAGCTCAGATTCAGCCGCCAGGGAATATTGAAGTCGACGTAGAGGTCGCGGTAGTACTGCATGGTGTTCCACTCGGCATCCGGAATAACCCCGGGCGCAGGATTGGGGCGAATGCCAACGCCGGGCAGGGGAGCGGTCGCGTTTTGCTGGCCCCGCTTGCTGGTCAGGGCCGCATTGAAAGCCAGAGACAAAGTGCTCAGACGCCCGATGTTGCCGTTTTTCTCGATGCGGAAAGTATTGGTCCGGACCCCGGTTCCGCTCACCGCGTAGGGATCAACCGCACCATTCAGCTGGACGGAAAACTTGTTGTTCAGAATATTGGTCCGGGCGCTGAACGTAAGGGGGCTGAGATTGAGGCTGTCCGCCGCGAAGTTGTAGCTCATGTTTGCCCCGAAGTTGTCCAGCAAGTTGATCCGGGTGTAGGGATCCTTCTTCGTGGTGTCCTGCTCGGCTCCTTCTTTCTTCCACTTCATCTCCAGGATGTTGTTCAGACCGAGGCTGAGGGTCTGCTGCTCCCCGGCGCCCGGGCCACCGACGATGGAGCCTTCAAACCGGCTGTAGACCAGCTCATTGCCGAGGGTGTCGCTCTGCACCCGATCATAAAAGCCCCAGCCTTCGGCGCTGAAATCGGGCCGGTAGGTGTAGTTCAAACTCGGCTGCAAGGTATGGCGAATCGCGCGGCCTTTTTTGCTCTTCTTGAACTGAAACACCCCATAGAGACGAGTGGCCGTGTTCAAACTAAAACGGAAATCGCGCGCGGTGGTAAAGCCGTAGATATTTTCGGTGTCTACCGAATTTGTCTCCGCATTGAAGGTCTTTTCCACCGACTTGATGTACCAGTATTCATTGAAGCTAAAGGAGGGCGTGAGCGTAATGTATTGGAACAAATTCAGTTGGGTCGTGATCGGAATGGCGTGGCTGATGCCATTGCTGAAATAGTCCAGCGCGGGCTGGGTCGTCGTGATCGTACTGTCGCCACTTTCGGTGACCAGCGTGACCTGCCCGGTGGGATTGAACAGGACATCGTCCACCAGGCTGTCCGGCAAACTGACCTGGTTGCGCAGATTACCGGTGTAGTTCAAGCCGATTTTGTGGTACCACTTGTTGCCGGTTGCGTTTTTGCCTTTAAATGGCAACCAGCGGGTCCGCGTGACCGTCAGCGTGGGCAGCCCCAGGGTCACATTTTTCGTTTGGGTGTTCTGCGACTGACTCAACTGCACATTCAGGCGGAAAGGCGAATTGGCGAAGCGCTGGCTGAAGTTGACCGTGGACTTGATCGTATTCGTAAGGTATTCCTGCTCATTGTAAGAGTTGGCGCTGAAGAAGTTGCTGGACCCCAGCGAGACGTCGGCGCGGAGGTCGGCCTGGGGATTGAGCGTCTGTTGGTGGCGCCATTTCACCCAAAAGTTGCGCTCTTCCCGAAAACTGGGGTCGGTGGATTCGCCAAAGCGTTGGTAGCCGTACTCCGCCTGAAAATTTCCGGTGAAGTGGTAGCGCTTGTTGTAATCGGTACTCGCTTCCAAGCGCCAGCCCCCACGGGAGAAAATATCCCCGCGCAACATCAGGTCGAGGTTGTCGTTGATGGCGAAAAAATAGCCCCCATTCCGCAAAAAGAACCCCCGGTCGGCCGCTTCCCCGTAGGTCGGCATCACGATTCCCGAACGCTTACCGGTCTGGTTGGGAAAAAATCCAAACGGCAAAATCAGCGGCAAAGGAAAATCTTCGATCACCAGCATCAGCGGTCCGGTGATGATTTTGTCCCGGGGCAAAATCTTGAGCTTGCTTGACTTGATGTAAAAGTGGGGGTGTTCCGCGTCGCAGGTAGTGAACTTGCCGTCCTTGATGTAGTAGGTGGTTTCGTCTTCCTTGCGGACCTTGTCGGCCAAAATATAATCTTCGCCCTGCTTGGTTCGCGCCCCGGTGACGATGCCCTTGCGGGACTTAAAATTGTAAGATAGTCCCTGGGCCTGGTAATTCTGATCGTTCTCGGTGAGTTCGGGTCGTCCTGATAATTGGCCGGTACTGTCTACTAAACCCCCCGCCGTCAAAGTATTGGTCTCCCAATTTACCGACACCGAGTCCGCCGCCAACTTCATGTCCTCGTAAGACAATTCACCCGACTCACGCAGAAAGAGCGTCTTGCCCTCCACGTCGAGAATCATAATGTCTTTGGACTTGTAATCAATGGAAGTCTCGAGGTCGCTTTCGAGTTTCAATCGCTCCAAAACCGCCGCCTGGCCCGAGTCCGCCGGGGTAACGAGGGAATCTTTGGCAGGATTTTTGGCAGGATCACCGGGAACATTGTTCTGGCTGTAGCCGTAAGAGCACAGAGAGGCAAAGATCGCAATCGCGAAAAAGTGTATGGAAAAAAATACAACAGCGTGGCGCATCTGTATATCAATACTTTGAAAGTCTACCTCTTTGTGGCGAATTTTGTGCCAAATTAAGGTATCGTCCATTAATTATGAAACAAAAGAAGCTGACCATCATCGCATCCCTGCTGATCCTCGCTTGGAGTGTCAGCTCCTTTCACCATCCGACCCTCCCCTTTAACGACGGCCAAATCCGCACCATTGTCATCGATGCGGGCCACGGAGGCAAGGATCCCGGTGCTTTGGGATCAAAAGTCAAAGAAAAAGAAGTCACCCTTGCCATCGCCCTCAAACTCAAAAAAATTCTCAACGAAAATATGCCGCAGGTCAAAGTCAAGATGACCCGCGACGACGATACTTTTGTCGAATTGCACAACCGCGCCAAAGAAGTGTCCAATCACGAAGCCGATTTCTTCGTGAGCATCCACTGCAATGCCAACCGCAACAAGAAGGCCCACGGTTCGGAAACTTACGTCCTCGGCGCTCACAAATCAGACGCGAACATGGACGTGGTCATGCGGGAAAATGGCGTGATCCTGATGGAAGACAACCACGAAGAAATCTACGAAGGCTTTGATCCGAATTCGGTTCCGGCCTACATCTTCTTCCAGTACCTCACCAATGTCCACCTTGAGCAATCCTGGAAGCTCGCCAGCAAGGTCCAATCCCAGTTCAAAGACCGGGTAGGCCGCATCGACCGGGGCGTAAAGCAGGCCGGCTACCTGGTACTGTGGCGGGCGAGCAAGCCGGCGATCCTCATCGAGACCGGCTTCATCTCCAATGACCAGGAACAAGCATTTCTGACTTCAGAAAATGGCCAGACCTACATGGCCAGCGCCATCTACCGCGCCATCAAAGACTACAACTTCGAAATGACCGGGCAATAACGGGGAAAACGGTTGCCCTACAAATGGACTGCACGAAGCGATTCTGGGTAGAAAGCACCGATCACCGGCATTGTACCCATGTTTACCGTTCACCCTTACGCTGCGTTTGTACGGTTACCTGTTTCCTTGTGCTGTATTCCATTCGCTGTATTCCGTTGAATGGTTTTGTTTACTTTGCAGCATGGCGCAACGCGTGATCATTTCGGTGACCAATGACCTCAGCAGTGACCAACGGGTCCACCGCGTCGCGGAAACACTGGTGGACCGTGGCTACCAAGTCCGGCTTGTGGGGCGCCAGAAACCGGACTCCCTCCCCCTAGCCAAACGGCGCTACGCCACCCACCGCATGAAGCTCATCTTTACCCGGGGCAAGTGGTTCTACCTGGAATACGCCTTTCGCCTGTTTTGGTGGCTGCTTTTCCGCAAAACCGACCTCCTCCTCGCCAATGACCTCGACACCCTTCTGCCCAACTTCCTCGTCGCCAAGCTCCGGGGCAAACGCCTGGTCTACGATTCCCACGAATACTTCACCGAAGTCCCCGAGCTGGTGGACCGGCCCCGTACCCGCGCCATCTGGCTGCGGCTGGAAAAGTGGCTGTTTCCCCGGGTAAATGCCGCCATCACCGTCAACACCTCGCTGGCCCGCATCTACCAGGAAAAATACGGCCTTCCGGTACTTTCCCTGCGCAATCTCCCCCTGCGCGGCCCTATACCTGCCCCCAAAACTCCCCCCCACCGCACCTTGATCTACCAGGGCGCACTCAACCTCGGGCGGGGCATCGAACTGATGATCACAGCGATGCACCACCTCCCGGACTACACCCTGGTGATCGTCGGGACCGGCGACCTAGACACCGAACTGCGGCGCCTAGCCGCCGATCTCGCCGTGGAAGACCGCGTCCAGTTCGAAGGATTTGTTCCGTTTGAAGAACTCAAGGCCATTACCGTCCGGGCCCACCTCGGCCTCAGCCTGGAGGAAGACCGGGGGGCCAGCTACCATTACGCGCTACCGAACAAACTGTTTGACTACCTGCAAGCGGGCCTGCCCGTACTGGTGGCGGACCTTCCGGAAATGCGCCGCATCGTCGAAACGTACCAGGTGGGCGCCGTTTTACCCGCCCCCGCGCGCACCGCCGCCAACCTCGCCCAGCAGATCCGCACCCTCTGCGAAGACGAAGCCTACTACGCCCGCTTCCAGCAGGCCGCCATTGCCGCCGCCGCCATCCTCAATTGGGAACACGAGTGTACCCAACTCGACGGACTGTTTCCGCCGGCGTACCACCAGCCGGATTGAACCGCGCACCGAGACCGGACGGCCTCGATCCCAAGTACCTTTTTTCGGCGATGGCAGGCGCTCTGCGACCCCAAAATGTCCCCTCCGCCGAGCCACCTCCGCCCCCCATTTACTGAACCCCCGCGAGGATTTTCCCCTCCTTGGGTGATTGTCGTTGTCTCTGCTGCCCCTTCCATTTGCCGGTCATCTCCCCAAGCTTTATATTTGCGCCTTGAAAAAATGTAGCGGCGGCCTGCTCCATGCCGGATAGTCCGCCCAAACGCAAATACAACGCTCATGAAAACCGCACTTGTATTTCCTGGACAAGGGGCCCAAGCGCCCGGAATGGGACAAGACTTGTACCAAGCTTCCGCCGAAGCCAAGGCCATGTTCGATGCCGCCAACGGCATCCTCGGTTTTGATATCGTCGATACAATGTTCAATGGCAGCGCCGAAGATCTGACCCAGACCTCGGTGACCCAGCCCGCGATTTACATCCATTCGGTCGCCCTGGCCGCCGTCACCGAAATCGAAGGCGAAATGGTCGCCGGGCATTCCCTGGGTGAATTTTCCGCCCTCGCCGCAGCCGGCGTATTGGACTATGCCGACGGCCTCAAGCTGGTCAGCATCCGCGCCAATGCCATGCAAAAAGCCTGTGACGCCGCACCGAGCACCATGGCCGCCATCATTGGCCTGGAAAATGACATCGTGGAGCAAATCTGCGCCGAAATCGACGACATCGTCGTGCCCGCCAACTACAACTCCCCCGGCCAAATCGTCATCTCCGGCTCGATCAGCGGCATCGATGCCGCCGTCGCCCAAGCTAAAGCAGCCGGAGCCAAACTCGCCAAAATCCTCAGCGTCAACGGCGCCTTCCATTCGCCCCTCATGCAACCCGCCGCCCAGGAACTGGAAGCCGGCATCCGCGCCGCCGCCTTCAATGTCCCCCGGGTTCCCGTCTACCAGAACGTCACCGCTGTCGCCGAGACCGATCCCGCCCGCATCCAGGACAACCTCGTCGCGCAATTGACCGCGCCCGTGCGCTGGACCCAAACTGTAGAACAAATGATCACTGACGGGGCCGAACGCTTCGTCGAACTCGGCCCCGGAAACGTTCTCCAAGGCCTGATCAAGCGCATCAATCGGAAAACCGTCCGCGAAGGCAAACAAACCATCTGAGCCAGACGCAGTTTTAATCCGGTGGGTAGAGTTCTCCCACCTCATTCCCATACTCGAAAGATTCCCATACCGAAACCATGAGCGAAAAGATTGTCCTGCGTTATGCGCCCAGCCCGACCGGCCCCCAACACATCGGCGGGATCCGCACCGCCCTTTACTGCTATTACCTCGCCCAGCAGAAGGGTGGAGAACTGATCCTCCGGATCGAGGACACCGACCAAACCCGGTTCGTCGCGGGCGCGGAACAATTCATCGTCGACTCTTGCAACTGGCTCGGGATCGCATTTACCCAAGGCGTCCACGTGGGCGGTCCGAATGCCCCCTACCGGCAAAGTGAGCGCACCGAACTGTACCAAAAATACGCCCAACAATTGCTCGACCAGGGCCACGCCTACCTCGCCTTTGACACGCCCGAGGAACTGGAAGCGATGCGCCAGCGCCTGGAAGAAGCCGGCGCCGACAACCGGACCTACAACTACATGACCCGGATGTCCATGCGCAATAGCCTCACCCTGAGCGCAGAAGAAGTCCAGCAACGCCTGACCGCCGGCGAGCCTCACGTGGTCCGCTTCAAAGTCCCCGAAAAATCCGAAATCCGCTTCCACGACATCATCCGCGGGCACCTGCACTTTCACGGCAGCCACGTCGACGACAAGGTCCTACTCAAGAGCGATGGCCTGCCCACCTACCACCTCGCCAATGTCGTGGACGACCACCACATGGGCGTGACCCACGTGATCCGCGGGGAAGAATGGCTCCCCTCCACGCCCCTGCACGTGCTGCTGTACGACGCCTTGGGATGGCGGGAAGAAATGCCCCAATTTGCCCACCTCGCGCTGCTGCTCGGCCCCAAGGGCAAGCTCTCCAAGCGCGCCGGAGACAAGTACGGCATCCCGGTTTTCCCCATGGACTGGCAGGACAAAGCCTCCGGAGACACCTGGAAGGGCTACAAGGAAATGGGCTACCTCCCCGAAGCGCTCATGAATTACCTATCGCTGCTCGGCTGGCATCCGGGCGGGGAGCAAGAACTGTTGACCCGCGAAGAACTAATCGCCAGATTTTCCCTCGAACGCTGCCACCACGCCGGGGCGAAATTTGACATGGCCAAACTCAACTCCTTCCAGCAGCACTACCTCCGGCAAAAGCCGAGGGAAACAATCGCGGCAGCACTGAAACCGATTGTGGACGCGGCTGGTCTCCCCTACCCAAATGAAGCCTACCTGGCCCAAGTGGCCGACCTAATGCGGGAGCGGATCACCTTCGTACGAGACATCCCCGAGCAGGCTCCCTACTTCTTCCGCGCGCCCACCACCTACAACGAAAAAATGACCCGCAAGAACTGGAAGACCCTCAACAAGGAATTGTTGACCGAATTCCGGGGGCGGCTCAATGAACTCACCCAATGGAGCGCCCCGCTCGTCCAAGATCACTTCAAAACTTTTTTGGCGGAAAAAGAAGTGGGATTTGGGAAACTGGGGGCACCATTGCGCCTGGCCCTGACCGGACTGCCTTCCGGCCCAGGGGCCTTTGACATCGCGGAAACCATCGGTCGGACCGAAGCCCTGGCGCGGATTGACCACGCCTTGGCGGAATTGCCGGCTTCCGACCAAGCCTGAGTCGGGGGACAAGTGGCAGATGGAGGAAAGGGGATTTTCCAACGGTGGAATGGCTTTGCAACCATCCGCCGAGATCTACCGTAATTAATCTACGGCTTAAACTTATACACTGTAACTGCGTTGAGCAATAAAATCCTCAAATTCATCAACTACACCAAGGAGGCTTTTCTTTGGCCCGTCCATTTGGTGTTCCTCGGCTTTCTTACCCTGACCACGATTGCCGGGCTGTTTGCCCTGCCCGAATTCCTGGGACTCAATCCCACCGGGCTGTTGTTCATCGCCGGCGGCATCGAAATGCTATCCCTGAGCGCCATCGTGAACAGCCGGCGCTTTCGCCGCGCCATCAACGCGAAGTACAGCCGCGAATTGCAAGGTTTTGCTTACCTGAAGCAACTGACCGACATGTATAATGCCCTCTCGGCGGGCAATCAGCGGCGCTTCGAATCGTTTCGCAACCAGCTCAATGAGGTCAAAAAAAACTACGCCAATCTCAATTCCAGCGTGCCCGACTTAGTCATGCAGTACATCGAGAAAATCGATCACTTGCAGTTGAATTACATCCGACTGTTGACCGTGCAGGACCGCTTTCCAGAAATGATGCAGCAAAGCGATTCGGAAGCCATCCGCCAGCAGATCCGCACCATCCGCGCCGGAATGGGCAACGATTCGCCCAAACTCCGCGAAGTCAAGCAAAAGCGCATTGCCCTGCTGGAAAAACGGCTGCGCAACTACACCGAAGCCTCGGAAAATGGCAAAGTGATCGATCAGCAATTGAAGACGATTGAGGAAATGATCCAGTTCTTCGCCGAACAACCGATCAATGACCGCACCCGCGACGAAGTGGGCATCATCGACAATCTACTCAGCGAAACCGACGAACTGCACACCACCCTCGGCGAAGTCGACGACATCATGCGCACCGAAATCATCAACCCCATGGAAGACACTTCCTCCGGCAATGTCTACTCCGGCTTCGATTCCACAACCACGGGTTGAAAAATTTCCAATTCCCCAATTTTCGATGTTCAATTGGCGCATCACAGACGCGCACCCTACGATTGATGTAAGAGATTCCCAAACTTCGATCCTTCCCGTAGCCGCATTCAAATTTATCAATTTGAACACCGCGCGGTGGAGGTCGATTTCCGATTTTCAATGGGCGCGTTCGAAACGCGCAAACAGCGATGAAAAGTCGCTACAACCCATGGATCGTAGCCGCACGGCCCGCCGTGCGGCCCCCGAGGATTTTCCGTGGAGAATTTCCAATTGCATGATTTCCGATTTCCAATTGGCGCGTTGTCCTTGCCGAAATAAGATTGCCCACCGCAGATTGGAGATCGGAGATTTTCTCATTGAAAATTTCCCCACGTCCTTCACGTTGCTACGATTGAGTAAGCTGTCCCAATCCCGAGGGGCGGGGCGGCTACCGACGCGTCGGCACCAGGCTGTTCCGGGAGTTCGCCTTGCTCCGTCCCGCCGGCCTACCGGACCGCCGTGACCAAAGTCCCTCCCATCCTTGCCGCAAACAAAAATTTCCGATTTTTGCCGGGCACCCAGTCAGGTCTGCAACCTAGCGTTGCCCCGCAAAAATCGGAAATCAAGAATCAGAAACCGTACCTCAGAATTTCTCCACCAAGCGGCCCATTTTGCCGGTTTGGCTATCTTGGATGGCGGTCATGAGTTCGGACTTACGGTTCATCACGAAAGGTCCGTAGCTCACGACCGGCTCCCCAATCGGCTCGCCCGACAACAGCAGCGCCCGGGTTGGCTGCTCGGCAACCAGGCGGATATCCGTGCCCTCCGGCGCAAATTGGACCATCTCCCGGCCCGTTACCGCGCGGCCATTTACCTGCATTCCGCCGTCCAGCAGATAAATCAGGCAGTTGTAGGACGCCGGAATCGGAAACGACAGGTCAGCCCCCGCCTCCAAATCAAACCGCAGCAAAGTCTGCGGGGTAAACGTGCGCGCAATGCCGGTCACGCCGGCAAATTCGCCCGCGACGACCGCCACGTTTGCCTTGTCCAACTCGACCCGGGGCGTTTCTGTCGAGGGCATCGCTTGATAGTGGGGAGCATCCATCTTGTGCGCCGCCGGCGTGTTGATCCACACCTGAACGAATTCGTTGGGCCCACCCTGGCTGGCCAGTTCCTTGCTCGGGCGTTCACTGTGGATGATGCCCCGCCCGGCGTGCATCCACTGGGTACCCCCGGCTCCGACTACGGAATCGTTGCCGATAGAATCGCGGTGGTGGACACTGCCTTTGTAAATAAAAGTAACCGGCGAAAATCCCCGGTGCGGATGGCCCCCGACGCCCATGTCCTGGGGACGACCGCCCCCCGGAGCGTGGAAATCACCGTGCTGAATCAGCAAAAACGGATCAATCTGCTCAATTTCCGGATGCGGCAAGGGTTGCTGAAGGATTTCTCCGCCCATATTGACTTTGAAAGCGGAGACGACTTTGCGAATCGTTTTGTAATTGTTCATGAGTTTGTCCCTTTCTCAGAGAACTCATCCGCGCAGTTGCTTCCCAAACTGAGTCCCGCCCGGTCGGACGCGTCCCCTGAATTTCATTGTACGCTACAAAATTAGGGGCCGCACCGCGGGAAAACATTGATCTAGATTAAGAAACCAGGGGGCTCGGCTTACCAACGCCCCGTGTGCTTGATTTCGCTGTGGTGCATCATCAGCCATTCGTCGAGCGGGCGGTACAAAATCATCTGGGTGGGGCGCCGAGTAACCGTCATGTACTCGATGGCCCGGGGGCACGGCTGCGGATTCGGCGACGGCTCACGCACACGACTCGCCTCTTCCGTAATCGGCACGGTAGCCTGCAAAAGCTCGACATCCGCAAGTACGACCAGCTCGTCGGTGTCCAGCGGCAGCTCCAATTCGCCCGCGGTGCGCCCCAGAAAGCTCACCTGCAACTTCAGCGGACGCCGCTCCAACCAGGCCCAGGGGATCTGCAATTCAAAATGGCCTTCGGTATCCGTCAAGGCCGCATCGATGATTTTGCCCCGGACCAATACTTTCACTGCCGCCCGCTCCACCGGTCCCAGATCGATCTGGTCCAGTACCCAGCCCTGATAGCGGAAGTAACTGGCATGGGCCGGTTGGCGCAGCCGCTCCCACGACCGCTCCCCCGCCAACTCCGCCACCCGCGCAGAATCGACTTGGGCATACAGGTGAGGGCCACCGCTAAAGAGCAGAACCAGGATCGAGAGGATGCGAATCATGCATTTCACAATTGAACTTACGGATTTTTCCCGGGATAAACCGGAGTGATAAATTTCGATCACAAGTATACCCAAACGCACAACCTCCGTCCGGGACAATCCGCGGCGGCGGTTACGCAGTTGGAAACCGCAGATCGGGGATCAGCGGCCGCTGGGAAAGTCATTTTTCACGTCCACCACAAGGCGCTTCTCCCGGTTCGCTACTTCCCAGGCCGTGGCAAACACCAGCCGCGCGATGCGGGCCGTTTTCCCGAAAAGGATCTTTTCAATCGTATCGGTCGCCTTGTGGTAGTCCTCGTGGACCCCAGTAAAGTAAAAGATCACCGGTACGTTGTTCTTCGCGAAGTTGTAGTGGTCACTGCGGTAGTAAAACCGATTGGGATCGTCCGGCGCATTGAAGGTGTAGTCCAGCTCCAAGCGGGTCAGCTTCTTGTTTGCGGCTTCATTGACGCGGTGGAGATCAGTGCTCAATTTGTCCGAACCGATGATGTACACGTAGTTTTCATTGTCCGCGTGCGCTTTGTCGAGCCGACCGATCATGTCAATGTTGAGGTTGCAGACCGTATTTTCCAGCGGATACACCGGATGATCGGTGTAGTACTGCGACCCAAGCAGCCCCTTTTCCTCGCCCGAGACCGGCATGAACAGAATGCTGCGCCGGGGACGAATCCCCGCTTTGGCGGCCATCGCAAAAGCTTCCGCCATCTCCAAAATCGTCGCCACCCCGGTGCCATCGTCGTCCGCGCCATTGTAGACTTCTCCGTCCTTGACCCCGAGGTGATCGTAGTGCGCCGTGAGAACAATGATCTCATCTTTCTTGTCCGTACCCTCCAGGAATCCGAGCACGTTTTCGCCGGTCACCACCGCGCGGTCCGCGTCCGGCCGCAGTCCAAAGGTGTATTTGCGAAAATCCAGCGCGGGGACTTCCGCACTTCCGTTCAATGCTTCCCGCCACTCACCGCTGGACTTCTTCGACTTTTTCAGCAGCGGATCGACAACGCGCTCCGGGACGAAAATCGTCGTGATGCCGCCGCCCGCTTCGTCGACTTCATACTTCAAGCGCAGTGAATAGCCATTCATCCGGTGGCGCACCCAAGGATTGCCGGAAACCTTCTGGTAGGCTTCATCGCCCAGCACCATGATCACCGCTTTTGCCCCCCGCTCTTGAGCGGCCTTGACCTTGGTCCGGTAATCTTCGCCCCACTTCGATTCCTCGGCGTCCCCAGAAATAACATACTTCTCGCTGCCGGACTGCGGCTCACCCGAAAGCATGATGACGGCTTTGCCTTCCAGGTCTTGCCCCGAGAAGTTGTTGTATTTGGGATCGGCGATGCCGTAGCCCCCAAACGCCAGAGGCGCTTCAAATGCTTCGGCCAGCGCGGCCTTGTTGAAGTAGGCAAAATCGGTCCCGGCCTTCAGCATGTTTTTCCCGTCAAAGGTTACCTCCACGCTGCGGACCATGACCTTGATCAGTTCAAAAGGCTGAAACCAAGAGCCTTGGTTGCCCGGTTGCAGCCCAAACTTTTGGAATTGCGAGGCGAGGTAGCGGCCGGCGATTTTTTGGCCGCGCTCGGCCGTTTCCCGCCCCTCCAATTCGTCCGAGGCCAAAAAACTCAAGTGGGCTTCCAGATCCTCCGGGGTGATGGTAGCCGCGTAATCAAAGAGGGCCCGGTCGGTGTGGCCGTACTTGGACCCGGCGGCCTCCTCAGCTTCCCGGGCTTCGACGGCGGCTTTGATGCTGGCCGGCGCGCGGTTCGGCACTTTTAGGTTTTGGGGGACGTGAATGTCGAATTTATTGGTCTGGGCCGTGGCGCCCAGGGCGGTTCCCACTGCCAATAGCGCGAGCAGCAGTCGCTTCATTTTGTGCATATTTGATCCGTTTTTGAGCATGTGCATCCGGGTAAATGGCCACCGAATCCGGCCCAAAGTTACCCAATTCTCCAAATTACTCAACGTCGGCCGGAGGGAGAAAATTGCCCGGAGCCGCCCAACGGGGGTTCGGACTCGGGGCAAACTTTAGCTCGGGGGTTGTAAAGCGGCAATCGCCGGACCGTTGCCTTTCATGCGGGCGTGGTCGAGGGCGGTAAGCCCGCGTTCGTCCCGGTGCTCGAGGTTTGCGCCCGCGGCCAGCAGGGCCGCGATCACGTCCGGCTTGCCGAACATGCCGGAAAAGGTCAGCGCGGTCATTTTTTGCGGATTTACGTGGGTGACATCGGCGCCCGCCGCCAGCAACAACTTGATCGCTTCGAGGTGGCCTTTGACCACCGAGCCCATCAGGGCGGTATTGCCACCGGCATCGGTGCCATTCAGGTCGACGCCGGCCGCAATCAGAAATTCGACGACCGGCAACTGGTTCACGTAGGTCGCCAAAATCAGCGGAGTAAAGCCGCGTTCGTCCGCTTGGTTCAGGAGCGTGGCGTCTTGGGCGTGCAATTCCCGGAGGGCAGCCAGGTCGCCGGTGCGGACGGCTTGCATGAATTTATCCATATTTTTCGCGTTGTTCAGAAGTCAATCATTCAACCCGGCAAAGCGCAACAAGTTTCTAAATTCCCTAATTTCGCGGCATGTTCCGCCTTCAGTTGCATTCACTTTGGTCCCAGGACTACGTCGTTCCGCTCGCCCGGATGCTGGCCATAGTGATGGACTGTTCGCTGGAAGCGGCGACGGCCCACGTGGCGGGCCTGGCCTCGCAAACGAAACTGGTCTTGGACGCACCCACACCTTCGGAAGCAAATTTTCTGGCACGGGATCTGCTGCAATTTGGGGTATTTGTGGAAGTGGAACAGATCGGTCCCGTGACCGAAGAAGCGATGCGCTACGACGCGATCAAGTCCCTCCCCAAGTCCATGACCGGCTGGTACGTCCACGTCGATGAACGCCATGGGAAGGTTGTGCAGTTAATCGAGCGCGATAGCCTCACCATTCTGCGCTACGAAATGGGGCAGATCACGCTGGATTTGGGCGAAGAAATGCTGCGGCGCGGCGCCATTCCCATCGACGCCGAGCGCATGTCAGAGCTGGACAAACTCATGGACAACCTCCGGCCCAGTTACGTGACTTGGGAAAAGGAGTACATGGCCGAGCGCATCCGGCTCATCAAAGCCCAGCGCAAGCGGGACGCGGTGGCCTGGCCGGCGCCCAGCAGTGAGGAAGAATAAAGGGGGATTGACAAAGGGGCCTGCATTTGGTACATTTGAGGGAATTGCGAGAATAGCTCAGTTGGTAGAGCATCAGCTTCCCAAGCTGAGGGTCGCGAGTTCGAATCTCGTTTCTCGCTCAAAGTTGAAACTGCGGAAAGAGGGGGGTGCCCAGAGCGCTCCCCAAAAGAAATCAATATCAAACCGTCCCCACTGTCCGATTTCCTGTAATTTCGCCTCATGCAAAAATGGATCAAGTTGGCCTTGGGACTCACCGCTGCTTTTGGGGTCGCCTGGGTGCTTTACCTGAACTTCAACCCCCGCATCATGGACCGCCTCCGCGACGAATGGGAAGTCGAAGCCAAGGCCCAACTCAAATACGTCTGCAACCTGCAAAATGCCCACCGCGAGGCCACCGGCGCCTATACCATGAGCCTGGACGAACTCGGCTTCATGCAGCAGGAAGGCGATGGGTCACAATTCTGGATTGAGATCGGCCTGGCCGATTCCACCCGCTTCATCGCCCGGGCGGTCGCGGTCCGGGACTTTGACCGGGACGGAACCATGAACATCTGGGAGGTCCGCGAAGACTGTGAACTTACCGAGATCACTGAAGACTGAGTGCCGCATGCATTGGCTGGAGACCATAGCGATCATACTCGGAAGTGCCGCCGCAGTCGTCATTGCCTATCAGGACCTGCGCCAGCGGATCGTGCGCCTGATCCCCGTACTGGTCGTCTTCGTCGCCGGAATCGTTTTTGCCTACGGCCACCGTACCCCCGGTCAACTCCTCAACCTCGGCATCAATGCCGGACTGGTCACCGGCATCCTGCTCATGGCCGGGCTCATCCTGCGTTTGCTCAAACTTCCCGGCTTCATCAACCGGCGCATCGGGCTGGGCGACGTATTGCTTTTTTACGCGATTGCCCCCTGGCTCCCGCCGCTGGGATTTGCCCTGTTCCTTCCCTCCGGCATGGTGATCTTGCTCACCGGGGTATTGCTGCTCATGTTGAGCGGACGCCTCGCCCATGACCAACCACTTCCCATCGCCGGGGGCATGACCACCTGCGCCCTCATCTTCGTACCGCTCTACTACCGGTTCGAAAGTGATCTGCTCGTCGCCTTTGGGATGACGCTCTAAAAAATACTGGAAAAGGTCTCAGCCATCTCCTGAACAAATCGCCAACTGCGGTCCGGATATAAAATCGGAGTCAGGAAAATGCCCCCAATCGCCCCCCACAAGTGGGCCTCATGCCCGATGTTGTCATTGGAACCGTAGCGGGCATTGTAGTAGCTGAGTCCGAGAAAGCCCAAGACAAATACCCACCCCGGCAGGCCCCAGATCTTGATCGACGCGCCAAACATGATCACCGCCGAGGTCAGCACCCCACTCAAGGCCCCGGAAGCTCCCAAACTGGCGTAGGCTGGATTGTCCTTGTGCCGGATGATGCTGGTCATGTCCGAAATCACCAGGCACCCCACGTACAGGATCACAAATTTTCCGTGGCCGAGCAGCTTGTTGATCGTATCCTGGGTAGCGCTGGGTTCACCGGTAGAGTTCTGAAAGGCCTCGATCAGCACAAAAAATTTGTCCAGTTCAAAGGCAAAAAAGTAAAACGCCAACAGGTTCATCCCCAAGTGCAGGTAATTTGCGTGGATGAGCCCGCTGGTCAAGATGGTGTAGTATTTTTTTTCGTGGACAAAGCGCGACGGCTGCAGGATAAACCGCGCCTTGAGCAATGGATTCTGAAAGGCGGCAATGCTGGTCGCAATCGTAACCAAAAAGATGAACGTCGCGGCGGGAGACAACAAAACCGTCTCCTGAATGCGGGTAGCGAGATCCATCGGTCAGTATTCTCGTTTCATCAGGGCTTGAAGGAAAGTATCGATCTGGGCAAAGCCGGGTTGCGTGGACAGAACCTCGCTGAGGGCGTCCGCCCGATTGAAATACGTTTCGCTGTGGGCGCGGGTTTCCGCCGGGATGTCGAGTTCCGCATAAATGGCCTTTACCCCGGCAATCTTGCGCTGGTCATCCGCCTCTTCAAACAACAATTGCTCCAAACGCTGGCTCTGAGCGGGACTGGATTTTTCCATCGCCCGAATGAGCAAGAAGGTCTTCTTGTTTTCCAAGATGTCCCCCGCGACTTGCTTGCCGAACTTCGCCTGCTCCGCGTAGACGTCGAGGTAGTCGTCCTGCAACTGAAACCCGATGCCCACCGCCTCCCCGTAGGCGTAGATGTCCCGCACGACCCCCGGCAAGGCCCCCGCGGCAATCGCCCCGATGCTCATCGCACCGCCGATCAGCATGGCCGTCTTTTTGCGGATCATTTCGATGTACTCCGCAATCGATGCCCCCTCGGCCTCGGCCATGTCCATGTCCTCCATCTGGCCTTCGCAGACCCCGACGGAGACCCGCATGAACTCGCGGGTGAGCGGCCCGGCTTTTTCCGGAAAGTCCCGCACCATATAGTCCACTGCCACAGCAAACATCGCATCACCCGCCAAAATCGCCGTATTCACATCCCACTTTTCGTGGACCGTCGGCTGATTGCGGCGCTTGGGCGCATTGTCCATGATGTCATCGTGGATCAGCGTGAAGTTATGGAACAGTTCCACCGCCGCCGCGGCATTGAGGGCTTCGGCCGCCGAGCGCCCGGAAAGGGCCTGGTAGGTCAACAGCAGCAACATGGGACGCACCCGCTTCCCGCCCAGGCGCAAGATGTAAGCCATGGGCGCATAAAGGGTGCCGGACCAATCTTCCTGTTCCCGGATTTCGGCGATGCGATCTTCGAAAAGCGCTTTGAGCGCGGTAGGGCTTTCCATATTATCGTCTTTTTTTCTTGTGCCTTGAATGTTTTCCCGAACGGGAACTGCCCCGCTTTCCCCCCTTGCGACGAGAATTGCGGGGAGCCGCCGGCGCCATCGCCAATTCGGGAATGTCCTGGGCGTGGCTTTCCAGCACCTCTACCAGGGTAAAGTCGATGGTGCGGTTGCGGTAGCTCGTCCCCTTGACCTCGATCATGACCTTGTCGCCGAGTGTGATCGTGGTGCCGGTGCTGCGGCCCCGGATGCAATAATTGTCCGAGTCGACCTCGTAGTAGTCATCGTTCAGACTGTGCAGCCCGACCATGCCTTCGCACTTGTTTTCCAGCAGTTCCACGTAGAGGCCCCAAGAGGTCACCCCGGAAACCAGGCCTTCGTAGCGTGCACCAACCTTATCTTCCAGGAATTCCACCTGCTTGTGCTTGATCGAGGCGCGTTCGGCTTCGACCGCCCGGCGTTCCCGGTTGGTGCAGTGCTTGGCCTTACTTTCCAGTTCGGCGGGGTTGCCGTTGAGATTTCCGTCGAGGTACTGGCCGAGCATCCGGTGGACCAGCAGGTCGGGGTAGCGCCGGATGGGGCTGGTAAAATGGGAGTAAAACTCGAATCCCAGGCCGTAATGGCCGATGTTGTCCGTAGAGTAAATGGCCTTGGCCATCGTGCGAACAGCGACCGTTTGCAGCAGACTTTGCTCGGGTTTTCCTTCGACGTCTTGCATGAGGCGGTTAAGGGATTTCGCGATGGCGCCCGGATTTTCCAGGTCCACCCGATAACCCAGCGTCGCCGCGAATTGTTGTAAGCTGAACAGCTTTTCCTCGTTTGGAGTGTCGTGGACACGGTAGATGAACGGCGGCGGGGTGCCTTTGCGCATCCGGAAGACGTGCGCACATACCCGGCGATTGGCCAGCAGCATCCAGTCTTCGATCAGCTTGTGGGCGTCCTTGCGGATTTTGCGGTAAATCCGGGTCGGCTTGCCTTCTTCGTCCAACTCGAATTTCACTTCCGCATCTTCAAAATTGATGCTGCCGTTGGCGAAGCGTGCTTTCTGGAAGATCTGGGCCAGCTCATTCAGCGTGATCAATTCCTGGTAGAACGGACCGGAGCCGGCATCCATGACCGCCTGAGCTTCTTCGTAGGCAAAGCGATGGTTTGAGTGGATGATCGTCCGCCCGAACCATTCTTTGTGGACCTTTCCGTTGCGGTCCAGTTCAAAGATCGCCGAAAAAGTGAGCTTGTCTTCCTTGGGACGCAGGCTGCACAGGTCATTCGAAAGCCGTTCGGGCAGCATGGGCACCGTGCGGTCCACCAGGTACACCGAGGTCGCTCGGTTAAATGCTTCCTTGTCCAGCGCCGTTCCCGGCTTCACGTAGTGGCTCACATCCGCGATGTGAACCCCAATCTCGAAGCGGTCCAGCGAGAGTTCCCGAAAGGACAGCGCATCGTCGAAATCTTTGGCGTCCGGCGGGTCGATGGTAAAGGTGGGCACGTCGCGCAGATCGCGGCGCTTTTTGATCTCAGCCGCGGTAATTTTTCCCGGAAAGGCCGCAGCTTCACGCTCCACTTCCGCTACGAATTCCGGTTGGAAACCGAATTGGAAGAGGATGGCGTGCATCTCAGTTTCGTTTTCACCGGCGGCACCGAGGACGCGGATGACCTTGCCCTCCGGACTGTGGTGGGTCCAGTCGAGAATTTCCATGAGGACCTTGTCGCCGTCCTTGGCCCCGCCCAGGTGTTCTTTGGGGATGGAAAAATCCCGGGAAATGCGCGCGTCATCCGCCAGGAAAAACGCCATGCTGTCCAGGATTTCGATGCGCCCGATATAGAATTCGTGTCCGCGCTCCAGGATTTCCAGCACTTCACCTTCGGGGCGCTGATCGCGGGAACCCCACTTGAGCACCCGCACCTTTACCGTGTCGCCGTGGAGGGCCTTGCCCATGCGCCGCGATCCAATAAAGATGTCGCGGTCCTGATCCTCGACCACCACGAAACCAAACCCATCGCGGGTGACTTCGATTTTGCCTTCTAGGGTCTTCGTATTCAGAACAATGCTGTATTGGCCGCGCCCGACACGCTTGATCTTTTCCTGATCCGCCATCACTTCGAGTATCTGCTTGATGCCGTCGTGGGAGATTCGGCCGCGCACATCGGCTCCGGCCGCGATTTGCTTGTGGTTAAATGCACGGTCGTGGCGGGAGCGAAGAAAGCGCACGATATTTTTGCGAATCTTAGCTTCAGCGCGTTCCCGCTTTTGGATATTTTTTCGGTTTTTCTTCTTCTTTGCCATTTTAAATGATTCATTGAGGTTTGTTTGCGGGGGGCGGATTATACCGCCACCCCAAAGTCGCGCAGAACCTCATTCAGGGAGGTTTTGCGGTCGGTGGAAGCTTTTCGCTTGCCGATGATCAGGGCACAAGGTACCTGGTAAGTGCCCGCAGGAAATTCCTTGGGCAATACCCCGGGGATCACCACCGAGTTGGGCGGTACGTAGCCGCGGTGGGTCACCGGTTCGGCCCCGGACACGTCGATGATGCGGGAAGAAGCGGTGAGGGTGGTATTGGCCCCGAGCACCGCGCCTTTGCCCACCCGGACCCCTTCGACGACGATACACCGGCTGCCGATAAAAGCATCGTCTTCAATGATTACTGGAGCGGATTGTACCGGTTCCAGCACCCCACCGATGCCCACCCCGCCGCTAAGATGGACGTTTTTGCCGATTTGTGCACAAGAGCCCACCGTGGCCCAGGTATCGACCATGGTCCCGGAATCGACGTAGGCGCCGAGATTTACGTAGGAGGGCATTAAAACCACACCGGGCGCGATATAGGAACCGTAACGGGCCGTCGCCGGAGGGACCACGCGTACGCCTTTTTCCTGATAGCCGGTTTTCAGGGGCATTTTATCGTAGTATTCGAAGGGCGGCGTTTCGATGGTCTCCATCTGCTGAATCGGGAAGTTCAGGATAACCGCCTTTTTGACCCATTCATTGACCTGCCAATCGTCCCCAAGCGGTTCGGCACAGCGCAACTTTCCCGTATCCAAATCGGACATTATTTCGGCGATGACATCTCGGGTAACTTGTTGATCGAGGCGGCTCCGGTCTTCCCAGGCGGCTTCGATGATTGATTTTCTACTTTCGTTGTCCATGGTAAATACGTTTCGCGTTCCGCACGGGCCGTCTTTCTTTGCCTTCGCGGCTGACCCCTGCCTACAATCCTTGGGCGAAATCTACTTCGCGGTCGTCCTCCCCCCGGAACCTAATTTTCCGCAAATGTACGGAGTTTGCCGGGAATTATTGCCATTTCCGGAATCGGATTTGGAGTTTTATAATTATTTGATGCTAAATTCACCTGCTGTGGCGCGCCGAGATCCGATTTCTGGAATGCATATCTGCCACCTCACGGTGCTCAATCCGGCGAGGCACAGCCGCATATTCTTCAAAGCGGCGCGGTCCCAGGTTGCGGCCGGCTACCGGGTAAGTATCATCGGGCAGGATCCAGCACCGCGGCCTTACACGTTCGAAGGAGTGCAAATCATTCCCACTGGCAGGTTTGGGCGGCTTTCTTGGCAACGATGGCGGGCCCGCCGCAAGGTAATCCGCCTAGCGATGCAAGAAAAGGCGGATGTTTATCAGATCCACGCTCCGGAACTGTTGCTCCCCGCCCAGGCCCTCGGCTCGGCGGTGCCAGACTGCCGCTTGGTGTACGACATGCACGAGGATTATGCGCGAAATATCCGCTGCGGTGGCTACTATCCGCCGGCGGTATCGGGACGACTCGCCGATTGGGTGCGGCAGCGCGAGCTGAATTTTGTCGGTTACGGGCAAGGCGTGATTTATGCTGAACGATGTTACACCGGCCTACTTCCCTTTCCCGAGGACGCTTCGGTGGTAGTAGAAAATAAATACCAGGCCCCGTCCGGAATCGCGACGGTCCCGGATTTCGGTGATTCGGCGCGTCCCCTGCTCCTCTACACGGGTACGATTGCAGAAAGTTGGGGCGTGCTGGAGGCCATTGCGTTCTGGCGGGACATGAATACGCACTTGCCGTGCCGCCTCGCGGTGGTCGGTCACACCCACGACCGGGATCTCCTGACCAAAATCCGCGATCAAGTCCAAGATTCGCCGCAATTTTTACTGGTGGGCGGATCAGAGTACGTTCCTTATGAGCGGGTGATCGGCTGGATCCAAAAAGCGGATGCGGGGCTGGCCTTGTACCGGCTGCGGGAAAATATCCGGGACCGACTTCCAACAAAATTTTACGAATTGTTGGCGCACGGAAAACCGGTTATTTATTCGCAAAATCCCGCTTGGCAGGAGTTTTTCGCCGATGCAGGACAAGGAATGGCACTGCCGCTGCCTTGGCAAAGTGCGGATGTCGTACAAATCGCCGACCAATTCAAACACTACCTTTCCGCCCCTTCCCCCGCAATTCCTCCGGACGAGAAATGGTCTTGGGAGTCAGAAGCGTTTAAGCTGATCCAATTTTTAGGGAAGCTGCCGACTTGAACTTTCGATTTCCGGATTTGCGATTTCGTAATTCCGCTTTGAGTTCCGAATTTAGCCGCATGGACAACGCAGATTTCATGGCGATGGTGCCAGTACCGATCCCCCGTATATTTTTCGATTATGTGATCGAGGCCCCCATCCGCAAATGCCTGCTCTGTGAGCGAGATCTACTCGAAGCCGATGTCCTTTACATGGTCGAGAAAGCGATCAAGGAACCGGATGTCCTGTATGAATTTGCGGTGTGCCTGCCCTGCATGCAGAAAAGCCAGCAGATGATTTCCCCGGAATCAGCGGAAAATATCCAGGCCTTTTTTGTGGAACGGGTCAATCTCAGGGCCCGCGCGCGGAAATTGCTTGCGGCCCCGCCTCCCTTCACGGTCGACGATTGGCTCACGGAGTGTCTCGTGACGGGCAAGCTCCGGACCGAGCTCCGCGAGTATACTATTTATGGGCTGTTTTTGAACGACAAAATTCTCCTGGGAGAACTGCCCTACCTGATCAGCGCCGATGCATTGGTTGAGATTGCGTCGCTGCTTTCCCAAACCACCAAGGATGAAATGGGGCGGTTCTCCGACGAAAATTTGGGAGTTCCCCCAGAATTTGAAGATCTTTTCCGCAAACGTACGCCCTTGCTGTTTTGAGCATTTATCCGCCCACATCGCCCCGTGAGCTCCGCATATCGCTGATCATTCCCTGCTACAACGAGGAGGAAGGACTGCCTTTTGTACTGGAAAAGGTCCCTGAGATCGTCGATGAAATTGTGATCGTGGACAACAATTCGACGGATACCACGGCAAAACTGGCCTGTGAGGCGGGGGCGCGGGTGTTCCGGGAACCACAACAAGGCTACGGACACGCTTACTATCGGGGCTTCGCCGAGGCCACCGGCGATATCTTCGTTACGATGGACGGTGACGGCACGTACCCTCCCGAAGAAATCGAACGCCTGATCGGTTCCCTTTTGGCGGAGGAGCTGGATTTTATTTCCGCTTGCCGATTTCCCCTCGCCAATCCCAAAAATATGGACCCGGTCAGCAAGTTTGGCAATTGGGTGCTCACGCGGATGACGCGGATCCTTTTTGGTTATGGTCTGCGCGATTCTCAAAGTGGCATGTGGGTATTGCGCCGGGAAGCTTTGGAGCGCTTGCGGCTGGAGAGTCGGGGCATGGCCTTTAGTGAGGAGATCAAAATTGAAGCGATTCGCCGCGGTTTGCGCTTCCGGGAAATGCACATTCCGTACTATCTCCGCTTCGGAAAGAAGAAGATCAAGAAGTTTGAGGACGGAATCAAAAACCTCTTCTACTTGCTCAAGCTCCGTTTTCGGAAGTGATGCCCGGTCAACAATTGATGATCCTAAATTTCGTACCCGTAGATGAATGCTCGGACCGCAGGACCGCAAACCAATTGCTTGGGCGGCGGTTGAAACCGTTATTGGGTGCCAATTGGCCCATAATTCAATCCTTTTACCTCCCAAAAGCCACTGCCACTTACCTTCCCTACGCAATGCAAATCGGGAGATAATTCTCCACATTGAGGTTCCATCCCCCCGTCATCAGGGCGGATTGGGGAGTGTCCAGCATGCTCAAACGTGGTCGCATCGACCGCGTTCCTGGCGTTTGGGGTTCCTCGTTTGTTTGTTGGCTTGAAGATCAATGATCGTTCAGAGGTTTTCCGTTTCTTTTTGTTTGGCTTCGTCTTTCCAATTGTCTCCCAAAAGGTTGATCAATACAGGTAGGGCCATTGAAACTACCAGCAAAGCAAGGAGGGTAAATTCAAACAAATTGTTCATGTTTTCCTCCTTCGGCCCGTATTTATGCGGACCGGTTTGTTCAGTGGATAAATCGGCCAACAAATATTTGGTTTTGCCTTGGTTTGTTTGCCGAAAAATTACTAGAAGATTATACGAAATTTCTCGAAAGGAAGGAAATTGTTTTTTCTCAGATTCTTACACCACTCGGGCACCCCGGCCAACAATCAATTGGCTACCACATGATTATAAATGATTTAATCGCTTATTTCTTACCTTTCTTCAGATTTATTCCCCAAAATATTTTTATTCAAACTCTAAATATTTCATTTTGTATCGCAAAATAGCTGCTAATAAAGCTGGTCACCGATCGCACGGGTAAGAATAGATTCGCTTCCGGTCAGGTGCTCTTCCTTGAATCCCTTAAAATCGCATACTTGGCAAAACTTGTTCTGGCTGCGATCTCCCCTCAGCAACTGGGCCCGCAATCTCCGAAAACCTTCACTGTTCCAAATCTCCGCCAGGGACTGGTCCCGGACGTTTCCCACCGCCGATTCAAAATAATGGTCCTGACAGCAAATCGTAACCCGACCATCGGCGGTGACGACCATTTCCTCAAAAGGCAGTAGGCACGGCAAAGCCAGTGGCGCATCCACTAGCGTACCATTGGGGGCAGTTCCCCCGCGATTGAGCAATTCCTCTTTGAGTTCCCGCAAATGCCAGCGAATCTCACAATCGGGAAAGTCTGGGGCAACCTCCTCCAGAAATGCCTTCACCCCCCGGTGCATCTTTCCCTGGTCCGAATAATTGTTGATCACCAAGAGTTGCAGTCCGGCTTCGAGCAGCTCTCGACCATTGCGAACATTAAGGCGCAGACCGTTGGTGTGGACTTCAGTCAAAGCGGTCGGAACCCGCTCCCGCGCCAAACGCACAAAATCTGAAGTCCGCTTGTCCAATAGGGGTTCATTGTTCACAAAGAACTTGATGGCTCCATCATACTCACGGGCCGCAAGTTCTTCGATAATCTTGTGGTACAGCACATCCGGCATCAAAATATCCGGGCGCTGATCGGTGAGGATCGATGCTGCACAAAACGAGCAAGAAGAATTGCAGCGGGTACGCGTCTCCAACTCAATTGACCTAAAAAATGGCGTTTCCGAGGCGTACCTCCGGCGGCGCATGACCCGGTGGCCATTGCGCCTCCAGACCCGTACCCGAATCCCGAAAGGCACCCATTTCCGCAATTGATACAACCAATTCCGTAATACTCCTTGCCTTCCATAATGGTAGCGAACCGCCATGCCACAATTATAGGGATTTTTCCCGGCGCAAAACGCTCAAATTCCGCAATTCACTGCATTCGCCATCCCCATACTCAAATGGCAACTGCGAAACGATACTTTGCGCGTCCTCCACGAACCCCATTCAAGCAAGAGCCGGCGATCACAAACTCATCGCCTATCTGTCCCCTCGGTTCTTGCCTCCGTGGCAAAGTCCTTCCGGCCCGCTCGGGTCAAGCAGCAATCCCTTCTAACCTCACCGAGGCCAAATGTCCTCCGAAGCCTTGATGATCCTACCCGGCAGTTACCCGGCTGGCAAAACCAGCCCTTCCGCTTGACCAAAAATCACAGAACCTTGTTTGCCACCGGTCTGTACCGCCGGCTCAGTGCTTGTGGGTATGTTTCAGTTATTGTTCTGCGGATCAGTCGCAGAATCAGCCAATTGTACACCAGCGATCAATATATGAGGGCAGTTTATCCTCAACCGCGCCCAGACCGTCCGCCCATTGATCGATATACAGCCATCATGCGCATTCCATTTTGCGGATACCCGCCTAGTATGGCTAAACCTTAGATGCTGTTTATATTTAATTCTGCGATTTTACTATGGCATCTTTTTCTGCCCCTCTTCAGCTATTTTCTCGCCCATAGCTTTGGCTATGGACTCCAAAATGAGCTTCGATGGATAAAAAAATCTGCGCTAGCAAATTTCACCAACCAATTTTAAACCGCCTCTTTTGATCCAAAACTTAGCTGAATCAAGTTGACTTGCGCGTCTAAGGCCACCAATGCTTGCGGGTATAGACACGCAGAACGGCTCAATTAAAGCTGAACGCCCAAATCGTTTCTCTTTCGGCAACCTATCGCAATTGAGCGCTCCTCGCACTCCGCAATGAGGTGGTCCGCGCAAGCGAAAAAGCTCAACCCCGACGCACCTTGCCGCACGGAAGGCGGAATTCCTTTCTTTCGGCCTGTCGCCAGGTAACGAACCCAAGTGAGTGGTTTTCCCCAGACTCAATCGCACACCAAATGTAGCGTTTCTTCCCTTCATATCTTCTGCTCTTTGCTACTGAATACACCACTAAGCTAATATTTTTGTCTATACATACCAAATTTTTTATCAATTTTCATCCACCATCCCAATTAAACTCTTGCAATTCTTGCTTGCGATCCCGCAGAAACTTGCCCTCATCCAATGTTCTCACGTTACGACCGAAGTGCCAAATCATAACCGACTCGTATTTTTGCCCGACAAAAATATCTTCCAAATTGAGCATCTGAGCCTCATTTTGGGGATTGGTGACTTTTATTTTTGCCAAAAGCGGACGCAACTCCTCGTACGGAAACAGGGCAACATTGTAATCCGGCATCCCCCCTTCCCAATCGGTCCAAATCAGCCGCACAAATCGGATAATCCGCTGATCCCGGCCCATCGTTTTATCAAACACCTCTTCCACTACCAGCTCAATTACATTGCAGTAACCGGCCAAAGCTGCATCATTCGGCATCCACCAATCCACTCCGGACAACTCCTCCACCGAATCCCCCTGCGCCGCCACCGCAGCTACCGTCAGCAGATCCCCATAGTGCAAGGGACGCACCGCACCGTCGCCGGAGAATGGCTGCAACCATCCCGCACGGACTCCGTACAGGATGCCCTGCACCAACCCCCGAAATCGTGGGATCTCGCGCGCAATATCACCCGCTTTGCCCCGAGAGCCAAGCAGCTCCGACCAAATCGCCGGATCGACTTCCGTCCGCCCTAAAGCTGCGTTGGCTTTCGTATTTAAATCAATCCGAATCACCGAAGTCCGGCGCGAAAAGGCATCTCGAGCCGGCACTTTTGGGGCCACCTCTGGCAGCTTGTGGGCAATCCGGATGACCTCCGCCGTATCTTGTTGCGCCTCTGCGCAAGCCAGAACCCTCTCCCCCAACTCCAGCCGAAACCCATCGCTGCGATCCGTCCCCGGCACCACGTACAGAAAAAAGACATCCCCTGGATCCACAAAAAGCGAACGGCAAAAAGGATTTTCCGATCCCCGCGCCACCCGACCGCCCCCAAAAGTCCGCATCCCCGTCCCCGCACTTCGACCGGCACCAGCGGCAAAATTGCGGGCCAAACACAGCGAATCTACTCCCCGATCTGGTAAAACCAAAGCGGCTTCCTTGCTCCCCGCGTACAGCTCCCAGTCCAAATCATCGCGGCAATTGTTCGGCAAAAGGGTAAATTCCAACATCCCCGCCCGCTGGGCCACAAAGCGGTACCACCGCCCGCCACCTGAACCCATCCCCGGTCCCCGCAAAGGGGCCAATTCCCAGAAACCCGGAGCACATACATCCTGAAAACCCAACCGATCCAACTGCCGGCCCGGATCAATGCAATCCGCAGTACCCCGGCTCCGCCAATGCGCCGTCCAAATGCTGTACAGCCCCGACTCCGCCCGGGTAAACTCAAACGTCAGACAACCTGAACGCCCCTGCACTAACTGAGTGCTACTTTTACCGCCCAGCACCGCCAAAAGTGGCGCACTGCGATCCGGACCATCAAATACCCGAATAAAATCCCGGGAATCCACCGCTTCCAACAGCACAAAGTCCAATTCGATGCAACTGGCCTCCGAGGGACAGAGCTGATACAAATACGTACGGGCCTGCATATCATCCGCTTCATCTACATCGTAGACCAGCATCCCCGAAGCTGCTTGCGATTGCCCTTGCCGCAAGGGCAATTGCGCCACCGCTGGATAGCTGATCACCAAGCCCAACACAGCCGCCCCGAGGTGGACTATGCCGTAGGAACCCAGAAAACGAAGGAAATTACCGATACTGCCGCTGCCCATACCCCTAAATTAGGCAAACTCGGTAACAGCGGTGCCAACCCGAGAGACCAAGCCCATTACCGTCAGAACTGCCGAATCTGAAACTCAACCCGACGATTGCGCTTGCGACTGTCCTTCGAATCATTGGGCACAATCGGCTGGGATTCGCCGTAGCCCCGGGTCTGAATCCGCACCGCCAATACCCCTGCCTCCAGCAAAAATTCCTTGACCGCCTCCGCCCGTTGCTCACTCAGCTTTTGATTGTCCGAATCGGAGCCAACCGCATCCGTATGCCCAGCGATTTCAATCACCATCGTGGGATACTTCTCCAATGCCGCGGCGAGTCGCTCCAGCTCGTTTTGCGAAGCAGGTGTGAGTTGCGCTTTGCCCGTCGCAAAGAAAAGATTGTTCAGCACGACGGTGGCCCCCTTTTCCGGACGCACCAGCCCCAAATCGCGTGTGACTTCCGCGTAGGCCGCCACTTCCTGCAGGTCGATATTTTCACTGACCGGAAAAAACTCTTCCACCTGGGCCAGAAAACCGTAATGGGTGCCCGCCGGCAACGCAATGCGGTAACTTCCATCCCGCGGATCCGAATGTGCGACGCCGACCGCTTCCCCGGTTTCCAGTGATTCGTACACGATCTCGGCCGCAAGCGGCTTACCGGATTTTTGATCGGTGACCTTTCCCGAAATCAATACCACGGGCAGGGGCCGCAACGCCACCGGTAAAGGCGCGCGAAAGATATCCGCTTCCCCAATCGAATTTTCATAGGACACAAAATAGGCGTATTCCCCCGACGCCGGCAAAGAGTAGTAAGCATCCCAATTGGGCGTATTCAGCTTGGGACCGAGATTTTCCGGCTCTGACCAATTGCTCCAGGTATCATCGAGGCGGCGGGAAATAAACATATCCTTGCGCCCGTAGCCCGGAAATCCACTGGATGAGAAATACAAAGTTCGATCATCCGCCGCCAGAAAAGGAGAAGTCTCGTTGGCCGCGGTGTTGAGTTGGGCACCCAGGCTTTTTGGCGGCGACCATTTTCCATTCGCCTGGAGAAAAGTGATGTACAGATCCTTTCCCCCTTCCGAGTCATCTCGCTGTAGCGTCATCACCAGCACCTTCCCCGAACTGGCCAGACAAAATTCGCCGTATTCGCTGCGGTTGTAATAATCCTGGATCTCACAAGCCTGCGGGTAGGAAAATTCTTCCCCCTGCCGCCGTGCCGTAGAGATGCCTTCCCTCAGGGAACCGTCCGGCTCATAGCGGGCCATGAGGGCGGCCGTCTGCCCATCCGGCGTGATCGAGGTGATGGAATTGTTCTGGGCATTGTTGATCGGGCGTCCCAGATTGCGCGCCAGGGAAAATCCATCCTCCCAGACCGCACTGGAATACAAGTCCTGGTCTTCCCGTCCGCCCATGTTTTTGGGATCGCCGACCCGGGTGAAGTACAACCGCCCCCCATCGGCGGAAATCACCGGACACAGCTCATTGTAGACCGAATTGATGTTGGGACCCAGGTTTTCCGTTTCGCCGACGAGGTTCCAGCCTGCGGCACGGCGCACCGCAATTTCCACCGGCTGCGCCGAAGTGCTCAAACCAACGGCATCAATCTGGTTGTAGCCGGGCACCAAGGCGGTGTTCAAGCGAATTTCAATCGCCTCAGCTTTGTACTTTTGGAGTTCAATCCCACAGTTCCACACCCGCGAAGCGACCGCGAGCGGACCCGGTCTATCGTTCGTGTAGACCACGTGGCGGCGGCCTTTTGCATCGATCAAAATCAAATCGGTAATCCCTCCCGGATTCAGATTTTCGTGGATGATGATTTGCTGTACGTTGGGAGTCGAAGGAAATCCTAGGACAATGCGTTCCCCGCCAGCGCGGGCCTGGGCTCCAGGAGTCCAAGCGCACTCTGATTCGCCAAAACCAAGCGCCACACTGGGCGGACCGAGGGCTTCTTTGGCGGCGTACTGTCCGGGAGCACGGGGATACACAATTTCCGAAGATACCTCGATAACGCGGTCAGCCCACACCACTTCCTGGGTCCAAGCGTGACCGGCGATAAGTAGCCAGGCGGTCAGCAATGTTGTGCGCAACACAATGCAGATTTTTGTGAAAGATTGGGAAAAGGTAGGATTTCTTGCGATAGGCAGAACCGAATTGGGGTTGTTTAGCTCAATGACCCTTAAAATGGACCACGGTTGCACCGTTGCCGTAAAGAACCGGGTCCGCCGCCCGGAAATGGGAAACAAAATCGTATTCGGCGAGCCTTTGCTTCATCTCGCGCTTCAATTTTCCCGATCCCACCCCGTGAATGAAGACAATCGAGCGGGCGTGGTGCAGATTGGCGTCGGTAAGCTTGCGCTCAAAATGCTCCAACTGAATGTTAAGCATGGTGGGAGAGTTCAGCCGGGCGGGATTGTCCACCAACTTCTCGATGTGCAGATCCACCACTTGGGGTGCACTCGCGCCTCCGCCCTTCCCCTTCCGGGTAATCCGAAAATTCGAATCTTGGGTGGATGCCCGATCAATTGCTTCAAGCAACGGATCGGCGGTTTCTTCCAAAATGAACTCGTAACCTTCCAATCCCAATTCAGGGACAGATTCGGCTTTGCGATTAAAAACCTGGGTTTTGATGCTGATTTGCAGAACAAATGGCGGCACCGGCTTAACAAATTCACCAATGGGAAAAGGCAAAACCTGCACGTAGATCTGCTGGGCGTTGTGGAAATCCTGGGTGCTGATTTTGGCAATAAAAAATTTATCTCGGGGGGCACAAATCGCCGAGTTCAACCCTCGGTATTTGTTGCGGGTCTTCAGAAAAACATTGAAATGCATTTCGGATCCTCCGGGATTGAGGAGCCAAAGTTCGTAATCACGATCCGCATTGCGGGCCAAGACCAAAGAAGGCGGCTGCCGGTCACTCACCTGAGGGATGAGGACCTTGGCAGCCGGTTCGTCTTCTTCATCGGGGCGGCGCAGAATCTCTTCCTGGGCGTGGATGTGGACAACCTCATCGGTGCCCATCTCCAACTCTAGGAAATCGTCCACCAGCACCTCCAAGCGGTTATTGCTCAGGATGCGCTGGACAATGCCTTCCCCTTGTTCGTGGAGAAAGCGGACCCGCTGACCGACTTTGAACCCTCTATTCATGGTGATCGTCTTCGTCGCGCCGGTTTTTCAACTCCTCATTCAACAGGAACAAAGCGCTCGAATTTTCGCCGATCATGATTACCTTTTGTAGGATGGTGCGGACCAGATCTTCTTCTTCTACCTGCTCCTTCACGAAGTACTGCAAAAAAGTCTGGGTGGCGAAGTCGCCTAGATCGACCGCACTTTTCATCAGGTTGTTGATGTTATCGGTCACACCCGTTTCTTGGGCCAGGGCAAATTCGAACACCTCCACGTTGTTTTGGAAGCTGTTGCGCGGCGCGGGGATTGCTTTCATCGTGACCTTGCCGCCGACCATGTGCAAGTAATCAAACTGCTTCATGGCGTGGCTCATTTCTTCCCGGGCCTGAACCCGAAAAAAATTGGCGAAGCCATCCAGATTTTTATCCTCAAACCAGGAGGTCACCGCAAGGTACTGCATGGCAGCGCCCATCTCACGGTGGATCTGCTCATTGAGCAGGGTTTGCATTTCTTTCTTAATCATACTTATCCTTAATCTTATCTTCTTAATGCTTAGAATCAGTGCAAAGAAAACGTTCTTTGCGCTCGAATGTTGGCAAATTTATGCAAACGAAACGTCTGGACGTCACTTTATTTTGGGGGGTGAATTTCGGGCCGTGAGCCCCCGCTTCCGCAGTCGTACCACTCGGTGCTTGGGCCGCGATCTCAGGGGACACAGTATCGGCACGATTTGCAGGATTTTGTGGAAAAAATCCCTCTGGAATCCCTTCCGGGCCGAGGGAAAATGGCTACTTTTGAAGTTTTCGCACGCAAAAAAGTGAGCTTTGGCGATTCGATTAATTGATGCAGAAAAACCGTTCCGACCGGTCTACTCGATCTTTCGGCATGAATTCCTGGGGTGCCTCGTCTCTTCCCACGTGGTGCAGGAACTCGAAAATGGTCGGCTCAGTTTGCGGCATCAGGGACTCAACCCCAACAATTTTGACCAGTTCATCTCTCAGCTCGATGCCGATGACCGCCGCCTGGTCAATCTCATCGCCAAGCTCAACATCAAAAGCATGGTGAAGAAGTTTGCCCCTAAAGCCAAAAGCATCAACGATTTCTTCATCAAGTACTTCAAAGACGAGATCAAAAATATGGCCTTGGTCTACGTCAACCGCCAAATGGCCGAAATCGTCCCGCTCCTGCACGACCGGGAGCTCTTCACCATGGGCAACGATGGCTACCCCGCCCGGCAACCGGTCAACTTTTCCGAGGTCAAAGCTGACATCCGTTTCCACTTCGAGCGCACCCCGGAAGTCACCAAGTACTATCCACAGATCATGCTTCACGACCGGCGCATTTTCCTCACCAACCGGCGGGAAGTCGATCTGCTGACCGACAATCCGGCCTGGATGCTGGTCGATGATCAAATCATCACCTTCAACGAACCGGTGGAAGGCCGCAAGCTGGTGCCATTTTTCAAGAAAGATCACATCTCCATCGCCCGCAATGTCGAGGAGACCTATTTCAAAAAATTTGTTCCGCAGATCGTGGAACGTTACGAAGTCGCAGCTTCCGGCGGACTCGACATCACCGACATCCAGGAACCGGCACAATTTCGGCTTCTGGTCAATGACATGGACCAATCCGCCATCAGTCTGAAACTGCGCGTCGCCTACGGCGATCACCTGCTCCTACCCCGGCCGGCCCAACGGGTCAAGGTGGAAGCCAGAGCGGATGGTGACAGCTACACCTTCTACCGAATCCACCGGGACAAAGCCGCCGAAGAGGACGTCATGCGCCTGCTCGAACGCCTCGCCGATCACGGCCAACTGCTCAATTGGGAATACATGGACCGGCAGGATGGATTGAGGTGGCTGGCCATAAATGTTCCCGCCCTCGAAGAAATGGGCATTGAAGTCGTGCAGAAAGACGCCACCCAGGGGCAACTGACCTTTGAAACTCCCCGGGTCGAGATCGTGACCCGCCAGGAAGGCGACTGGTTTGACATCCGGGCAATCGTCCGGATCGGGCCGCACGAGATCCCGTTCGTTAAGTTTCGCAAGCACATCATGCAGGGCCGGCGCGACTTCAAACTCCCCGATGGCACCATTGCCATTCTCCCGGAAAACTGGTTCAGCGACTACCGCCACTTGCTGGAAATCGCGGAGGAGCGCGAAGACGGACTGGCCATTCGGCCCTACCAGGCGGCGGTACTCGATCTGGGCGCTTACGAAAATGGCGCCCAGCGTACCCTGAGTGGGCTTTCCCCCGAAGCCAAAATCGACGATGTAGCCATCCCGACGGGACTGAAGGCGACCCTGCGCCCCTACCAGAAAAAAGGCTACGACTGGCTGGATTTCCTCCAAGCCTACAAACTGGGGGGCATCCTCGCCGACGACATGGGGCTGGGCAAAACCCTGCAAACCCTCAGCCTCTTGCAGCGCGAAAAAGAGCGCAAAGTGGGCATTCCCTCGCTCATCGTCATGCCCACTTCTCTGATCTACAACTGGATGAATGAAGCCAACCGCTTTACCACCGATATCCGCATCCTCATCCATACCGGCGTCGGCCGCAGCAAAGATCCCTCGGCATTTTCCGCCTACGACTTGATCTTTACCACTTACGGTATCGTGCGCCAGGACATCAAAATCCTTAAAGAATTTCCCTTTCATTACGTGATTCTGGACGAAAGTCAGATGATCAAAAATCCGGCTTCAAAAACCGCCCAGGCCATTCGTGAGCTGAAAACCCGCTACCGCCTTTCGCTGACCGGTACCCCGCTGGAAAACTCCCTCATGGACTTGTGGTCACAGATGAGCTTTCTAAACCCGGGACTCTTGGGCTCCGAAAGCTTCTTTCGGGACTTTTACGTTCAGCCCATCGAAAAAGCGCACGATGAAAAGCGGATGACCCACCTGAAGCGCCTGATCCACCCCTTTATCTTGCGCCGAACCAAAGAGCAAGTCGCGGAAGAATTGCCCCCCAAAATCGAGCAGATCCGCTTTTGTCGCATGACCACCAAGCAAAAGTCAATCTACGACGACATCAAAAGCGCCTACCGCAACTACCTGCTCGACATGTCCAATACCGAGTTCCGGTCCCAAAAACTGAGCATCCTCGCCGGTTTGCAAAAGCTCCGTCAAATCGCCATCCACCCGGGCCTCGTCGAAGAGGGCCAGGATCTGCGGCTCTCGGATTCGGGTAAGTACCTCGAATTTGTCCGCCTACTCGAAGAAGTCCTCGCCAAAGGCGCCAAGGTTCTCATCTTCTCCCAATTCGTGCGCCTGTTGCAGCTCCTGCGCAAGGACCTGGATGCAAGGAAGATCCGTTACGCTTACCTTGACGGGGGCACCCGCAACCGCCAACAACAGGTCAATCTCTTCCAAAACGACTCCGACGTGCCGGCCTTTCTGATCAGCCTGAAAGCCGGCGGAGTGGGACTCAACCTCACTGCCGCCGAGTACGTTTTCATCCTCGATCCGTGGTGGAATCCCGCCGTGGAAGCCCAGGCCATCGACCGGTCCCACCGCATCGGACAAGTCAATACGGTTTTCTCCTACAAATTCATCACCAAAGGCAGCATCGAGGAAAAAATCGTGCGCCTGCAAGAACGCAAGGCAAAGCTGTCCAGCGACATTGTCTCCGTCGAACAAGACATCTTCAAGCAACTCGATCTGAAAGAATTGCATGCATTGGTCGATTGACCGGAAATTTCTGTGATCGTACGCACTTTCCGCAAATGCCACCCGGCCACACCGCCGCGGTGCTCCCGGAAAAGCAGAAGATTTTCCGGGCTGGGGTAGGGCAAGGTGCGCGTTGTGCGTATTCCTGGCAAATACCAAGTGCCATGAAACTCAGTCATTCAATATTGTCACTCCTTTTCATCACTTTGCTGGCTGCGGCCTGTGAGAAAGAAGTCATCTTGGGCAGCGGTGAAACCGCCGGCAACAAGCGGTACAACAACCTCATTTTTGCCAATGTCGACATCACTTCGGATGTCGTATACGGCCGCGCCATGACGCAGGGCGGGGTTGACACCGAACTCACCCTGGACATATATGAAGGACAAGGTGATACCGAAAGCAACCGTCCGGTCATCATCATCGCCCACGGTGGGGGCTTCACCGGGGGCACCAAAGAGGAGGAAGCCGAACTGGCGATTTACCTTGCCCGGGCTGGCTACCTGGTGGCTTCGATCAAATACCGCCTGCTCGACCAGGAACGCAACCGTTCCCGGATCCGCAAAGCCGTGGTGGATGCGGCTTTGGACATGAAGGCTGCGGTGCGTTTCTTCCGCCAGGATGCCGCAACCGCCGGCCGCTACCGCATCGACAGCACCAAAATCTTCGTCGGGGGGTATTCCGCCGGGGCTTTTGCCGCCTTGCACTGTGGCCTGGTTCAGGCCTCCGAAACGAATCTCCTAGGGGGTGCGGAAATCACCGGGCACATCGAAGCCCAGGGCGGCTGGGAAGGCAACAGCGGCAATCCGGGGCATTCATCTAGCGTGACCGGGGTCTTCAGCCAATCGGGAGCAGTCATCTCCGCCGACCTCGTCTCGGCCGGTGATCCTGCCGTCTACAGCGTCCACGGCACCAACGATCAGGTGGTCCCCTACGTCCAGGGCCCCGCTGACGGCAACGATGTCACGGTAGACGGGCCTTCCCTGTACCATCCGCGGCTCAATCAGCAAAATATTCCCACCCTTTTGCGTACGATTCAAGACGGGAACCACGACGCTTTCCAAAAGTGCAGCGACTGCGGACCGGAGTTGCGCCAGTTCATCTTCAGCCGGCTGTGAGTGCTAAGAGGCAGTTTAAATTTGATCCGGCGATTTTGCTATGGCATCTTTTTCCACCCCTCTTCAGCTATTTTCTCCCATAGCTCAGGCGATGGACTCCAAAATGAGCTTCGAGGGACAAAAAAATCTGCGCTCGCAAATTTCACCAACCAATTTTAAACCGCCGCTAAGAAATTTTAATCTCCCCTCGCATACATATTTACTTATTGACCCCTCCGGACGGCCCAGTTGGGGCCGTCCAGTTTTTTATTTGCGGAGATTGTTGCTAGAATTGTAGCCAGTCGCAACCGCATGCCGCGCAACAATTTACTTACCGCTGCATTTTTATTTGTCCTGGCCCTCGTTTTGCTGGGCACTTTGGGAACCACCGAGATCTCCGTGGACTCCTACGACTATGCCACGTCCATTCGTGAAGGCACCCAATTGTTGCATCCCCACCATTTGGCGTACAACTTCGTCAACCACCAAGTGCTCAATGGACTGACTGCGCTGGGATTTGCGCCGGAAGCCTTTCGCGTCGCGCGGGCCCACAACCTCTTTTTTGCGGCGCTCACTTTGGGATTTACTTTTCTTTTTTTTCGGGAAATGGGAAAAACGGCGGTCGGGGCGCTGTTGGGCGCTCTGGGACTGCTTTTTTGTTTTGGTTTCTGGAAAATGGCTTCGGTGGTCGAGGTCTACGTGCCCGGCATGATGTTCCTGGTCGCCGCCTGCTGGTACCTGGCGCGGCTGGGCTCCGGGCCATTGCGCGGGAAAGACGGGTTCATACTGGGTGCTCTGCTTCTGGGGGCGATCTTTTACCATCAGACCAATGTCTTGTTTGCCGTCCCGCTAGCGGTTTGGTTGTGTCTGCGAGGTGGGCGACGGGGCGGGATACAAGCCGCCGCTACCCTGCTTCCAAGTGGAATCGTATGCCTCGCGGTCTATGTGCTCGCCGCCCACGCCAGCGGATACGAGCTGTCGCGGGCCGGGTTGCTGGATTACACTTTCCGCTACGAAATGCTGGACCACGCCGCCTGGGGCACCTTCTCCAACCTGGGCCCCAAAGGCTGGTTCCAACTCTACCGCAGCCAAATCGCCAATGTCATCGTCGGGCGTTACGCGGCAGTTTTCCTCTACCAATTGCTGTATGGATTGGCGATCATTGCCGTCATCGTGTGGAACCTGCGCCAGGTCACCCGGAAACGAATCCAACTGCCGGATCGGCACTGGCGCATCGTCTTTTTGAGTTGGCTAGCGGTCCACTACCTGTTCTTTGGCTGGTGGCTGCCCCAGGAATCGGAATTTTTTGTGGTCTCGCTGTTTCCCTTGCTGGGCCTGCTCTATTTTGGTCTGCGCGATCTGTGGCAGCCCAATCCCACGGGCACGGTGGTTCAGGTCATCTTTTTTGTCTTGCTCGTCGGGCAGATCGGGCTCCATCTGAAATATGTCTTTTTTGAGGAGCACAGCGATCAACCCGTCCGCATTACCGCCCAGACCCTGGACCAGGCGGTGCCCGGCTCCGGCTACCTGATCGACGAGCGGACGCTGGTGGAAACAATGCGCTACTACCACAACTGGACTGGCTACGGTGCGCGTTTGCTCATGCTCAAGTCCCTCGGGGCCGAACCATTTCTGGAGATCAAGGACTTCACCAAAGCGGAATCTATTCTCGTCAATCTGGACCGCATCTCCCCGGAACGCGATTTTGGGGGGCGCTCCGGATTTTCTCATCCCTCGGAATACGCAGTATTTTTACGGACGCTCTTCCAGCTCCGCCGGGCGGAAGACCGCGGATGGCGGGCCCGGCGCGGCACCCCCATAAGCATCGACGGGCAACCTTACCTCTTCCTCGGGCCGACCGACCAACCGCACTCCGGGCCGGGCCAGTTGATCGATGATCTCCAGGCGCAATTGCCCGTGGATCGAACTCCAGGCCCGGCTTTTCGCCGCTGGACCCGGAAATTCGGCTCCCAAATCGCTCCCCCACTGCTCCATCCTTGATGGTGAATGACAAAAATGTCAAGTTTGGAAAATCTGTGCGGGCAGAATTGTCATCCGCCCGTCCTTGATTGAAATCGATTCCGATGCGATATTGGCGGCAAGTCACCTCCTACCTTACGCCATGGCCCACTACACGGAAAATAAAATTTTCAAGAACGTCGATTTGCGAGCGGATGCCCTGAAACCGGGCGAATACCTGGAATGTACCTTTAGCGGCTGCAACCTCGGCGGGGTAAACCTCAACGGAGTTACCCTAGCGGGGTGCCAATTTCAGGATTGCGACCTCAGCCTGGCTCTACTGGAAGGCAGCGGACTGCGGGATGTCCGGTTTACCACCTGCAAAATGCTAGGCTTGCGCTTTGATTTGGTGCGGCCCCTCCTTTTCGAGGTGGGATTTACCGATTGTATTCTGGACCTGAGTTCCTTCTTCGGCTGTGCGATGGCCCGGGCGGAGCTCTTGCGTTGCAGTCTCCGGGAAGTTGATCTCGTCGGGGCCAATCTCAGCGGGGCCGATCTCCGGGAATGCGACCTCACTGGAGCCATGTTTGAGGCGACCAGACTGGAAAGGGCCGATCTGCGGGGGGCCCGCGGATTTGTCATTTCTCCGGACAAAAACCGCTTGAAAAAAGCCAAATTTTCTTCCGATGGCCTTTCTGGCCTGCTAACCGACTATGAGATTGTAATTTCCGATTAGATAATTTTCAATGGTACGCGAGCATTAAGCAATTCAGGGGAGTCAGGGGTGTCAGGGGTGTCAGGGGTGTCAGGGGAGTGCAAGTGAAAATTATGCTTGTCCGGAACTATGCCACCGCTTTATGGAGTAGGCCGGGGGACTTTCACCCCCAGCCTCTCACAGAACCGTACGTGAACCTCTCGATTCATACGGCTCTTCTCATCTGGTCTTCCGTGGCAGCAATTCCGAGTGGTAACCGATTGCCCAGTGGGCAAACAACTCCGGACGGTTGCGTGACTGGATAGACTTTGGCTGTTTCATCGCAATCTTCCTCGTTTTTTTTCGAGTTGTCGCAATAATTTACCTTGATGAGTCCCGCCCTTCGCTCCACGCCCATTAAAGCCGCTTCTTCACTACTACGACGAGATCCGCCACAGTCAAACGCATCGCTACTTTCGGCCTGCTCCTTCCCGGATTACGACCTTTTGCTTTACATCGATTGACTGCTTCTCCTGTTTCTTAACAAAGCCTGAATATGGGTCCTGCCGCCGATACGCCGGGCAACACGGAGTCAGAAGCCGGATAACTTCCCCGCTCATCCGAGAGACATGTCAAAACCCTCGTTTTGTCCCCATCTATGAACCTTTCGACGCTTCGTACAGCGATTCACTTTCGTTCAGCTCCCATATTCACACCTATTCTTCGTAAGCAAAGAAATTTACTCCAACGCTCACCACCATTGCTCTTTACAACAGCAGCTTGGAGTGGTTTGCATCCAGCTTCCCGTAGCCGAATGCGGAGGGCCTGAATCCTCCATCTTTGTTAAAATTTTCAGGACACACTGACACGAGATGTCAATCAGCGGGTTGAGATTGCGGCCAAAGCTCGAATCTGCCCATGAATCTATTCAACTTTATCGCCCAATTTCCCGACGAACAATCCTGCCGAACCCACTTCGGCGACTTGCGCAAGCAAAAAGGCGTCGTCTGCAAACGTTGCCAG
>JBCCQH010000016.1:0-83774 GCA_039024435.1 Bacteroidota bacterium
AAATTTGCTATCGCAGATTTTTTTGTCTCTCAAAGCTCATTTTGGAGTCCATAGCCAAAGCTATGGGCGAGAAAATAGCTGAAGAGAGGCGGAAAAAGATGCCATAGCAAAATCACAGGATTAAATTTAAACAGCCTCTAAGTTATCCGATGAAGTTTTTTCATCCATCAACCATGGCGGAAACTTTTGCCGTATTGTGAATACCTTATTTTATCTCTTGGATTTGGAAACTCAGCCGCTTTTAGTTCGATCTTTGCTGGTCATGTTTGGAAATGATCAAAAAATACCCTGCCTGAGAATACATCATCAATAAAGCCAGCGAACTCAATTTGATCATGGACGTTGCGGCAGTGCAGCAATCGCTGAATTTAGCGAGACGCCAATGAACTCCGCGAAGTCCGCGTCCTGCATTCATCTGTGCAACCCCTCGGCTATCCACCTCTTTCTCTACTTGTGTTATCCTCCCTTACCGGGTTGGTAACCATGTCTACTGCCATTTCATCAAGACTGAAATTTGATTGCGGAACCAAAGGACAATATTTTGATCCGATAGCGGGGGTAACCTATTCGCAATCGATTACTGCGGCCCTTTGGTTGGTACTGATCGACTTAGCCGTGGTTCTTGCTATGTCCCTGGTATTGTTGCGGAATACAACGTAGGGGGATCCCCGCCCCTCCGCAAGCCGGGCCGGGGCGGGCCATCCGGCAGTCGCTTTCTATCGAGGAGCTCCGACAATCGCCTCCTACCCCTATCCCAGGTTGAAGGGAACGCTGTCGGATTGAAAGCAATGCCGCCCCCGGTTGACGGCATTGGGCCGCCCGCCTCCCCAGACTCAGGAAAAGAAATCCAACCTACTCGGATTGACCCGGCCAGCATTGGCGCAGGTGCCGCATCACCGCACCCGATCAGGGATTGTCAAAAATCGAATGGCGTTGCCGCATCCTTTTCCGGTATGCCTCCTGGTCTTTTTCCTCAAGAAACCGCTGTGCCTGGCGCAAATGGTGATGGGGAATGGCCGGCACCAGATGGTGGAGGACATGCAGGCCATCGTTGTGGGGGTGCAACAACCAGTGAACCCAACCATCGTTGGTGTACGACGCATCAAAAATGTTGTCTTCGCGGTAGTTGTGCTCCGCCGCTTCCGCAATGATTCGGAGGACCGGCAAAACCAATACCAGGGGAAGAACGATGTACAGCAACCACAGCATCACGGCCGTTCCCACGCTCGAAAAGATCAGCCCCAATGGCAGGAGGAACAAGAGGGTGTGGGAGCCCAATCCCGCGAGCAAAGTCCATGGATCCGACCCGATCACCGAATACCAATCGAAGAGGTATCGCGGGACCAATTTGAAAATTTGGGAGAAAAAGCGCCTCGGGCGGGTTCGGCTCAATTCGGCAAAGCCCATTTTTTCAAACCGGGCCCGATCCGGATCTGCGTGCGTACCAAACCGGGTGTGGTGGGGCAGATGAAACTTTCGGTAGCGCGACAAGAGGGAGAAACTCGGCCAGGCGCACAGGAAATTGGCAATCGCATCGTTGACCTTGCGGTTGCGACTGATGTTGTAGTGGCTTCCCACATGAACCATGACTTCCAATCCACGCAGCGCCCGCGCGATCAGCAGCCCGACCGGCAAATGAATCAACACAGCAAAGACAAAATGGAGCCGATCCGCCACAAGAATCGCCGCCGCAGCGCTGGCCGCGATCAGCAAGTAGTCCCCTAAGATCACGAGCAACGACCTTGCGGTATTGGTCGTCTGATACTGGCGGAATTCCGAGCGCAACTGCTCCGGAATCCGATACCCCAAAGGGAGCTTGGAAGTTTTTGTTTTCATGGTAAATGGTGGTAAGCAGTCTCAATGGTAGTTCAGCATCGTATTGACGGTAGGGGAGATACATTTTCCTACCGCGAAGATTCATTTTCCCGGCATCGCCACCGGTTCAGCAAAGTTTTGGACACCGCGAAACCGATTTCGCAAAATGTTCCTGGGCGATCCGATGAATTCTCCGGGCCTGCGCCCGTTGAGATTTGGTCCTCAAGAGCAGTACTGCCCCTTCTACCGAACCCGGAGCAAAGAGCGGAAATGTCCCCAATCGTAGCTGTAGAACCCTCGTTTATAAAAACCTAAGTGCGATAAAAAAGTTTTAGTGGGGCAATAAAATGTCTGAACCGCCGGATAAATGTTGCAATCGCTGGGTCGCCGGGTGGAAAGAGGTTGCTCCCGTATTTACCCTGACACCATAAAACTGCCGCAACCGGAAGATTTCGGCAGTTTTGTACCCCCGCTAGGGCCAGGGTTGAACTTTTCGGGGTAGGAGATTGGGTATGCGGCCCCAAGCCTTCAAGACATTGATGAGCACGAATCAGGACGTTAATTCTACTCTGGGATAAGGCAGCGGTCCGCGCAGCCGGTACCGCAGGTTAAAATCACCGGCAAGCTTTCGGCTTAAAGGTGATTCTTTGCTTAGCCGTAAAGCAATCCAAACCGGGCCTCCCGGGATAGAGCAGTGGTACGTACAGCTTGTGATTGCATTTTGATGTCGATTCTTATTGACCACGTGCATTTTAATTCAGAATCCTTCTCTTACGTAGAGATTAAATTGCGGGGATTGAGAAAATGATAACCAACAATCAGGATGACATTCGAACTGAAACTCGACATGTACAATGCGGAACAGGAGGCTGTTTGGCTGAATGATTTTATCCGGGAGCATGATCTGGATGATTTGGAGACCAAGGTCAAAGAATCGGAATTGGAGAAAAGAGAAGATGGCCTCATTCCACAGTCGGGCGAAGTCCTGGAGGCGGTCATCATCGGGGTGGCATCCGGGATCGTCACCAACCGCATTGAGTGGCTGATCAAAAAGATTTGGCAGCACTTCAGCGGGAAGAAGGGAAAGATCGAATTCTCAGCGGAATGCCCCAAGAACGGCAAGTCCCTCACAATGACCTTTGAGCTGGGGAGCGAGAAGAATCGGGATGAAGCACAGGCGGAATTCGACCGTCGCTACCAAGAACTTTGCCAGCCGAGGAAAAATAAAAAGAAGTAGGTCCCGGATGCCCCGCGCTAAAAAATATTCCCTTAAACCTCAAGCTACCCTCGCCATCCTGATCGGAATCAGCGAGTACGAGGATTTTCAGGATGTAACTTCAGCGCCCAACAACGTCCACGAGCTTGCCAAGGTCCTGCAGGACGAAAGCATCGTGGGCATTCCCCCGGAAAACATTTACACCATCACCGAGGGAAGCAGTGCGGAGATCAAGGAACAATTATTTGATCTCACTGAGGGGCAGAGGGAAGCCGGGATCACGACCCTGATCCTCTACTTTGCTGGACATGGCTACCGCCGCCCAGGCAAGGATTACTATTTGGTGGCGAAGGATAGCAAGAAGCGCCTGTTGCGCCTGGATGGAACCACGGGGATCGCCTACAATTCGGTGAAGCAGATCATCGGTGAATCGGGCATTCCGCAAAGCATCATTCTTCTGGACGCCTGCTATTCAGGTGCCATTACGATGGGCGACCGGGGCAGCATTGAGGAGATGAAACTCAAGGGTAGCTATGTTATTTCTTCATCGGACGGCCATGAGGTCTCTTATTTTGATCCGGAGCAGAAACATACCTTATTCACCGGGGAATTGCTGGCGATCCTGAAGAATGGGCTGCCGCTCAAGCAGGAAAAGATTACATTGGAACAACTTTACGCAGCCCTTTCTGATGCGGTGCGTTCCCGGAATGCGGAGATGTCGCCGCAGCACCAGGTGAGCAAAGAGATTACGGGCACCAATTACCTTTTCTTTCGCAACCGGCAGTACAATGCCAAGGCCCAGCGACGGGAAGAGATCGAGGCCTTTATCCTAAAGGGCGACCTTTTTCTTGAAGGAAAGGGATTCTGGGATGCTGATTACCAGTATCTAAAGGCGAAGGAATTGTCTGAGGAGTATGAGCTAGCGGATGAATACGGGGATGTTTTGGATCACAAGAAGGAAAAGCTGCGGATTGCAGAGGAGTTGGCCCGCAAATGGAAACAGGAACGGAAGCAACTGGGCAAGTGGAAGAGAAGTACAATTCCGGCATGGTTGCGGAGTTTGGACCGCCAAAAGGTGATTGGGAGCGTGCTAATCTTGCTTGTAATGGCGATTCTCGGGCCAATGATCTACAATGCGGTGGGTGGCAATGGAGAGGAAGGACGCCAGCCTGATAAGCCTGTGGCAGCAAGTAATTCGACTTCGACGCCCTTTGATAATATGGGAACTACCAGTAGTGTATCGGTAGCCGTTCGTGATACACCACTTTCTGCCCAAACGGAGGGCATTGCCTCCAAAGAAACGAAGAACGGTGAATCATCGGCCCAAAATCAGGATTCAAAACCAAACAAAGAAGATCCTCCGACTCCAGTTGAAATCCCCAAAGCGGAAAAAGATGAACCGCTCACAAAGTCCAACAAAGAAGATGGTATCATCGCCCAGATGGAGCGAAACATGGTGACCGTCTACGGAGGGCAATTTACAATGGGTTGTACAGAGGAGCAGGGCGATGATTGTTTTGATAGCGAAAAGCGACTTAATCCTTTACATACCAATACCTTTCAGATCAACAAGTACGAAGTCACGCAGGAAGAATGGCGGGCGGTGATGGGAAGCGATCCCAAGGAACTCTCTTTCTCAGGCTGCGACAAGTGTCCGGTTGAGCGTGTATCCTGGAATGATGTTCAGGAGTTCATCAAAAAGCTAAATGCCAAAACCGGTAAGCATTACCGCTTACCGAGCGAAGCAGAATGGGAATATGCTGCGAGAGGTGGTCAGAAAAGTAAGGATCACAAATACGCTGGGAGTAGGGACCTCGGTTCTGTGGGTTGGTACAGTTCGAATTCTGGCTCAAAGACGCACCCGGTGGGTACTTTGGGAGACAACGAGTTGGGCCTGCACGATATGAGCGGTAATGTCTGGGAGTGGTGCCAGGATCACTGGCATAGCAGTTATGCTGGTGCCCCTGCTGATGGCACTGCGTGGGAGGATGCAGATGGCGTCTACCGCGTGTTACGCGGCGGCAGTTGGAACGGCCGTGCGCGGCTTTGCCGGGTGGCGGGGCGCAACCTCATGCGCCCCATCAACCGCCACGGCAATGTCGGGTTCCGCCTGGCCCACAGTTCATAGCGGTGGTTCATCCATCCTGCCTTCCCCGCATCCACGGGGCTTTGAGCAAAAATAGGGTGGGAAAGCAGCCGGAGCCCAGGAGCAGGCGAAGCCCCCCAAAAGGGGCGAAGCTGCGAATGGCGGAGGCGGCAAGCGCGGGGAATCGACGTGAGCTGGCGCAGCGTCGATCTGAACCGGAGCAATTGTGGCCATGTCCCGCGAACCAATTCCGTTTTTCTCAAAATTTCGGAAATTCACCGGTTTCTGGGCCAAAAAGAAAAAGCCGACCACCGTGTCAGCTTTTACTTGTGGGTACCCCCGCCAAGAATCGAACTTGGATCTGGGGATTAGGAATCCCCCATTCTATCCATTGAACTACGGGGGCGGGATCTGGGCGCCCGAGCGCCCGGTCCGCAACAATTGCAAATCTGCACATTTTCGGGCTCGGCTTCAAGGAGGGATGGACGACAATTTTGCCGCCATTCCTTTACTCCGCTTCGATCAGCAGGTCGGTTTCCACGTCGCTTCCAGCGCGGCGGGCCTGGAAGCGGGTCATCTGCCCCTCGGGACTGTACCAAAAGCGGAAGATCTGGGCCGGGGGATCAAAACTGGCGGCGGGCTCCCGCACGCATTGGCGCGGACGACCCGCCGAATCATAACTCCAGCGGACGTACCAATAAGGATTTTTGCCCGCGTAGATGGCCGTTTCTTTGAGCTGACCTTGCGCGTCGTACAGGAAATGCCGAACCGGTTCCCAACCGGCAACGTCCCGGTTCAAGATTTCGGCGATGCGGCCTGCCCCATCGTAAAGGAAAGAGTCGCGGGCACATTCCACGAGCATCCCGCTGGGCCGGTCCGAAGCGGGATCGCACCGCTTTTCCAAGGCCACCAAGCGGCCCCTCCGGTACCGAAACCGGGAATACTTATCGGTGGCGCCCCGAATGGTGTCCCCCCTTTGCATCCAGGGGGCGTGCGGCTTGCGCACCGCAAACAAGCGCCCATTGGGGTGGTAGAGGTAGTAGGTCGAGTCGGTCGATACCGCGGTGAAGCCATCCGCCCGAAACACCCGCTCGACCTGAACTGCTAGGCGGCCCGCGTCGTTGTAGACCTGGCGCAGGTGCAACTGGAAGGTGTCGCGTTCCGGGGGGCGGAGATGCCGGAAAGCGATGGCGTGGACCAAGCGCCCGAGGCTGTCGTACCGCATTTCGAGAAGAGGAGTATCCGCCTTGCGCAGTAAAAATGTCCGCTCCGCGGCCGCCAGCGTTCCATCTTCGGGCCGGTTGGTAGGGCGGTTGTCGTAGAAGCGCAAGGTGCGGACCAGCGGATCAGTCACTTTGGGGATGGGGTATTGGTCCAGAAACCAATCGACGGGCGTGGGCTCCTGGGCCTGGACTGAAAAACTGCCCAGGATCCAAATCAAAGTGCAAAACCAATTGATGCGCATAATCAACTAATTCGATGGGGAAACAAACTCCGAATGAAATGCTCAACTCTCCTATCCACCCGACTGTCCCGCCGACTGCGCGTATTCCGCCAGGGTCGTCCGGGCCGGACCCAATTCTTGCCAGGTCGCCTCCGCCTCCCAGACCTCGGGGTAGCGGTTCAGTGCCTCCACAATGTGCCGACCGTAATTAAAGGTGCGCCCGAAATTGCCCATCAGCTTGAGCAGACCGAAAGGCAACTTGCGCACCACCAGCTTGCGACCCGACCAATGGCGCACGAAGATCTGTGCCGCCGCATCGGCGGTCAACGCCTCCGGTCCCTGGATCACATATTCTTTTGACCGGCCGGAAAACTGTTGAAACGCCTGGGCCACCTGCGCCCCGTAGTCCACCCCCGCGATGAAGTGCATGGGCACCGCAGAATCACCGGCCAGCGCGATCATATTGCCCCGGCGGTAGGCCCCCCGGTCAAAATTCTCCATGAATGTCGAAGGGTAAAACAGCAAACTCGGCACCGGACCCGCCTTGAGCCTTTCCGCGGCTTTGAGCTTGAGGTCAAACACCCACCAGTCAAAGCCCTGCATCCCTTGGTACCGCTGCACCAGCGAGGAAGTCATGCCCACGCATTGCACCGAACTGTCCCCCAATTCCGCCATGAGATGCGCGATTCCTTCCCGCTCGGGCTGAAAATCGGAAGGGCGCGACGCGGGAAGCACCGACAGATTGAGGAAGAGCCCATCGGCTCCGGCCAGGGCCGAGCGAATATCTTCCACCTGGCGCAAATCACCCCGCACCAGCTCGCAGTCGGGCGGGAGCACCGCCCGGGCCTTTTGCGGATCCCGCACCATAGCTTTCAGTTGAAAACCGGTCCGGTGGAGGGCCCACGTGACCGGATTTCCCAGCATTCCGGTTGCTCCAATGACGGTGATTGTTTTCATAGGCGCAAAGGTACAGCGTTCCAAGCAGATCGCACGGCACGCCGGGTGTTCGCGCGGGTTTTCCGCCGACTCGCGCGATCACCATTTGCCGGTCACACAAATTGCCGGGGCAACTCCACCACCACCTTGGTTCCGACCCCAACTGTACTTTCCAGGGCCACCTTTCCGTGGAGGCGATCCACGACCTTGCGCACCACGTACAGCCCCAGACCATTGCTGCCGGAACGGTTGTGAACGCGGTAAAACATATCGAACAACTGGGGAATCCGATCCGCAGGGATCCCCTGGCCATTGTCCTCAACTTCGAGGCAGACCGTGGTTTCCTCCTTGCGGAGGCGCACCCGAATTTCCGGATTCCGCACACGGGGATCCGAGCAATAGTGAACACAGTTTTCCAGCAGGTTCAGCAACAAGGCCGAAATCAGGTAGCGGTCGCTGTACAGGACAAAGCCCTGCGGTGGCTCCATCTGGAGGTCAATCGGGCCAGCTTGCAATTCGTGCGAGATTTCCCGCACCAAAGCTGCCACGTCAATCGCTTCGAAGCGGACATCCCGCTTTTCGTTTTCGTTGACCACAATGAGCTTGTGCAGTAGGCGGTCCATGCCCCGGATGGTAAAGGCCATTTTGTGCCGCAAATCCGATTGTGCGGCGGGATCCGGCTCGATGCGCAACAATTGCGTAAGGCCCTCAATGCGGGTGAGGGGCCGTCGCAGCGCGTGCGCCGATTCGTACAGGAAGGTGTCCAGTTCGTTTTTGGCGGAAACTACGGCCGCCGTGCGGGCCTCGATGATCCGTTCCAGGTTCGCGTTGATTTCGCGGATTTGGCGGTTTTGTTCCTCGACCCGGTCGCGTTGGGCCTGAACTTCAGCGTTCATGCGCTCGATCTTGCGGTTGGTGCGCTGCTTTTGGCGGTAACGAACGTAAAAAATCATCGCCACCAACCCCACTACGATAAATCCGCCGAAAAGCAGGTAATTCCGCTGCCGCGAACGCTCGATCCGGAGATCCGATTCCGCCTGCTTCAGATTGAGCCGGTCGATTTCCACTTGCTGTTCCCGGGCGCGGTAGCGGGCATTCAGCTCGGCGAACTGCGCCGCCTTTTCCTTCGTGTAGATGCTGTCGTGCAGGGCAAAAAACGCGGCAAAGCTCTCGTACGCGGGCTGGTAGTTGCCCGTCCCGGCGAGGGCTTGCGCCAGCATCCGGTAGTCATCGCGGATCAATTCCCGGGCCTCCAGGCGCTGGGCGATTTCCAGGCTGGCTTGCAGTTTGGGCACCGCGGCGCGGAACCGCTGTTGGTCCATGAGGATTTTGCCCAGGTGGTTCAGGGTTTCCGCCTTGCCTTTGCGCCGGTCGATCTGCTCATAGATGCCATAGGCCTGGTCCAATCCTTGCTCCGCGGCGGCATAGTTACCCATTTTCGCGTCCAGCATGGCCATGCCCTGCAGCGAATTGGCGATGGTAAAGCGGTCGTTCAGCGCCTTCGCATTCGCCAAAGCCTCGGTGTAGAGATCGCGCGCCTTTTCCAACTGGTTTTGTTCTTTGCGGATATTGGCCAGGTCGATCAGCACCGGATTCAAGCCGAAGAGGTCATTGTCCTCGATGTAGGTCGCGCGGGCCTCTTCCAGGAAGCGGATTGACTCGTCGAGCATGCCCATCTGGTGGTAGATCGTTCCGACATTGTAGCGGGAAAGCGCCAGTCCATTCCGGTCGTCGCGGGTTTCTCGCAGTTGCAGGACAAAAAAGTAGGTCCGGAGCGCCGCTTCGTATTGCCCTTGTTCATTGTAGATGCTGCCGATGTTGTTCAGCGCGCCCAAAATGCCCACGGTGTCCTGATCTTCCAGGAAAATACGCAACGCCCAGCCGTAGTTGTCCAGCGCCAATTCGTAGAAGCCCCGCTTGTAATAGGCCGAGCCGATGTTGCTGCGGCAAATCGCCATCCCCGTAGAATCGCCCTCCAAGGCGCGAATTTCCAGTGCCCCTTCGTAGTACTGGAGCGCACGCTCGTAATTGCCCATCTTTGATTGGAGCACCCCCAGGTTATTGCTCATTTTGGCGATGCCGCGCTTGTACTTCAGCTTGTGGGCCAAATTTAAACCCTCAACCCCCCACTTTTCCGCTTTTTCCGAGTCGACCGAAAAATTTACCTTGAACAACTGGTTGTAGGTATTGACCTTGTCGGTATCGTTTGGCATCCGGGGGAGGAGGGCCAGGATACTGTCTTCCTTCGCGGAACTGGCAAAGCCCAGTACCGGAAACAGCACAACTAAGATGACGAACCAATTGCGAAGCATCATACAAACATCGATGGAGAACTTTATGGCCTGCATCTGAGTGGATTCAATCAAGCGGAGGAAACCGTGCAGCTTTGCCCCAATGCCTTGAGTTGAGTTTTGATCGACCTTAATTTAAGAAAAGCCGCCGGGAAATCGGTCATTTAATTGACGTACGGTGAATATTTCGGGTTTGGGATAATGGTTGGGGCAGACAATTTCGGGGAGGTGGGTGGCTCTCCGGGGGAGATTGCGGACCCTTGGTCGGTAAAAAAGCAAGGCTGGTCCCGGAAATTACCTCCACCGGCAGAAAGGAAGAGTAGCCCCAAAAAATTGCCGGCGGGCGCAAGTATTTGGGGGCGGCGTCATCTTTAAATTGACTGGGCCCCACAACTGGGGCCCGTGATCTGATCCGCCAACGCTCACTCGTTTTTTACTTCCATTGTACTTGTACCGAAATCGCCGGTGCCTCCGCTGACCACGGCGGCCCGAAACTCAACCAACTAAACGCTCTCAATGACCCGGAATTTTTACGCGCTTCTGGCCGCTCTGCTGCTGTTCTGTCCTGCATTCGCCCAGACCCAACCCACCGAATTGAGGGGGCAAGTCCTGGACGAAACCGGTGCTCCGCTTCCTTTTGCCACCGCCCTTCTCTTTTCCTCGCTGGATTCTGCCCTCACCCAAGCTGGCTATACCGATGCCGCCGGGAATTACAACTTTTCCGCTTTGGCGCCGGGCGAATACTACCTGCACCTGCGCTTCACCGGAATGGCAAGCCGGAAATTCCCGGACTTTTCCCTGCGTGCTGGAGAGGCAAAAATCTTTCCCCCGGTACAGATGCAGCCCGCCGCCACCGAACTCGCCACGGTGGAAATTGCCGCCCGCCGGCCCGCCATTTCGGTACGTCCAGACAAAACCATCTTCCACGTTGCCGGCAATCCCAACGCAACCGGGGCCAACGCCCTGGAACTGCTCCGCAAATCCCCCGGCGTACTGGTGGACCACCAGGACAACATTCTGCTCATGGGGAAAGGCGGCGTCCAGATTTACATCAATGGGAAACCCTCACCGTTGTCCGGGGTCGACCTCGCGGCCTTTCTCGAATCCCTGTCCAGCACCGAAATTGAAGCCATCGAGATCATTCCCAATCCTTCCGCCCGCTGGGATGCGCAGGGCAATGCCGGTATTATCAACATTCGCCTGCGGGAAGACCGCGCTCCCGGCACCAATGCCAGCGCCAATCTGGGCTACAACGTCGGGCGCTACGCCCACTACCTCGGCGGTTGCAACGCGAACTACCGCAATCGCCACGTCAATGTATTCGGCAGTTTTTCCGGAAAAAAGCAGCAAAACTTCGACTACATGGACCTCACACGCCAGCAAAACGGCTTCGGGATCACCCAGCGCCTGGAAAATGTCCAGGAATTGACCAACCAAAGGTTCCGGGCGGGGGCCGATTTCTCCCTCCATGAACGGCATTCCTTCGGGCTGCAGGTCAGCGGCAATTTCACGGCGGAGGAAACCCGGAGCGCCAGCCTTTCCCGCATTTACGAAGGGGAAAGCGGAGCGACCCTGCACTACCTCCGGGCCGATGGCCGGACGGTAGACGACCGCCGCAACCTGGACTTCAACCTCAACTACGCGTACGACGATGGGGAGGGCCGGACCTGGAAAGTGGACCTCGACCACCGACAATTTGACTTTGTGGGTGAGGCCTGGCTACCGAATGTCTACTATGATTCGGCCTTTGCCGCGGTGACTGCGGTGCGCAATTTTCGCAGTTACACTCCCAGTACCATCGCTACTCAAGCAATGAAGGTGGACTACGAACGGCCCGCCTTGGGGGGAGTTCTGGCGGTGGGCCTCAAACTGACCCGGGTGAACAGCGACAATGCCCTCGACTGGTTTCGGGTCGAGGAGCAAGTGGAGGTAGTGGACCCCACCCGCAGCAACGAGTTTGTCTACCGGGAAGCGGTGAGTGCGGGGTACTTGAGTTTTCAGCGCACCCTGGGGCGGGTCGAGTTGCAGGCGGGACTGCGGGCAGAACACACGTATTCGCGGGGGGAATTGACGGCGGCGGTGGCGGGCGAAGGAGATGAAGTCTTCCGCCGCTACCTCAATCTATTTCCTTCGGCGGGGATCGTCTGGCGGGCCCACGAGAATCACGCCTTCAGTCTGAACTACAGCCGGCGCATTGATCGGCCCCGCTACACGCAATTGAATCCCTTTCGGGAGCAGGTCGATGAGCTGACCTACCGGGAGGGAAATCCCTTTTTACAGCCGCAGTTGACCCAGAATGTATCGGTTACTCACACCTTCTTACAGCATGTGACGACGGCCTTGAGCTACGCCCGCACCACCGATCTGATCACCGATTTTGTGGATACGACCGGCGCGCAAGCTGCTTTTCAGACAACGATCAATCTGGGGGAACAGCAAGTTTGGGGCATCAATCTTGCGGTTCCCTTTGAAATCATGTCTTGGTGGACGACCTACACGGCCGGTGGGGCCAGTTTCACCCAGAACCATTCGGTACTCGCCGATGGCCGCGAGGTCGACCTGGCTCAGGGCACCTGGAATGTCTATCACCAGAGCAGTTTTGAGCTGCCGCACGACCTTTCGGTGCAGATATCCGGTTGGTACACCGGTCCGGGCATTTGGGGCACCAATTTTCGCTTTGCCGCCATGGGCAGTGCCGACGCCGGGGTGACCTGGCGGTTTGCCGAAGAGCGTGGCGCCATTCAAGTATCGGTCAGCGATGTATTTCGCACTCAGCAGTGGGAAGGCCGCCAGGAATTCAGCGGGCTTTCCTTCACCGCTTCTGGCGGTTACCAGAGCCGCCTTCTGCGAACACAGTTGAGTTATAATTTCTGATGGTTTGATTTTCTCGCCAGCGCACGGCGGGCCGTGCGCTGGCGATCCACGTACAGAAGTGGGTTTTGCGACGCGCACATTGCCGGGAGGTTGCGCGTTCCAAATGCGCCCATTGAAAATTGGAGATCAATCAATTGGAAATTCTTCACGGAAAATCCACGGGTGCGCACGGCACGCTGTGCGGTTACGATCCGCGTGCTGAGGCGACGTTTTGGATTGCTTTTTCAACGCTGTTTGCGCGTTCGGAACGCGCCAATCAAAAATTCAATTCCCCAAACTATTGCCGACCAGAACGCCAACCAAGGCGCCGCCGATCAGGCCGCCGATGGCGAACAGAGGCGTTTTGATCTTTTGGATTGTGAGGCGGCGCTCGGCAAATTTTGCATTGGCGAGGGCATCTTCGGCGGCGGTTTTGTACTCTTCGGTGAGTTCCTGGTAGCGTCGAATGGTTTTTTCCTGCTTCTGCACGTAGCCTTGGTTGAGGTCGTTCAGGCTATCGCGCAAGGTGAGGTTTTCGTTCATCACCCGGATGTAACGCAGCGAAAGCGCGCGCAGGGAGTCATTTTGCCGGCTGGCCACTTCCAGTTCGAAGAATTTGTCGTAGCTCAGGACAATCTGGTCGCAGGCTTGCCGGTTCAGGGTCACGGTTCCGGTGCCCGCCCGGATGCCGATCTGATCCCCTTCGCAGGGATTGGATTGCGCCTGCAATTGAGTCGTGATCATCACCCCGCAGAACAGGCAAAGCGCGGCGTAAAAGAGATTCATCCTTTTCATATCCAGTCGATGCCTTTGTCGATTTCTTCCTTGATTGTCTTTTTTTCTTCCCCCGAGAGGGAACTGAACCATTCCAGCGGTGTCTTGGTGGCCGTCGAAGCCAGCCGGGTTTCCAGGGCGTCGACCTCTTGCTGTTTGCTGGCGATCTGTTCCTGGAGGGATTGGAGCTTGGTTTCGTACTCCTCCTTCTCTTTTTCGTGCTGGGTGGCGAGGGCTTGCCGCTCTTCGTCCAAGCGTTTCAGTTCCTTTTCCAGGCGCTCGTTTTCCGCGCGAATTTTGGCGAGGTCATCGCCGCCGCCGGCCTGGGTAATGCCAAAAATGGCGACGATGGCGATGACGATCCCCCCAATGGGACCCATCCATTTGCGCAGGGCTTCGCCTTTTCCCATTGCGGCCATTAGCAGCATGACCAGAAAGACAATACCCAGCCCAATGGCTACGTACAAAAGAATTTTACTCATGATGATAGCGTTTAGAAGGTTTGGGGTCGCGTTCCGGAGGATAAGTTAAGAAAATATTTTCGCGCGTACGAATCGGGGGGATTATTTGGGCGGGGTGGACGCCAACCACCGTGGATAAGCGGAGGGGGCCGAAAAAAGTTAGGGCTGCCTCGTGGTGAGACAGCCCCTCCTTTTAAACTTTTGTAAAGCGAGCTTACAAGATTAGCGAGCTTAAAAGGACAACAAACTTACAGTCGTACGGTAACACACAGGGTGTCATCGCAGGTTTCACCCGGATCGATCACTCCGTTCATGTTGGAGTCGATCCACTGGGTATAGGTAAGGCAAACCAGGTAGGTGCCGCCGAGCCCACCGCCGAGTCCGCCGCCGAGTCCGCCGCCGGAACCAATCAGAGGAAAGTCTACGCGGGCCCAAGGGTCCCAGGTCGTAATGGTGGCGCCGGGGTAAGTGGTGCTCCACGAGAAGCCGACCACCTGGCAAAATTGCGAACCCGATACCGTAGCCAAAAAGCCAATGCTTTTTAACCCGGGACTCGAGCCAAAATCGTACTGCTGGATGGTGTTCACCTGCGTCTGGCAGGGACAGCCACCGAGCTGTGCTTGGGCAGATTGGTACACTCCGCCGAGCAAGCACAAAAACAGAATTAATGATGTGATTTTACTCATAATGTGGATTTAATGAATAAATAAAAATATCACCAACAAGCTATTGCCCGGCACAAGGCGTTTCAAAATCAAACGGGGTACCTGAATTACACAGTTTTGGTATAGGGTTGGTGTCGGTTGTGGGTCACATGCCGCAATTGAGAATAGCTAAAGGGGAGCCCGCTCCACGGAGAACGGGAAAATGAAAAATCATTTTGGGACGCCGATTACTTTCTTTTTGTCGACTTGCTCCGGGGCAATGCTTTTAACTGTATCGGGTAAGACAGATCGGGGCACCTTCCGACCCGGGCTGCCGGGGGACGCCCAGAAGCAACCGATCTGGGCCGATTTTTTTTCGGAGAGAAACCGGGAAAAACGTGGGACTTTTATGGAGATAAATGCTTGCGGGAAAAATGGATATTCCGCCGTTTTGGTCGAAAAATGCATATTGAGGGGAGTTTTTTCGAGTAAAAATGGGGGTGGATCGGGGAAAAACGCGGGATTGTTGGCCATTTTTGTACACGCTTTTCGGACCGCTTATGGATATATTCATGCAATCGTTAGGAGATAGTACCCATACAGGTTTAAGTATGGTCAGACCCGGACAAAACGCAACGGTTTGTCCGTCAGTGAACGATAGTTTTGTAAAGTGATGTAACATTATTCTTTTTGGTTATGGCAGTACTACGGCAATTGTGTACCGGAAGGTGCGTGCTTCTCAATGCGCACCATTCGGTGGGAAGACTACGGGCAACTTCGCAAATTTGTATCCGCGACCACGACATCTCGCGGGACCACGCGGCGATCAACTGGGAAGGCGACGGCTGGTACCTGCGGGACAAGAGCCGCAACGGTACGACCGTGGGGATGAAGTACCTGCAACACGACAGCGTCAAATTGGTCCGAGGGGATACAATCAAGTTTGGCAAGTGCCAAGAAACGTTTTGGGAGGTGCTGGACACAAGCCCACCGGCATGCTATTTCCAATCGGTTTTTGCCGAGGAAGAAGTCATGTCTTTGACCGCTTGCCCGGGAATTCCCAATCCGGAAGATGAGCGGGTGTCTTTCTTTTTTGACCAACTCCAGTGGATGGTTGAGCGAGACGGGGATACCCAGACTTTGGAGCACGGTATGATCGTCGAGATCCAGGGAAAACCGTGGAAATTCATTGAGAACGAAGATTTAGTGATCACCCGGAACAACGCTTCGGTGGCTTCACAGGCGGTGTTTGTATTTCGCCTGAGTCTGGACGAGGAACGGGTGGCGCTCAAGATCAAGATGAATGCCTTCGAACTCGATCTCGGGGAACGGGTCTATCACCACCTGCTGCTGGCGCTGGCCCGCAAGCGACTCGCCGATTTCGAAATGGGGTACGACATGACCGAGCTCGGTTGGGCGGCCATCGAAGACGTGACCTACGACTTGAGCAAAGAGTTCCGCCGGGAAGTCGACGCTTATTACCTCAACGTGCAGATCTACCGCCTGCGCAAGCAATTGCTGGAAAGTGAGCCGCTGGGGTACATGTTTTCCAATATCATTGAGCGCCGTCGGGGTGAAATCCGCTTTGCGGCTCCCCATTTTCAGATTATTAAGGAAGGACAATGCATCAATGAGATGCAACTGAAAATCAGTGCTTGACCTTTCGGTCATCGACATCGACAACATAAGAACCAACTTTTTAGAACCATGAAACCAGAAATTACCGAAGCTGCGGTCCCGGGACCAGCCGCCATTGACAATTATCGCATTTTGGAGAAGATCGGCGAGGGCGGCTACGGTCTCGTTTTCAAGGCCGAACAGATCAGCACCGGCCAGACAGTCGCGATCAAAATGCTGAAATTCCCCAAGGAGCAAGACACCAAGGGGCGCAAATACCAGATCATTCGTTTCGAACGCGAAACGCAGCTTTGTGCGCAGATCAATCACCCGAACATTGTTCAATTGCTGGACAAAGGCTACACCGCCGCCAGCGAGCCTTATGCGGTATTTGAATTCGTCGAAGGCCGTAGTCTCAAGGACCTGATCGGCATCCAGGAGGGGCTTTCCGCCCCGGAAACGAAGGAATTGATGGCGCAGGTGCTCGACGCCCTGGTCGCCGCCCACGCCAAAGGGGTTGTCCACCGCGACCTCAAACCGCACAACATCATGGTCACGCGCACCGGATCGAAGGCCCACGTCAAGGTGCTGGACTTTGGGATCGGGGCGTTTACCCGGGAGTTCCGCCGGGGCGACTACCAAAGTCTGACCCTCACCCAGGAAGTGGTGGGCACCCCAGCTTACAGTGCTCCGGAGCAGTTGCGCGGCGAAGCCCCCTCCGGCAAGTCGGACCTCTATGCTTGGGGCCTCATTCTCTTGGAATGCCTCACCGGTGAGCCGGTGATCCAGGGCGACAGCCTGGCCGAGGTGTTCCAGCAGCAACTCAGCCCCGCCCACGTGTCTCTGCCTCCGGCCATCGCCGGCCATTCCCTGGCCGACCTGTTGCGTCGCGTATTGGAGAAAAATCCCCGTAAGCGCATTGCCGATGCGAAAACGGTATTCGAGGAGTTCACCAAAGTCAATTTTGCTAGCATTGTGGGCAACATTGCTGCCCGTACCTTGCCCGATGCGGAAGCGGACGACCTCACTGCGGTCAACAACATGGGTTGGGCTATCCCCCAAAGCGAACGGCGGCAAATTACTGTCCTCAGCGTCAAACTGCAGGTTGTTCCCCTGGAGGGCACCGAAATATTTATAGAGACGCTGGCCACCATGCAACAAGATCAAATGAACCTTTGCCAGGATACGTGCATCCGTTTCGGTGGATACATTGCCACTGCCTTCGGGGAAAATATCGTGGTCTATTTTGGCTATCCCCAGGTCAGCGACAACGACGCCCGCCGGGCCGGTCGGGCGGCCCTGGAAATAATGGGAGAAGTCCGGCGGCGCAGTGATCTGCTGGAGGACCACCACGGGGTAAGATTGCACATCCGGATTACGATTCACTCGGGTACGGTGCTTGCGAAGCCCAATCAGACTCCGGAAGGCGAGGTGCCGAACCGGGGCTTCGATATGCTGTACACGGCGGCCCCCGGTTCGATCCTGGTGAGTGACCCCAGCCGCCGGCTCCTGGATGCTTACCTGGAGTTTGAGGCGGCTCCGGATGATGTTCCGACGAGCCTTGAAGGGTCGGAAAAGACCCATTTGGTCACGGGAGAGCGGCAGACGGAAGCACTTTCTTTCCTCCGTCCCTGGAGCGCCAACCGCGAGATGGTGGGGCGGGAAGTTGAATTGGAAGTGGCCCGGCAAGCCTGGGAGTCGGTTCGTTCGGGCCCGGGGAAAGCGGTGGTCCTGCGGGGACAAGCGGGAATCGGCAAGTCGAAGCTGGTCTACGAAGTGAAGAAACAGGTGCGCTCGGAGGGCAAGGTCATCCGCGAGGCGCGCTGTTTCCCGGAGCACCAAAACAATGCCCTCTATCCGTTTCTCGAGATGCTGCGGAACCATTGGGGGCTGGCGGAACTGCGTGAAACTACTGTGGTGACCCCGCGCCTGGAAGGCATTCTGGACGGAGTGGGGGTGGAGCGCAAGGATGCGTTGCCGATTCTTTGCGCCTGGCTGAACATCGCGTTGCCGGAAGGCTACGAGGCTTCGCAAATGGCGCCCGACGCGCAGAAGCAGGTCTTGTTTGAGCTGCTGACGCGTTCCATCCGGGCCATCGGGCGGGGGAGCGCTTTCCTGCTCGTGCTGGAGGACCTGCACTGGCTGGACCCGACGAGCCTGGAATTTGCCGAGTACTTGCTGGACCAGGTCGCCGAGGAGTCGATGTTACTGCTCATGACGGCGCGCCCGGAATTTCCCGCCGATTGGCAGGCGGAGCGGGTGGCCATGGTTGAGTTGCCGCCCTTGACCGCCGAAGCGGTGCAGTCCCTGGTGAGTGGCGTTCTTCACGGCAAGGGGATCAAAGAAGCGGCATTGGCGTACATCACTGAGCGGGCGGATGGCATTCCGCTGTACATCGAGGAGCTGACCCGCATGTTGGTGGAGGAAGCGTACCTGGTGCCCGGGGAGGATGAGGCGTTTGAACTGAACGCGGAACGCGAAGCAAAAGACATCCCGACCACTTTGCAAGATCTTTTGAATGCGCGCCTGGATCGGCAAGGGGCAGCCAAAGTCACAGCCCAACTGGCCGCTACGATTGGGCGGGAATTTGATTATGCCTTGTTGGTGCGGGCGTCGCTGCGGGACGAAGCCATGGTGCAGGGCGACCTGGATCGCCTCGTAAATGCGGACTTGGTGTACCGGCAGCGCCGGGTGCAGGGGGAGAACTACGTCTTTCGGCACGCTTTGATCCGGGATGCGGCGTATGAAGGGATGTTGAGTGCGGGGCGAAAGGAGAACCATTTGCGGGTGGCGGAGACGCTGAAAGCTGAGTTTCCGGAAGTGGTGGAGGAGAATCCGTTTGAGGTGGGGCGGCATTTGGCGGGTGGGGGAGAATTTGCGGAGGGGAGCGAGTTTGGGATCAAGGCGGTGGAGAAGCAGGTGGTGAATTCGGCCAATGAAGAGGCGTTGGGGATGGAGCCGACAATTAGAAATTGGATCCAGAAGTGCGAGAGTGAGCAGAATTCACTGGAACTGGAGATCTACCTCAACCGTGCCATTTCTCCCGCACTCATGGCCAACCGCGGCTACGCCGAGCAGCAAATCAGAGAATTGAGCCTCCAGAATGAGGCGATCATGGAAACGTTGCGGGCGGGCGATTTCGACATCCAGCACCTGGAGCGGGAAATGTTCCTTTCGCTTTGGAATCGCTTCCTCGTAGTGCACAATGAGGGCAAGCGCCAGGAAGCCGCGGAACTGAGGGCCCAGGTACTGGATTCCTTGCCGAAGCAATCCGACGACGCCTTCAAGATGGGGGTTGCGGGGTTCATTGGGCAGTCCTTCCACGCCGATGGACTGATGGAGGAAGCGATCACCTGGTACGATTGGGTGCTCGAGCACTATACGGTAGATGCACATGCGGAATTGGGGCAGAACTTTGGGATCGATCCACGGTCCGCGGCCCTGTTCGGCAAGGCGGTGATCGACATTGGATCGGGCTTTCCGGTGCGCTCGGAACAGCTTTCCCTAGAATGCATCAAACACTCCAATGCCGTCGGCCATGCCATCGCTACCTGCGCGGCCTACCACTTCCTGTGCATGCTCAAAATCTACCAGAAAGACTACGCCGGGGTACGGGAGGTATATGCACGGTTCCTTGAGGAATTCGGGGAGCAAGCCGAAAACCTATGGGTCAAACAACACATCGACATGACCTTCCACTCGGCCAACTTGGAACTGGAGTACCCTGAGAAGTACATCCAGACCATGCATGATTCGGGTCAGATAGCCTATCTGGCTTACTTCGAGCCCATGCTGGGCAACACTTATCTCCATTACGGCAAGTACGACGAGGCCATTGCCCTGATGCAAGCCAGTCTGAAGCGGATCGAAGATGAACGCTATGCTGTTTTCTGGACGATTCCCTACATCAAGCTCACCCTCGCTAAGGCGCTCTACGCAAAGCACCTCGCAGAAAGTCCACTCATTGATGGGACGCCGCGCCAGGAAGACATCCAGCAATTTCTCCTTTCGGCGGAAGCAGACGCCCGAAAATACGCTATGCATTGGTGGACGCTCGAAGTACTCGCCTTCCATGCGGAGATCTTTCCTTCGGATGAAGTCATTCGCGGAAGGCTATCCGATGCTTTTGCAAGCATTGAGCTGGCCGAAAGATCACTACGCTATTATCAACTCACCACACGCTTCAATTCTGTTGGTGGCATTCAATAACTAAAAATCATGTCGAAAAATACTCTGACTACACCCGATGAAATTCGCGAATTTTGTGTTCGCCTTATCAATAATGCATTTTGGGAAAACTCCGAAAAAGGATTGCTATTTATCTACGAAATGAGTGGCTTTCTATCGAAAACCGTGAAGTTCAAGTTCTCCCAAACTCAACGCTGGGAGGAGACGGCAATAGAGTTGGATGGAAATCTGGTTGATGTGGTGCGAAAGCTAAAACAGTTTTTAGAAAGCATCAAAGAGTCTGACGAACAGTGTGAAATCAAAAGGAACTTATTTATCCGAATATCATTTCTTTTTATTCGCCTGCAATATGACTTGATGGGTAACAAATTGAGGATTGAAAAGCGCAGGGCAATCTTCTCAAGGATCCAAAAACAGCCAGTTTCAGACATTGCTAAAATCCAAACCCTACTCAACAATTGCTTCGCTGTGCTCTCCGATTTTCTTTACGCTGCAATCCGAAGAGCACTCATTCGCATAAAGCCGATCAATAAGATCAGGAGTGAGGTTATCGTATTCGCAGAAAAAATCGATGAATTGAAGCAGCTTGCGGGAAATTTTTTTGAGGTTGAGGCACCAAAAGATTTCCGGGCTGAACCCTCCCAATCACTCATTTATTTACGTGTGGCGGCAAGACTGAAGCAGATCGAACGGCGCGATGTATATAATGCTTTTCTGCACAGTAAAATTAACCGCACCACAGAGAGAGAGCTCCAAGTGGCACTTGAGCGAATCAACAGCAAGCACAAAATATCTAGCATCATTGCCAAGTATCAGTTGATGCTTTCCCTGACGGGAATTGACAATGGCATCGATAAAGCTTTCCTGAAATCTACCGCGGCGCGGAGGGCGATGGTGACTACAGGATCGATGATTTGGTATTCGGATGAGCTTGATCCCGATTCGAGTCCGCGGGTCAACAAATTTCAAATCGCCAACGTGCGTGACATGAGTCAACCAGATGATTATAGCAGGGACGTAAAGCAATTTCTTGAAATATTATTGGGGAATAAGATCGTGACCATTGAAACTTCAGACAGTCGGGGTAAATATCAGCGTACCCTTGCGGTAAAGCAGAAAGATGTCCTTTATTTTTGGGGAGGGGTCGGAATGGTCATCCCGGAAAACGTGAATCTCCTCCTTGGATTCAATCAAGTCTATCCCGAGGTCCATATTGTTTTTAACCAAGAAAACGACACCGGAGAGCGCCAAGTCATTATTGAAGAGTATGCCTGGGATGCGATTATGCTAGCCAGCCCATCCATGATTGATAAAAATGTGCCCTTCGATACCAGAGAAGAGGTCCGGAAAAAATTCCCAGAAGAATGGGAAGACAATATCACAGGCCAGGAATTTGGGGAGGCCCCCGTACATGAGTTTGATTCGGTGCGTTGGGGAAAACTGCTCAATTTTGAGGCCTCCACCGAAAAAACGGGCTATATCCCAACGAAAGTCGGGGCAGGGGCCGATGGACTTGTTCGATTCAACATCGTCCGCGACAGCAGCGATTTTTTGGACATCACTGTCCCCATTGTTCCCAATACCGACGAGTGTGAAATCAATGTCGTCCTCCCTTACGCGCCCCCCATGGCTAACCAATTGACTCGGGTAACTTTCGGAAACGGCTCCCCAAATGACGATGATCCTCGGGACTTTATGCTGCTGACCACTTGCTGAGTCTCTGATACACAATTCCTTACCTCTCCGATCCGCTCCCCCATGCCAGTATCCAAATACGAATTGTCCCCCCAATACGTCGCGGCGATTTTCGACCACAACGTCGCCTTTCTGATCGCGGACCAGACCGCGGAATTGCTATACGAAGATCCCGCCGCTGCCGAACTGCTCACGTTGCTCCGCCATGGCGCCCTTTCCTTCGAAGAGATCATGGACAACATTGCACCGCAAACCGATCCCCGAGCGATTGCCCAGGCCCTGGCCGCCCTGCACCGCGATGGCTTCCTGCTGGATGCACCCGAAAAATTGCCCCCGCGTGAAGCCGCTTACTGGCGCTCCCTCGGCCAAGCATCAGAAAAGGTCGCCCAGCTACAGCACACAACCAAAATCGGCATCGTCTCCCTTGGCGATGTATCCACGGAAAGTTTACGGGCCAGCCTCGCCGAAGGTGGTTACACCTGCGTGGAAGCCCAGCCGGACCTCAGCCTCGTGGTGGTGGACCGCTACCTGTCGGATGACCTCAAGCAATTGGCTGAGGAGTTCCAGGCCCGGCAGCACCCCTGGCTGCTGCTCAAACCGAACGGGACCAAGCCGCTGATCGGGCCCTTCTTCGACCAGCGCGCAGGGGCGCCCTGCTTTCATTGCCTCTGGCAACGCCTCCAGTTGCACGGGCAAGACGCGCGGCTCTTCCGTGCATTGACCCAAGGGCAACGCCCGATTCCGCGGCCTTCCCTTCACCATCCGACCGTGGCCGCCTTGGCCTACGCAACGGCGGTCCTGCAATTGTACCAACACCTGCTGGACCCGACGGATTCACAACTCCACGCAAGCATATTGGAATTGGATCCCCAGCAAGGCAAGTCTCGCTGGCACCGCCTGGTAAAGCGCCCGCAGTGCCCCCAATGCGGTCAGCCTGATCAGTACAATGGTTTTCCCGCGCCGATTGCCCTAGCCAAGGAAGGTGCACTTGCCTGCGCGGACGGCGGCTATCGCGTCGTTCCCGCAGAGGAAACCTTCCAAAAATTTCAAGTCCACATCAGTCCGATCACCGGCATCATGCCCTGGGTCCGCCCCTACCATCCCAGCCAAAGCGACCTCATTTACAACTACGAATCGGGCCGCAATCACGCCCTGCAAAGCAATTCCCTGTTCTGGATGAACCTCCACGCCCGCAGCGGCAATGGCGGAAAAGGCAAAACCGACATCCAAGCGAAGACGGGAGCACTTTGCGAGGCGGTTGAGCGGTACTGCATCATGTACCACGACAATGTATTCTCGGTACGGTCCCGCTTTGCGGATCTCCCCGAAGCCATTCATCCAAACGCCTGCATGCGGTACAGTGACCACCAATTTGCCGAACGCGATGCCATCAACGCGGGCAACCCGCGCTTCTACAACCTGATTCCCCGACCGCTGGGCGACGACGAGGTGATCGACTGGACGCCTATCTTCAACCTGTCGACGGGACAGTTCAAGTACCTGCCGACTTGCTACTGCTACGCGCAATACCCCGAGCCCGACGAGCGCAACCTCCTTTCCTATCCCGATCCCAATGGCTGCGCGGCCGGGAACACGCTTGACGAGGCAATTCTGCAAGGCTTCTTGGAATTGGTGGAACGAGACGCCGCCGCCATCTGGTGGTACAACATGGTCCCGCGCCCCCAGGTGGATCTGGCTTCCGTCCCGGATCCCTACCTGGTTCGGGTCCGCGAGGAATACCAGCGCCAAGGGCGCCGCCTACTGGTGCTGGACATTACCACCGACCTCGGCATTCCGGCCTTTGCTTCGGTCAGCTATAACGTCGATGCCGATGAAGATGACGCCATCCTATTTGCGTTTGGCGCCCACGTCGATCCCCGGATCGCCCTCGAAAGGGCGGTGATCGAAATGAATCAACTGCTTCCCTTGGGGCTTCCGCACGATGGCCGCTACCTGCCGGACGATCCCGAGTTCATCACCTGGCTGAAGACGGCGCGGTTCGCCGACATGGCATTCTTACAGCCATTGGAAGGAGAAGACAAAAACTTTTCCCGCGATTACGCCATACCCGAGCGGAAAAGCCTCCCCGATGCCCTCCAAACCTGCCTCGCCGCAACCCAAAAGGCCAACCTGGAAACGTACGTGCTGGACCTGACCCAACCGGACATCGGGCTGCCCGTGGCGCGCGTGATCGTCCCCGGATTGCGGCACTTCTGGCGCAGAACCGCCGCGGGACGGTTGTACGATATTCCCGTCAAAATGGGCTGGCGCGCCACGCCCCGAAAAGAAACGGAACTCAATCCGTTCAGCATTTTCATATAGCCACCGCCATGCAATACGTTTCCTATGATCGCCGCACCTTCCAAAGAACGCCCTACTTCGCGCAAATGTCGCAGCGGGAGCAGGCCCATTTTAAAGCGCTGACCCACATCTACCATTTCAAGGTGAACCGCTACGTGCTGGAAAATCTCATTGACTGGAACCAAGTTCCCAATGATCCTGTGTACCGCTACCTGTTCCCCCTTCCCCAAATGCTTGCGGAAGAAGACCTTGGGAACCTGATGCGCTTTCTTGACGTGGGCCTCGACGCAGGTTCCCTGGCGAACTTCATCGCGCAGTTGCGGCGGAAAGTCGCCCCCAAAATGAAATCTGCCCCCAGTAGCGTCCCCAAAGTAAATGGTACTTCCATCCCCGGCGTGTACCAGACTTTCGAATCGGACGCCTCTCTTTTTCCCCATCCCGCCGTTTTGACCTGCCACGCTTACTGCAATTATTGCTTTCGCTGGACCGTCTTCGGAAACCGCGCCATGCAGCGCAATTCCTCCTACCAGGATCCGCAGGCCCCTGTGTCCTGGCTGCGGCAGCATCCTGAGGTTACCGATTTGCTGATCACCGGTGCGGACCCCCTTATGGGCAGTTCAAAAAAATTGCGTCAATACATCTTACCTCTACTGGAAGTCGAACACGTCAAATCGATTGATATCAGCACTAAATCACTTGCTTGGTGGCCCTTTCGATTCACCCATGCACCGGATGCGGATGATTTACTTCACCTTTTTGAGGAGGTGCGTCAAAAAGGGAAGCACCTTGGTTTAATCGCACACTTCACGCATCCAAGAGAGATAAAGATGCCAATTGTTGCCCGAGCAGTGGAGCGCATTTTGCGTACCGGGGCTGTGATCCGTACCCAAGGCCCTCTAATAAAAGGCGTAAATGCCACTGCGAGAACGTGGAGCGAAATGTGGAATCGGCAGATCACCTTGGGCATGGTGCCATTTTATATGTTCCTGGAATCGGATCACCATCCTAACCGATGCTTCCGCATTCCCATCGCGGAATCGTTACGAATATTTCGTGAAGCTCTTGCGACTTCTAGCAGCAAAGCCCGCACCGTTCGCGGTCCCGTCTTTATGCTTGACCTCAACCGCGTCCTCCTCGATGGCACCACCGAAGTAAATGGTCAGAAATATTTCGTCCTCAAAACCCTACAGGCTCCCCCCGGATGCAATTCCGAAGGGGACATCAAACTGGTCCCCTACGACGAACAAGCGATGGACCTCGGCAACCTGTACCACCTGTTTAACCATTCGGAAGCCGTCCCAACTGCATAACTTCAACCCGATCCACCCCCACAAATGGCCGCTCTGCATTCGAGCGGCCTTTTTCATTGCTCCTCCCCCCATCCCCCGTGTCATGACCCGTTATATGAATCGCTCCGGGACCTACCTACCTTAGTATTGTCAGCGAAACACAACGGGGTTTGCAACCAAAACGAAACGCTGAATCCCGCGCAAAAACCTCGCTGATCCCGACTTCGGCCGAAGAAGGAACTCTACTCAAATCGTGACCATCGATCCTGCGCCCACCGCTGGGCTTCGGGAAGCCAAATCCCCTCCGGGGAAACCAACCCTCCTTGTCCCAAAGGAAGCGTACGGGATCGGTGGCGCGAAGATTTTCAACTTTCAAAACGCCTAAGTCATGAAAACCTTCATCATCGAAAACAACCGCAACAATTTCAACTCTTTCGCTCGCCAAACTACCTCGACGCTCCACAGCCTCGCCTTTCTCTTGACCCTGGGATTGTGTTTCATTGCTCCGCAACTGGCCGCCCAAGCCACCCGTTTTGTCCCCCTTTCCGAGCTGTCCCATGCGATCAGCTACCCCAGCGGGACTTTTGATACCGGAGACGAAGTCACCATCACCATCAACGTGGGCACCCTGAGCAGCCCGGTCGACTCGGTCGTGGAAATGGAACTCAAACTCACCTACACCGCCGATGCCGCTGACCCTGAAACCGACCAGATCGACCTGGGCAACTCCTGGGTGGGCGCGGCAACGACCCTCACCAATACCTCCACCGTGAATGCCGGTACCCGCGTCCTGCACATCAATGCGTCAAGAAGTGACGGTACCTTTACCAGCGGCTACGGAGAAGTCGCCCAAGTGACCCTGGTCTGCGATGCGGACAACCTCAGCGCCCAGGATTTGGTGGCCAGCCTCGACGGCGGATTTGGGGTGATCGACAACGTGGACATGAAAATCGTGTCGGCGACCGACCCCACCCCCGGGAAGACGCTGCGCTGCTACCCCAATCCCGTCTCCGAGCAACTGTACCTTGAAGGCCTGCAGCCCGGGGAAACCTTCCGCATCTACGATCTGGGAAGCAACATCGTCCGCCAAGGCCAGGCCGATCCCGCCGGCTACCAAACGGTAAACCTGGCCCAACTCCAAGCCGGAATGTACATCCTGCAATCGGAACACGGGTACCGGCAAAAGTTGCTGGTCCGCTGATCCCTGCCTCCGGAAAATACATCACTTTTCCCGCCCCAGCCCGCCCTCACCGGTGGTGCTGGGGCAGGTCGTTGAGCAAATCGTCCAGTTTTTCCAGCAGCCACACCCGCGGGGCGATCCGGGGTGAGGCCAGGATATCCGCTTTCAGCTTGCTCAGGCGCTCAAAATCCCGCGGAGGCACATTCATCAAGCGCCGGTAAAGGGCCAGAAACGTGAGGTACTGCTTCTTGCGGCCGGCCGGGAGCGATTTGTTTCGGGTCAGGTAGAACCGAAACGAATGACAGAGCGATTCCATCCCGTCAAAATTTACGGTTTCGTAGTAGATCCGCAGCAGGTAAGAGCGGGCATCGATACCGTAGAAGATGTCCTTGGGGTCCGCCGCAATTTGGACCAATCCTTGCTCGGCGGCTTTGAATTGCCGGCGGAAATAGTTCAGGACCGCTTGGTTGTACACGAGTGCCGTTTCGCGCAGTTCCGGCTCGATCTGGGGCCCGTACTGATCGATGAACCAGTCCGCCCACGCCATTTCCCCCGCCCGCGCAGCGACCACCACGATATTTTTGAAGTGCGCCGCGGGGAGCAAGCCTTCCGCGCTGCTGAGGAAACCCTGGCGGAGCATCGCCTGGTAGACCTGCAACAACTCCGGCAGGAATTCCTGATCCCCCAAATTGACCCGGTAGATGCTGTAGCTGAGGAGCCCCTTGTAGAGCTCACCCGCCAGGGCGGTGGAGATTTCCGTCGTGTGCTGGGTGAGCATGCGGCGCAAGTGGTAAAAGTGCGTGGGGTCCTCCAGCCGGGTCAGCGTCATGTAGCGGCGGTACAACATTTGGATTACCAGGGGCCGCAACTCAATCGAATCCCCCAATTCCGCAAGAAAGTCGTCCATGCTTTCGCTCTGCTTCCCGATCAGCCGCCCCGTAGTCAGCGAATGGTAACCCAGGTCCAACTTCTTGACGATGTAGCTGTTCTCCGCGAGCTCCAGCAGTCGGTCAAAATTGTGGAAATCAGAACGCAGAGACTTTTTTGCGAGGAGCTCCGAGCGGCTGAGTTCGACCTGATAAGCGTACTCAAAGTAGTCGATGTCGTTGGGGGCCAATTGATCGGTGACTTGGCGGTGGAGAAACTCAAAATAATGGTCCGCCCCCAGGGTACTCACCGTGCGGTGGGTCGCCCGCAACAAGGCTCCCCGGTCCCTGCGCAGGGTCTCGTAGCCCAGAAACTCCAGGACGAGGTTCAGGAGCCGATTCATGAGCTTCCGGAAAACATCCTTGTCAAAAGGAGTTCCCGGAAACACCTCCGCGTAAGCCTCCTCTGGCGTGATGTTCCCCCGTTTGTAGCGCAGAACGCGCCGCTCAATTACTTCAAATAAGCGGGCTGGTTCCGCTTTTTTGTTGAAGTAAGGAGAAGCCAAAAAATCCCGGAAGGCGCTCTTTTGCTTGGTGCTAAAGTGCGCGAGGTAATAAACAGCTTTGCGGGTTCGCATCTTCCTGTAGTAGTTACGTTAATAAATTACAAAAAAATGCGACGCCTTTATGCATTTTACCGCCAATATGAATGCATACCTGCCGTATTGGGTGCAATTTTCGGTGAAACGCGATTTGTCATCGATGGGTTTACTCCGGGGAGCGGTCAATCTTTTTGTTTCTGAACGATTGATTCAAAAAATTAGTTACACACGACTAATTTTTCCCAGCAAATGTCTATCTTATCCCCGCAACATGGAAAAAGGGACCAAACCGCGCATCATCGCCACCGCGATCCGCTGCTTCAATCAGCGCGGCTACGCCAATGTTTCCCTCCAGGACCTCGCCCGCGAACTGCAGATCTCGCGCGGCAATCTCGCCTACCATTTTGCCACCAAAGACATCCTGTTGTCCACGATATTCGGCCAGCTCACCGCCAAACTGGAACAAGAGCGCCGGCGCTCCCGCAACTTACCTTCCTTCACCAATCTCCGGCAGGAACTCGAGCGCTACCGGGCCTATCAGGAGCAGTACGCCTTCATCTTTACCGATTCCCAGGTCATGTCCATTCCCCAGATTCGGACGACCCTGCGGGAGATGTCCAATGCCACCATCACCGACAACCGCGGTGCCATCGCCTTTGCCATCCAAGTCGGCAACATGCGGCCCGAGCCCTTTCCCGGCGTCTACCACCAACTCGCCTTCGTGACCTGGATGCTCATGTTCTTTTGGTTGCCCCAGCGGATGCTGCGGGGCGAAGTCTCCGGTGAGGACGCCGAAAAAACCGTGTGGAGCATGATCGTCCCCCACTTTACCGAAAAGGGCATCAACGTTTTCAAGAAGTACTACGGCGCCGCTTTCATCGAAGAACTCGGCCCGCCCTTCGAATTCAGCCCGGAAGATGTCATGCTCTTTTGACCCGAAAATCCAGCCCCGATGCAAGTGCTCCCCAGTCAATTTCGCCCCCACGGTCCTCAAGCCGCCGCCAACCGCGCCGGGATGCAAGCCCTGCTTGACCGCTTGGCCCAGGAGATGGAACAAAGCCGCTTCCAAGGCAAGCCTCGCTCCCTGGAAAAAGCCCGGCAGCGGGGCAAAATGACCGCCCGCGAACGGCTGGAACTGCTGCTCGACCGCGACAGCCCCTTCCTCGAACTGCTGCCCCTGGCCGGCCTGGGCGGCCAAGGATTCGGACCCGGCGGGACCACCGTCGGCGGCATCGGCTTGGTGAGCGGCCGGCTCGTGCTGGCCATTTCCAATGTCGGGACGCACAAAGGCGGAGCCGTCGACCACGCCACCCTGCAAAAGTCGCTCCGCCTCAGCGAGATCGCCCGCAACTGCGGCCTGCCGACCGTGAACCTCGTCGAAAGCGCCGGCGCCAACCTGCCCGAGCAGGCCAAAATCTTTAACCGGGGCGGTGCCTCCTTCAAGGAAATCACCCAGCGCTCCAAACTCGGCATTCCCACGATTTCCGTCGTCTTCGGCAATGCCACCGCCGGCGGCGCTTACGTGCCCGGCATGAGCGACTACGCCATCTTCGTCAAGGAAAAAGCCAAAGTCTTCCTCGCCGGTCCCCCGCTGGTAAAGATGGCGACCGGCGAAGTCGTCGATGACGAATCCCTGGGCGGAGCTGAGATGCACAGCCGCATTTCCGGCGTGTCCGACTACCTCGCGGAAGACGAACGCGACGCCTTACGCATTGCCCGGGAAATCATCGCCCTCCTGAAGCCACCCCAGCCCCATTCCGTGCCGAGTGGGCCCATCGATCCGCCCGTCCACGATCCCGAGGAACTGCTCGACCTGGTTTCCGCCGACATCAAGCAACCCTTCGACGCACGCGAAGTGATCGCCCGCCTCACCGATGGATCGCGCTTCCACGAGTTCAAACCCGCCTACGGGGCCACCCTCATCACCGGCTGGGCCTACCTCCACGGCTACAAAGTCGGCCTCCTCGCCAACAACGGCGTGCTCTACTCCGATTCCGCCAACAAAGGCGCCCACTTCATCCAGCTCTGCAACCGCAACGACATCCCGCTGATCTTCCTGCAGAACATCACTGGCTTCATGGTGGGCAAAGAATACGAACAAGGCGGCATCATCAAGCACGGCGCCAAGTTCATCAATGCCGTCTCGAACAGCGCCGTACCCTCGATCACAATCATGCTGGGCGCCTCCTACGGCGCGGGCAACTACGCCATGAATGGCCGCGCCTACGACCCCGATTTCCTCTTTTCCTGGCCCAACTCCCGCATCGCCGTGATGGGCCCCGAACAACTCGCCGGCGTCATGGAGATCATCCAGCGCCAGGCCGCGAAAAAAGCCGGCCTGCCCTACGACGAAGAACAGGCCGCCCAACTGCGCGCCTACATGATCAAAGAAAACGAAAAGGTCTCCGACGCTTGGTATTCCACCGGGCAGATTTGGGACGACGGGGTCATCGATCCGCGCGACACCCGGCACGTCCTGGGCATTTGCCTGGCCGCCATCCACCAGCAACCGATCCGGGGAACCCGCAAATTTGGGGTATTCAGAATGTAAACCATGCGCACCATCGATTCCATACTGATTGCCAATCGCGGCGAAATCGCCCTCCGGATCATCCGCACCTGCCGCCGGCTGGGCATCCGCACCGTCGCGGTCTACTCCGATGCCGATGCCCCCGCGCCCTTTGTCGCGGCCGCCGACGAAGCCGTCCACCTGCCGGGCAATGCCCCGGGCGCAACCTACCTCGATCAGGACCGCATCCTCGCCGCCGCCCAATTGACCGGCGCGGACGCGATCCATCCCGGATACGGCTTTCTGGCGGAAAATGCCGAGTTTGCCCGCCGGTGTGCCGCGGCCGGGATCACCTTCATCGGACCGCATCCCGCGGCAATTGCCCGAATGGGCTCCAAATCGGAGGCCAAATCGATCATGCAGGCCCACGGCGTCCCGGTTGTGCCCGGCTACCCGGGCGCGGACCAATCGCTCGCGAGCCTCCGCGCCGAAGCGGAAAAAATCGGTTATCCGGTGCTGCTCAAGGCCGTGGCCGGGGGCGGAGGCAAAGGCATGCGCATCGTGGAGCAGCCCGCCGATCTGGAAGCCGCAATTCGCGCCGCTAAAAGCGAAGCCCAAAGCGCATTTGGCGACGGGCAAATGATTCTGGAAAAGTACTTCCCCTCGGTTCGCCACATCGAATTTCAGATTTTTGGCGATCAACACGGACAGGCCATCCACCTCCGGGAGCGGGAATGCACGATTCAGCGCCGCTATCAAAAAATTCTGGAGGAATCACCTTCCCCGGCCTTGACCCCAGAGTTGCGCGCCGAAATGGGGGCCGCCGCCGTGCGCGCCGCCCAGGCCCTACAGTACGACAATGCGGGCACCGTCGAGTTCATCCTGGACGAGCGCGGCCAGTACTATTTCCTCGAAGTGAACACCCGCTTGCAGGTCGAGCACCCGGTCACCGAGTTGATTACCGGGCTGGATCTAGTCGAATGGCAGATCCGCATCGCTCAGGGCGAACCTTTGCCCCTCACCCAGGCCGAGGTCCCGGCCCGAGGCTACGCCGTCGAATGCCGCCTCTACGCCGAGGATCCCACGAATAATTTTCTCCCCGCCACCGGAACCTTATTGCGCTGGTCACTCCCCAAGGTCGACGGCTTGCGGGTTGATTCCGGGGTCACCCGCGGCTCCGAAATATCGGTGTGGTACGACCCGATGCTGGCCAAGCTGATCGTACACGGACCGGATCGGACGCGGGCCCTGGCCCGAATGCGCTACGTGCTGACCAAGTTGTTCGCTCCCGGCCTGGTGACGAATCAGGCTTTTCTCCTGGCTTTGGTGTCCCACGAAAAAGTGCGCGTGGGCGATTACGATACCCATTTTTTGCGGAACCACCCGATTCTGCCGCCGGTGGAGGAAAGCCAGCGACACCGGGCGGGACTCGCGGTGGTCCTGGCCGGCTGGTGGGAGCGGAAGCAGCACCGGACGGTGCTGCACAGTATCCCGGGCGGCTGGCGCAACAGCTTTTTTCGGCCCCAGCGCGTGGATCTGGAAATCGATGGGGAACCGCTCCGCATCGATTACCGCGCCTTTCCCGACTACTTGGAGATCACGATCAACGGGGCAAGCTTCCGGGTGGAAGGGGTCGCCCGGGAGGGGGACCACCTGCAGTTTGTCCGGGAAGGCCGGCGCATCACCGTGGCCCTGGCCCAGGGCGGGGACGGAACCTGGTGGACCAATCAGGATGGCTACCTGGCGCGGGTCGTGGAGCAACCGCGGTTCCCCGTGTTGAATCAGCGTGCCCGGTCGGGTGGCTACCGGGCGCCGATGCCCTCGCAGGTATTGCGTGTGCTCGTGGAAGCGGGAGCGGAGGTGGAGGCGGGGCAGCCGCTTGTGGTTCTTTCCTCGATGAAAATGGAAAATACCATCGTAGCCGCGGCGGCGGGAACCGTGGCGACCGTCTTGGTGGAAGCAGGTACCCAGATCGCGGCGGATACTGAATTGCTCACCTTTGCCGAAGCGGAGGGGGTGGGCCAATGAAACACGTAGCGGTCATCGGGGCGGGAATGGCGGGGGCAGGCGCAGCTTGGCGGTTGCACCGGGCCGGTCACCGGGTGACCGTGTACGAAAAAGAAGCATTTGCCGGAGGCCGCACCCACACTCACCGGGGCGACGGTTTCCACGTGAATACCGGGGCGGGCTTCTTCACGAATTTTTACCCGCGCCTCCGCCGCCTCATCCGGGAGCTCGATCTGGAGTCGGAAGTGATCGAAAACCCAAAAGTGGTCACCCTGGCCACGCCGGACCGGAGGTACGACTACCACCTGGATTCGGTGCGCTCCTTTTGGGGGATTCCCTGGTTGCGGCTTAGTGACAAAGCGCGGATGTTGCGCCACACGGCGGGTTTGACCCTCAAAAAGAGAAGCCTGGACCTCGCGGATGTGCGGACCCTGGCGGCGCGGGACACCCAGAGCATCCGGGAAAATGCGCTCCGCAAGGTCGGGGCGCGCAATTATGCTTACCTGATCCGCACGGCGGTGGAACCGTACTGGTACTTCAGTTGTGCGGAGGCTTCCGTGGCCTTGGCGGATGCTTTGCAGGCCCACGCGGTGGGCGCGCGGTTTTTTTCCTTGCACTCGGGCATGGATCGGGTGGTTGGGCGTATGCTGCGCGACCTGCCGATCCACTACGCGACGGCGGTGGCCTCGGTCACCCACTCGGACGACAAGTCGGTGCGGGTGCAGCCGGTGCACGGGGAAGCCCAGGACTACGCGGCGGTGGTGGTCGCAACGCCGGCCGCGGCCGCCCGGAATCTGCTGCGCGCGGGAAACCAACTGCCCGGTCGGGCGCAGACCTTTCTCGCTTCGCAGCGCTACGCCGCCAATATCAACGCCTACTTTTATCTACCCGAGCGGTTGCTGGCGGACCTGGCGCCCCAGACTTCGCCTTGCGGCGGCTACGACGACGAGCTGGCCGCGATTGCGACCCACGGTTCGCGGATCGATCCGCAGCGCCACCCGGCAAAGGGGATCCTGGGCGTTTGGCTCACCGATGCGGCGTCCCGGAGCCGCCTGGCGATGGCGGAGGCGGACCTGGCGGAATTCTTGTGGCGCCGGGTGCGGAAGTACTACCCAGAATTCCCGCCGGAGCGCCCGGAACTGGCGCATCTGACCCGGCGGGCGGAGGCGATTCCCCTCCACGCGCCCGGACGGTTTCGGGATGCGGCCCGGATTTGGGAGGAACAGCGTGGACCAGTGGTACTGGCGGGGGATTATCTGGGTACCGCGACCATGGAGGGCGCATTGCAAACGGGATATCGTGCGGCCGATATTTTATTGGAACAATGGAAATGAATTACAACTATACCGCCGAGCAGGTCGCCCAAATTGGGGAGACGACCTTTGTCCATCTGCAGGTGCGGGAGGCGGAGCACGTCCTGCACCTGCGCCTGGACCGGGCGGAAAAGAAAAACGCGCTGAATCCGACTTTGCTGAAGGAACTGGCGTTTGCGCTGAACTACGCCCACTACACGGATGCGGTTCGCTTGGTGGTCATCGGTGCCGAAGGCAATGTCTTTTGTGCGGGGGCCGATCTCAAAGCGTTTTTGGGCGGCGGGACCGCGGAAAGTACGGTTCCCGAGCCGGCGGGCGAGGTGTTGCCGGGCGAATTGTTCCGGACTCTGCACAAGCCTTCCCTCGTCCGGGTGGAGGGCGACGTGTACGCAGGGGGGTTTTTGTTTCTGGCCAATGCCACCTACGTGATCGCCCGGGAGGGCATTCGGCTGGCGTTGCCGGAGACCCGTCGGGGGCTGTTTCCGTTTCAGGTCATGGCCAGTCTGATGGAAGTGATGCCGCCGCGCCGGGTGCTGGACTGGTGCATTCGGGGAAACGACTTGGCGCTGGCGGATGCGCTGGCCTACGGGCTGGTGACGCAGGTGGTGAGCGCTGCGGAGATGGACGGGGCCGTGGAAACATTGGTCCGGGAAATAACCGCCAACTCGCCGGTGGCGATCCGTTTGGGCCTGGAAGCCTGGGACGAGCTGCGGCGTCTTCCTGCGGCCGAGCACCACACCTACCTGCGGAGCATGCTCTTCCGGGCCTTCCAATCGCCCGACGCCCGCGAAGGCATCGCCGCCTTCAAAGAAAAACGAAAACCCAAATGGCCGGAGGAAATTTCTGATGGCTGATTTCTGATCGGATGGCTTCGGCCCCAAAGCTATTTCAGGGAGGTGAAGCCATTAGAAGAAGTCTAACCTTGGAAGTCAAGCATCGGAAAGCAGGCAATTAGAAATTGATTCAGATGGAAAAGAAGACAATCATTACGGCGGCGTTGACCGGGGTACTGGCAAATCGGAGCCAGTGTCCTCATATCCCGTATACGCCGGAAGAAATCGCGGAGGAAGGACGCCGGGCGGTGGAAGCAGGGGCGAGCATCTTGCACATTCACGCCCGGCAGGACGATGGCCGTCCCGCCTACGACGTGGAAACGTACCGCCGCATCGATGCCGCGGTGAAGGAGCGGTGCCCCGGAGTCATCATCAACTATTCCACCGGAGCGATTGGGATCAGCAATGCGGAGCGGATTCACCACGTGGATGCTTTGCGGCCCGACATGGCGGCCCTCAACATGGGGAGCATGAACTACGCGATCTATTCGAAGCAGGCCAAGCAATTTTACCACGACTTTGTGTTCCAAAATCCTTTTGGCGACATTCAGTTTTTCCTCGAACGGATGAAAGCCGCGGGCAGCCGTCCGGAAATGGAAGTATTTGACACGGGCCACATCAACAATGCGATGCCTTTCATCGACATGGGGTTGCTGCCCAAGCCGTACACCTTCAGTTTTGTGATGGGCGTGCTGGGGGGCATTCCGGCGACGACGGAAAACCTGTTGCACCAGGCAAAGTCGGTGCCGGCCGGGGCGCATTGGCAGGTGATCGGAATCGGGCGCAAGCAGTGGGCCCTGGCCGCGGTCGCCATCACCATCAACGGGCACATCCGGGTAGGGCTGGAGGACAATTTTTACCTCCCGGAAGGCCCGATGGCCAAGTCCAACGGCGAGTTGGTGGCGGCTGCCGCCCGCTTGGTCCGGATGCTCGGCCGCGAACCGGCCACGATCAAAGAAGCGCGGAAAATAATGCAGTTATGAAATTTCCAATTCGGCGATTTTCAATTTCCAATTGCTAGCTACGTAAGGGCAGTTCCATTGAAAATTGAGCAATTGATAATTCAAAAGAAATGTTTAGAGCAAATTTATTTCAAGGGCAGGTGGTGCTGGTGACCGGTGGGGGGAGCGGAATTGGGTACGCGATTGCCCGGCGGTTCCTGGAATTGGGCGCGCGGGTGTTCATCGCTTCCCGCAAGGAGGAACGCTTGCAAAATGCGGTCGGGGAGCTGTCCGCCCACGGCGAGTGCGCCTATTTTGTCTGTGACATCCGCAACAACGACGCCATCCGGGCCCTGGCCGAGGGCATCCGGCAGCAGGCGGGGCGGTTGGACGTACTGGTGAACAATGCCGGGGGCCAATTCCCCATCGCGGCGGAGCACCTGACCGAAAACGGCTGGAACACGGTGATCAACAACAACCTCAACGGGACCTGGCACGTGACCCAGACCCTCGCCAAAGCGTTTTTCATTCCCCAGCAATCCGGCAACATCGTCAACATCATCGCCAATATCTACCGGGGCTTCCCGGGCATGGTCCACACCGGAGCCGCCCGCGGGGGCGTCGACAACTTCACCAAGACCCTCGCCGTGGAGTGGAGCAAGTACCAGATCCGCCTCAATGCGGTCGCGCCCGGCATCATCAAATCATCGGGCCTCAAGCAGTATCCGCCGGAGTTGATGGAAGGACTCACAGAAAAAATCCCCCTGCGCCGCCTAGGGGAAGTCGACGAAGTGGCCTGGCTGGTCCTGTTTTTGGCCAGTCCCATGGCGGGCTTCCTCACCGGGGAAACCATCTACCTGGATGGTGGACAGCGCCTTTGGGGCGATGTATTTACCTTTTTCTAAACTGATTCGATCCGGCCCATGTCCGAGCTGCAACCCATCCTGTCCTACTTTTACCACTGGGAATCCACCACCCCGGAGGCGCCATTTCTTTATCAGCCCCAGGGCAAAGAATGGTTCACCCTGACCTACCGCCAGGCCGGGGAGGAAGTGCGGCAAATTGCGGCGGCCCTGCAAGCCCGGGGCTTGGCCCCCGGCACCCACGTGGGGATCATCTCGAAGAATTGCTACCACTGGATCCTCGCCGATCTGGCGATCACAATGGCGGGCTACGTTTCGGTGCCGTTTTTCCCAAATCTGGCCCCCCGGCAACTGGCCGAGGTGATCCGGCTGAGTGATATCCGTCTGCTCTTTGCGGGAAAATTGGAGACATGGCACCCTGAGGCGATTCCGGAAGCGGTCGAAATCGTGTCCTTTCCGCATTATCCAGGAAATGTCCGCATCGCCGAAGGCACGGCCTGGGAAGAATTGCGGGCGCGCCATCCGGCGCTGCGGGGCAATCCTTTGCCGGACCTGGACGATCTTTGGACGGTGCTGTTTACCTCAGGCACGACCGGCACCCCCAAAGGCGTGATGCTGGCCCACCGGGCGGCGGCGGTCATCCTCGCCAATGAACAAGAAAACCACGACCTGGGCATTTTTCGGCTGCCGGAGCACCGCTTTTTTTCGTTTTTGCCGCTGAACCACGTGGCGGAACGGATCTCGGTGGAGACGGCCTGTCTGCTCACTGGCGGTACGATTTCGTTTGGGGAATCGATTGCTACGTTTGGCCAAAATCTGCGCGATACCCAGCCGACCTTCTTCTTTGCGGTGCCGCGGATTTGGAGCAAGTTCCAGGGCGCGGTGCTGGCCAAGTTGCCCCCGCGCCGCCTGGCGACCTTGCTGCGGATTCCGCTGTTGGGTCCGGCCCTGAAGAAGCGCCTGCGTTCGGCCATGGGACTCTCCCGCGCGGGGGTGATCCTGACCGGCGCGGCGCCCACGCCCGAAAATTTGAAGCAGTGGTACCTGGGCCTCGGACTGTACTTGCGGGAGGTCTACGGCATGACGGAAACCAGCGGGGCGGTGACCGTGATGCCCTGGGAGGAACTGCGGCCCGGGTCGGTGGGCAAGCCGCTCAGTGGGGTGGAGGTGCGGATCGACCCGGAAAACGACGAGCTGTGCGTGCGCCTGCCCTGGCGGATGGAGGGCTATTACCAAGATCCTGAACTCACCGCGCGGGTGCTGCGAGATGGTTGGCTTCACACCGGGGACAAGGCCCGGGTGGACGAAGACGGCTTTGTGTACATTATCGGGCGGGTCAAAGACAGCTTCAAAACCGCCAAAGGCAAGTACGTCGCCCCCGCCCCCATCGAAGAAGGGATGGCGAGCAATGACCTGGTCGACCAGGTCTGCGTGGTCGGCTCGGGATTGGCCCAGCCCCTCGCCCTGGTCGTGCTTTCGGAATACGGGCGGACCCAGGACCGGACGGCGGTGGAAGGCCTCCTCGCCGGGACACTGGGCGAGGTGAACCGGGAACTTCCGGCTTATGCCCGCTTGTCGACCTTGGTGCTGTTTACCGAGGAGTGGACAGTCGAAAATGAAATGCTCACGCCCACGTTGAAGATCCGCCGATCCCGGGTCGATGAACGCTTCGGATCGCACTATGGCGAATGGTTCAATCGGAAGGAGGATTTGGTATGGGCCTGACGGCAAATGAAATCTCGGCGCTCTTTGCGGCGCAGCGGGCGGCGGCGCCCGAACTGCGCGCGCGCAAAGCGCGGCAACGGTGGCGCAAAATCAAGGCGATCCGCAATCGCTTGCTGGACCGGACTTGGGAAAAGCGGATCTGCGATGCGCTGCACGCTGACTTGGGCAAGCATCCGGCGGAGGTGATCGCCACCGAAATCGGTCCCGTGCTGATGGCGATCAAGCACATCCAGCACCACCTCCGGGATTGGATGCGGCCGCGCCACGTACCGGCACCGCTGAACCTGAGCGGACTGCGCCACCGGCTGGTCCATCAGCCCAAGGGAAACTGCCTCATCTTGTCGCCCTGGAACTATCCGCTGCAATTGACCCTGAATCCGCTGGTCCACGCGATTGCGGCGGGCAATCCGGTACTGCTCAAGCCTTCGGAGGTATCGGCCCACACCACACAGGTGCTCGACGAGCTGCTGTCCGGCATTTTCCCGAAATCGGAAGTGGCGGTCGTACCGGGAGCGGTTGAGACGGCCACGGCGCTGTTGGAATTGCCCTTTCACCACATCTACTTCACGGGCAGTCCGCAGGTGGGGCGGATCGTGATGCAGGCGGCGGTGCGGCATTTGGCGTCGGTGACGCTGGAACTCGGTGGGAAATCACCGGCGATTGTCGACGACAGTGTGAATCTGCGCCGGGTCGCGAAGCAAACCGCCTGGGCCAAAACCATCAATGCGGGCCAGACCTGCATTGCGCCGGATTACCTGCTGTTGCCGGAAAAGCGCTTGGCGGACTTTGTGGAGTACTTTGCGGCGGGGGTGCGGGAGCTCTTCGATCCGGAGGGGCGCGGCGTCCGGGCCTCATCGGATTACGGCCGGATCATCAACGAAAGGCACGCCCGGCGCATCCAGGGCCTGCTTGAGGATGCCCGGAAAAAAGGAGCCACCGTGCATCCTACGGGGCAATCTGAGGTGGAAGCGCGCTTCATCGCGCCGACTTTGGTGACTGGGGTCACCGAAGACATGGCGATTCTGCACGAAGAGATTTTCGGACCGGTGCTGCCGGTGGTGACCTACCGGAAACTGGCAGAAGTGCCGGCAATTTTGGCCCGGCGCCCGCACCCGCTGTCGTTTTACATCATGAGTCAAAAGCGCAAGCACATCGATTACTTGCTGGAACATTCATCGGCGGGGAGCACAGTCATCAATGAATACATGGTCGGCTCTCTGAATCCGAATTTGCCCTTCGGCGGAATCAATGAAAGTGGCATCGGCAAGGCGAATGGCTACCACAGCTTCGCCGAGTTTTCGAATGCGCGGGGCGTCGTGGAGCGCACCTGGGGGACATTTCGGTTTCTTTATCCCCCTTTTGGCCCCAAGACGGCGGGAATCGTGCGCTTTTTGTACCGATATTTATAAACCAAGAAAGCACCAATCACATGGCAATACTCAAAGGCAAAACAGTTTTTATCTCGGGGGCCTCACGGGGCATCGGGAAGGCAATCGGAATGCGGCTGGCCCGCGAAGGGAGCAACATCGTCATTGCGGCCAAAACCGATACGCCCCACCCCAAACTGCCGGGGACGATTCACTCGGCAGCGGAAGAGATGGCCGCCGCCGGTGCGCAAACACTGGCCGTCGTGATGGACATTCGCCAGGAAGAAATGGTCACCGCTGCGGTAGAGCAAGCGGTCGCGCGTTTCGGCGGGATCGATATTTTGATCAACAATGCTTCTGCGATTAGCCTCACGGGCACGCTGGCGACGTCGATGAAGCGCTACGATCTCATGCACCAGGTGAATGTCCGCGGGACGTACATGCTTTCGCAGAAATGTCTGCCGCACTTGCAAAAAAGTGAGCACGCGCATATCCTGAACTTGTCGCCGCCCTTAAACATGGAGGCGCGCTGGTTTCAGAACCACGTGGCCTACACCATGACCAAGTTTGGCATGAGCATGTGTGTCTTGGGCATGGCGGCGGAGTTTGCCGGGCAGGGAATCTCCGTCAATGCCCTGTGGCCTAAGACGACGATTGCCACCGCGGCGGTGGCGCATCTGCCCGGAGGTGAGGAATTGATGCAGTGCAGCCGCACTACCGAAATCATGGGGGACGCGGCGTTTGAAATCGTGCGGGCGACGCCGGGGACGCACACCGGGCAGTTCTTTGTGGATGAAGCGGTGCTGCGGGCCGCGGGCATGACCGATTTTTCCCATTATGCGGTCAATCCCGAAAAAGAGCTTTTCCCCGATTTTTTCCTTTAATCCTGCAACTGTGGAATATTATTTCAACGAAGACCACCAACTTTTCCGCCAGAGCATGCGGGAATTTTTGCACCGGGAGGTGGCGCCGCACCTGGACGATTGGGAGGCGGCGGGTGAGGTTCCCAAGTCCGTTTTCCGGAAGATGGGGGAGATGGGCTATTTTGGCCTGGCCTTACCGGAGCAGTTCGGCGGTTCCGAAGCGGATTTCTTTTTCTCGGTGATTTTCTTCGAGGAGTTGGAGCGGATCAATAGCGGTGGTTTTGCCGCTGCCATGGGTGCGCACGCTTACCTGGCGCTGCCCCACATCGAAACTGAAGGGAGTGAGGCCCTCAAGGAAAAGTACCTCCGGAAGGGAATTTCCGGGGAGATGGTGGGTTGCCTGGCGATTTCGGAGCCTTCGGGCGGATCGGATGTAGCGGAGATGCGCACCCGGGCCGAGCGGGCGGGTGACGAATGGGTGATCAATGGCGAAAAGATTTTTATCACCAATGGTGTGAACAGCGACTTCATTGTCCTGGCGGCAAAAACGGCGCCGGACAAGGGCGCGCACGGCATCAGCCTGTTTGTGGTGGACCGGGAGACACCCGGGGTATCTGCGATCGTGCTGAAAAAGCTGGGCTGGCACGCCTCGGATACCGGGCAGCTTGCATTTGACAATGTGCGTGTCCCAGCGGGGAACTTACTGGGCATGGAAAATGCCGGTTTCATGTATATCATGCAGCGCTTTGCGTTGGAGCGGCTGGTGGTGGCAATTGGCGCGGTGGCGATGGCGGACCACGCATTGGAGGTGACCTTGCGTTACATGCAGGATCGGCAAGCGTTTGGCCGTCCGATCAATAAATTTCAGGTTTTGCGCCACGAGATCGCCCAGATGGCGAGTGAGATCGAGGCCCAGCGGGCCTACGTTTACTACTTGTGTCGCTGCTACCAGGACGGCCACAACGTCGTCAAGGAAGCGGCCATGTCCAAGATGCTGACCACCGATCTCTGCGACAAGGTTGTCTACAATTGCTTGCAGTACCACGGGGGCTACGGCTACATGGAGGACTATCCTTTGGCCCGAATGTTCCGCGACAGTCGCCTCGGTCCGATTGGTGGCGGCACAAACGAAATCATGCGCGAGATCATCGCCAAAATGACCATTGAAAAAACCATTTACTGAAGAAAGAATTGCCAATTGGTCGATTTCCGATTGGCGCTTCGCCCAATTTCCAATTTTTCTCCCTGGTCTTCGGCTTCACGGTAACCTACTTCATCAGAAATCCCAAAACAATGTATTATTTCAAGGAAGAACACAACATATTTCGACAGGGACTGAAGGCATTTTTGCAGAAGGAGGTCATCCCAAACGTGGATGAGTGGGAGGAGGCCGGCCGGATCCCCAAGGACTTGTGGAAGAAGTTTGGGGATATGGGCTATTTGGGGCTCAATTTTCCTGAAGAATACGGCGGTTCCGAGGCCGATTTCTGGTACACGGTGGTGTTCATGGAAGAAATCTGGAAGTGCTACTCCGGAGGCTTCGCGATTACGCCCTCGGTGATTTCTTACATGGCCGCGCCTTACATCGCGAAGTTTGGCTCGGAGGCATTGCAGGAAAAGTATCTCCGCAAAACCATCGCGGGCGAACTCGTGTGCTCGATTGCGATCAGTGAGCCGGGAGCGGGCTCCGATGTGGGCAATATCCGCACCAAGGCCATCCGCGACGGGGAGCACTACGTCGTCAATGGCGCGAAAACCTTCATCACCAATGGCGTCTACGGTGACTACCTCATCACCGTCGTCAAAACGAGTCCCGAGCAAGGGGTAAACGGCATCAGCTTGCTGGTGATCGACCGGCAGGCAGAAGGGGTCTCGGCGCGGAAGCTCAAGAAGCTGGGCTGGCACGCCTCCGATACGGCGGAACTCAACTTCGACAATGTCCGGGTGCCGGTGAGCAACCTGATCGGAGAGGAGGGACAAGGCTTTTATTATTTGATGGGCGGGCTGCAACTGGAACGCCTCGTCGGGGCGGTCGGAGCGGTGGCCGGGGCGGAACAGGCCCTCGAATACGCGATGCAGTACATGTCGGAGCGGGAAGCCTTTGGCCGGCCGATCAACAAATTTCAGGTTTTGCGCCACCGGGTGGCCCAGATGACCGCCGAAATCGAGTCGACGAAGTACTTCATTTACCACTGTTGCCGCCTCCACAATGACGGCAAGTACGCGGTCAAGGAATGCTCCATGGCCAAGTTGCTCTCCACTGAGCTGAGTGACCGGGTAGTGACGAATTGCCTCCAGGTTTTCGGCGGTTACGGCTACATGGAGGAATACAAAATCGCCCGGATGTTCCGCGACTCGCGGGTGGGGACCATCGGGGCGGGCACCTCGGAGATCATGCGGGAGATCATCGCCAAAATGGTCATCGACGACAAGAACTACCGCTCCGCGTCCAATGGAGCGCCGCCGGCCGCGGTGCGGGCCGCCGTCCCGGTCGGGGCCACGCCCTCCACCCCCTCGGCGGCCCCGGCTCGGAAAGCAGCACCTCAATCAGATTCTCAACCCCAAACGATTAGGGAAATGACACTGGAAAAAATTACCGAATTGGCCGTCGGCAAGGCCGACAATGCCAGCCCCCTGGGGCATACTATTCGCTTTGACCTGGAGGGCGACTTTGTCCACCTGGATGGCACCGGCAGTAGCAATGTCGTCAGCAACGAAGGCAAAGACGCCGAATGCATCGTCACCATCAAAAAAGAGCACTTTTACGGTCTGCTTACCGGAAATATCCAGCCGATGCAAGCCTTTATGGCGGGGATGTTCCGCGTCTCCGGGGAGATGGGGGTAGCGATGAAGCTGCCGCAGTTGTTCAAATAAGCGAGTGGGTTGACCTGATTTCTTCTGGGAAATTTGCTGAAGCCCGGTGCCGGGTGCATCCGCGAAATCGCTATCTTTGCGCGCATGAAAACCCTTTCGGTCGTCATCCCCGTCTACAACGAGGTGGAAAATGTTCCACTTATGGCCGCACGCATTCACGAGGCACTGGCGGGGATGGACTACGAGGTGATTTTTGTCGACGACGGCTCGAAAGATGGGACGGTCAAGGCAGTCCGGCAACTCGACGATTCCCGCATCAAACTGGTCGAGTTCATGCGCAATTTTGGGCAAAGTTCGGCGATGATGGCGGGGATCCAGGCGGCCGAAGGCGAATGGATCGCCACGCTGGACGGTGATCTGCAAAACGATCCGATTGATATTCCCGACATGCTGCGCCGGGCCCGGGAGGAAGATTGGGACATGGTCGCCGGAGTCCGGGCCAATCGCAAAGACGGCTTTCTGCTGCGCAAATTGCCGAGCCGCATCGCCAACCGCATCATTCAGCGCTCGACCGGGGTCCGCATCAAGGATTACGGCTGTTCGCTCAAGGTCATGCGCGCCCAGGTCGCGAAACAAATCGGGATTTACGGAGAACTGCACCGCTTTATTCCGGTACTGATCGCCTTACAGGGCGGGCGCATCACCCAGATGGACGTACGGCACCACCCCCGCCAGTTTGGTGAGAGCAAGTATGGGCTGGGCCGAACCTTCCGCGTGATGGCCGACCTGCTCCTGATGTTGTTCATGCTGCGCTACCAGCAGCGCCCCATTCACCTGTTTGGCACCTGGGGCTTGCTCATTTTTGTTATCGGGGTGCTGATCAATCTGTTCATGTTTGGCATGAAGCTGGCCGGGGCGGACATCTGGGGCAAGCCCCTGTTGCTGCTGGGCATCTTTTTGACGCTGGGCGGGATTCAGTTGATCACGTTTGGGATCATGTTCGAAATCCAGAACCGGACTTACTACGAATCGCAGGGCAAGCGGCCCTACACCATCCGCAATATTTTCGTTGGAAAAGATAAGGTCAAATCCGACAGTTAAGCTCCTCGCAAAGGTTGCGGTGACCGGGGTAGCCATTTGGTTCATCACGCAAAAACTGGATTTTGCCGCCATCGGTGACGCATTTCGCCGGGCGGAACTGATTTGGATCGTGCCGGCGCTGTTGCTGTTTGTCCTTTCCAAGTTGCTGGGTGCGTACCGCTTGCAGATTTTTTGGCGGGTGATCGGGGTCCGCCTAAGCGACGCCTACAACCTGCGCTTGTACTGGCTGGGCATGTTTTACAATTTTTTTCTGCCCGGCGGCATCGGGGGAGACGGTTACAAGGTGTATTTGCTGCGCAAAACCCAGGATACGCCGGTTAAAAGCTTGGTCACGACCGTGCTGCTGGACCGGGTAAGCGGGTTGGCGGTGTTGGTGCTGCTGGCGCTCGCGGTTTCGGTGGCAGTGGAGCTTCCCTACGGACTGCACCGCTGGGCCTGGGCGCTGATTCCGGTTGGGCTGGGCCTGCACGCGCTGGGGTTGCGGCTGGTATTTCCCCGCCATCTGCCCACGCTGTTGCCGGCCTTTTTGTGGTCCCTGGGCGTGCAGGGCGGGCAAGCGATCGCGGCGGCTTGTCTGTGCGCGGGGCTGGGGGTAGAATCCGGGTTCGCCGGCTACGTCTTCATTTTTCTGCTGTCCTCGATTGTGCTGGTGGTGCCACTGCCTTCCCTGGGCGGATTGGGCTTGCGGGAAGCGGTCATCCTGCTGGGGGCAAACGAGTTGGGGCTGGATCCGGCGGTATCGGTCTCGATGAGTTTGCTGTTTTACTTGATTTCGGCCCTGGCGTCGGCGGGGGGGCTGTACTACCACCTGCGGCCCGCGGCTTTGGGGTCCCCTTCCTGAAAATGGAATGCGGAGGGGGGGATACCAAACCCTGGCTACTTGCTACCTGGAAAACGCTCACCCCCAAGCACAAACTCAACGCAGTCATCGAGTACATCCTGCCCCGCTGGGTGGAGTTGGGCCGCTATCTGTTCAATGGTGAATTGGAGATTGACTACAATTTGATCGAGAATCAGATCAGGCCCGTGGCACTGGGAAGGAAGAACTACCTTTTTGCCGGCAGTCACAATGGCGCCCGAAGCTCAGTGATGATCTATTCTCTGCTGGGCACCGATAAACTGCAGGGCATTGAGCCGTATGCATGGATCAAAGACGTGCGGCAAAGGTTGCCAGAACACCCCATCAACCGGGGCGAGGAGTTGTTGCCGCAGAATTGGACCAGAGAGCAAAGTTGAGGATTGGAACATGGGTTGGTCGGGGGGATACCCCAATTTTTAGGAATCATTTGTTTGATTCATTTCGCTCACGTCAAAATCCTTGAATTCACGATTCAACTTTTTCGTTGACTGGGCCAAAATTTCGAGCAGCGCGCAGTCGCCATACGATTGTGGCCGCTGTCGACGGAGTTGGGTTTATTAGCAATCTCATTTCATACCAAGCTAATTCTGCTAGGAGTTTTGCTCTCCTCTTCTCGGCTTTTGAGTTCATATCCGTTCCGGATTGATGTTCAATATAATTTTCCAGAATTTGGATCCTCGTTTGAAAGTCACGATTGAAGAATGCACTAAATATCGATAGGGCTGTCCGTACCTCTTTGGATGTTACTACCGAATTACGGGAACCTATACTTTCAAGATATGACTCGATTTTCCTAATCGACCGTTCGACTACGAATTTCTGGATTCGCTCTACCTTAGCTGAATGGCGTTCTTCCTCTAATTTTTTTGTCTGTAGAGAGAGTGATATTGCTCCTTGAACAATGCCGCCTACCGCTACTCCTATTACCCCGATTATTGCTACAATGATCTTTTCATCCATACCCAGCGGCTATTTTATTGTGTTATATACCCTTAATAAGTCACCAAAATCCCTGTATATATCCCATATTTTTCTGAGGGGATCATGCCTAGGGATATTGTTCATTGCTCTTTGAATCACTGGATCTTCAAATGGAACAGGCTCATTATCGATTAGGCCACCCAGTTGTTCAGATATTACCCTAGTATCTACTAGCAAATATTTCGTGGCCTTATCGAGAAGGAAGTGGTCGTCACGATGTCTGAATAGATTTGAAAGGTATGATTTGATCGCATTCCGATGAGATACTATTGTTCGTTCCAAGTGAAATGAATCACCTTTGGAAAATTCCTTCTTGAACTTGGCAATTGCAATACGACGTGAAAACGCCTTATAGTTCTTTTCAAAGAAACGATCCAAGATTTTTAAATGCTGCTGGACAAGTTCCCGAAGAAACTTCAGGTTCTGATTAAGGTACTCGACGGCGCTCGCTGGGCGAAGTTCGAACAAGACTCGCTCTTCATCATCTTCGTTTGGGTTAAATAGTGAAATCCGATTGATATAGTCTACATGAATAATGATTTCCTCAAAGAATATGACCCCTTTTTCGTTCAAGCGAATTTTCGAGCTTTTTTCAATATCTGAAAATGTTGAAATAGGGTTGTTTTGATAGATGGTGATGAATTCGCCTTGCCTGGTTCTAGATGCGAATAATATATATAAAGTCTTTAATGCGGCTGTTTCGTCAATATCTACCGACGCTTTGAGCTTTGATAATAGGTCAGCGGTATTTACAAAATCTTTACGATTATTGTAAAGATAGGCAAGTATTAGTCGGGTTTGACAGCACTTCGCTCCTTCAATTTCTCTAATCATTCCTTCTCCAAGAGATCCCATAACATCGGCGGTGAGACTACTTGACCAGAAGGAGTTGATAATGATGCCTTTGAGTACTTGATTTGGCGTTGACTGCAATAACTGTTGAATCGAAACACTATTGCGAAACTTCTTGTAAACGAATTGCAACGATGATTCGAATATCATATCGAAAATAAGTCTTAAGCTGCTGTTACAAAGCTGCTTAACGTTGAGGCTGTCAACGCCTTTCCGCAGATCCTTTTTCGATTGATCAATCCAAAAAGTCTCAATAATCTCACGGAAGGCATTGAACTCAAGGTAACTGCCAGCTTTCTTTTGAAGAAAACTGAGCCGTTTTGCAATTATTGCATATACGATATCAGAATCAATCATCAGCTCGTAATGCTTATCTGCGTTTGAGATTTGAAAATCTCCATAGCCAAGTGTCAATTGGCTGACGGGTGTCGCGGCGGCACCGTCTTTCTTTAGCTTTTCAATGTTTTCATCTCGGAGGGCTAAGATGAATTTCACTCCTGGTTTTAGATGTTCGTCATTGTAAACAGTTGTTGCATTTGTGTAAGCGACCTCATTATTTATGTTTACCGCTTCTGACATTTCAATAATGCAGTCAAGCATGGAACTGTATGCAAGGGGCCCACCAATCGGGTCGAAATTGTCAAAGATTATCACATGAACTGCGTCTGGAATGATAATCGATTGGTAAAGTTCAATTAAGTGCTGCCATTCAAGAGAATCAAGGATTTCTTTGAAACGAAGCTTTGAAAACTCAGAATATGCGCTTTCAAGGATTTTGCTCTCATTTAGTTCTGGAAATCTTTGGTGATATTTAGAAATCAGTATCTCAGCTTCGGCGTTGATTTTTGAAAGAGGTGAATCATCTCTATCATCCTCAATAAGTTGCATTGCATGGTATGCAATATCGATTTTTGCTTTACGTCTTCTGATCTGCTTCGGTTCTGGGGAGCCAATCGTAAATGACAAGAAATGGGTCTTTAGGGCCACTAGGTAGTGGTCTCTCACTACCGAACGCATCATTTTTTTGAATTCGAACGTATTGGTAGCTTTTTCAAGATCATGCACCCGAGACCGAAGGTCGATGATCACCCCAGTACATGTATGCGAGAAAAAGAGCTTCTCTCGAAGAAATGTAGTCTTCCCAGTACCTACATGTCCCGACAAAAGGAGTATCATTGTTGTCCTCGTCAAAAAGGATTGGAACGTTTCTCTTTCATTTTGCCTAGGAGCATATAATTCTTCCCAGAAATCGTTGATTGGGAGATATTCTCTAATCTCTTCGGGAATGCTATTATTGTCAACTTCATAAAGGAAAATAGATTCGACAATTGCACCAAAGGTCGGTTTTGCAGGTTTCATTATTAGCTATTATTTTGATATTAAGCGGATAAAACGTAGATAGGGATATCCTAATTTTCTGCTATAAAGATAGTAATTATTGTAAGGTTTCCCAGCTTCCCCAAGCATCCACCAGTTTCCCCACTGTACCATACATTTCCCGCCCCCCATCTTGCCGGCACCAAGCAAAAACAGGATGCCAATTTCCACCCAAGAATTTAACACCCTCGCCACCTGCGTATCCGCCCGAGCAACCCATCTTCCTTCCCCCTGAATTTCTTCGGACCCTGTCGACATGTAATCACAATCCTTTTTCCCAGTTCCTACGCGCCCGCGAAGCGAGCGCCGGAGCGCACGAGATATGCTCCCCTTGGTCGAGCAATGGCTTGAAAGCGGTGAACGTCAGTTCGAGTTTTGCCAGCGTATGGCCTGAAGGTCGCGGTGCTGGGCGATTGGTTGAAAAAATACCGGGCGGAAAATGCCCCTGAACCAGAACCTGGTGGATTTGTCCCGGTGAAAGTGCGGCCGTCGGCTGAGCAATTGATCGCGGTTTGCTATCCCAACGGCGTGACCATTCGGGTTAGCGGAGGCATGAGCGCGCAATTCCTGCGTGAACTGGCCGGCCAATGCTGAGCTTTGGAAGCCGGCAACGGTTTTTCTGGTATCGGGGCGTATGCGATATGCGCAAGAGTGAGGTGAAATCGGTTGGGAGGATTTGCTGCTGATCCTTGAAGGGCTGGTTTTGCAGTCGGCCCAGCCTCGCAAACGCTCTGCTCATCCACTGCAAAATATGGGTAAATGGGCTTCATAGGCTGCTTTCTGTGCCGATTTTTACCTTGTGACCGAGGCCAAAATATCCAAGATCCTCAAGATGTCCGTATCCGCCCGCCCAACCCATCTTCTTTCCTCCTAAATTCCTTCCGACCTTGCCTCCATGGAATCACAACCCTTTTTCCCGGTCCCTACGCGCCCGCGAGTCGAGCGCCGGACCTCACGAGAAATGTTCCCTCTGGTAGAACAGTGGCTCGAAAGCGGTGAGCGACAGCAGGATTTTTGCCAGCGCCATGGTGTGAAGATCGCAGTCCTGGGCTACTGGCTGAAGAAATACCGCTCAGAAAATGTTCCCGATCAGTCTTCGGGAGGATTTGTCCCGGTGAAGGTGCTCCCGACCCCGGAGCAGCCCATTGAGATCTGCTATCCCAATGGGGTTACCATTCGGGCTGGCATGGGCATGAGTGCGAAGTTCCTGCGCTAACTGGCCGGTCAATGCTGAGCATTGGCAGCCGTCAACGATTTTTTTGGTACCGTGGGGTATGCGACATGCGCAAGAGTTTTGCCGGCTTGTGCCGTTTGGTAGAGACCGAAATGGGCTTTGATCTGGTCAGTGGGGACGTATTTGTGTTCGTCAACCGGCGACGGGACCGCATGAAAATGTTGATGTGGGACCGGAGCGGATTTGTGATCTGGTACAAGCGGCTCGAAGAGGGAACCTACGAGATCCCTGACCTCAGCGGTGGTCAAGGTGAAATCGGTTGGGAGGATTTGCTGCTGATCCTTGAAGAGGGTGGTTTTGCAGTCGGCCCAGCCTCGCAAACGCTCTGCTCATCTACTGCAAAATATGGGTAAATGGGCTTTATAGGCTGCTTTCTGTGCCGATTTTCACCTTGTGACCGAGGCCAAAATATCCAGGATCCTCAAGATGTCCAGAGAGGAACTGGATGACTTTACCATCCGAACCGCGATGGAATTGGACCGGCTCAAACGCCAGATCTACGGCCAGAGATCCGAACATCACCTTCCCGCCGAGATCGCCAACCAGATGAAACTGGAGTTGGGCCAGATTGGCGAGTCGCAGGCCCCTGCCGAGATGGAAGCGATCAGCGATGATCTATTCTCTTCTGGGCACCGGTAAACTGCATGGCATCCAGCCGTATGCATGGCTGAAAGACGTGCGGCAAAGATTGCCCGAACACCCCATCAACCGGATGCATGAGTTGTTGCCGCAGAATTGGACCAGAGAGCAAAGTTGACAATTGGAACATCGGTTGGTCGGGGGAGATGCTATTCATTCGTATTCCCGGCCGTAATAAAAGATGTCCACGACCAAGTCCCATTCGGTGGTCAGATGCTGCACGTCCGCTTGGGTTTCCCCGGCCTCAGCACCGTCGCCCCCGGCGTCCGCGAGCAGCCGGCAGTAAGCATCAATGGCTTGGACGGGTTCGATATTGGCGGGATTGGTGGTCATGCCCATGGATTCCCGTTGTTCCTGGCGTTTTTGGGCACCGTGCTCCTTTTCCCAGGTGAGGAGTTCCCGGAGGTAGGTTCCGGCTTCGACCGCATCCGCGCGCAAGCGGGAACGCTGGGCCTGCCAGTCGTCTTCCAGGGCGGCGGCCTCCGGGACGGGACCGGCAAATCCAGCCTGGAGAAAATCGTAAAAATCCTGGTAGCTCGGGGGGCGGTGCCCGTGGCGCAGCAAGTGGTGGAGCAGGGCGCGGTAGTACTCGGGCGCGGTTCGGTTCGCATCGCCCGCGGGAAAGTCGAGGCGCTCCAGCTTGTCGAAAAAGGTATAGCGGTTCATGGGCCTACAAAAATGATCCGATCAGCCCGATGGAGACTCCCCAAGCGCCCGGGCGTTCTTCCCAGAAGTCACGGGATTGCAGCACCCGGTTGTGGAACACGTCCACCGCCGCGGCAAAATTCTTGTCAAAATAGTACTCCAGCCCCAGGGAGGCCCGCCCGGTCCAGATGGCGCGCGCGTCTGAGGAAATGACCAACTGCCCGCTGAAGACCTCCGCCGAGGGCATGCCGTACAGCTTGACCCCGCTTTGGACCAGGCCGGTAAAGCGCAGGGTTCGGTCGCCGCCCCGGTAGCCCACTCCCAGCAGCAAATCGGTAAAGGAGGTATTCCCGGTGATCTCACGCGCCAGGCCCGGTAGATCGTTCAAGCGGAAATCGACGTCGTAGTCGTCGTAGTCAAAGCGGAAAAACAGGTGGTTGACCCGGCGCATGCGGTATTCAATCGCGGTTTTGAAGAGGATGCCGCCCCCCAATTCCGAGGAACGCTCCTCGACGTAGCCGATTTCCAATTGGGTTCCAAAGACCCTTTCGTCCCAGCCTTCTCGCTCGGGAATCGAGTCCTGGGCCCACAGTTGACCGGTCAGACCACTTCCGAATACGAGCAACCCCGCGAGGAGCCGCAAAATTTGGTGAGGTTTCATAGCGCCGCAAGATATCAAACTATCTCTGGATCCGGCGTATCCGGAACCACGGAAAACCCTCCATCAATCATTTTTCGGATCAGGGAAATCTGGCCGAGGTGGTAGTAGGCGTGCTCGATCATTCCCTCAAGGTTGCGGCGGTAGGTGCCGTATTTTTCCTGGACAAATGGGGCTTCGAGCTTTTCCGGGGGCATTTTTTCCACTTCCGCCGCGAAGGTTTCCGCATTGCGGAGGAGGTCGCTTCGCAGTTGTTGCCATTGTTCCGCACGGGTGATCGGGGGCAGGTCAAAGCTGTAGCGGTCCCGAATTTCCAGGTCACCGCCCTGCAGCACGTTGAGCACCCCGGCGATGTAGTAGTTGATGTGAAAGGTGAGCCGGGCAATCGTATTCAGAGGACCGACGGGCCGAATGGCTTGTCGCCAGGTCACCGGCACCAACTGGTGCTGGAAATTGGTATTGGCGATCCAGGTGCCATCGAGCATGACTTCCCGGAAGCGGTGGGCGATCTGCGGGGGTGTTTCCATAGTGAATTGGGGTGGAGGCGGCGATTCGTAAGTTCCTCCCGGCAAAATAGGCAAAGTACCGGGATGGAGAAAGGGCGGCGAAGGGCCCGTTTGCCCCAAGATTCCCTTTGTCTACAGAATTCAGACCGGCGACCACTCGCGGGCGGCTACCGCCGGATCGCCGCGTACATTCGAACCACAACGCAATTTTTCAATTCACGCAAAACCCAACCCATTATGAAATCTTTTCCCTTTACGATGATGTTTGCCTTGCTACTCGGCCTCGGAAGTTTTGCCTTTGCCGGGGGGAATGCTCCCGAGAAAGTCAGCAAAAAGGAAGTGCCCCGGGAAATCGGTGGACTCAAGCCCGCCGATTACACGGATGCTCCCCTCCGCGTGGTCATCGAGCGCGAACTGGCAGCTTCACCGGCCGAACTGTGGCGTTACCTTGGGAACAGCAAAACGCTCCCGCTCTGGCTCAAGCAAGTCAAGAGGGTCGACCTCGAAAAAGCGGTGCACGCGGTAAACGAGCAAGGTGCCACCCGCGTCTGCCGCTTTGGCAATACCCCGCTGTCGGAAAAAATCGTGTACATCGCAGAAGAGCGACTATTTGCCTACCAAGCCGCCGACAATGCCATGTTGAGCAACCACTTGGGGGTCATCAAAATCGAACCCCACGGCGAAGGCTCCCGCCTCACCTGGTACCAGTTTTTCGACAAGGGCAGCAGCGGCATGAAGTCTTCCATGATCAAGCTGATGATGCCGGGCATGATCAAAAAATGCATCAAACGCCTGGACAAGCTCGCCCGGAGCTGAACCGGTCGCTCGAACGGGACGGACGATCAACCAACTTCACTTTGTCTGCTTCAAACTTCTTTGCGGCACTGGATCGGTAGCATCAGATCGGCTCAACTGACCCATGGCGCAAACTGAGGGCTGGCCCAAAGATCGCAAGATCGATGGGCCAGCCGGGGTATTTTGGGGGGGCCACCATCTACCGCTTCGCCACGCGAATCGTGCGCGCGCCGTGGTAGGACTTGAATTCCGGGTCGTACATCGCCTCGCAGCCGAGGGGCGCGAGGCGGAAGGTGCCCGCATTCACCGCCCGCAGCATGTAGTAAAACTTGCGGGTGGTTTTGGCGGGCATGCTCGTGAACAGCAGCAAGCGGTCGTCCCGCACGTCCAGGTACTCGGGTGAGAGGTCCGGTTTCATCCAGTTGAGCGCGGTTGAGGTTCCCAGGCGCGGGTTGTCGATCTCGAAGCCGGCTGGGAGCAAGTCGGAGACCGCGAGGTTTTCCACCCGGCGCAGGCCGGTAGTGAGGGAAATTTCGCAGACGATCAAATCGCCCTGCCGCACTTCATTGCCAGCAATCACCTGCCCGTTGCGGTTGTACCACTTGCGCCGGGCCTTGATGTTGTCGTCGATCTCGCGCACCGCCGCGTCGCCCGCTTGCTTGACGCCCTCGGATTCCCAGAATGCGTAGACCGTGCCCTGGCCGCTGGCCTTGAGCGTGACCGCTTTGCCGTTCAGCTTTTTGCTTTCGACCGACCACATCTCGTCGTCGTAGGTGCCGATGGACTTGCCGTCCACCAAAACGTCGACCTTGACCTGAGAATTGGCGTTTTTGCTGGCGGCCTTGCCGAGGGCGAGGAAGGCCCAGGCCCGGTCTTGGGTGGAGTAGATCCGGCTGCCGAAGCTGCTGATGTGGCGGATCAATCCGGGAATCTGCTTGTTGTTGGGGTCCACTTCCAGGAGCACGTTGAGCATCATGCCCGCCGCGCGCACTTCCGAATCAAAGCTCCCCCCGGACTCGCGGACCGGCCGCTCCACCAGGAAGGCCTCAGGCAGGATGTCCCGGAAACCGATCCAGTCATTGATCAGGCCGAAGGCGCCCGCCAGCAGGTAGCGCGTATCCCCGGTGAGCAAGTGCTTGCGGGCCCGGTAGTAATTCATCAGGGAGCGGTCCGGTTTTTCCGCCAATGCCAGCACGTAAAGCGCGTAAATGGTCTCTTTGCGCGCCTTGACTTCCTGGGTGACCTGCCCGTCGCGGTAGAAGCGGTAGTTGTAGGATGATTTGCGCGATGCTTCGTTCCGCAGGTAGTTGAGGAGGCCGTTCATGAAACCGTCTCCGACCTGGAAGCCGGCTTTTTTGGCTTCGGTCAGGAAATGCGCGGCGTACACCGAACCGTAGTAGCTGGCGTAGCCACCGCCTTGCCAATAAGACAACGATCCGTCGCTCAACTGCATCGAGCGCAATTTCTGGATGCCTTCGTTGACGAAGTAAACCGGATTTCCGTTCACGTACGTATTCGGGGCAATTGCACTTACCAGATCCGCAAAGTACAACTGCGGGAAGAGTTTCGAGGTAGTTTGCTCCACACAACCGTGGGGGTAGCGGACCAGGTAGCTCAGATGGCCGGCAAACTGAATTGCGGGGAACTTGCTGATCGACAGCCGGGTATTTTGGGTGGAGGCGATGAAATCACCGGGAATGCGGATGACCTTGGAGCCACCGGCTTTCAACATTTCGAAGCCATCGTCGACCACGAGGGGCGAAGTGGGCCGCACCGCGATTTCCACGTCATTGCGCACCCTGTCTAGGCCTTCGGTTGCAATGCGGATCTTGCCGACACCCACGGCATTGCCCACTTCCAGGCCAAAAGTGACGTTTTCATTGCCTTTGCCGTCGAGGCGGACCAATTTTGACTTCGGACCCGCGACCTTGAGCGGCCCTTCCGTCGTGACCGACACCGTAATCTTTCCCGCCTGGCTGGTCGTATTCATCAGCGAGACCGGCAGGACCACTGAATCCCGGGGGGACAGGAAACGCGGAATTGCGGGCAGGACCACCACATCGTCGGTGATGATCATGTCCTTTTCGGCCGCGCCAAAGCGGCGACCCGACCAGGCGACCGCCATGAGCCGCGCGGACCCGTTGAACTGGGGAATCGGGACCGAAACGCGGACCTCGCCGCTGGAATTGGTCTGCCGGGTTCCACTCCAGTACGACAGCAGCTTGAAGCGCTGGGCGGTCACGGGATTCACCCGGTTCTGGCTACCAGTTTCATCGCCCCCCGCCACCGAGCTGCCGGTGGAGATTACCTCGTCGAGCAACTGTTTGTAGAGGTCGTAGCTACTCACACTCAGCTTGCGGTTGGCGTACATGTAGGGATAGGGATCGGGCGATTGGTAGTTCTTGATTTGGAGAATGCCCTCGTCCACCAACGCCAGGGTCACGTGGACATTTTCTTCTTTCCCGGCCCGGATCACGATTTCCTGGTTGGTGCGGGGCTTGACCCGCTCGCGGGCGGTGATCTCTACTTCGAGGCGGTTGGCCGGCTGTTCGACCCGGATCGGTTGGTAGCCGTGTCCGACCAGGAAGGGTGTGGTCTTTTCCAGGGTGTGGGCCTTGAACAGGGTCGCACTCACAAAGAGGTTGGGCAGGTGGTCTTCGGTAACGGTAAATTCAAATTCCGCCGAGTTGTTCTTCACGTCTAGGTAGCGGTGTTCCAGGACGCGGTCCTGCTCCAAGGTGACGAGCATTTTTCCGGAAAAAGGTGCTTTGAAGAGGACTTTGGCGCGGTCCCCCGGTGCGTAGGTCAGCTTGTCGGTCTCGATCTCGATGCGGCCTTCCCGGTCCACTTCGAAAGAACTCGCCGTGGTCGAACTCGAACCGTAGGCGTAAAAGGTCGCGCTGGTGTAGCGCTCATCGCCCTGCCGCCGCACCCGCACCTCGTAGCGGCCGGAGCGCCGGGGAATGAAGCTGAAGGGGGAGGGGGCTCCATTCAGGGTCATTTTCTTCTTTTCCTCGGAAATGAGCTGTCGTTCGCTGCGGTAAAAATAGCGTCCGCTGCTGTTTTTGGTCAGGACCGAGCGCCATTCGTGCCGGAAGACTTCTACCTCGACCGGGAAACTGCGCAGGGGCTTGTCCCGGCTGTCGACGGCGACAAATTTAAAGGGAACCGGGGTGCCGGTACTTACGTAGTAGGCGCCGGAGCGGATTCCCACGAAGTACGCGTTGGGGTTGATTTGGAAGCGCACCGGCTGGGTCACCGTTCGCCCGGTAGCGTCGTACACGGTAGCGTAGGCGGTCGCGGCGATGACGCCGGTGGAGTTGATGTCGTTCGGCGCGGACCAGGTCAGGGTGGTTTTTCCTTCTGCGTCCAGTTTGCCGTCCCGGTATTCATTTTTCAAATAGCTGTTGCTTACGCCCTGGGGATTGAAGTTGAAATTGGCGTAGGCTTGGCTGCTGAAGGGCCGGTGCCGGAGGTTGAAATCTACCTCGTAGGCGTGGTCCGAGCAGGGAGCACCGAACAGATACTCGGAGAAGATGTCGATCTCGATTTCGTCTTCCGGCCCGAGGACTTCGCGGTTGGCGTTGGCGGCGACGCGAATCTTGTCCGGGACAAATTCTTCCACGCTGAATCCCATCGATTGCAGCAATTCGTCGCTGCCGCTGTACACTTCCATGGTGTAGTCGCCGGTTTCGGCGTAGGTCGGCAACTTCACCTCGATCTCGGCGCTGCCTTCGCGCCCCAGATTTTGCTTGCCTTCGAAGAAGGTTTTGCCCCGGGGGCTGATCACCTTGAACCCGATGGGAATGTCGGCCACGATGCCCATCTGCTTCGTGCGCACGATGGCGTTGAAGTGCGCGGCTTCGCCGGGCCGGAACAGGTCGCGCTCGGCGTAGAGGTAGGTGTCGTATTCCTGGGAATACTCCGGCTTGCCCCCCACATCGAAGCGGGAAAGTCCCACTTCGGTGGTTTTAAAGTCCACAAAGTTGAAGTCATCGCCCTTGCGCACCGTGATCAGCCGCGGCGTAAAATCTTCAATTTTGCCTTCGATGTCGCGGAATTCGACGATGCCCTCGGAATTGGTTTTGCCGCGGAGGAGGGTCTGGTTGTTAGTGGAAATGAGGCTTACTTCGGCTTCGGCCACGGGATCGGTCGAGGAGATTTCGTTGACAAATACGGTGAGCTCACGGAGGCTGCGCTTGGCGATGATGCCCAAATTGGAGATGGCGAAGGCCTTGGTGTCGCGCCGCCAGTAGTCGCGGTAGTCCCGCACCTCGACCACGTAGATTCCTTTGAACCGCCGGTCCAGGTGCTGGCTCAGGTTCACGGTGAAGTTCTCGATCTTGTTGCGGGTATCCGAGAAGACCACGGAGTCGGTGTAGATGACCTTGCCGTAATTGCCGACCTTGCCGCTGTTGCTGTAGTAATAATCGTCGTAGTAGTAATCCTCTTCGTAGTAATCGCCCGCATACCCGGCCGAAGCGTCGGCGCCGCAGCAGGCATCGTTGTAGTAGGATCCATTTTTGCCGTAGAGGTAAAACAGCAGGTTGTTTTCAAATACCTGGGAGATTTTTACGTCCGCCCGGCGGACATTGACCGCCTCGATCATCACGTTTTCCATGCCGCCGCGCATGAGGTACTCGCCCTTTTTGTCGGCAAACTTTAGCTTGGGGGCGAGGTCAGCCATCGGCATGGTTTGGGTGTAATCTTGCTCCATTTTACCGCCAAACATGCCTGGCAGGCCTTTCTTTACGGTCAGCTTCATCTGCGCCCCCACGGGGAACGCCGCCTCGATCCGGAAGCTGTTGTTCGACACGCTCGTCAAAAATTTCATCCGCGGCTCCAGGCCGATGTATTTGTCCAATACTTTTTCGTCCACCATCTGGGTGGTAAACACCTCGATCCAGCCCTTGGTACCATCGTGTCCGGAAGCCGCTGAAGTAATCGCCAGTCGGGTCAGCGCGTCGAGGGTCACGTCAAATTTGCGCTCGTCGGTCATTTCCCGGGGGCTTTCTACCGATTTCAGGCCCTTTTTGACAACGATGCGGAATTCCTGATCCTTTTCGGTTTGTTGCTGCTCCCCGAAGTCCACCGCGATGACCGAGGAAGGCTCCTTGGATACGATGGTATAGTTTTTGACCGCCTTACCTTGCTTTTCGACGTAGAGGTAGTCTTTCAGCTCCTTAGGATCGACCTCGTAGTTGAAGTGCAGGTTGGCGGTGACACTCACTTTAAAATTGGAGCGGGGGATTTGCGTCCAGAAGAAATCCGCCTTGACGGCATCAAAATAGGGCGAGTGAAATTGGTACGAATCGAAGTTTCCTTGCTTTTCCTGGCCGAAAAAGACCTTGTCGGTGACCCGGGCACTGTAATCCATGCCCGGCTTGAGCGCCTTGTCCGGGGAAAAAATCAGGGTTGTCGGGGTCAGCCACTTAGATTTGCCCGACACTGGCGGTTCAAATTCAATGAATTTCTCGTCGAGCCACTCGCCGATCTTTTCGTTGGGCGCGAGCGGCTCATTGAAGTCAACTTGGAAGGTGGTGTATTCGTCCACTTCTCCCTCGGGGGTGAAGGATAAAATCTGCACGCCGCTCTTTGAGCAAGTGCTGAAGACCAGGAGAATACAAGACAAATACAGAAGGTTACGCAGTTCTTTTTTCATGGGACAGAAAGTGATTGGATAGTCCATTAAGATACAAAATTTCCGCAAGGCCACAGGGTGATGCAGCGCAAAACACGGACGCACGTATGCGCTCCCCGGGATATGATTTGGCGATGGGAAAGGTTACGGGAGAGACACAAAGTTAGGGGATTTTTGGGAGATTGTCTACCTTCGACCATTTACAAGCGGTAGGTGAAACTGAACCGGATACAACCGCCGCCGGAAATTTAAACCTCGGCTTGGAATGGGAGCGGACCCCAAAACAAAACCGGGCACGGAGCTTGCTTGAACTGCTCCGTGCCCGGTTTGCGAAAAGAAAGACTGGGCAAATGCGCCTGGGTTACCTCAATGGCATCAATATTTTGAAGCGATTTCCATCTCCAAGCTGAAATCGCGGGTGATGACGTAGCCTTCAAAGGGCTCTTCGATCACCCGGAAGGGGACCGAAACGCTGCGCATGGCTCCTCCGTAATCCAGGATCTCGGCCGGATCCAGATAGAGCCGGAACCCAAAGGGGCGCTTGGTGAAACGGAAATCCTGGTGATCCGTCGCGAGTACATTGCCCGTCAAACTTGTCCCGATCAGCAACAGGCCGCTCTCGTCCTTGAGGCGCAAATGCTGCGGGATGGCGCCCGGAATGTTTTCGATCCGCAGGCTGTAGTACACCGAGCGGAACCGCGGCTCTTTGCTCATGCCAAACAGCCCAAAAAACCAGATGAAGAACCGGCGCAGACCCCGGCGGTGGGGAGCGGTCACCGTCGCATTCAATTCCTGAAATTTCCAGACCTGCGGCGCGACCGCGATGCCTTCACTGCCATTTCCTGCCGCGGGTGGTCCGGCCTGCACCGCCCCCATACCGCCGTCTCGCTCCGTGAAGGAAAGCTGAATCAAATCGGTATCGTGGCGGGAAAGGTCCACGTAGACCGTCTCGGTAGCCATTTTCTCCCCTTCGGTGGAGGCGCGGTAGCGGTCCCGCTGGTAGCGGGATTCTCGCAGGTAGCGGAAAGATTTGATCGGTTGTCGCACCCAGAGCCAGCCGAGCACAAAGAACAGCACCACTACGGCACCAATCAGAATCCACAGCCACAGCAGCCAATTCGAGTGGTAATCGACTTTGGCGATGGTGGACCCGACAAACATCTGCTTCTGGTCCAGTAGATTCACCGGAGTGTTGCCGGCCATGTATTCGGGCATGAAGCCCGCCAGCAGCAGAAAGGAGTCTTGCTTGCGCACCGCTGTCATCATATCCGCGGGCAAAATGACATTCAGCAGCGAACTGTCCGCATCGTAACTCACATTCGTCATCGGAATGTCGAGGGAATCGCCGCCGGTCACCGCTTTGACCCAGTGGATGTCGATGTTCAGGTTGGGATCTTCCTGCAGACTGTCCAACTGGATGAACATCGAGGTTTTGTAGCGGTTGTCTTCTTCATCTTCCCGGAAAGAGGTTTCGTCGACGATAAAGAGGTTGTTTTTGTGCCGCCGATCGTAGATGCCCTGGAGCATGGCCTGGGCTTCGTCGAGGGTGTAGACCTTGCCGGGTTCGGCGGCGGGTCGGGGTGGGGCTCCGGGAGTGGATGTCACGGGGCGGGTCGCCGGACGCGTGGCGGCATTGGTGGGGGCGGACGGTCCTCCGGGGGCAGTCCGCCCGGGAGTGGTGATGCCTGAATTTGTGCTGGGGTCACGGTAGGTCGAGGGAGCGGGCCAGGTGGCCGACTTGGCGGCCTTCTCGGCTTCTTCCAGGGTGGCCCAGGGGCGGCTGGCCTGGGGCGGGAGGCCGCTTGCGGAATCATTTGATCCCCCCGGAGTGCGCGAAGCGAAGGCATCGGCAATGTCTTTGATGTTGTTGGTTCCTCCCGGATCGTCGTTACCGGTAGTGCCCGAACCGGAGTTGTTGGCGTTTGATTCACCCACCTGATTGCCCGAGCCAGTGGCCTTGTTGCGCAACATGGCAAACAGATTTTTGCCGCCGGGGTAAGTGCCCAGCATTTCTACCTTCAGACTCTTGCCGGAAGCCGTCTCGACGAAGGCCATCGAAGCTTGGTGGCCGGAGCCACTGCTTTGGCCCGTGCGGTCGTAGCGCACGAAATAGGATCGGCCGCCCGAACCCAGCGGGATCAAGCTGCCCGGCTCCACCGGAGCTGCCCCCGGAATATTTGGCACCAAGGCAAAGGCGTTGCGGTCGTCATTCATTTTGCTGTAGACCGCTTTGCCGGAGCCCCCACCGTTCCAGGTGAGTTCGATCATTTTGCTGCCCGAACCCACAAATTCGTAGGGTGGCAGCGAGGCCGAGTAGGTCCGCGCCCGTTCGTTCCAGAACATGGGCCGTCCCGCCGCAGAGAGGATCAGTTTTACCCGCACGCCCCGCTCGGCGGCGCTTTGGTCGCCGGAAGGGTACACCACCAGGTCGAGGTTCACCGGGAGGCGGATGCTCTTGGAGTAGTCCGCCGAGACGTTCAGTTCAAGGATCTCGTTTGGGGCGAGCTTCGCGGGCAGGCTTTCTTTGAGGTTGAAATTGCGATTTTTGAGTTGATCGGCGGAGGCCAATGCGACGGTCATCTCCCCCAGTCGCGAGAAGCGGTGCTTGAGTTTGAAGGTTGCGGAGTTGTTTTCGTAGGAAAACCGGTAGGCCTTAGCGACTTCATTTTTCAGGTCCGCGTCGGTCAATACTACCAGCTTTTGCGCCGGCAATCCTCCCGCCAATAAGATGAAAACAAGCAACGCTCCGAATTTGCGCGTGGACATAGCTGATCGATTTAAACACATAAAGTTCCTCAAGAGCATAATGATTCTTTCGGGCAAATAAAAGGCGCAAAGGAACAGGGTTCGGACGGTCCCCATTCCTTTGAGCAAATTATGCAAACGGTTGGCTCAGACTCAGTTGCCGCCAATGATTTTGATCTCCGTACGGCGGTTGACTGCGTGCTCATCTTCGCTGCAGTCGGCTCCGTCGGAGCAATCATTGAGCAGATATTCTTCTCCAAATCCCCAGGAGACAAACCGTTCGTCCGGAATCGGTTTGCGGGCCTGGATGTATTTGACCACTTCTTCCGAACGCTTCCGGGAAAGTTCAAGGTTGTAGCGTGCTGTCCCCCGGGAATCGGTGTGGGACCGCACTTCCAACTTCGCTTCCGGATTCCGCTGCAGGAAGAAGTAAATTTCGTTGAGGTCTTGTTTCGAGATCAAGGTCAGCTTGGTCTCATTGTAGCCATAATTGATGACTTTGATGCTGTGGTCCAATCCATACTCGGCGATCCGCATCGGTACTTCCAGGGCCATTTCCTGGGCCTGCGCACTGTCGACGTGGCTGCTGGCAGCGTAGTAGCCTTCCTTGGCGGAAATGATGGAGTAATTGGAAATCGAATCCCAGGGTACGGCCACGTAGAAGGTCCCGTTGCGCAGGGACATGGTGGAATCCACGATCTCTTGCGTATTGTTGTTGACGATGGTCACCGCCGCCCGGGAAATGGGGTCTTTCGTGCCATTTTCCTTGACTACGGTGCCGCTGACCAAAACGTATTCACCCTTGACCATGGGGACGTTTTTCTCCCTTACCTGTACCCCGCGGAAGTTTGTGAGGGACAAGTTTACAATCCGGGGAATGTAGCCGTTTTGCCGGAAAATCACCGTGTAGTCTTCGCCCGGAGCAAAGCGCAAGCGGTAATCCGCCGAGTCCGCCGAAGCGGCAAACTTCGCACTCTTGCGGTCCCGGATCACTTCGATGTCGGAACTGCCGAGGCGCAACCCCGCGATGCCGTCGTACACGTGCCCATTCAATTCAAACATTTGTTCGACTTCCAGGAAAATATCCATGTTTACGTCGCGGCCCTGGGGAATCTTGTTCGTCCAGAAGGTATCGCGGTAGGTGTGAAAACCGGGTGCGTCGACCGTGACCAGATAGCCTGTATTTTGCTTACACGGCTCGGAAAACTGGCCGGCACCATCGGTAATGATGATTTTTTCGTTGCCGCTGATGTCTTGCAGGCGGACAATCGAACCCGGGATCGACTCGCGGCTCAGACCGTCAAATACTTGCCCCATGATGCCCGGTGTGCGCCGGAAGCGGTAGATGTCGTCGCCGGTGGAACCATTCCGATTCGAAGTGAAGTAGCCGGCCGATTTTGCGTTGTCCCAGACAATGCCAAAGTCATCTTTGGGTGAGTTAATGCCAGCCCCCATATTCGTGACTTCGCCCCACTTACCGGCGGTCATTTCGGCGGTAAAGAGGTCGAGTCCCCCGTAACCAATTTGTCCGTCGGAAGCAAAGTAGAGGTAGCCTTGCTTGTTAAAGGTAGGAAAAAGCTCATCGCCTGGAGTGTTGATTTCCGGACCCATATTCACCGGCTTGGTCCACTTGCCATCTTGCTTTTTCACCATGTAGAGATCGGTTCCGCCGAATCCGCCGGGACGATCCGAAGCAAAAATGACCAATTCTCCGGCTGGGTGAATCGCCGGGTGAAAGTTATGTCCCGCATCGCCGATGTTGAAAGGAAGTCCGTCGGTCGCGGTAAACTTTTTGCCCATTCGGCGCGCGCCGAGGATGCGTACGTCGGTGGTCTCCTCACTGGCCTCGTTATTGCCGAAGGTCTTGCGCGCGGAACCGGTCTTCTCGCCCGACCGGGTAAACAGAACCAGATTCGACCCCGGCATTTTGACGGCGCTGAGGTCGTCGTAGCGGGAATTGATGTGGCCTTTTACCGGACGCACCGCCGCAACGGTTCCGTCCCGGTCCTTGAGGGCTTCAAAGAAGTCATAGTCGCCCCGGTGGCGGCCTTTGGCTTCGCGCAGAGTGCCGATGTCTTTTTTCTTAGCGCGGGTGGCAAATACGATCTGGCTTTTGGCGTTGATCGCGATGATGTCTGAGTAGCGGGTGTTTACTCCGGAGAGCGGGATGATTTCATAGCGGCTTTTATCGTCCTTGACCCGCATGGCCATTTCGCAGGACGCAATGTACTTGTCGCCGATTTCGTATTCGCCGGTGATCTCTTCGTAGAGGACAAACTGGTCCTTGGCCTCCTGGTACTTGCCATTGCTCTGCAGGACTTTGGCGTAGTTGAGGCGGCAGGTAGAATTCTGGTTGCCATTGACCAGGGCGTTGCGGTACCAGATTTCGGCATTTTCCAGATCGCCCGTCATGCGGTAGCAATCGGCCAGTTTTTCCATTACGGCAGGAAACTGCCCATTTTCCAGCACTTTTTTGTAGGCAGGAATTTCTTTCTCCCAGCGGCGGGTATTCTGGAGACGGGTGACCTTATTGAGGTCTTTGCGATTGCCTTGGGCCCAGGTCGCCGGAGCGGCCATGAGTACCACCAACAAACACAGGATTGCGCTTTTTGCCTTCATAGGACTAGACGTACGGCTTTGATGATCCAATCAAGTAGTTTTTCGAATTGCGTAACGCTCACTGTACAATCTGCTGTACATGGCCCCAACGCACTGTGCAAAGCACCTCTGGCTGCGGAGGGGACCGCTTACTATCTTACCGATGATCCAAAAACTGCGCAAGGACACCGATAAGACGGTTAAAGAACCTTCGGGAATCGGGATCGGAATCCACCTCACAAACAAATACCGAAAACATTGTCATGCGGTGATCCGATTTTTCCGCTCTCGATTGTCGATTGCGCGCTTCCCTTGGAATTGGCAATATAGGTAAAATAGCAAAAAAAAATAATAACAATTCTCCGTGGATAACTACAAAATCTCCCCCCTTGGGAGTTAGTTGTCGGGAGATCAGCCCCCTCAGTCTTCCCCAACGGCAATATCCATCCATTTGTCCCAAAAAACCGGATTGTTTCGTTTCGGTTTCCTTTGCTGCGGTCAAAAGCGCGGAAACTTACGGGTAGTTTTGGCGGGACGTGGATATGTGGATAGTGGGTATTGCAGGTAGCTCGACAAAAAGTGACGAACGGTTGATTTTTTTTCTTAATTTAGGTCATTCATGCAGAGGATATATCTGGTCCTAATCATGGTAAGGTCCACGAGCTAAACAGAAACTCCAAAATTTATTCATGGCCCGGTTAGCAGAAATTGAACGACTGAGGAGCAGGATGCGCCAGCATCACTTTGTGGCCGTTTCCGGTCCACGCAACAGTGGAAAAACCCGCATTTGTCATGCACTGAAGCGCAGTTTGGAAACGGAAGTGCGCAACATGCGCGAAGTAGAGCGTCGCTACAAGGCCAAGGCAGGCATGAAATGGAAGGTGGCCTACATTCGCCTCAACCGGGATGAGAACCCCTTTGATTTGTTGACCCGCGCCATCGCTGGACCCCACAACAACATCCTCGTCGGCCCAAACGAAAAAGTAGACCCCCTTTTTGAATCCAGCATCAAAAACGCCCTCATGAGCCCGGATGGAGAAGGGTTGCTCCGCATCTACCGGCAGTTTCTTCAGTTGAAGAAGTACAATTTCCTGGTGATCGTGGACCAGTTTGAAAACCTCTTTTTCACGACGGTCCTCAGCCAAGCCGACAAGCACAAATTTGTGCGTTTGCTATTGAATGCCAGCTATAACCAGCGGCAGATGTACGTCACGGTGGCCATTCGCCCCCCCAAGGCCGACCTCTGGAAGCTCAATTTTAAAGCCCTGAGCAGTGCCGTCAATGATTGCCGCTACCGGGTCTACAGCCTGAGCCAAAGCGATCTCGAACTGGCCATCCGCGATACTTTCCGGGTGGAACAGGAACGCATGCTGGAAGATGTGGGCGAAGAGGATCTTCTGCAAGCGGATTGGCTGGCGCAGCAAGCCATCTACCAAGATGTTGCGGTCAAACGCATTCGGACCATTTCCGAGGAGATGTACAAATACTTACAGGAACGCTGGCGCAAGGTCTACGCGGACGGCACCCCGGCCAAGGGAGGCGCGGTGCCCACCGAGAAGATCGCTCAGGTCACCAAAAAGCTCCGGGGCATCGTGGATGTCATCTGGCCGCAACTCCTCCTCCACTCCAATGTCGGTTCCCTGGATGAAGAAGAGCGGGAAGACTTGGTCTCCGATCTCAAAGACCAACTGACCGAGGTGATGACCTCGGAATTGCTGAAAAAACTGAGTCGCCTCCTCGCCGAAGAGTTGTATTTCGACCGGGAGCCGCTCACCCAAATTGAAAAAAATGTCCGCCAGCTCGTCCGCGACTGGTCGGAAGTGCTCAAAGATATCCGCAAGGCCAGCGGGCGCCGCAAGCGCAAAATCGTCACGGTTTCGCTGGAGGAACAGCACTCCGGTACGGTCGGCGCGGCCACTTACGATTTCAAAATTGACCGCAATGCCCCCATGGAAGAGCGGGCGGAAGCCGCCTACAATGCGCTGCGCTCCATTCTCGACAAGCGGATCGCCACCAAAGTGCTTACTGTTCTCGGGCGCACCGCGAAAATGGCCGGGGCATCGGCGAAGATTTCCATTGAGTCGCTTGGACACGCCATCGGACGATTTGCTACCCGCCTCGGGGATGTCGTCGCGGTGTTTGTCCACGCGGGGGTCATTTACGCCGATCCGAATGGTGAATTGACCGCAGATACGGAAATCGTCCTGGAAAGCAGTGAGTTGGTAGAGCGCTGGGGCCGACTGCAAGAGTGGGTCTACGGCAAAAAGCCGGGAGAAGCGACGCCCGCCGCCCTCGACAATGCGGTGGACCTGGCGGTGGAAGTTTCCCTCGACCTAAAGGAAGATTTTGGGGATGCTCCGGAAAATGCCCGCGAATACGCCAACCGCGCCGAATCCATCTACCTTGCCTTGGCCCCGCCGAGCCGCAAGCGGGCGGCCCGTCACCTGCTGACCAAGCTGGCCATTATGGGACAGGAAGGCAACCCGGTCAATCCCACCGAACTCATTTCTAGTGTGGGCCGCTTCGAAAGTCAATTGCGCGAGGTCATGGAGTACTTCATTCGCCAGGGGATCATCCGCCCGGAAGGGGGACTGCGCTTCGCCGAACCGACCATCCCCAGCCAGTGGGACCGGCTCAAGGACTGGGTCAAGACGGCCTAAAATCAGGAACATTACAGTTAAAGCATCATGGCTAAACCGAAATCATACACCTACGAGCAGATCGAGCCGCTCATTGTGAGCGAGGAGGTCGAGGGAAGGAATGTTTACTGCGAATTTGCCCTGCCCGGGTCCGACGAGATCTTTGAGGCCAAAGCATCCGCGAAAACGGGGCGGGACGTCAAGTCAAAGGTAAAGCGCCGCATGACGATGATCGCGCGCAACCAAGCCCGCCGTGCTGCTACGCGGGCGGTGCGCTCGGCGGTCGGGGGCGGAATGCTCGGACGCACCGCCGCGATGGGCTTCAACACGGCCGCCCGCGAGGTACGCCCCGGCCACGGTCCTTCCCAAAAGGACTTCGAAGAAGCCACCGTAAAGGCATTTATGACCATTGCCAGCAATTTCCAATACGATGAGGAAACCGGCGAATGGAGCAAAGCCGATGCACCACCGCCGCCACCGCCCAAGTCGCCGCTCGAAGAGCAAGCGAATCAGCACCCCATCGTAGACCCGCACGACAAGAGCGTATTTGCCCGGGTACTCGCCGAGCTCGCTTACGCTGACGGCACGGTGACCAAGGAAGAATCGGAATTTTTCCGGGACATCATTCCGCCGGATCAGCCCACGCTGGACAAGCTCGCCAAATCGGACCCGGTTTCCCGGATTGAAGCCCAGGAAGTGACCCAGGGTGTCAAAGCGACGATTTATATGTTTGCCTGGGTCATTGCTGCTATCGACTTGGACGTGGATCCGGTGGAAGAGGAATTGCTGATGGAATACGCCGATGTATTTGAGCTGGCCGAACCGCGGCGCGACGAATTGACGCGGTTTGCGAAGTACTTTGTCCTCGAACAAAATATCGATCCGGAAATCGCGCGCGAAGAACTCTTCGAATTTGCCCGTAAGATCCGCTTGAGTGACGACGAGGCGGAGCGCTGCCGCATCGCTTACCGCCGGCGCATGGGCTGATCGCTGATTGCGAAATGCAGGCTTCCCGCCGGCCACGGAGGAACCGTGGGCCGGCGGGAACGTTTATTGGAAGCGGGCAAATGCCCCACCTGGCAGCTTGCATCTGCCCCCAGGAAACACAAAAGGACGCCGATTGCGGCGTCCTTTTGTACTTAGCGAAACCGATTGCATCTTCCGTTTACAAGTCCTGAATGATGGCTTCGTTTTTCACCGGTTCTTCGCGGGTGCGGCGGGTAAATTCCGCGTACCACGCTTTGTGGTGCTTTTCAAAGTAGGACGTATCGGCGCCGCTGTCGATTTGCTTGACTTCGGCGATGTCGTTTTTGAGTTGTTTGAGCGTAAAACCGATGGATCGGATGGTATGCTCGCGTCCCGGGCCTTCCCAGTCCGCACCTTCGAACAGATCATAGAGGGTTTCGGTATCGAATTCCGCACGTTCCAGGGCGTATTGCGCCGGACTGTTGCGGTAGTCGGGCTTGACGCGACGGGGCGGCGTTTCGACGATGGAACCCGCCGGAACCACCTCGACGGATCGGTTACCAGAACTCGGGGCGGGAGCCGGTTCTTCCAAGGGCGGACGGACCCGGAAGGGATCCGGTGCTTTGGTAGTGGTTTTTCCGGTGGATTGCGGAAGCTCCGGATTTTTGGAAATGTCCAGGGGCGTGTCCTTGACTTCTTCCCGATCCCGGCGCTCGTCGATGACAACGGTGCGGTTGCTTCCGTTGCGGGTGGGCGTTGCCGAAGTATCCCGGGTGTTTCCTTTTCGATTGCCAAAGCTCAGGTCGCCTTTGGCGCGCTTAACATCGTTTCCGACATTGGAGATGTCGTTTTTGGCGCGGTCGATCTCATTGGTGGTGCGACCGATTTCGTTTTTGACATCTTGCGGAGCCCGGGTCACATCCTTGACGCCCCGGCTCACGTCTCGTACCGGATCGGTCACCGATTGGGTGGTTTTCTGGACGTCTTTGAGCGGTTGGGTAACCGACTCTGTGGCATTTTTAATCGCTTTTGTAATCTGAGCCTGTCCGGAATTGCCGACAACCGCAAACAAACCGAACAGCAGCCCCATCCCGATTTGCCGTATTTTGGTATCCATGATTTTCAAAGGTAATTTTCCGTATTCAGAGAGAACCAAGATACGAAAATTTGCCCGGAATGAAAGGCGGGAAGTCGTTTCGATCCCGGCAACTTTCCTACCTTTGAGCCATGCTCAAGTTCCTGATAATCGCGGTTCTCCTACTGTTGGTGGCGGGTTTCATCATCGGATTGCTCAAATAAAGCGGCGGTGCCATCTGCCGGACGGCACCACCGCAAATTGCATTTAGGCAGTTACGGTCAGAAGTTCGTTCTCGATTGTTTTGGCGCGTTGCTCGATGCGGTTTTCCCCAATCGGACGGACAACACCGGCAAACAAATTCATCAATTCTTCTTGATGGGGCGTCGGACGCGTGGTTTTCATGTCGATGTACACCAGATCCGACCACATCAATGCTTTCAAGTGCGTACGTTTTTGGTCCAGGATGCTGGCCTCAATCCGGAGGAATTTTTCCCCGAATCCGATCAGGCGCGAGGTCAGCGTAATGATTTCATTGAATAAGGCGGGCTTGCGGTAGACGATTTCGTGCTTGCCGAATACCCAGCCCGATCCCCGACTTTGGCTCCAGGCGTAAATGTCCAATTCGTAGAACTCAGCTACGTGATCTTCCCGGGCATTGACGATGTAGTCGAGGTAGGCGCTGTTGTTGAGGTGACCGAAAGGATCGCAGTCTTGAAAGCGCACCTTGCGCTGGCTGTGCAGCAATGCCGGAAGTGATTTTGGGTCGGCCGGCAGGGGGAGGGAGGTGGAGTTTTGCATTGTATTTGAGCTTTGTATTAGACCGGTCTGTTTAGACAGGTAAAAAAATCAGTCGATATCCGTCAGCACCAATGGGGACAGGCGAGGAATCAAACGTCGGATAAAAGAAGCATCCCGACGGGCTTTGGCCAGGACAAATCCCCCTTCGAGCAAGGTCAGAAAAAGTCCCGCTTTGTCCCGGGCTCCCCGCACCTGCTTCAGGGCGAGGTAGCCAGCGAGGGCATCTTCCCACATTTCGTAGGAGGCTTGCAGCACTTGAATCAGCGCATTGGTTTCCCCGGTAGTTTCCAGCGCTACGGTCGCAAGCGGGCATCCGTAGCGGAATTCTGACTCTTCCAGTACCGCCGCCATGTGCTCCATAATCGCCGCTAGGCCCTTTTCTGGGGTTTTTGTTCCGCGCATGGCGGTTTCGTATTGTTGAAGCATGATCCCCGAGGCGTGGTGCAGGGCTTCGCGGATCAGCCCCATTTTTCCGTCCGGAAAGTGGTGGTACAGGGAACCTTTTGGGACTCCGCTCTTCTGCAGCACCTCGGAGATCCCGGTGCCGAAGTAGCCCTTTTGCCAAATCAATTTGGCCGCGGTCGCCACGAGCCGGTCTTTGCTGGATTTTTCTACCATTGTCCCAAAGATAAGGCTAGTAGACCGTTCGGTCAAGTCTTGGGCAATAATTCATTTCGGTCGGTTTTTTGTGCCGGGGCAACCATTTCTCTTCGCTCCGAGTTGCATTGGAAGCAATGGAGAAACCGCAATCAGTTTTGATCCTCGGGGCCAGTGGCCGGATTGGTGGGGACCTGCACCAACGGTTGCGGGCGCAGTACCCCGAAATGCGCCTGCTGGGGACCGGCCGCAAGGTGGTGTCGGGCGAGCACTGGCAAGCATTTGATCCGTTTCGGGACGACTGGGGCAATCTTTCCGGGCCTTTTGACGTGGTCGTGAATGCGATTGGGGCGATTCGTCCTTCCCGCGCGATGCCCTACACCCGCATCCATACCGACCTGACCCGCCGCTTGCTGGCCGAACGGCAGGGTCTGGGAAATCCGCATATCGTACAGGTATCGGCGCTCGGTGCCCGGCTGGATCATCCGGTCCCTTTTCTCCAAACCAAGGGTGAGGCCGATGCCCTCCTGCTGGCAGAGCCGGATACCTCGGTGGTGCGTCCTTCGGTGGTGTGTCATCCGGAGACGGTATTGCAGGCACGACTGGAAAAGCTGTTGGACGGGGCGCGGTTCAGTTTCGGACGACTCTTGGTGCCGCGTGGATTCCCGGCGACGCGGATTCAGCCGATTTGGCCTTCAGATTTGGCGGCCTTGATCGCGGAGATGGTTCGGCAGAAACCTACGGGCATCGTTCCCGCCGTGGGGGGCGAGGTGTTTACCTTTGGCGACTTGCTGCAGATGATGGCTCAGGCAAAAGGTCGATCCCTTTCCTTGGTGGAGCTGCCCCGCAAAATGGTCGAAGGGTTGGTGCGCAATATTATTTCGGTGTGGTTCCCGGGTGTGCTCAATTACGATCAGTTTCAATTGCTTTTTCTGGACAATATCGGGGACGCGGCGATTGCGACTGCCCTGTTGGGGCGTGCGCCCCGTTCCACGCGGGGTTTTTGGCGGGGAAAGCCCGATCCGGATGCGCTCGGCAGAGGCTGAGTTGTGCGGCGGCATTCGCCCATTTACCCTGGGCATCCGCCATTTCTGTGCTCATGATTTTCCGCAGCGAAATATTTCGCAAATCGGTACAAAAGTAACTTTAAGACAGAAGCCCCTTGAATTTACAAACAACTCCTGCATTTAATTCGTATATTAGATACGCAAAACGCATGTTTCGCCGATCAAATTTTTTTAAGCCCAGTTCAATGATTTTACCCTCCGCCGAAAAACCGCTCAACCTCGCCGCGATCCCCTCGGAAATGTCAAATTTGATTTTTGTGGGTTCCTTGGTTGCCGCCGGTGGCCTTTTGGTATTTCTTTTGACCCGCCGGTTTCCGGCGATTGCGAATTTTTTCCGCGAGTCGGTTTATTATTTTCGGCAACTGCTTTCTGGGGAGCGCCGGGAAGCGCGGCTCCACAAAGTGGTCTGCGCTCACTGCGGAGTCGGCAAAGGCATCTATGACCCAATTTACCGAACGGTGGACGGCATTTCTTACATCGAAGGTACTTGCAGCCATTGCGGAAGTCACGTCCGAGCACGGCTGCGTTAATTTTGCACGTAACAATATTGTATATAAAGGGCGCCTCGGCGCCCTTCTTCGTTTTGTCGCTCCCTTCACCGTCATCTCCACAATTCTTTCCATTGTAATCTGAACGCTCCTCCTATTGTCATCTCGACGGCAGGAGAGATCTTTTACGGCGTAACCTTCCCGATCTTGATCAACTGTACCGGGAAAGATTTCTCCTTCCTCCTCCGTCGGTCGTCGAAATGACAGATGGGGAAGGCATTTCCGGGATAAAGAACATCCCGATTCCGTCGCACAATCCAATGAGAAACGGGGTCAGCCGACCGACTCGACCACTTCGGAATTGGGTTCTTCCTTGGTCAGCACCTCGGGGACTTTCGGTTGGGGAGGATCCACGCTGGATTTTCGCTTGAAGGAATCCATGATCAGGCGCGAACCGCGGTCGTAGGTGACGTAGCTCCAAAACCAGTTGACGAAGACGACAATTCGGTTTCGGAAGCCGGCTAGGCTGAACAGGTGGACTACCATCCACATGATCCAAGCAAACCAGCCTTTGAAGTGAAAGCGCCGCACGTCGACCACCGCTTTGTTTCGGCCAATGGTGGCCATCGTACCCTTGTCCCGGTAGGCAAACGGTTTCAACTTGCGGTTGTAGATCAAGCTTTTGATGTTGCGGGCCAATATATCTGCCTGCTGGATCGCCACCGGAGCCACCATCGGGTGGCCGTCGGGATACTTTTCTTCTTGCATCAGGGCGACGTCGCCGATGGCAAACAGATTGTCCTGCCCGGCGATGCGGTTGAATTGGTCGACTTTGACCCGACCACCCCAGGCTTCAAACTCTTCGAGTCCGGGCAAGTTGACACCTTTGACGCCTGCCGCCCAGATTACCGTCCGCGAGGTAAGGGTTTTTTGCGTGTTGGTAGTGACTTTTGCTCCATCGTAGCCTTCCACTCGGGTATTCATCCAGAGGTTCACCCCTAACTTTTCCAAGGCCTTGTGCGCACTTTGGGTCGAATCGGGGCTCATACCGGGGAGGACCTCCCCGCTGGCTTCCACCAAGTGAATCTCCATGCGCCGCAAATCGAGTTCCGGATAATCGGCGGGTAGAATGAACCGCTTCAATTCGGCGAGGGCACCGGCCGTTTCCACTCCCGTGGGCCCGGCCCCGACAATCACAAAGTTCATGAGTGCATTGCGCTGATCGAGGTCCGAGGTCAGAACCGCTTTTTCGAAGTTGTTCAGGATCAGACTCCGCAAATCGAGGGCCTCCGGAATATTTTTCATCCCGTGAGACAGCACTTCCAACCCTTCCATGTCGAAAAAGTTGGTCTTGCTTCCTGTGGCCAGGACCAAGTAATCGTAACTGATTTCCCCAATCGAGGTGCAGATGGTCTTCTTGTCGCGCCGTACGTCCTTGACTTCTGCCATGCGAAAGAAAAAGTTGCGCTGGCGCTTGAACATCTTGCGAATGGGAAATGCAATGGAATCGGGCTCGAGTCCGCCAGTGGCGACCTGATAAAGCAGTGGCTGGAAACAGTGGTAGTTTTGCTTGTCAAACATCACTACCTGAACCGGCGCATTCTTTAACGCTCCGGCTAAACGGATCCCGCCAAACCCTCCGCCGATGATGACGACACGGGGGACATTCAGGTCAGGTACATTTACTTTCATTGCGGCAATAGTTGGTGTTGTATGCCCTTAATTGTACACTGCAAATATACCGTTTATCTCCAAGGTTTGTTTCAAAAAGTATCAGCAAAAACCTTACTCGGAAAAGGATTTATCATCTGTGCGCCAGTAAGGGTATAAAATTTAATTTGCCAGCGGATCCGGCCCCCCAAAAAGATCGTCCTTCTCCTCGATGATCGACTGCTTTTTGCGCACCCGGACAATCGAATTTTTGTAGGCGGCGATGTCGGTTTCGACAAATGAAAACTGGACCGCCGCTTTGTATGCATCCACGGCAAGGTCATAAGCGCCTCGGATCTCGTGCATGATGCCAAACTCATTGTAGATTTTTGCCCGGTTGATCCCCGGACACGCCAATGCCCGGTGCAGCAGTTCCTCCAGTTCTTCTAAGCGGCCTTGCCCACTCAATAAGATGGAGTAATTCAGATAAATCGCTGGATATTCCGGGCTCAACTCCAAGCATTTGCGGTAGAACTCCTCCGCTTTTTGCAGGTCGCGGTACTTGGTCTCGTAGATGTAGCCCAAATGGTTATACGCCCGCCCGAAATCCGGGTGGTCTTTCAGCAGTTGGTAGAGCAATTCAGCCGCTTCGGAGATCTTCCCCGCTTCGATCAACTGGTCCGCCTCATAAAATGTCGCTTCCGGGCGAGACATTTCCATAGTACCATTTTGGAGGCGCAATATACAATATTTAACCGTTGCGATGACGAATTTGTATCTGAAGCGGCGCGCGGGCGCAAAAGCGTAAATCTTGGTTTTCGTTTGGCCGGAACGGTCCGGGCGGGCGGTCAGTGGACCGCTCCGCCGCGCCTTACTGCCTCGCTACGAGGGCTTCTTGCAAACTGCGCCCGGGAAAATGCAAATCTCGGGGGAGTGCCCTTTCGATCCCCCACAACTGTACCAGGGTCGGCAAGAGATCGATGCTTTCGCCCCGGGTCTCGGCGATCACTTGGTCCTGTACTACGATCCGTTCCGGTCCCAGAACCAGGCAAAAAATGTCCCGGGATGTCCCTTCCTCCGTGTCCCCATCGGTGTGGTCGAGTCCGAATCGCCCGGAAGCGTCCGGTATCGCATTGGGTTGGCGGTCGCGTCCGTGGTCGGGCAGCACAAACAGGACCGTGTTGTCGGTCATGCCGGGCGTGGCCTGAATCGTCCGCCAAAGCTGGGCGACGCCCCGGTCCGCGATTTGCAGTGCAGTTCGGTAGCGCGCGTAGCTGAAGTGGGCCGCGTCCATGTCTTGCAGGTGGACCACGAGCAGGTTTGGGCGTTGCTGGCGAATGATGGCTTTGGCGCGGGCCAGATTCTGCTCGTCCGGGGTCGGGACCGTCCCGGTAGCGGGAGAGAACGCGACGGGGGGAACATCCACTCGAAACCGCACCCCGTAGTGGGGATGGCCACTGCTCCCCCTGGCGGCCCCGGAAACGGGAGCACCGGGCAGCCACCAGGCTGAAGCCGCCGGACGGTGCCGGTGCAAGAGGGCAAATGCGGTGGGCGTTACTGCGGTAGTGGTCGACCGGGGGGCCGAAGGGTAGTGACCAGAAAGTACCGCCACTTGGGCCGCTGCGTGCAGGACGGGTCCCCGGGCGTAGCGAAAATTTTGGTAGAGCGTGCCTTGGTGCTGTAGGGGGGGCGGGGCGATTTGCCGGACCGCACTTCCGATTTCGGCAAACAGATGGGGCATGAGGTTGCCTTCCGCCTGCTCTACACTCTCCCGATTGCGCACGCCCCCCGCCAGCAGACAAATGACCACGTGGGGTACGCTCGGGCCACCCGTGGCCGCAAATAGGTAGCCCGAGGGCAGGATAGAGGGCGCCACCGCCGCACCGGAGGCCGCGATGCCGAGCCGTTTGATAAATTCGCTGCGTTTCATGTTTCCGTGGAGAAAATCGCAAACAACTATTTATTGTCAGCGCATCTCGGATCATTTGTCCGAGTAAAGGAAAAATTACGGGGTGGCGGGCGTTTTCGCAAATTTGCCCGGCAAAAGCCTTCTTCCGCCATTGGTACAACCAGTCAATTTCCCCGGCAAACCGGACCCGGATTTGACACTGTAGGTTCGGTCGGCCTGCGGTACCTAAAATGGTGAATGGGCGATCTGCCGGGGCGAATGACCCGCGGAGAGCCGCCAATTGAATCGCAGGTAAGGATTGCGCGCATTTGTGGGGAAAATCTTTCCGATGCTCCGGGGGCAAACCGGGGAGGCATCTTACAATCACTTGCTCCGCGGTCGATTCCCAACCATCTTTGTCCTACCCGAAAAGCTGTTGAACGCCTTTTTCAGCAACATTAACCGAACCGAAGCCCATGTTGACGGAACAACTACGCCATTTGTATCTATTTGCTGTCTCTCTATTTGTGCTGACCCCCGGCTTACCCGCCCAAACAATCAGCCGATTCGACTTTAACAGTACTGCCACCCTTATGCAGGCCACGATCGGGCCCAACGGGACCAGCATTAACGCCGTGACCGCTGCGCCCGCCGGCATTGCCTACGTCACCTCTGGCTGCGGTGCCGGGGTGGGCATGGACCTATCGGTGCCCGGTGGGGTCTACAATGTCAATAACATCACGGTCCGGGCCCGTTTCCGCCGCGGGAGCGGCGAAGGCACCGGCAATTTCTTTGCGCGGGACCAGTTCACCTTTGGTTTTGTGGGATCGCGCCTGTTTGCGAGTTGGATGGTGCTCAATGGAGCGACGCCGGAAATGCGCACCTTGACCACCACCCGCGTCGTGTCCACCACCGAGTACCGCGAATACGAGTTCTGGTACGACAATTGCACCGGCGAAGCGGCCATCCTCGACAATGGAACAAGCGTGGCCGCCGCCGATTTCACCGACAATTGTCCGCTGTTGTGGTTCAGCGGCGATGCCTTGATCGGCTCCGAACTGGACAATGCCTGTAACCAAACCCCGGGCTACGATTGGGTGCAGATTGCGGGCAATACTGGCGGGTGCATCATTCGCCTGCCCATCGAGTTGGGGAGCTTTTCTGGGAAAATGACCGAAACTGGTGCGGAACTTCAGTGGACGACGCTCACCGAGACGAACAACGATTTTTTCAGCTTGGAGCGTTCCCCCGACGGCAATGATTTTGCTGAGTTTGCCGAGATCGCGGGGGCGGGAACGAGTACGACGCCGCAGCAATACCGCTTCACGGATCCGGCTCCGTTTGCCGGGCGGACTTATTATCGCTTGCGCCAGACCGATTTTGACGGGACGTTTTCCTATTCGGAGGTGATCTCGGTGGCGACCCAGCCGGTGAAGCCGGCTTTGGTCATGGGACCGAATCCCAGTTCGGGATCGCTGAAATTGCGTTTCACGGGGGATGGCGGTGCGGAGGCAATCCAGGTAGCCGTGCGCGATCTTCACGGAGCTTTGGTCCATCAGGAGACGCCATTGGTAAGTCCCGGGCAGGATCACAATCTCGACTTGGAGCGCTTTCCGGACGGGATGTACCTCGTACGGGTGACCCAGGGAAATACTACCTGGACGGAAAAATTATTGCTGCAACGCTGATTACCGGTGAAATACGCGGCGGGTGGCAGTCTTGCCATTCGCCGTAAGGCTCAGGAGGTAAAATCCGGAGGGGAGCGGCGGCACCCGCAGGTCGGCGAAGTGGAGCCCGGTCGCCCGCTTGCCTGTATCGATTTGGTGGAGGACTTTGCCCCGCAAATCGGTCAGGGTGAGGCGAACCCGGCCCGGTTGGTGGAGGTAGTACTTGACCATGAGGTCGGACTCAAACGGATTGGGGTAGGCGCCAAACAGCGTCATTGTTCCGGCGGAACTGGCCGGATCTTCCACGTTGATCGCGAGATTTGGAGGGATTTTGCCCGGTTGAATCGCCTGCGACTGCACCGAAGCGGCGGCAGTATCCTGAGCTTGCTGCAAAAAGCCGTCCTGGTCTTCCGTCAGCCAACTTTCCTCCACCGCGTAGCGGTAATCCGCGGCCACGTCGATGTTGTCCATCATGAAGTAATCTGCCTGGGCCCGACTGGGATTGAGATCGAGGATGTAGTAGCCGTGGTCGGCCAGGTTGATGTATTTCAGGTGGGGATTGGCGAACTGAATGATCTGCGTCCCGATGTTCACCACCGAGTTGAAGGAAGTGACGCTGGTCGTGACGAATTCCACCCCGATGGAATTGGCGCCGGAGCCAGGATCGTAGTTGGCCCCGGGGAGGTCGGTAGCCCAGGCGGAGTGGATGTCGCCGGTGAGCACGACGATGTTCTTGATATTGTAAGTGAGGATACTGTCGTAGAGGCGCTGGCGTTCGGCCGGGTAGCCATCCCATTGATCGGTATTGATCGGAAATCCAAACGCTTCCAAAGGGGCCATCATGACTTGTTGCCCGAGCACTTTCCAGCGGGCGGTGCTGTTTTTGAGTCCGTCGCTCAACCAGGCGAGTTGCGCCGGGCCGAGCATGGTGCGGTTGGGATCATTGACTGCGGCCCCGACTTCCTGCTCGTCGCGGTCGTAGAGCCGGGTATCCAGCATGAAGACGTCCAGCAGGTCGCCGTAGGAAATTTTCCGGAAGATGCGCGCGTCGTCGCTGGGATCGGGCAGGCGGATGGGCATCCACTCGTAATAGGCGCGCAGGGCGTAGCTTTTGCGGTCGGTCCATAGTCCTTCCGCGCCTTCGGTGTGGTTTTCCGCTCCATCGCGCCAGGAGTCATTGGCACTTTCGTGGTCGTCCCAAACGGCAATGAAGGGGTACATCTGGTGGACACAGCGCAGGTCTTCGTCCAGTTTGTACTGCGAATGCCGCATCCGGTAGTCTTCCAGGACCAGGATTTCGTTGGGGGGTTCATGCTCTCGGTCATCGTCACCGCCACCGCCTTCGTAGATGTAGTCGCCCAGGTGAAAGACGGCGTGCAGGTCATTGCGCCGGGCCAGGCCGCCGTAGGCATTGAAGAAGCCCGAGGTGTAATTCGAGCAGGAGACAACGGCGAAGCGCAGCGAATCGATTCCGGCGCCGGTCGGAGCGGTAAAGGTCCGCCCGGTCACGGAAAAGCGCCCGTTGCGCGCAAATCGGTAATAGTACCAAGTGCCCGGTTGCAGGCCGGTGACGTCGACCTTGACCGTGTAGTCGAGGGTGTCGGAGGTGGTATAGGTGCCGGACTGGACGATATTGGTCATGCCGGTGTCGGTCGCGACCGCCCAACTGACCGGAATGGGGCCGGTTTGGTTGGTGGTGACCCGGGTCCAGATGATGACGCGGTCTGTTAGGGGATCGCCCGAGGCCACCCCGTGGAAGAAGGGCGCAAACCTCAGGTCCATTTGCGTGCGGGCATTCAGATCGGTGGGACCGGGTTGGGCCACGATTGCGCCGCTGAGGAGCAGCAATCCGACCAGCGGAAGGAGAATTTTCTTCATGTTAAACCAGTGTCGCAGCGGTGATTGAGTTCCCATTAAATAAAAGAAAATCGCTCGGGGGCGCAAGGCTCCCGGATGAAGTTGTTGTGAACTGTCGCGCGGGGCTACTGGACCTGAAAGCGAAGGACTTGGAGGCCCTCGTCAAATTGGACTTTGACGAAGTAGCTGCCGGCCGCGAGGTTACCCAGGGCAAATGGATGGGCCGATCCGGCCCGGGGAGCGTCGAGGGTCCATTCGGCGAGTTGGCGCCCGGTCAGGTCGTGGACGGTGATCTGTGCTGTAGCGTGAGCTTGGCCAAAGACGAGCGAAAATCGGCCGGGATTCGGATTGGGATACAGGCGGATTTGCGGTGCGGTGGGAGCGGCAACACGGGTCAGTACTTGGAGGGGCTGGCAAGTGCTGTCGGTGCCGCAGGCGTCGGTCACGGTCAGGCAGACGGTGTACAAGCCAGGGGACGCGTAGGTGTGGAAGGGATTGACCTGGGTTGAAGTGGCGCCATCGCCGAAGTCCCAGAGCCAGCCGGTTGTGCCCGCTGAGGATCCATCGATGAACTGGTAGCTCAGGGGGGCGTTCAGATTGGGGGTGAAGGCGGCGGTCGGAAGCGCCGGGGTGACGGTCACCACGAAGCTGCACGAGTCCTGGTTGCCGGAGGAGTCGCTGCCGAGGTAGCTGACCGGGGTGGGGCCAGGATTGAGGTAGGTGCCGGGGGAGACATTGGAGACGAGGCTGACCGCGGCGCAGTTGTCGGTGGCGACCGGTGCATTCCAGTTCGCAAAGGTGCCGCAGCCTTGCGGGGTGTTGAGGCCGGCCAGGGTGGTATCCGCTGGGCAGATGAGGTTGGGAGCGAGTGTGTCCAGGACGGTCACCGGGCTGACGCAGGTCGCAATGTTTTGCTGGGCATCGGTGATGAGCACGGAGACGGAATTTACGCCCAGATCGGCGCAGGTCCAGGCGGTTTGCGTGACCGAGATGCCCACGGCACTGCAATTGTCAAAGCTGGCGCCGCCGGCCTGGGTGGGTTGCAGGGCGGCGAGGCCGCTGCCATTTAAATACAGGGTGATCGGATCGCAGATGGCGACCGGAGGCAAAGTGTCCACGACGGTTACGATGGAAGTGCAGGCGCTGGTGTTGGAGGCCGAGTCTGTGACGGTCAGGACCGCCGCATTGGTCCCTTGGTTGGGGCAGATAAAGCTCGGGGGATTGGCGGTGAGGATGAGCAGCCCGCAATTGTCGGAACTGCCCGCATTGATGTCGGAAGGAAGAAGGTTCACGCTCCCAAGGGCACCGAGGGCCAGGGTCACGTCCTGGCAGACGGCGGTGGGCGCGGTGGTGTCTTGGGCGGTGATGACAATGGTGCAACTGTCGGTATTTCCCGTGCAATCCTCCCCAAACACGAGAATGTTGTTGCTGCCCGGGCCCAGTGGGGTGCCCGCCATCGGAATTTGGACCAAGGCAGGATCGGAGTCACAATTGTCCAGGATGGTGACGACAGACCGATAATCGGGTAGGGAAGCGGTACAACCGGAAGCGGCGATCTGCAGGGTGTCCGCACTGGGGCAGGTGAGTTGGGGCGCCTGGGAATCGTTGCAGCAAACGCCCCCGGTGGGTCCGCTGGTAAAGTCGATGAGCATGTCGGCATTGGGGTAGCAGCCGGCGGCGGGATTGCCCGCGCCCTCGATCCCAAACACCCGGATCGAGTCGGGGATGGTATTGAGGCGGAAGAAGAACTGGTCGCATTGCTGGTGGACCCGGCCACAAATGACCGTGGAATTGACGCAAGTGTACGGATCATTGGTGAGGCCCAGGTAGCCGATGGTGCCTTGGGTTTGGAAGATACCGGGAAATGGGCCGACATCTATTCCGGGAAAAATGCCTCCCGTGGTATCGCCGATGGCCGTGGGGGTAAAATCGGTGAAACAGATCGCCGGCGTGCAGGAAGAGTAAAACCCAAAGGCAAAGTCCCGGGTGGCATTGTTGGCTCCGGTGGTGGTGCCCGTGATTCCGCCGCCTACGCAAAGGGTGACATAGATTTCAAACTCATTGCCCACCGGGACGATGCTATCGAGGCTGACCTCGGAGAGGGCGCAGGCGCGGACGGTATGCGGGTTGGCGGTCAGCAGGGCGAAGAACAGCAGCGGCAAGCAGGGGGCAAGCAAAGAAAAGCGGATGGGCAGATGCATAAGATCGTTGGTGGTGAATTTTTGCCGCATATTAGGCAATTGTGATGATGCCGTCAATTCGTGGTCGCACGGGATGCGAAAAGAAATATAGAAACTTGAGAGGCGGTGAAAATTTAATCCTGTGATTCTGCTATGGCATCTTTTTCCGCCTCTCTTCCGCTATTTTCTCGCCCATAGCTTTGGCTATTGACTCCAAAATGAGCTTCGATGGACAAAAAAATCTGCGCTAGCAAATTTCACAAACCAATTTTAAACCGCCTCTAAGAAACTGCTTTACCTCACTACTTCTGATCGGCGGTCCGCTTCGGCGCGCCGCCTTTTTGGGTGCAGTGCGCGCGGGCGTATTTGATGTTTCCCAGGTGGGCGAATTCATTGTGCGCGGTCCGAAAGCACTGGAACTGGTGCAACTGGTCACCTCAAGTATCGCGGCCAAGCTGGTCGATGGCAAAGCGCAGTATTCCTGCCTCCCCAACCACGAAGGGGGCGGCATCGCCGACCGTGTACCTTCGGACTCAAGAAACTGCGCGTCGCCGGGCCCGTGGGCATGGCGGTGTTCATTTTCGAGCATGATGGCCGGTCATTGGGGGGACAACAAATTGCGGTGGTCGAAATCTCTCAAAATTTACTCCGCAATCGAACTTTTCCGAATGCGCCTAGCGTCAAGGGAAGCCCGCGAAAGTGTATATTGTTGCCGACTTTAAATCGAAAAAGAAAATGAAAAAGTTTGCTTTGACGGCGCTGTTGGCGCTGTCGGTCGCGGTTCCAGGAATGGCGACCAATTCTAATATTGCCCTTGAGCAGGTGATTGAATCGCCCGAAATAGATCCGATGTTAGTGGAGGTGATCCTGCGCACTGCCGCACATGAGAGCGATTACAGCTACCACCAATTAAGTGTAGAATATCAGCAAGGAATTCTTAGTATCTCCAGAGATGGGAAACGATTTCGAGTTACAACCGGAAGTGGGGTCGTAATTTCGATTTTGGATGAAAGCATCTAATGTGCCAAGAATAAGCAGTCCTTCATCAATTCAGGCGTCAAGAATGCATGTAGGAGCTCCTTTTGCGGCTTCGAGGTGACTTTTGAATGTATCCAACTACGGATCGCAAACCAATGACTGGCCCGCTTTTCTTCCGGATCATTTAGTAACTCATTGATGCGTTCCAATGACTGATGGAGCTCATCTAGGATGAATAAAGTCTGCGGTTGGTGCAGGAGGTACTTGTTCACGATATGGTAACATTCTTTGGGGAATCGGCGTTGATGTTGCTTGACTTTGACCTTTGCAGAAGCCAGCATCGATTCCACAAGATCAACATCTCCCATTTTATGGTAGCAGATCGCCAAATGTAGACTCGGCTCCCATTGTAGAAATGGCGTATCTTTTTTCACAAGATTGCGCGACGCATGAAAGCAACGGGCAGCCACTTGGTACCGTTCATTGTAGAAAAATGCCTGTCCGAGGTGAAAATAAAGCTTACATGCAATCAAATTAGGCACTTCCTCAAAGTACTGATTGAGATCTGCTAAAGCCGATTCAGCAAGCTGAATTTCCCCGAAGCTAGACGCAATGGTAGTGTAAAGCATCAAGCGGCTGATCGCGATACGAGAAACATCCTTTGCCCCTTCAACATTGATTTCTGCCATTTTCATTGCATATCCGATAGCCAGATCACGGTTCGCATTCAACAGGCTAATTAATGCCACGAACCGTATCTCCTGTGCTAGCATATTGGAGCTAAATGCTTTTGGGATCTCAAATAACCTGGGGATCAATTGCCGGCCATATTCAAAAGATAGCTTGAAATCCCCTTGGTAATATGCGCAGTTCATCCTCACCTTCAATGCCAGGCACTTCAAGTAATCGGTAGGGTAATCACTATGCAATCTCGATTGGACCGCTATCACCATCCGTTTCCGTTGAAAATCTTCTTTGTGGCGTACTAACCGTAAATCGGCAATCATTTGATGTAACTGCCGCTCATATTGATTGATCATAAAGACATATTTCGCATCGAGCGACTGCTTTGAAATTTCTACATCGTTGGGCAGAGTAGCCTCGATCCCGTGTACGTTTCTCAACTCGAGGGTAAGTTCGTGCAGCCGGGCCAATTTATCATATCGATAACTTCTATTCTGCTTTCGAAATTCGTCCAACAAAGCTCTTCGTGCTATTCCTTCTGCTCCACATATATACGATTTGCGAATAAACGAAATTGCGGGAACCAGTCCTTCTTCCGAATGGATAATACTGCTGATGATCCATTGCGCAAGCCGTTCACGATCCTGAATAAACTGGTGAGATTCCCGAAATACATCTCCTCGGATCGACTCAGATGATTTGCTATCAAATTGGGGGTGCTTGAGAATGGCTTTGTAGAGTCTATACGGTCTTGTATTCTTCTTGCTACCGATGTAAATCGAGAAAATGCGCCGCTCTTGCGAACTTAGCCCGTGAACAAAATGATACAATCTCTTGAATTCCATTTGAGTAAGTCAACTTACATAGAATATAGTGTAATTAACTGATTTACAGTTGTTCCGATGAGTTTTTGAATAAAGACTCGCACCCAAACTTCCCATGTTTCACCTTTCCGAACACGATGAGCTTGTCTACCTTCGAAATATACACAAAATGGTGAATGGATTCCATACCATTTGTTCTTTTTCGATTTAAAGTCTTTTGCGGTCTGGCCGTAAAGAATCCTCACCAAAAGAAGCTGAATCACGATTTAGCTGCAATCAACTTCCCAAA
>JBCCQH010000017.1:0-81768 GCA_039024435.1 Bacteroidota bacterium
CGAAGCAATATATTGCAGCAGAAAAACCGCCCGCTCCTGGGCAAACGAAGAAATAAACCCCGCATCGTTCATCAGCCCCACAATCTCAAAAAACCGCCCCAGATACGGCCAAACCAGGACCAGGCCCGCATTTTCGACCGCGTATACAAAATCGGGGGGCGTTTCCGGAGGCTCCTGACGCAACTTTTCGCGCAAGCGGGCCGCCTCGTATTCCTCGTCGGGATCCGGCTTGGTTTCGGCGGACGCTTCCGATTCGATTCGGGACGCCGCCGCCTCAATTTTCCGGGGAGATTTCTCCCGCTCCAGTGGATCGGCCAAAGCTGCATCCTCGGGAAAAGACTGTAATTCGCCCACTTCCGGGCTTTCGGCCATCGGCTCTTGGGGGTCAGACCCAATCGGTGGATCATCTTCGGGGGCACCCCGCTTTTCGGCCTCGGAAAGGGGGGGCGCCTCAATTTCAGGGGGGGAAATCGCTTCTTGAGGGGGCACAATTGCGGGGGGAACCGACACCGGTAAATCGGTGGGCGGGGTGAGAAATTCGCTTTCGGGCAATGGACCATCCACGGGGGATTCTGCGGGCGGCGGTACCTCGGCCGGTGAAGCGGGGGCCGTCACTTGGGCAGGTGAGCCGGCCTCCTCCGGACGACGAAGAGCTTCCGATTCGGGAATTTCCTCCGCTGAAAGCGCCGCAGATGGCGACTCCGAGAGCGGTGCCTCCTGTTGCTCGGCTCTCGGGGTCGCGGGATCCACTCCAGGTTTTGCGGACAAGGGTTCGGAAGGTGGGTCGGGATCCACGCCGCTCTTTTTCTTTTCGGGCGAATACAAACTGCCCGTGGCTTCCGCTTCCCGGAGTTCCCGCAAAGCCGCCAACAGCGGGGACAACTGCTCCGGCTCGGCAAAGAAATCGCCCATCGCCAGCAAAACCCGCAGTTGATGCTCGACAAACACCCGGACCGAAGTCCCACGCCGGCGAACCTCCTCCGCAAAAAACGCCTGCCACCACGCCGGGCTTCGGCGCTCCTCCAGACTGGCCCGCCGCCAATTCCGCCACAAGCGCGCCGCAACCGACCGTCTCGGATCCGCTTCCTTTGTCCCAGCCAATTCCGGCTCCCGCCAGGCCAATGCAATCGCAATCCGCCGCAGATCCCCCATCCAATCCGGCTGCTTCCGGCGGACCAGCTCCTGGACCGCCGCCCAGTTCAAGCGCGCCGCCACCGCTTCCGGCAGTTCTTCCCGAGCGACGAACAGCCGTGTCACCAAGTCGATGGCCTCCGGATCCAAACGCAACCAGCGTCGAAATTCCGCCGGAACCAAGGTCCGTTCCGCCGTCAATCGGCCCCCAATCGCATCTTCCACCCAAAGCCGCACCCGGCGGCGGATCTCGCCCGCCGTCTCGGTAACGAAAGGCAGATCCTCCTCCAGAATTTCCTCCTCCACTGCCACTGCCCGCAATTCAAACAGCACCGGAAACGCCAGCCAATCTGCATCCAACCTTCCTTCCAGCGCTTCGGCGATCCGACCCAAACGGGGCGCTCGCACCCGCAGTTCACCCAGAATTCGCCGCCAAAATCGCCTTGGCCGGGCCGGCGATACCGGCCCCGCCCCCAGCTCGCGCAGCACAACTTCCGCCAGCAGCGTCCGCAGCCGGCTCAGACGGCCCTTTTCCATATCTGGTCCCTCGCTTTCCGGCCGGCCGCGCAGCAGCTCCTCCATTTCCGCCAGTACTTGCCGACTCACAAACAATGCCGCCGGCACAAACAGGTGAATCAACTCCGGAACTCGCCGCAAGGGCCACAATTCAGCAAGGCGCCGGGCGGCCCTCGCCTCTTCCAAAACCGAGCGCAAGCCCCAGCGCAAACCTTCAGGCCAGTACTCCCGCAGTCCTTGAATCCGCTGCCGGATGTCGTTCGTGGTGGTTCCCGGAGCAAGTTCTCCGGTACGCAGAAACCCAAACAGTTCCCGCAGCCAACGTGTCAAATCATCCGCCGTGAGATCCGCCTCCGGAAGTAATTCTGGAGATTTCGGGGGCAAATCTTTCGGCTTTGGACCAGAGAGACGCGAATGCGCTTCCGGCGTTTCCGCTTCCGGAAGCCCCCCCACTCGAATGCCTTCCGGCGGAACCGCCGTTGCATCCCGGAGCGCGGGAACTTCGTCCGGCGATTTTGACCCCGGAGTGCTTCGCGGACTTTCCGCCTCCGCTTCACTCGGGCGAGACCGGCGCCGGACCACAGGCAAAGGAATCAAATAACTCCGCCAGCGACGCAGAGCCGGCACGGCCACCAGATAAGTCCGCAAGCGCACAAGCGATATGTCCAGCAAATCGGCCAAACGGACCAGCAGCGAGCGCACCATGATTTCAAGTGACGCCTCGATTCCATTTTCTCCGGCCAGAAACTCCAAGAATATCCTGTCGAGCCGGGAGCGAAATTCCACCTCCGGTATCTTTCGCATTGCATGCCTGACCGAATCTATTGCCGGATCCGGCGGCGATGCCGCCGGAATCCCGGCCGCCACCAATCCCCGCACCAACTCCTGCCGCAGTTCGGCCATTTCCGGAACCAGCCCGCGAATTACCCGCAATCGCTGGGATTCCGGAGCTTTTTGCCCCCAAGCTCGCCGACGCCGCGCATCCGCAAGGGCAATTCTGAGGTAAGGTCGCACCAGTGCCTCCAGCTCGTCCGACGTGCGGTCAAACAAAACCGTCCAGTCTTCGGCGGGTGCGGTTATTTGTCCGAATTGAGGGCGCCCGGTGGGAGCCTGCCAGGAAGCTACCGTTCGCCGCCAGCTCTCTATCAGTTCGGTACGGGTATCCGGACGCCGAGTACGGCCCGCATCCTCCGCCGATGCTCGGAATTCCTTGTTCTTGGGTGGGTCTGCCGCTGCCGCCCGGGCTAGCATCTGCGATTCGGCCTCCGCCAGGCCGTGCTTCCCGCCCCAAATCCGGCGGACTTCTTCGGCGATCTCCGGGCGGCGCACCGGAGACATTCGGCCAATGGCCTCCGCCAAAGCCCGCAGCACCCTCTGCCGGGGCGATTCCGGCGCCCCCACTTCCGGCCCGAGCCGCCGCAGCAAGGCCTCGATTACCAGCGTCCGGCGAATGCGCTGTCGCTGGTCCCCCACCCCACTACCGCCCGAACGCCACAGCCGGCGCACCCGTGCGATTTCCGCTTGTACCCCGCCCAGCAATGCCCGCAGTACCAGTTCGGGATCCATTCGGGACAACATCCGGCTCAAGCGCGCCACCGCCGGGGCACTCGCTTCAATCTGCTTGAACAGCCACTCGGCCAGGGTCGCATCTGCCGCCAATAAGCGCGGCAGAATTTCCGACGGAGTCGCCGCAACGGTGCGCCTCGCCCACCAAGGCTGCCCTCCCGTCCGCAGGTAAATCAGCAACAGATCGACATCGCGCAATTGCCGACCTTGACCCGCGATTCCCGGACCAAAATCGGGATACAAAGGCCGGCTCCGGTGGCGGTATTTGATCAATTCCTGGCGCAAAGCTTTCAGAACCCGAGGCACCCACTGGGTTTCCAATTGCCCGATTTCCACGTCGCCCAGGTCCACCTCCAGCTTGTCTAGCGCAACCAGGGCATCCGCCGGAATCAACTCCGAAAACAGCTCACTCATTGCGGTGAGCAAATCGACTTGGGAAAGCTGGCTGATCCGGTCCTGGATGGGCAGGTATTCCTGGTCGTCCTCCAAATCGAAGTCAACCCGCACGGAAAGAATTCTATGCAGTTGATCATCCGGCATTTTCCGCTTCCATATCGGCTAACCGACCGGCAAGGTAGCCATTCATGTTCAGTTCCATCAGGCGCTCGGCCGCCACCCAGCCCACCGGATCGTCTTTTCCCGAAGTTTGCCACAAATTGTAGAAATACAGGAACTTGTCCATGTGGTACTTGTCCAGCCAGAGGATGTTCAGCAGCATGTAGGCCGGCGATTCTTCGATGAGCGATGCCTCCAAGAACTTGCGGAAGCCCTTGTCCTGAAAGCGGGTTGGCCAGTTCGGAATGAGCACCGTGGCAAACTGAGCGTAGGGGTCGAAGAGCGCGGGATGCTTGTGCTCGTCGAGTAAACTGTTGGGCCAGGGCCGGACCCGCGCATCAATTCGCGCTTTGGGATCCCGCGCACCGAGGGCCGCCTGCTCCACAAAATTCACCAAATCCACGATGGCCGAATGAGCGTCGGCAAAGGTGAAATAGCCCTCCACCGGCTGCAAACGGACGTACCCGATGCCGTGGTGCCAACCCAAATAAAGCGAGAAGATCACCTGATCATCCTGGCTTGGCGCCCGGGTTTGCTGCTTGCCGGTGGGCGGCACCGGGTCCGGCGATTCTTCCAGCGGGGGCCCCGACCAGATAAATGCCAATGCCGCATAGCCCAGGCAGGTATTGTCCCCGATCTGCCAGGGAAATTCGGCATAAACAAATATGGTCAACATGTAAAACCCCAATTCGGCATAAATCAGGCGCAATTCGTCGGGCAATTCCTGCACCCGCTCCGGGTCGAGAAACGTCGCCTTGCCCAGCGCCATCCAGTCCACCATGCGTCCCCCCGACGTAGACATCGTCATCGGCAAGGGCGAAAACAATTGGGCAATTTTGTCCAGCGCGAGCCCGACTTGTTGTTGCATTGCCCATTCGTAAGGCGATTCCCCTTCCCCATAAATTGAAGTGCGCGATTTGCTGAGGACCACCAACGCTTCGAGCATAACATTGACCTGTTTGGGCTCGGCCTTCATCTGCTGATTGAGCCGCTGCACAAACCAGGAAAGCAGGTAGGCGCCCACCGAGGCAAAAATATTTTCCTTCTCCAAGCTCTCGATGGCAATTCCACGCTGGACGAAATCGTAGCGCAGGGCCATTCCCAGACCCCGTTCATTCTCCGATTCCACCATGAACGGATAGGCTTCCCGGAGGTAATATTCAAAGCCGACCGCCAGGTGCTCCAACACCGATTCACCAGCGGGCGGGGTTTCCACCCCCAGCAAAATGGTGAAGGCAAGCTGATCGTCCTGGGCGAGGCTGCCCGAAGCCAGCTTCACCCGAATCAACCAGGGGAACAATTGACGGGAGATCTGGGCCAGTTGCCGCTCGTAAGTCAGTATAAATTCCGCTTTTTTCTGGAGCGAATCGGTGAAAAAAGCCTTTACAACCGCTGGCCCAAGCTGTTCCGGATCCTGAGTGTCTTCCAAGAAAATCGTGGAAATCACCTCGGTCAGCAAGTATTGGGACAGCGCAACCATATTTTGTGGCACCTGCCCCGAGATCGTACCGCCACGTTGCAGCGACTCCTCCCAGAGGTGGATCAGCGACTTGCCCAGCTTGGTCGGCAGTCCCAGCAATTGGTTGTATTTGTGGCGCAAATAATCGCGCATAAAGCCAAATCCACACTCGGCCAGCAGCACCGAACTCAGCGGTGCCGCTCCCCGCCGGACGCCCAGCAGGGCATTGAAGATAGCGATAGCATCCTCGGCGAGTTGCACCGAAATCGGCGGTGAAAGGGCCGTAATCGGACCGGCGATCCCCATAGATTCCAGGAAAAAGCGACTCAGATAACCGAAGCCCAATCCACCCAGCACCGCTTCCTCTTCCGCTTGCGGGGGAGCCAGTTGCAAATCCCGGATGATGGCTGCCCCCAGGCTTTCCGGCTCCTCGTAGATCAGCGGATAGTTCAGCTTGATCCAGGCCAAACCAAACGCCCGCCCCATCTCGGCCAGTTGTTCCCGGTAAGCCGCCGGGAGGTGCTCCGGATCCGTCCACTCCGGCCCCAAGTCGGCCAAAACCCGCAATCCGAGTTCAAAAGCAGTCTGAATTGAAGAATCCGCCCCGTACATTTTCCAAACCACATAAAGGAAGCTTTTTTGCGCGCCCGGTACGATCCGCGCCGGATCGCCGAATTGCGGAACCAAGGGCGAAATCACCTGGATCAGCTCCTCGCCCAAAGCTTCGGGGCCCGGATATTGCAAAAGATAGTCGGTCTCCAGGATCTGTTGGAGGACGTAAAACCCCCAAGCTTCCATGGTGCTGGCTTTGCCTTGCGACTCCCATCCCGGGGGCCGCCCCGTCTCCACAAAGTCCTCCGTGACCTCCTCCCCCAACTGCTCGGGCTGGTCCCAGAGGTGAGCGTACTGATCCCGCAGGTACTCGGTAAGCTTACTGCTGGCGGCCGGCACCACGATCAGCGGCCCTTGCGGATCCAGTACAAAGCGGAAGGAAAGCGCTCCCTCCGGCGTCAGAGGAATGATGGTGCCGTCCCGGGAGGCTTCGATCCGGAATTCAAACACAGGCTTGCGCGGCGCTTCTTCCGGCTCATAAACCGCAATGGCATAGTTCGCGTCGGGCGCCGCTTTGAGTTCAAACAGCCGCTCCATCGCCGCTTCGGCGTACCAACTCTGATTTTGCAGGATGATCCGACCAGCCTGATCACGAATAGACAAACCAAAATAGGACTGCTTGGGGTTGGGACGTAAAATAAGATGGTCGATGACGTGGACCCGTTCGCTTTCGCGATCATACTTGCGGAACCACTTCACCAAGCGCGCGACATCGAGGGAGCCATCCACTGAGAAGTAGGTATTGTGAAAATTGAATACCTTCTCATCATCCACCGGACCCTGATTCGCATCGTACAATTCGTAAGAATTGCCCCCGCGATCTCCCCCCACCCGAAAATAGTTATCGGGATTGCTCGCCACTTTGATCAGCTCACCGAGGTTGATCGCCGAAAGCGCGCGGTTGGTGATCACCGGCTCATTGGGCGAAGAGACGATGGCCCCGGGTACAAACGTCGTGACCCGTACCTGGTTGCGGATGGCCAGCCCCGCGGGGGATTCCTTGGGCATTCCCGTGAGCAATTCCACGGCAAACCGCATCCCGGTCAAAGCTTCCAGGGTAAATTCACGGGCGAGGTAATCCCCTCCCCGACCCCGGCCGGCACTTAAAAACCGATAGTTCTGCAAAATCTGCTCCATCTGGCGGATTTCACGCATCCCCGCCACGCCGGAAGTATTTTCCGCCAACAGGTAAGGCTGGAAATTGCGGCCCACCCGCGCAAGCAGGTGCAGCAGGACCTCGGTCCGCCGTTTTCTAAACTCTGCCGCCGTCTCCCACATGGCTTGCCCTTCCGCCACAAACTTTGCCAGTTCCTCCTCCGTCGGCGTCGGGTAAGTCGTAACCAGTTCGCCGAGTGTCGCCCCCTTCTTTTGCGGCGGCTTAGGCGCTGAAAACGGCGTCAACAACGATGCCAAGTCGAATACCGAAGGTTCGAGGCGGTGGAAATAATAGGTCCGCTCAACCTTCGACGACCAGGAAAAATACCGGCGTAGCCGCGACAACTGTTCCAGCAAGTTCGCCACCAACTGGTCAAACACCAGCAAGTAGCCGTTCAACTGCCGGGCCTGGGCTTCGCGCAACAGCGATGCCCCCGGCGGAACCGCACCGACCCCGAGACCGTAATACGCGGGAAATTCGTGGCGGAGCGGAACGTAGTGATCCAGCTCGCGGTCGACTCCGGAAGGAATCGGCAGATCCCGGGCCTTGGCCGGAAGCTTCTGTTCGGACTGCAAAGCCTTTAGCTTCTGGATTTCGCTTTCGAGCCGATCCGTCTTCAACGAAAACAGCAGATCGCCCCGCCAAACCGTGATGGAAGAAAGGTTCAGCTTGGGATCAATCGCCGCAATCTCGTCGCCATTGATGATCTCCACTTTGCCCGAAGCTTGGAGGCGCGAAGGCTCAATGGCCAGGGGCGACAAAGGCTTATCCGTGGTCTCCAACCGCTGCGGCGGTTGGGGCGAGAAGGCAAGGTGCTGGACATTGACCACCCCGGGCAAGTCTTCTACCAGGTGAATCGCTTGATCAGGATCGAGCTGGCGGACCTGAAGCTGCAAATCGTCCGTGCCCAAAAATCCGTGTTGCAAGGGAGGGCCTTCAAATACCTGCGCGTAATCGTCCCGGTCCACTCCCGCCTGCCGGCTCAGCGAATTGAACTGGGGATGGGGTGCCATCCAGCTCTCCAATTCCACGATGACCCGACCCAGTACCGGGTAGACTTCGACCTCGGGCAACAATACAATCTGCAACTCCAGGTAAAAGTACTTGGTTTCCAAAATGATGACTTGGTCCAGGTCCTCCCCCAAGTTGCGGTGCCGGATAAACTCCCGGTGAATCTTCTGCTTTAAAGCGTGCAACGTTGGGGGATCGGCCTGGTTCAGGTACTCTTTCGCGAGTTGTAGCTTCACCTCGTACAACCCACGGATCGGGGCGAAACGAGAGGAAGGCTGCACCCAAGCATTGATCACGTGTGGCTGGTCGATCATCAGCTTCCGGAAATCGTTCAGGGTGACCGGATCGCTGGTGAGGGCTTCCCGGGCCGTTTGAAATTGATCCTGAAAAGTGCCCTCGTGGAGGTTTTTCGGGGTCAGCAGATCTTGCATCGGGAAGTCCAGGCGGTAGCCCAGATCGGTCAGCGCGTACGCCAGTGCCTCCAGGATGGTGATCCCCGGATCGTGCTCGTTGTAATCGGTCCAGTTGCGGGACGCCAATTGAATGACCGTTTGCAGGCCCAACGTGCGCAGGGCATAGTAGTCCTGAGCCGTTGGGAGGGCTTCCTGCATGTCGATCATGTACTTTGAGACACTATCCGCCATGGACCGATTACTGAGAGGTTACTTTTTAAATATATCGGACTTTTTTGCTTTTGCGGGCGGATTTTCGGCATGGTCTTGCGCCTGTTTTGTGGCCTGTTGGTGAATCTTGTTGATCACGTCGTAGACCTTCGCGTAGGGCATGTTCCCCAGCGCGGCAAGGATGTCATTGACTTCTTCTACGGTCAGTTTAAGGATAATCGTATTCATATCATTGTGTTTATTGAGTTGTTGTTTCAATCGGTATTGGACAATCCGCGGGGCAGCAGGTCGACCAGGTAATAGTTGATGGGGACGGTGCCGGGAAAACGCCGGCGGGTGCGGGCCTGCAGGGCGTATACGCCTTGCGCGGAGGACTGCCAACGCAGATTCACGACGCCCGATGGCGTTCCCATATAAGACGACGTCGTCGTAATGGCGGAGCTGGAATGGTCGCCGCGCACGTTGACCGCAATCGCGTGGACGAGTGAGTAATTTTTGCCGTCGCTGTCATTGATCCAGGCCATGACCTGATAGGCGTGGTAGCCGGACAGATTGGCAACCAGGTCTTGCCAGTTGCCGTCCGCGGTTACCGTTTTGACGGTGGGCTGGGTCAGGCTGTTGAGCAAGGTCGTCGCAGCGGGCGAAATGGCCGGCGCCGCAGTCTTGGAAGAGCTCGTCGCCGGATTGGAGGTCGTCGGCATCGCCAGTGCGGAGGATCCCGTACTGCCGCCCGCCGTGCTCAACGAACTGGAATGGTCGTTGCTGCTGTTTTCCACGTTGGTGATCCGGTCGTTGAATTCCACCATGCGCTGGCCCAACTGGGCGACCTGGGCGCGCAGGCTTTGCGAAGAACCGCTGCTCCCAAAGTTTACACTTCCCGAACCCGGCGGACTTTGCACCGAACCGCCGCCTCCCCCACCGGAAATGCCCTTGGCGCTGACTTCCTTCCCGTTCAAAATCAGCTTTTTGATTACCGCGGTGCCGTTGATCTCCAGAGAATCCGCCTGCAAATTGTTCAATACGGTCATGGTCTCCGCTTGCACGGCCCCGCCTACATCGAGGGTTGTCTGCGGGGTCGCTTTGCCCACCCCGATATTGCCCGCGCCATCCAGATAAAGGGTCGGGATGATGGCCCCAATGGGCCGCAGGTTCAGGTCTTCGCCCTGGTTGTCGAATTCCAGCAACCAGCCTTTGTTTTTGTTGTTGAGCTTGGGGTAAAAGCTCATCAGTGCCCCGTTGACGCCCCCGCCAATCGCCAGTGAGTTGCCTACGTCCGGGATCTGCTCCCGCTGAATCAAATCGTCTTTTTCGTTCAATTGTGAATCAATAAGCGCGCCAAAATCCGCCGACGAGGGAATGGTCCCCGGAGCAAAACGGAGCTTGAGTTGGTGGCGGCTATCGGTGGGCTTATCCATGGGGTTCTCCGTCATTGATATTGGGGACGATCACGACACAATTCGGAATCTCCTCCGGACTCAGGGTCACTGCGCCCTCCGCTTCCGACAGAATTAGGTTCGGCGCGTCGACCAAAATGCCCAATGGCTCAAAACTGGCCGATTCCGAAATGCTTTGCTCGGCATACAGCAAATGCTCTTCGACCGTCGTGATCACCGACCAAGGCAGCCAGGGCAATATGTCGGTGAATTCGCCGGTAATCTTGCTGTAGACATTGCGACCGTCTTCTTTCTGGCACAGGAATACGCGGAAATTCCGGACGTCACCGATGCCGGGTTGTTTCTTGATAAATTCGAGCAGATCGGCGTAGGTGATCTTGGTGCGGTAGGGATTGATTCCGGTGGCGTAGGCCCAGGGCGCAATCCGCTGCTGCAATGCCTGATTGAGGTTTTTCAGGGTGGGTCCGGGCAAATGACCCGACGCGATCCGCACCACCGCCATGACCTGCAGAGTGGCAAATGAAGGGCTGTGAACTTCCAATCCCATCACGCCCGCCACCAATTCGTTGAGGTACTGCTCGACCCGGTGAAGGACATTTTGCGGAACCCGCGGCTGCAAATAGTTCGCTACACTCGGATCGCCCAGTGCCGGCAACACCGCCAGTAAAGCGTGTCCGGGAGCCTCGGTTTGATCGAATTGCACGTGATTGAAACAGCGCGCCAATCCGATCTCGGGAAACTCCTGCAAAGTGAGGTGCTCCAGGTCCCAGGCGGTGACGCCGCGCTGTTTGTGGCGCAAGCGTTCACTGATCCGCCGCAGAAAATCCAGGTTGTCCTCGGATGCCCGACCGCCGAAGGAGGGCATCGGTTGTTCCACCTTGGCGATGGCCGGAATCGGCGGATCCAATTTTTTGATCGTGCCGGCCGGAATCGTGGTCAGCACCGAACCCGGATTCAGTACCCGGGAAGCGGTGGTTCCGTGGGGCAGTACTTGTACGAGTTCACAAACACCGCTGGCGTGCTGTTGAACCTGGCCCCGAATCCAAAGATAGCCCGACTCCTCAGGGATACCATTAAACGTGGCGGCTGTTCCTTGCGGTGCCCCATTGATGTCAAAGGCCAAAATTCCCGATGCCAGCAGCCCGTCCGTCCCGTCATCGATCTCTGCTGGAGTAAAATCGACCCACTCCGTCCCGCTCAACCAGGCCCAATCAATGGGTGGCGGCTCCACCGAGAGGTCGCTGGTGCTTTCGTCTACCTGGATCAACAACGAAGCCACGTCCGGATCGCTTTGCCCACTCAAGGCCAGAAAGAACTCGCCCTGCACGGGATAATTCGGTAGCAATTCCAAAACGGCACCGTTCATCGGGTCGGCCACTACCCCGAAAGGATGGATGCGGAAATAGCTGCCCTCAGCCTGACCGGGTTTCCCGGCGCGTATGCGCGCCTTGGCCGAATAGCTGCCGGTGATGGATTTGATCTCCGGCGCAAAAGGGGGTTTGGGCAGTTTGCTGAACTGGATCTCCGAACTCGTGGGCGGAGATCCGGTTCTTTGGCTTACGGGGGGACTGCTGCTCGTGCCCGGACGGGTCGCAGCGATGATCGTCCGCATGTTGTTCTGGGCGGCGATGGTCAGCACATCCTGGTACAGTCCCGATCCAAATGCGTACTCGGGCGCGGTCAGCCGGATGCGCACAAAACCACTGCTTGTTCCCGGTTGATAGCCCGATTCGGCCACGCCCGGGCCTTCAGCAAAGGTAGCGGGCAGGCCAGAAAGGGTAAATCCTTCAAGTGGCGTCGTCGTTTGCAGCCGGCCTTCACCTTCGATCTCCGCGGCGTCCTCGACGATCTCTTCCTGCACCGCCCGCTGGTAGCGCAGCCCCCGATCTGAGGCCACATTGACCACCAGCCAGTCTACCGGAGGCCGCAAACTCGTCTTCTTTTGGCCCGGAGACGGGGTTGGGGAAGTCTCGGTGTCGGTCCCTATTTCCAGTTCTTCTTCAGCGGCTGTTTTCCAGGCAAACAGCGGAAAATCCGTCACCACCGGGCCCACCGCTCGGGGACTGCGGAGCGGTGGCATGGCGTGCCAACTTCCATCCTGGAGCAAACCAAAATCCACCCGAAACACCGCATTGTTGAACGGAGTTTCCGGCGAAAGCTCATTGTAAGCTGCGTAGGGCTGGGAAAAACCCGTGGGACCGGTAGGCAGATTCTTCCAATTGATGTCCACCTGCAAGTCGGTCAACTGTTTGCGGAAAACCTCGCTGGAACCGAGGTAAAATTCGGCGTACTGAATCGGGTGACTGCCAAAAGGCAAAAACGGTTTGCCTTTGGGGAAGGCTCCGCGCGCATTGGCGGGGATGAAATCGGTGTAGCGGGAAACGCTCACAGTGATGTCCACTTCCGCAACGGCCAGTGGACGCAGGAAGTTGTAGGGAGAAACGCTGTAGCGCTGTTTTTCTGCGTCAAATACTTCCGTTTCCACCGACTGGTCCAGCATGACTTGCAACAGCGGGACAGCGGAGTCGTAACCGGTCCCATGGACCTTCGCGGTGGGGGAAACCCAGGCGGGTGCATTGGCCGAAAGCGCAAATTCTAGCCAGAATCCCATCTTATCTTCGGGCACCACGCCGCAATCGTAGCCGGGATAACACAGCCGCGGGGTTACCGTCATACCGGCCGCCTCCCATCCTTTGGCTGTGCTGTAGTGCAGGGTGAAAGCTTGGGAAAATATTTGCTCAAACAGCCGAAAGATGTTTTCGTACTTGGAAACGAAGGGAAAAAGCGCCTCGGTCAACAAGGGAAAAGTATCCGCCGTCAGTTCAAAAAACAGCGTCACCGTGCGCTCACCCGAGGCGAGGAAAAATGCCGGACTGCCGATGGCGAAACCCACCTGCGCCAAGCTCGCCGGAGTGTCGTCCACCGACCCAAAAGGTCGCCAGGCGGCCTTGGGTGCGGAGGTCTGGACGTCGGAGTAAAGCTTGCCTTCCGCCGCCACCTTCCGCCCGATCCCGGAATTGAAGACCGACTTAAAGCCCTCCAAGACAATTTTGTTCACCACGAGGTCCTGATCGGTAGCAAATAGGATCGGTTCTCCGTCTTTGGCCTGACCCGCGGAAAGCGGACTTTTTGCCGGGACCAGGGAGATTTCTGCATTGGGTTTGAGCCGGAAGGCAAGCAACACCTGGTCGGGTTGCGCACCTTTCGGGTTCATCCGCAGGACTTCCTGATAGTAAAAGTCCAGGTGCCGCGCCGGAAGCTGGTTCATCTGCTCGATCTGCGGGGTGAGCATTTGGAGAAATGCCAGCAACAAAGCGTTGTGGGGCTGGTGCGCGGGGTCTTGCGCAGCCATTTGCAGCAATTGCGGAACGCGGTCCTTGATCACGGCCGCGGTGCGCAAAATCCCGCCGGCAATCGTTTGCAGATATTTGAACTGCGCGTCGTAGGTCCCCAGGTTGGGAACTTCTATGTCGTCCAGGTCGGCGTAGACCGACTTGAACATGGGAATGAACGGATTGAGCTGGTCCATGATCGGGACGTCGGTGAGCTGCTGCGGCGGGGTGAGGAAAGTCGCGTTCATTTCCAGCCAGCAATTTGCCACGTAGACCACACTCGGCGACAGATTGGTCTCCATCGCCCCTTTCATCTCGTTGTAAATCGGATTGAGGAATTCGACCACGGTATCCCGATTGCCCAGGCCGATCTCGCGGTTGAGGACGGACTGGATTTTCGTAAACCAGGTACCGGCAACCAGCGTAAGCCGCAAAAAATTGAGGAACATTTCGACGATCAGCTCCTCCTTTCGCCCGAAGAAACTGGTCGCCTGGTACGCCTTGCTGAGTTCTGCCTGCTTGACCGGCTCGTCCCCGAGCTCGACGATGGAGATTTGGGCCAAAATGAAGCTGATGTCCGAATCCAGCAGATCTTTCCAGGTGCCGGACACCTGATTGTCCCGCCCGAAATAGCGCACCATCCCGGCAAAATCTTCCAGAAATTGCAGGAGGAGTTCCTCCGACTTCCCCATGACTTGCAGGGAAGCGGGATCCAACTGCCGGACGATGCCGGTCTCCCGGAGGCTGCCGTAGCCAGGAAACTCACCGGGGCGATATTCGGGTGTGTCTCCCATCGATCAGAAGCCTTCGGTATGAAATGACTCCAGCAGGGTTCCCTCCTGGAAGTAATAGGGAAACACGATGTTGTTTCGGGTGTTGGTCCCGATGATCGAGTAATCGAGGTTGATCAGGAGCTTCCCGTCTACGATCTGATCGATATCGACCGAGATTTTTTGCAGGATGATCCGCGGCTCGTAGGCATTGATTGCGTCCTTGAGGCTGGATTCAATCAAGCTCTGCAAGGAACGGCTACCGGGCTCAAACATGTAGGAATTCAGGTCGGTGCCGTAGGCCGAAAGCATCACGCGCTCTCCGGGCAGGGTGTGCAACAGCACTTCCAGGCTTTGCTGGATGTCCTCCGCATCGGCGACCATGGCGGTCCCGGTTCTGCGATCAAACGTCGGGGGAAAGGCCCAGCCCCGCCCCAAAAATCCCGTTTCACTCATGGCGCGACCATTACGGTTGGAATGCCGAGCACCACGGTCCCGCCGTGGGCAGTGGTGCTCCCCAGGTAAGCGGCCGGCATGCCTTCAACGAGGACGCTGCTCGAACCGACCACAATCGAGTCGGGGGGACCGACGCAGACGCATTCATCACCGACCTTGGCCATGGGCAAACCACTGACCAACACGGTGGGCGCTCCCGGCCCGATGATCGGGCCGCCGACGTGGGGAATAATCCCACTGACCAGTGGACATTCGTGCATCATCAATATCGTAGCTGCTGGAGGCATAGCGTTTTTTTTCAGTTCAACATGATCATTCCGGCACTGAGCGAGAGTTCTCCCCCGCCGGAAAGCGAGGCGGTGGCCCCACCGCTCAAAGACAATTCGGTTTCTCCTTCAACGGAAACGGTGAGTCCCTGAACCGACAGGGTGGCTTCAGACTGCACCGATACTTCCGCATCCGAACTGACGGTGACTCCGGCATCGCCGGAGGCTTTGAAATTGCCGGTTGCGGACAAAGTCATATCGCTCGCACTGGTGATTTCGATCCCGGAAGAACTCATTTTGATCGAATTTCCGTTTTGGTCCTCAATCGTGATGCCTTCATCCTGATCGGAGAGGACCATTTTGTTGCCGCCGGGGGTCTGCACGGTCAAGACCTTGTTTTCGTCGTCGAATTGCAATTCGAGCTTGTTCTTGGAGACAAAGGTCTTGATCGGGTTCTCCGAGGACGGGGTTTGCGGGGGCGCATTTTTGCTGCTGTATAGGCTGCCGAGGATGACCGGAAAGGTGGGATCATTGTTGAGGAAGCCCAGGACTACTTCGTCCCCGACCTCGGGCATGAAAAATGCTCCGGCACCGTTGGTCGCGTAGAAAGTCGCCAGACGTGCCCAGACTCCGTCCCCGCTCGCATCCACCGCCGGGATGTCAACCAAAATCCGGGTTTCGTTGTCCGGATCACTGTCAATCTGCTTGACACTCGCATTTTGCAGCCCGTGGATCCCCGGAACCAAGCCCGCCGCCAGGGGGGCCGCGGTAGGAAATTTTTCCGTGAACCATTGCGGATCAATTCCCATTTGAACCGTGGTCGACCAGACCCCATTGGAGACGTCGTGGACGACGCCCGTGACGTAAACTTCCCCGTCAAATCGCGCACCGAATCCTTTCAAAGTCACGACGGAACCGGGCTTGATATCCGCGTTGCCCGACACCTTGATGTTGCCGCGGATGCGCGAGAGCCGAGACCGCAACAAAGCCGAACTCGCCCATGCAGTCAAGGCGGAGGACGCGTAAGGCGCGGTCGTCACCAGTTTGATCGATGGCGAACCCACCGCATCGGCGAGCTTACTGCCATCGAGGTTGCCGGCGCTGGGCAGAGAAGGTTCGGATCCGGTTTCCGTAGTCATTTCCTGAGAAGAATAGTCCCAGGAATCGCCTTCGGCACCGGAAAGCTGGTAAGTGGCGTCGAGAATCGCATTGAATTCCATGACGTCGTCGCCCCCAAACAGGGTCGCCACTGAAGACGAACTGCTGGGCTTTTTCGCGGAAACTTTTCCCGCTACGGTAAATACGAGCATCTGATTCACTTCCGCCCGTGAGAGCAGGAAATCCCAATCGGTGCAATCGTACTGGATCAGTTCCTTGAGTTCGCCTTCGGTGGAATCGACGTCGGCAGAGAGCCCCGAAGTATTGCCGATCACCGCGGACATGATGTCGCTGTCGGACTGGTTTTGGTAGTACTTGCTTTTCCGGCCAATGGTCATCTTGACCGACGCGTCTTTGCAGCGCACCACCATTTCCCCCGGGGTCTGGAATCCTCCCCGGATTTCCTGGCTGACGATGATGCCGGTAAAGACACTGCTGCCGCCCGAGGCACCGCCAGCGAGCAGTTCGATTTTGTTTCCCGGGATAAAATTGTCGCCCTCACTCACCGGCCAGCCTTGCGCCGAGCCCGCTTGCTTGCGCAGAATGACCGTCGCAAAGGCGATCCGATTGGCCTCGCAAACCGTATTGATCGAACTGACCTGGTACAGATCCTTGACGTCAGATCCGTTGATCTTGACTTCGAAGTCGTTGGTATTTCCGCTGCTGCCCATGGTTTAAGAATTGGGTTGATTGGTGAGGGGCGGAAAGGAAATGCGGGATCCCGGGCGCAATTTCCGCAGTTGGTTCAGGTTGTTGCTGCGCGCAACCTGTACGTAGTAGCGGGGATCTCCGTAAATCTCGTTGCAGGAATTGTCGAGCCGCGTCTGGGCGGTGACGGTCTGCACGTGGGTCATATCCGGTGAGGACTTTTTGGCACTGGCCATCGCCGAAGAAAATGCAATCGACGAAGAAAAACTCGCCGTAGCTTTTGCCCGCAGGGGCAGGCCGTCGGGACCGATCATGGAAAAAGTGACATTCAAGCTGGTCATTACTCCTTTGAAGCTAAAATTCCCCCAAACCAGCATCAAAAAATTGGGTTGGTGGATGCTTCCTTGGTAGCTGATCGCGAGATTTTTCAGGTCGAGTACCTGTTCCATGACCGATTTGCCGTTGCTTTTGTACAGCAATCCGGTCGCATCAAACCACAGTTCGATGGACAGGGTTTCGGGGGCTGCACCCTTGAAGGTCATCTCGGCCATAGGCGCATTTTCCGTTTGTACCTGCTCGTAATTCATCGATACCTGCCAGTCAAGGCTGGCGGGATTCACGTACACCGGATAGGTAGCGCCCTTCGAAGAAGAGGAATAATCGTCCTTCGTGTAGGCGATGATATTCAACTTTTTCGGGTCGGTCTTGCTCATCTTTCCGTTTTATCTCGCATCATCGTGGCGACCATTGCCTTGCATTCACGCAGCAATTCGGCGCGCATCCGCTTCCATTCTTCCGAATCCGGTCCACTCTGCCGGTGGACGGTTTTTCGGACAAGATTTGCCCGAATGACGAGTTCTCTGACTTCTAAAGGCACTTTTCCGCTCCTTTCTGTTCTGTTTTCAACTGCCGCCTGCTTTCACGGTAAAACTGGTGTAGGCAAGTTCCAGGATTTCCACGGCGACCTTGTTGTCCATGGAGTTGAAGGGATCCGCTTCCCAGCGGACCGGCCAGGCCCCACTGACGCTCCAGGTCATGGTCGGCTTCCCCTTTTCGTTGATGAGGGTGATCTGCACGGTCACTGGCTCAAACTGGTATTCGTTCACTGCCTTGAGGATCCAATCGCGCACACTGGAACTGCCGAGCATCCCGCGCTTGAGCACGAGGTTTTCGTAGCTGGGCATTTTGGGCAGCTTGAATTTATTGGTCAGTACTCCCCCCACGGAGATGTCTTCGGTCTCAAAACTGACTTTCAGACCCGATACCTCCTGAAATGCCGATTCACCGCTGAGGTTACCTCCGGTGAATTCGACATTGAACATGAACCCCGGCAAGGGGTAATATGGGGAGTTGCCCGCCATCTAGGGATTAGGGATTGTTGTTGTTTTTGATTGTCATCCACTCAAAGGCAATCTCCATCGTTTCGATGGCGGCCTCGTTGGCGTCCGATTTCAAGTCCGTCCCTGTGACTTTGGTGGGCCAGGCATTGTGCAAGGTCCAGACCATCGTCGGCTTGTTCTTTTCGTTGAGCAGGGAAATGGTAATCGTCTCGCGCTTGATCGTATTGAGCTGAATTTTCGCAAACCAAGCGTAAAACTGATTTTGCCCCACGAAAACACCCCGCTTGAGGCTGACATTGCTGTATTTCTGGACGCCAGGCATCTTAATCGGCCAGGGATTCTTGCTGTTCCCGTGCCGGTACTCGATGATCTGCGCCTCGGCATCCAGGCCGCTGACTTCACTGAACGACATTTTGTAGAGGCCACTGGCCCATTTCACGTCGAACTTGAATTTCGGCATGGGCCATATAGCATTCTCGGTTGCTCCAGTTGCCATTTTATGTCTTGATTAATGATTTAACGATGAGAAATGATCAAAGGAGCAGGGATCAGGACGTCGCCATCATCTGCTCGTAGGTAATGATGATGAATTCAGCCGGGTGGATCATGGCCAGCTTGACCGAGACCCGCATGATGCCGTCCAGGATGTCCTGGGCAGTCATGGTCGCACCCAGTCCGCACTCCACTTTGTAGGCATCCGCCGCCTTGGCGCCTTGCAAGCCCCCAGAAAGCCAGATGCTGTTCAGGAAGTTCTCAATCATGCTGGTGCAGGAATCCCAGGTCGCCTCGTCATTCGGGGCAAAGACAAAGCTTTGTGTGGCATTGGCGACCGACTGCTCGATCATGATCAGCGTCCGGCGCACCGCAACGTAGCGGTAATTTTCGTCGTTGCCGTCGAGGGTACGCGCCCCCCAAACGATGGCCGGTCCGCGACCATAAAATGAGCGAATCACGTTGACCGATTTTCCGGCGAGGACGTCGACGTTCAGCGGCGCTTGCTGCTGGTCGTTGATGCTCACCGTCGGCGAGACCACCGAGTCGATGTTGACGTTGGCGGGGGAATTCCACACCCCTACTGTGTTGTCGTTCATGGTGTAGACTCCCGCCATCGCACCGCTGGGCGGCAGGATGTTCCACTTGTTGGCGATGGCCTGCATGAGGGTTTTATAACTCGGATCCGAATTTTCCATCGCCGTGTTGTTCTGCTTGAGCAGGGTCTTGCAGTTGGTGATGACCCCATTGAGCGCCTGCAGCATCAGGTTGAAAGCATTCTGGTAGGCGACGCTGGCTAGGTTGTAAGCTTCGATCGCTTGGATACTCGGATCGCCGGCCAGGGTTCCGTAGGGGTCGGCCGTGGCGGCGGTCAGCTTCCAGGTGCCCATGCCCGAGTTGATCGGGGTTTTGGGGACGCCGCCGGGGAAATTGGTTTCGTAGGCCGCCAGGCTTTCGAGGGTTTGGGCCAGGGTGCCGTTGGCGCTGGTAAAGTTGGCTACCGCTCCGATCAGGTCCGAATCGACCAGTTTGAGATTGGGATTGGTACTGCTGCTGCCCTTGGAGCCGAGCTGGAAAAGGATGTTGTACATGTCCGCAATCACCGTACCCTGCTGCGCCAACATGCCCGCTTGCGGGGTGCTGCCTTGGTCGGCGCTCGGCGGGGTGCCCTTGAAGTAGGAGGTCCAGGTGATGTAAGCGGGGCCGCTCCCGGCAGCCGGCGCCGGCGGAACGAGCAGGTATTTCTCCAAGGTCTGCTCGTCTGTGGTCAGGCTGCCCAGGGCCGTGACAATCGGCCCGGCAAACAGATCAGTCATTTTCACCGGGGTATAGCCCGCCGGCGGTTGGGCCGGCTGGTAGACATTCGCGTAGGTCACGTCCGATGTATCCACGATGGAAGTATTGAGCCAGGGATAGTAGGCCACTCCGTAACTCAGCGAATTCAGTCCAATGGCATTCCGGAAGGCAGAAATCACCCCGGTCGATACGTCCTGGTCCCCTTGCCAAATGTCGAGTAGCGCCACCCGATCCATCAACTCTCCGGCCTGCATCAACATCTGCTGTTGCAGCACGACGTAGTCATTCTTGCTCGAAAGCGAAAGTCCATCGGACATAACGATCATCGTGGGCTTGGGAAACTGAATGGTCCGGAGCGCCGCCAATCCATCCAGCAGATCTTCTTTCGCGGCCACGGTTACCACGTCTTCAGTTTTGCCGGCAACATCCGTCGGTGTGAAGTATTCCCCCACCGAAACGATGTAAGCCTGTCCCCCACCGTTCATGTAGAACAGTTGCACGCTGTTGTAAACATAGAAGTTGGCCGAGGCCGCTTCCTTCACCGCATAGTACTCCCCGCCCATGGTAAAGTCGTAGGTCCCGGGGGCCGGAACGGGCTTTCCGGGAGGCGGCGCCACTTTGACGACAGGAAATTGGGTCGGGGCGGCCCCCCCAAAGTACTTGGTGTATTCGGCCAAACTGGAAATGAGCACCGGCAGGTTGTGGACGGACTTTCCGCGCACCGTGGCCATTTCCGTGTAGCCGATGAAGGCGGGTATCGCCGTGGGGACCTCGCCGATTGAGGGCGGGAAGGCGCTTTTTTCTACAGTGTAGACCCCGGGAGTTTGAGGATTATTAGCGTTCATGGACGTATTGAATCAGGTATGATGCGAAATTTCAGTTACAGGTGGACGTGCAAGTCCGACAATAGCACTTGTTCGGTGCGCAGCAATCCGGTCTGGTTCCCAAATTGGGCCGGCGTCGGATGCGGAAGCTGAACCTGGGCATTGTTACTGCCCATCCGCAGCTTGAAGTCGTAGTGGCGCTGCTTTTCGTAGGACAAAGGAGACGTCGCGGTAAAAGACAGCAGGTGCCGGCCATTTTTCTTGTACGGCGTAGAAGGAACGAAACCGATCTGGTGTCCATCGTAAGACGCCGGATCAATCGATACCGATTGGTCAGTAATCGGATAAGGAGAAGAAATCGTGTAGCGATAATAGGTACGGCGGCTGCGAAATACCAAGCGGTAGCTCTCGGAAAAGAAACCGCGGTGGTGGTTGACATCCCATTCAAATATCGCTAAGGGCCGCAGGGGACTGCCGGTAATGTCGAGGAAAAAGTCGGTCTTCCAGCTTTTTCCACTGGCAAATTCAAGCTTCACGCTGTAAGCGCCCCCCGGCATTTCCCGCATGTCGATCTGGTAGGCGGAGATTGGAATATTGCGGTACTTCATTTGCCGCAACTCCTTGCCCGCGTAGCGGCTGAGGGTGGCCGCGGTGAGCACCGCTTTGTTTTTCTGCCCCAAGTAGTTTTCCGGGATCGCCAGTTTGGGAATGCGCCCTTGCCAGGCAATCGCCTTGGCAAACAGTTGCGGATTCTTCGAATTGAGGTTCGAAAAGTACCAGACTTGACGGGGGGTGCCCGGTTCTTCCAGCACCCGCAGGATGTTCTGGTCGCGCAAGCGGATGTAAAATGAGTAGCGGGACTCCGGAAGTTGGGAATCCGGAACCCGGTCGCCGTACCCCCGCGAAATGAAGAACCCCCCCAATATATCGCGGAACTGATACCCAGGAGCTGGATTCATGAATGCCGGCGGTTCAGCGGGGGAAAATTTAAAGTATTGCTGCCCAATCGCTCCGCCTTCGAGGGTGTCGACTTTTACCGTGACAATGCTCCGATAGGTGACCTCACGCGTATTCATAACGGGCTTACCTCGTCTTCAACGGTGATGATTTGGGGGGCAGTGGCGGTGGTACTCGGGTCGGAAACGGCAATCAGTTGCATTTTGTACAGTACCGAAGGCATGTACTTGGCTCCGATCAAGTTCCACATGTAGCTCTTCTGGACAAAATCCTGCGATTCAAAGTGGAAGTCCAATTTTTGCACACTGGCCGGTAGGGTAGGAAAGCTGTCGCGGTCCATCTGCGGGTGCTGCTGAAAAAACTCCAGCACAAAGCTTAAAAAGTTGAGTGCGTCGACCGTATTTTTTGCCTTGAAGTAGCCGGAAAAAAGCAAGTACACGTTTAAATGGATCGCCGAAAAGTCAATTGCTCCGCCGTAACCCGGGTAGGCACCCGCATTATAGGAGTACGCCGATCCATCCTTGCGCAGGTCTACCATCGTCATTACGATCACATTATCGGTCGTAATGGCGAGGGATCCGTCCTGGTTGAAGATCGGTGAGATCACGACCTTATTCGTTCCCGGCCCGTAGCCTTGCTTTCGCGCTATGTAGGAATTCAATTGGTCGCCAATATATGCAATGACTTTTCCAAGCATTGGCGTCTACCATTTATCCATATCACTTTCTAAATATTGTAAGATTAATCTGGAATTGCAAATCGATTCACCAACATTTAACGGCAGAATGATTCCGTTAAAAACCGCCAAAATTGCGGTTTAAATGCTGTATTCGGTGACTTTGGGCTCAGCAGTTGCCCGCGTCGGAAAGACGTCCGCGCATCGGCGTACCGGGCTTAGGCTTTCAGTTCCAGATAGGCTACATTCTCCACGTGGCTGGTCTGGGGAAACATATCGACTGGCTGGACGTAGACGACCCGGTAGGCTTCCGAAAGCAGGGCCAAATCACGGGCTTGGGTGGCCGGGTTGCAGGAAACGTAGACGATCCGGGGAGCACGCATCTGGAGAAGTTGTTGTACCACGGGCTGGTCCATGCCATTGCGGGGTGGATCGGTGATGACCAGGTCCGGCCGGCCGTGGACGTCGACAAATTCATCTTTCAGCAGTTCCTTCATGTTCCCAGCATGGAAGCTCAGGTGATCGAGTCCGTTCAGTTCCAGGTTTGTGTAAGCGTCCCGTACCGCTGATTCCACGTACTCAATGCCCACGATTTTGTCCGCCAGGTCACTGACGTAAATCCCGATTGAACCCGCGCCGCAGTAGAGGTCGTAAATCGTTCCGACCTTCTCCCCAATCGCCTTGCGCACCTCGTCGTAAAGCACGCGGGCCTGGTGGGTATTGGTCTGGAAAAAACTCGTCGGACTCACACGAAACTTCCACCGTCCCAGGTGCTCGGTGATGTAGGCTGGCCCTTTCCAGATCCGGGGCTCCAGATTTGAGTAGGTGGAGTTCCACTTGTGGTTGTACATCCAGACAAAGGAGGTAATCTGAGGAAACTTATCCGCCAAATGGCCAAACAAACCGTCTACCTCCGTGGGATCCTCCTCCCCGACGATCATCATCAGCATCAGTTCCCGGGTGCCTTCACTTGTCCGGAATACCATATTGCGAAAGTAACCCGTATGCATGCGCAGGTCATACCAAGTCAGTTCCCGCTGACGGGTATAGGCCCGGATTTCATTGCGGATTTCGTCGATCACCGGCCAGTGCAGGTGACAGTTCTCAATGTCGATGACCTTATCAAAAAATTTTGCGACGTGGTAGCCCACCGCTCCGTACCAGTCAATCGGCTCCCCCTTTTTGATGACATGCCCGGGCACCCACTGCCGGTTGGAAAAGGAAAATTCGACTTTATTGCGGTAGTTGTACGGCAATTCGCAGCCCATGATTGGGCGCTCCTCCTCGATCTCGAGGTGGCCAATGCGCTTGAAAGTATCGCGCACCATTTTTTCCTTGTAAAAAAGCTGCTTGTCGTAACTCAGGTTTTGCCACTTACATCCCCCACAATCCCCAAAATGAAAGCAGCGCGCCTTCACCCGGTCCGGCGAGCGCTCGAGCATGCGGTCAATCAACCCCGTCGGGACGCCCTTCTCCTTGCCGGTTACCCGGACATTGATGCGGTCGCCTGGCACCGCCTTGTGGACAAAAAATACCTCTCCGTCCTTCTTGCCGATTCCTTTGCCTTTGCTGGAAGTATCGACGATGGTGACGTCTTCGACTACGTACTGCTTCTTCTTTTTCCTTCCCATGAAATGCGCGTTCAAACTCCGCTTAGGGGCGATTTCGATGCAATCCTGCGATTTTGCCGGCGCAGATTTCAAAAATCATTTTTAAACCGCCTTTTAGTTCAACCAATTGAGCAGCAAAGATCTCAAAATGGCGCTTGAATCGCAAGGCGTGGGGGATATTGCCGATAAATCAATCGCGCAGGGGTTTTTACCGAAGCGGTCGCAAAAGGCGGGCGGCCAAAACGGCGGCGGCAAACTTGATCGCAATCGGATAGGCAAAGGGAAACAGCCCCACCTCCAAGGTTGCCGCCCAAGGCATGCCCGTTTCCAGCTTCAATCCCGCCAGCCCAAAAGCAAAAATCACCGTTTGCCCACTCAACGTCGCCAGGGCATCCCGCACCAATACTGGCTTTCGCCAGAAGGCAATCACTCCTACCACCACACTCGCGGCAAAATAACCGATCAAATAGCCCCCGGTCGGACCCGCCAAGTGGGTCAGGCCCGCGCCGCCATCGGCGAACACCGGGACGCCCAAAATGCCCACCGTGAGGTACAAAAGCGTACTGAGTCCTCCCAGACGGGGCCCAAGCACCAAGCCCGCCAACAACACAAAGAAGTCAGAAAGGATGAAGGGAACGGGTCCCAGGGGCAACTCTACCTGCGCCCCCACTGCCATGAGCAGAGCAAAGATCGGAATGGCCAGGCGCCGACGCATCAGCCGCGCCGCTCGAACCGCACCGAAATGCCCCCCCCATTGCCCCCATTGCCCCCGTTACCGCTATTGCCGTCGCCACGGTTGTTTTGCCGGGGCGGATCCAGGAAATAGCTGACGATGCTGATGATCAACGATCCCCAAACTGCCGGCCAAAAACCATCGACGGTGAAATCGGGCACCAAATCCCCGGCAAAGATCAGCAAGGCCGCATTGATCACCACCAGGAAGAATCCCAGGGTCAGGATGATCAGCGGGATGGAGATGAGTTGCAGGATCGGTTTGACGATGGCGTTCAACAACGCCAGCACCAAGGCCACCAAGATGGCGGTCCAAAAATCGTCCACGGTAATTCCGTTCACCCAAGTGGCGGCGAGGTATACCGCCAATGCGGTGCCGAGGACTTTGAATATTGTTCTCATTGGTACGGGTTTGTTCTTTAATATATCGAATTTTTCCCGAAAAAGTTGCCCCAAATGTGCCGCCAAAATCTGGTTGGCAAGCACGGGAATGGGGCGGTGCTTCGTTTTCTCGAAGGCTTGGGCGACCTTTTGCTTTGATCAGCGCCGACCGGTTCGCAATGGGGGCCGGGCAGTCCTGCAGTTCGATCTTTCTTGCGCGGACAAGCGGATTCAGAGGCCCGCCGCCGTCCGGTAATCCCACGCGGCTCGGGGCAAAGACCCAATTTAGGGCAAAGTCAGCTCCCCCCCCCTCGGGGTGCTCCGCCGGCGGCTTTGCGGGAGGAAAACGGGATGGTGGATCGGGGCTTCCGCTGTCGAAAATGATCGGGTATTGCGGAGGGATCATTGTGGATAACGGAAAAACGTCCCGGAGTCCTACGCAGCGACTCCCGGGACGTTTCCCGATTGCGAAATCGGATGGATCAGACTTTCAAGGCTGCGCTTTTGTAGGCGATGATATCCTTGAGTATCCCATCCAGATCGTACTCAATTTCAAAATCGAGTGCCTTCTTGAGTTTGGTGATATCGGCGGTGCGGCGCATCATGTCTTCGAACCCTTTGCCGTAAGCATCCTGGTAAGAAATATGGACCAACTTGCTCGAACTCTCCGCCAGATCGATGATGCGCTGCGCGAGGTAGTTGATGCTGACTTCAAATGGGTTGCCCACATTGAAGACTTCCCCCAGTCCCTTGCCGGTGTCCATCAAGCCCCGTACCGCGCGGATCGCGTCCTTGACGTGCATAAAGCTGCGCTGTTGTTCGCCGGTGCCAAATACCACGACATCTTCCCCGCGCAGTGCCTGCTCGACAAAATTGGGGATGACCATGCCGTAGTTCGACAACTGCTGGGGACCAACCGTATTGAAGAAACGCGCCACGACAACTTGGGTGCCGTGCTGCTTGTGATAGGCCAGGGAGAGGAATTCGTCCAGGGCCTTGGTATTGGCGTAGGCCCAACGGTGATTCTGGGTTGAACCTTCGACCCGGTAATCATCCTCCACCAGCTTGCGCTGACCGGTGGGGTCAAGCTTGTCCAGACTACGGCCGTACACCTCAGAAGTAGATGCCACCATGACCCGCTTGCCGAAATCGTTGACCGCCTCCAGGACGAAATCGATCCCCCGTACATTGTCGAGAATGGTGAGCACGGGATTCTCCATGATATACTTGACGCCGACCGGAGCCGCGAGGTGGTAGACGTGGTCCGCCCATTCGATCAGAGGACGGACCGTATCTCGGTGGGCGACATTGCCTTCGATAAAGAGAAAACGGTCATGAAAACGGAACGGATCGAGGTTTTCGATCCGTCCGGTGCTGAGATTGTCCAGCACTTTGATTTCATTTCCGTCGTCCAGCAGTGCTTGGACCAGGTTTGACCCAATAAATCCTGCGCCGCCTGTTACGAGTATTCGCATGAGTTAGACGTGTCAATCATCGTTGTTTCTGGGGCCGTTGCGGCGCTCACCACCACCGCGGCGGTCTCTGCCGTCCCGGCCTCCCCGGCGGTCGCGGCCTCCGCGACGATCACCGCCCCGGCGGTCACCTCCGCGGCGTCCTCCCCGGTCGCCCCGCGGGCGCTCTTCCCAGCCTTCCGGCTTAGGCAGCAGCGCTCGGTGGCTCAAGCGGAACTTTCCCGACTTCTCGTCGATGCCGATCAGTTTGATCTCAATCTCCTGTCCCACACTCAGGACCCCTTCCATGCTCGGGAGGCGTTCGTAGGAAATCTCGGAGATGTGCAGCAAGCCTTCACGGCCCGGCATAAACTCCACAAATGCACCGAAGTCTTTAATCGACTTGACTGTGGAGGTGTAGACCCCACCGATTTCCGGCTCGGCGATGATGTTTTTGATCATCTGCCGGGCAGCTTCCAGCTTCTCCAGGTCGTTCGAGTAGATGGTGACGATACCTTTGCCGTCGACTTCTTCCAGGTTGACCGTCGTTTCGGTCGAGCGCTGGATTTCCTGGACGATCTTTCCGCCTGGGCCGATCACCGCACCGATCATGTCGGTTGGGATTTCCATGCTTTCGATGCGCGGTGCGTAAGGCGAAAGTTCGGTGCGCGGCTCAGCGAGGGTTTCCAGCATCTTGTCCAGGATGTGGAGGCGCCCGCCTTTGGACTGTTCGAGCGCGTTGCGCAGAATCTCGTAAGACAGCCCTTTGATTTTGATGTCCATCTGACAAGCCGTCAGACCTTTTTTGGTGCCCGTGACTTTGAAGTCCATGTCACCAATGAAGTCTTCATCACCCAGAATATCGCTCAATACGGCGTATTTGCCCGTCTCCTGGTCGGTGATCAGCCCCATCGCGATGCCCGAAACCGGGGCCAGTACCGGCACCCCTGCGTCCATCAGGGCGAGAGAACCGCCGCAGACCGAAGCCATGGAGCTGGAGCCGTTGGATTCAAGGATATCGGAAATGACGCGAACCGTGTATTCGTAGTCTGCCGGCATCATGATTTTCAGGGCGCGCTCGGCTAGGTTACCGTGGCCGATCTCGCGGCGTCCCGGTCCGCGCAAGAAGCGGGCCTCACCGGTAGAAAACGGCGGGAAATTGTAGTGCAGCATGAAGCGCTTCTTGCCCTCTACCGTCGCTCCGTCGATGGTCTGCTCGTCGAGCTTTGTACCCAGGGTGACAGTGCAAAGGCTTTGGGTTTCCCCCCGGGTAAACACGGCCGAGCCGTGGGTCCGGGGCAAGTAGCCCGCATCGCACCAGATATCACGGATTTCGTCGAGCTTCCGGCCATCCAGCCGCGTCCCGCTCAGCGTTTTGTTCCGTACCAAGGTCTTGTGGAGATCCTTGAGGATCATCGGACCTTCTTTTTCAATTTTGGCGATCTCTTCTTCGTCCTCCACTCCTTCGAGCAGAGCCTCTTTGAGTTCTTCTTTGATCTCGGAATAGCGCTGAGAGCGCTCTTGCTTCGCGGAAGGACTGTCGACCATTTCCTGCACCTTGTCCTTCACGAGGCCGTGGACCTTCGTCGTCAGTTCTGCGTCCAACTCAAACGTCTCGTACTCACGAATGACGATGCTCAGCTCTTCCCGCATTTCCTGCTGCACTTTGTTGAGCATGCGGCAGGACTCGTGGGCGGCAATCATCCCGTCGAGGAATTGCTCCTCGGAAATTTCTTTCATCTCCCCTTCCACCATGACGATGGAATCGTTGGTTGCCGCGACCATGATGTCCATTTCTATACCCTCCATCTCCTGGTAGGTGGGGTTGATGATGTACTCACCATCTTTGAGGCCCACCCGGACTTCGGTAACAGGATCGTGAAACGGAATGTCCGACACCATCAATGCAGCGGAAGCAGCGAAGCACGCCAGCGCATCCGACTGCTCTACGCGGTCAGCAGAGATCAACTGAATGATGACCTGAGTTTCCGAATGGTAGTCTTTGGGAAACAGCGGACGCAATGCGCGGTCGACAAGACGCGAAGTCAGAATTTCGCTTTCGCCGAGGCGACCTTCCCGTTTGAAAAAACCGCCCGGGATCTTTCCAGCCGAGGAGTACTTCTCGATGTAATCTACCGAAAGCGGCAAAAAATCGACGTCCCGCGGCTCTTTGGCGGAGACCACAGTGGCGAGCAACATTGTGTCGCCACAACGAACGACAACCGCACCATCGGCTTGTTTGGCCAGACGTCCGGTTTCAATATGGATTTCCTTACCGTTGGGTAAGGTTACCGTCTTTTGTATGTGATTCATAAGTATTTGTCGTTAAGAGGATGGCATTTCCTATAAATAGAAAAAGGGAATTACTTCCTAATTCCCAATTCTTTGATAATTGCCCGATAACGTGTGATGTCTTTCTTGATGAGGTAGTCGAGCAGCCTTCTTCTCTTACCGACCATGCGGAGCAGCCCGGTACGGGTGGAGATGTCTTTCTTGTTGCTCCGGAGGTGTTCCGTGAGGTGATTGATGCGGTAGGTCAACAGGGCGATCTGTGCTTCCGGAGAACCGGTGTCGGTCTCACTTTTGTTGTGCCCGTACCGCTTGAAGATTTCTTTTTTGGTCTCGTTATTGAGGTACATACGTCTAAAATGTAGCTTTTCTTCTTACTTTTCTTTCTTCTTTTTTCGAAACGCAAATATAGGTATCCTTCCCCGGATTTCCCAATGTTTTTCCCACCGCAAACCCTTCCTATTTCATCGTCCCTGGGACACTACCGCTTTGTGGGAATTGGTGAGGACAAATTGGCCAAAAACTCTCTTGGAAGGGCTCAAATTCAGGCATAAATCCACTTTTCGAGCGAGTACTTCAAGGTTGAGCGCGCCGAGCGCCAAAAATACCGGTTCAATTCTACCGCCATGGAGGGTTCCATGTAGCAGTTGATCACACACCCTTCACACTTGGGATGCCGCCCTTCTTGCGCGATTTCGGCCTGCACTGCCGGTCTCCGGTACAGTTCTTCCAGGTTGCCGTTGATCGGGATCGCTTCCAAGCCCAGGTGATAACAGGGCAGAATCAGTTTGTTTTCCGGGCTTATGACCACCGTAGCGCTCCCCGCTTTGCAGATGGGATCGGACACCCGATTGCCTCCTTGCAGCCGCAGATCCAGAAACGATTGGTTCAGGTAGATATTGGGCCGGGAAGCCCAAGCCCGCAATCGCTCCAAAGTCCGGCGGTTCGGCTCCCCGCCCACCCCTTGGTACTCAAACAGCGGATTTAGAATCACTACCAAGCCTTCCTGGCGGGCAAACCGCTCGTACACCTGCGGCAATTCATCCACGTTCTCATCCGATACAGTAAACAAAATGTCCGGTCGCTCCCCCAATTCCCGAGCCACCCCGATGGACCGGAGCAAATGATCGTAGCACCGCACCCCCCGTGAAGCATTGTGCTTTTCCCGATCCACCGAATCCAGACTGAAGTGCAACATGTCCACCAATCCCGCCAGCCGTCCGGCATACTTGGGATACAGTAAGGTGTTGGTGGTGACGGTGGTGATGAAGCCCAAGTTTTTCGCCAATTGGAGAAAATCGGGCAGTTTGCGGTGCAAAAGCGGCTCTCCCCCGGTAAAATCGACCACCCGGACGCCCAGGCGTCGCAGCGCGGCTAGGTTTTCCGCCACGTTTTCCGCAGTAACGTAAGGGGAAGGCTTTTCCCAAATGTCACAAAAGCTACAGGACGCATTGCACCGGTACGTGAGGTAATAGTTGCAGAGGACCGGATGATTGATCAGGCGCATGACGCGGCGGAAAAGGTGGCAAAGGCGGCTATTTGAGCTTGAGCATCTTGATCAAGCTGTGGATTTTGCCCCGCAATTCTTTGCGGTGGGTAATGAAATCCAGGAAACCGTGCTCCAGGACAAATTCGGAGCGCTGAAAACCTTTGGGCAGATCCTTGCCAATGGTTTCCTTGATCACCCGAGGACCAGCAAATCCGATCAAGGCATTCGGCTCGGCGATGTTAAAATCGCCCAGCATCGCAAAACTGGCGGTGACCCCGCCCGTCGTTGGATCGGTGAGCAGCGAGAAATAGGGAATCTTTCGTGCCGAAAGCAGCGCCAGCTTTCCGCTGACCTTGGCCATTTGCATCAGACTCAACGCCCCTTCCATCATCCGAGCACCGCCACTCTTCGAAATGATCATGAACGGTAACTCGTGCTCCATGCAGTAATCGATGCTCCGCGCCAGGCGTTCACCCATCACCGAGCCCATGCTCCCGCCGATGAAACGGAAATCCATGGCCGCGACGACGATTTCCTCTTCTCCGATGGCGGAATGGACGACCCGAATGGCCTCCTCCAAATCGGACTTCTTCCGGGACGCAGCAATCCGGTCCGGATAGGTTTTCGTGTCTTCAAATTCCAGGGGATCCGCCGGCATCAATTCGGAAAATAGTTCAGTCATCTCCGCTTCACCAAACAGAATATTGAAGTATTCCTTGCTGCCGATCCGGTGGTGATAAGTGCACTCGGGACAGGTGTAAAGGTTTTCGGCCAATGCGCGCTGATGGACGGCCGCTTTGCACTCGGGACATTTCGACCACATGCCATCCGGCGCTTCGGTCTTGTCTTCGGTCCGCGTTAAAATGCCGTCTTTAACTCTTCTGAACCAACTCATACATCCAAATTAATTCGAAAGTTGAACTTTAAAAGTAGGAAATGCATACCTGTTTCCCAAAACGGGGTTCGGTTTTATTTTTCCACACACGACGGTCCCGTGACCAGAAAATTAGGGCCAAATTAACTTAAAAATGCCGAATTTCAATTATTTTTTCTTGCGCCCACGGCCCCGCTTGGGCTTGTCTTTTTGTTCCTCATACAATTTCTTGCAGTCCTCCAAAGTCAATTCTTCGGCCTTCATGTCCTTGGGGATCTTGATGTTTTTGCCCTGCATCTTGATGTAGGGTCCCCAGCGGCCATTGAGCACCTGACCTTCTTCCCCGAAGTCCTGGATAATTTTGTTGCGGTCCGCTTCCTTTTTCGCCTCGATCAGTTCGATGGCGCGTTCCAAGCCGAGGTTGTACGGATCTTCTTCTTTGGGAATGGACACAAACAGTTTGCCCAGTTGTACGTAGGGACCGTAACGTCCTACGTTTACTTTGATGTCCTGCTCGTCCATGTTGCCCAGGATGCGCGGCAACCGGAACAGATCGATGGCGTCTTCCAACGTAATGGTATCGAGCCGCTGATCGCTGCGGAGACTGGAATATTTCGGCTTAACTTCGTCTGATGTTTCCCCGAGCTGCACAAACGGCCCGTACTTTCCAAACTTGGCGTAGATCGGCTCGCCGTTCTTGGGATGCTCACCCAGATAGCGCTCTTTGGAGACGCGGTCAGCCTCCTCTTTGGTGATTTCTACGGTTTCGGCAAAGTCTCCGTAGAAATTGCCGATCATGTTGTTCCAGATCTTCTTGCCGGATGCGATTTCGTCAAATTCTTCTTCGACTTTCGCGGTAAAGCGGTAGTCCAGTACTCCCGGGAAGTGGTCGATTAGAAAATCCGTTACCAACATCCCCAGATCAGTGGGAAAGAGCTTGTTTTTTTCGGCGCCGGTGATTTCGGTGTCTTTGCGCTCGGAAACTTCGTCGCCGGCAAGTTTTACCACGTTGTAATGGCGCTCATTGCCTTCACGGGTTTCCTTGGAGACGTAATTTCGCTTCTGAATCGTCGAAATCGTCGGTGCGTAGGTCGAAGGCCGTCCGATCCCTTGTTCTTCCAGCTTTTTCACTAAGCTGGCTTCCGTGTAGCGGGGCGGATGCTTCGAGAAGCGTTCGCGGGCCTGCAGAAAATCCAATTGCAATTTTTGTCCAATGGTCAGCGGAGGCAACACCCCCGAATTGTCATCGTCACCGTCTTCTTCATCCCGACCTTCGAGGTAGACCTTGAGGAAACCTTCAAACTTCAGCACCTCGCCCGTAGCTACCAAATTGCGTTCGCTGCTGCTGATGCCGATGGTCGCGGTGGTTTTCTCCAAAATCGCATCGGCCATCTGCGACGCCACCGTACGCTTCCAGATCAATTCGTAGAGCCGCTTGGCGTTGCGGTCCCCCGGCGCTTCTTGCCGGTTCATGTCCGTCGGGCGGATGGCTTCGTGGGCTTCCTGCGCGGAATCCGACTTGCTTTTGAACTGGCGGACTTTGTGGTATTCCGCACCGTACAGGTCGGTCACTACCTGTTTGGCCTGATCAATTGCGAACCCGGATAAACTCACACTATCGGTACGCATGTAAGTGATGAAACCAGCTTCGTACAGGCCCTGGGCCACCCGCATCGTTTGGGCGACCGAAAAACTCAACTTCCGGCTGGCTTCTTGCTGCAAGGTACTTGTGGTAAATGGCGCCGCTGGGGTTTTCTTCCCGGGGCGCGTCTCCAGATTCGTGATGTTAAAATCCGCTCCGACGCACTCTTGCAAAAAGGCCCGGGCCTCTTCAATTGTCGGAATGCGATTTTTCAGTTGGGCCTTGAGCTTGACCCCGCCTTCCAAACGGAATTCGGCGGTGATCCGGAAGGAACTCGTGGCGGTAAAGTCGATGATGTCCCGTTCCCGCTCCACGATCAGCCGCACCGCCACTGACTGTACCCGACCGGCCGAAAGACCAGTCCGAACTTTCTTCCATAGGACAGGAGACAGATTGAATCCCACGATCCGATCCAGTACCCGCCGGGCCTGCTGGGCATTTACCAAATCCTGATTGATTACCCGCGGATTGGCCACTGCATTGGTGACCGCTTTCTTGGTGATTTCGTTGAAGACCACGCGGCGCGCGGTGGGAATATCGAGGCCCAAAACCTCCGCTAAATGCCAGGAGATGGCCTCTCCCTCGCGGTCCTCATCCGTTGCGAGCCAAACCGTCTCCACTTCCTTTGCGAGCTTCTTGAGTTCGCGGATCACTTCCTTCTTATCGGAAAGCACTTCGTATTTCGGCGTGAAGCCCTGGTCGTAGTCGATGGCATCGTCACCCTTAGGTAAGTCTCGTACATGGCCAAAACTGGCCTTTACGACAAAGTCTTCTCCCAAATATTTTTCGATGGTCTTCGCTTTGGCTGGCGACTCGACAATCATTAAGTTCTTCTTTGGCATATCGTTCCCGTTAGCGTCTAAGCTCCTAAAGAACGCAGCAAGTGGACGAAAAGTTTTGTCCCTGTCGCCCCACCGTTGCTCAGTTGCGCCTTCCAGTGAATTGAATGCCGAAATTTTGGTGGTCAAAAGATCGACCTCTCACTCGGCCGGATGACCGTTTTGCCCCGGGCAAGAGGATTTTCCGGGTCTTGAAAGATGGTCCTCCGCGCTCCGCGTTGGTCTCTCCCAATTTTTCCCGTACTTCGTCTCCCATGTCTCCACCCGCCATCTACATCCACGAAGCCACCACCGATTCAGAATTCGACGCGGTCTTTGCGATCCGCGAAGAGGTGTTTCAAGAAGAGCACCAAATCAAAGCCGATGATGAGTTGTACGGCAATGACCACATTTCCCATCACTTTTTGGCGGAGGTGGACGGACAATTCGTGGGCACCGGACGGTGGCGGATCAGTCTCGGCGGCAAGGTGCGCATGGAGAGACTGGCGGTGCGTCCGGCATTTCGCGGGCGGGGAATTGCCCGGGTCCTCATGGAACACATGCTACGCAGGGTGCCGCAAAACCGGGAAGTCTACCTGCACGCCCCGCTCGATACCGTAGGCTTCTACCAGAAGCTAGGCTTCCGTTCGCGGGGGGATTCGTTTTTGGAAGCCGGCTTGGAGCACATTGAGATGTCCAAAATGTAACCCGGGAAAACTATTTTTCCGTTACTTTTTGCCCGGAGTATCCGGGCAAAGTATGGCGCGCAGGCGCACGAGGGCCCGATTTGCTCGTGTTATTCCCCGCATTTTTTCGGTGGGATCACGTTACCGGCCGGTAAATTTTTCCATGGGCCCGCGCGCGGGAAACTTTACTTTCGGAGTGTTCTGCAATTCCTTCGCGCTGAACCCCTGATTTCATTGCCATGAAATACGGATCGCATCCCCTCGTCGGGATCTCGTGCGCATTTGCCCTCGGAATTGCCGTTTCCCCTCACCTACCGATTGAAGCTACGCTGGTCCTTCTGCTGGGATTGCCCGCCGCAATTGCGCTTTATCTCGCCGGTCGCCGCCGACTCGGCCCATTTCCTCAGTATGTCTTCCTAGCTGCTCTGCTGCTGGGCGTGACCGGTCTCGGAGCGCTGTCCGCGACCCGGGCCGCCTGGCGCCCGGCAAACGCCATCGAACGTGCAACCGGAAGCCGGATCGAGGTGGTGGGGATCGCGCAGGAGGATGCCCGCCCCACGCGGTTTGGCCGCAAGGTTGTGGTGAAATGTCAGGGGGCAAATGCGGGAAAACTCCTTGTCTATCTCCCGGCGAGCGGTCCGCGGGTCGAAAGGTTTGACGTCGTACACTTGACCAGCAAAATTCAAGGAGCCGCGCCTAAGTCGGCGAGTTACGCCGCTTACCTTCGCAACCAGGAAATTTTTGCTACGGCGCGGGCCGAGCAGTTCCGCATTGCGGGGAAGGGGGACCACTGGCTGCGCCCGCTGGCGGATTTGCGGCGGGAACTGGGGCGGCAGATTCGCCGGATCATGCCGAGTGAGACGACGGGGGGATTGGCGGTGGCGATGCTTTTGGGGGACCGCTCGGGGCTGGATCCAGAGTTGCGCACCCACTTTTCGCGGGCAGGCCTGGCGCACGTGCTGGCGATTTCGGGCCTGCACGTAGGAATTGTATTTGTCTTTCTGGGGCACTTGTTGCGGTTCCTGGCGGTAAGTCCCCGGGGTATTCAGTGGCGGGCGGCGCTGGTCATCACCTTGCTGATCGGCTACACCTTGCTCACCGGTGCGAGTCCTGCGGTCTGCCGAGCGGTTTTGATGTTGTCGATGCTTGAGCTGGGCAAGCTGTTCTCGCGGCGGCGCAATGGGTTAAATACCCTGGCGGCCGCAGCGCTGGTACAGTTGGTGGCCGATCCGCTGCTGCTCCACAATGTCGGCTTTCAGCTCTCTTATGCGGCGGTTGCCGGCATTTTGCGGCTTGCCCCGGCCATCACCGAACAACTCGGGCGGGCCTATCCCACCTGGGGATTTGCCCTGAAAAGCAGCATCGCAGTGTGTTTGGCCGCGCAGTTGACCACCGCCCCGCTCATTGCCGTACATTTTCAGCAATTCCCAACCTATTTCCTGTTGAGCAATCTGATACTGCTCCCGATTGTGTCTCTGACCGTCAATTTGGGCGTCGGAGGACTGTTGTTGCTTTGGGTTCCCGGGCTGCGTGAGATTGTTTTTGGGGTGCTGGACTTTCTGCTTGCGGTGGTGATCGAGCTCAGTGCACGAATTGCGACACTGCCAGGAGCGGTTGTGGAAAAATTATCTTTGGCAGATCCGGCGATGTACTTGTTTCTGGGTATGGTATTGCTCATTTTGGCTGGGATTTTTCATCGGGAATTGCGGATTTGGGCCACTAAAACGGTGGTTTCGTTTCCCCAAGCGGGAATTCCTAGCGAGACCCGGCTCGGGACGTGGGTGCGCACCGCCGGTGTGATCAGCGGGGTGAGCATTGTCGTCTTTGGCTTTCTGCTGGCGTGAGTGGGCTTACGGAAGCAACGAGGCGAAGAGAAGTTAGAATTTGGCGGCATCACAAACGACATTCTTACCTAACATTCGTATGCCGTTTCAGCACAAATTGACAGCATAAAGCGCGATCAAGTATTCCGGGATAAATGCGCAGTGGGCCAGACAGTCTCCGGAATGGCTTTGCAAGATGTGGATAACGCCATTTTCCAGGTCAATCTACCCTTAACGCTTCGCGGGGACTTGACTTTTGGTTTGGATATTCAGGATAATTTGATCATCTTCCCTAAAGAAATCCTCGCATCATTACACGAAGGAAGCATACCGCTAATTAATTATATCGGCAAAACAATTTGCTTCGTGTAATTAGTTTATCGTTCATTATTGTCACACATTTTACAAGGAAATCAGCCTTAGGAATAATTTAATTTGGAACCCATGAAAGCTGCCAATTTATCTTGGATAGTCGCTGTCGTTGCTATGTTTTTGTTGCCTAGTTGTGCAGTCGAAAATGAAGATTCCCCCATGGGGGATGCTCAGGTTCAAGCACGTATCAATGCCAACTACACGGTTTTAGGGGTCGATGGGGTTTACTCTGCTCTGCTCGATGACTGTGTTCCCCCCGCGGGCAATTGCTTTAACAATGCAAGGGTTGCGCCGAGCCGCGTCTACTATCAAGAACTCAACACCGCCATCAATACCCATCACGTCCGGGACTTCCTCCAAACCGATAATGGGAAGCTTTTCTTAACCAGTCTTGACCCCAAAGTCGCCGCCGACCTACTCGCGGAGCGCACTACGATTCAAAAATTTTCCAACGATTACTTTATCGTGTACCCAAGCGCTAAAGGCCCTTACGATGGTCCCAATTACAGCCAAGGCGGCATTCCGCTAAAGCCGGCCGATATTCCGGATTGAGTTGGGTTTGTGAATGGGTCTTCCCCAGAAATCATTTCCGGATAACTTCGGAAAATATTTAAATTGCTACGTGAAATTTGCGAAAGCAGATTTCACGTAGCAATTTTTGATCGCTTCTAAACCCTGCTACCATGAAAATAAAAGTTATGAGTGTCCCAGTTGGGGACCAACAAAAAGCGCTGGATTTCTACACGGAAATGCTCGGCTTCGTCAAAAAGGTAGATATCCCGCTGGGCGGAGAAAACCGCTGGTTGACCGTTGTTTCCAAGTCCGATCTGAATGGGCCCGAATTGCTGCTCGAGCCGGCCCCCAAGCACTTCCCCCCGGCCAAAGTCTACCAGGAAGAGTTGTTCAAAGCTGGCATCCCTTGGACCGGATTTTACGTCGACAATGTTCAGGAAGAATTTGAACGCCTCACGAAGCGGGAGGTCAAATTCAAAATGGAGCCGACCGAAATGGGAACGGTCAAGGTCGCGATTCTCGACGATACCTGCGGCAATTACATCCAGTTGGTCGAAGAACTGTAGGCACCGGAGTGGGTGTTTAAGCTTGAAGCGGGAAAATTATCACGCCGCTTCCAGAAAGCAATCTCCCGATCCGCTTTGCCGGGAATTACATCTCGCAAAAATAAAAGTGCGTATCGCTCAGGATTTTGTACCTTCGCGAGACGCATTTTAACCTTGTATCTGTTGAAACGTACAAACCTGTAATGAAAAAATCGATCCTGATCTACATCGGAGTTGGCACCGTTGCCACTCTGCTGTCGATTTTTATCTGGCTTCAACTCACTTCCGACTCTGCTCCGGAGCACGTCTTTTTCCGCGAGTTGCGCATCGATACCTTCTTTGTGGATCATCCTTCGCCCATATTGATACAAAAGTACTTCGAAACCTATACATCCGAAGGCGGGACCGAATACTTCACCACGGTCAATCGGAACCGTACAGGCATTGATGTACAGCCACTTAACGGCGATAAGTACTTTACGATTGAGCTGGATTCATTCTCCGGACCTGACTCCATAAAGATGTCATTTGATTTGCTTTATTGCTACAAAATTGTATCTTGGGATAGCATATTCCTGATCAACAAAGCCGGCAGTACGATCTTCATGTCCGACAAGGAAGGAAACATATCGACCTACTGGACCGTGACCGATACCATCTGTAACGGTCCCTACTTCAAGTTGCGTGCCTACACTTTTTCGGAGTTGACCTACACCCAAGGCAATATCTACGTCGGTTTCAACCCCTTTTTCAATACGCAACCGGAAATCTTTTCCTGCGATGCTATCGCTAAAATTCCGCTGCCTCCGGGGGGAGGGAACACCAAAATTGAGCGGATGCTTGCGCCTTATCCCAGCGTCTACACGCGATCAGATGATGTCTACGGCGTCACTGGCTTCCAATGCAGCTATACCTGTACCCAATCCGGCAGTACGCCGACCTTCGTCGCCTCCTTCCCCAAAGATCACGATCTGTACCGCGTGGACGAATTCGGAAGTGCAGATCCCATTCCCGCCCGGAGCGATTACATCAAACGGTTTGCCCCTTTCCGGGGAGACTTCACCAATCCAGTCGACAACCTGCGCTACGAATCCGAACAGCCGCGCTATTGGAAGGTGATGTACGATTCCTACCGCAAGCTCTATTACCGGATCGCGCTGCACCCCCAGAAGTTTTCTGACGGCGCCGCCAACCGTGAACTTTACGAAAAGCCCTGGAGTATCATGGTTTTTGACGAAAAATTCGAGATATTAGGGGAACAGAAGTTCTCAGCTCAACAGTTTTTTCCCATTGACATGTTTGTCGGGAAACAAGGACTGTACGTAAGTAATGCCAGGGTGCGCCGAGAAGGGATACCGGATCGGCAATTGTCATTCACCCTTTTCGAAGTTAAGCTTCCGTCGATATGAAAAGAATTGTACCGTTTAGCCTGTTGTTGATCTTGTCATTGACGATTTTCGCCGCCTTCCGCGGCAATCCCGATGACCGAACGATCGCGTTCGACGAATACCTCGAACAGTTGGGCTACGAGATTCCCGCGCAAGGTTCCCACAAGTTCTTGATTCTGACCGAAGACGGATGTCGGGGCTGTTCCCGGGAAATCCGGGATGAGTGGCACAACATCGCCCACGACAGCCTAAACGTCACCACGATTCTCGTTTATTATAACGTGGCCCGCCCGGATAAATTTTCCCAACTGCAAAACTCCAAAGACCACCGCGTCATCGTCGACGAGTACAATTTGCTGACCAAATATGCGACGCTGGGCGTGATCACCGATGGATTGGTCGAAGTCGACGACGGTTCTGTGACCTTCTCCGAAACGATCGACAAAAAGAATATTGCATCCATCTTTACTCGGTTGGGAATTACCGCAACCATTTGATTATCGCAACAGCCATTGGGGGTAGACGTTAATGAGATAAAGCGGTCCCTGGACTCCTCTTCCGGGTTGAACCGGTCCCTTCTCGCGGGCTTTTACGCGCTCATGGTGTATCTCGCGATTACCATCGCGAGCGTGCATCCAATCGACATCTTTTTCCCCAATCACACCCTTACGCTGCCCGTACTGCGCATTGACCTGGACATCACCTACTTCTTCACCTTTGCCCCCCTGGTTGTCCTCGGCATTCACGTCAATCTCCTCGTCAACCTGGCCCACCACCGCAACAAACTGGAGGCCTACATCATCGAGGATCCTGAAGCCTCTCCCCTCTACTACCATCCATTTCTGTACAATTTTATCCGGAAATCCAGCTTAATCACCGACGCATCGCAGAAGTACAACTTTGCGACCACGAACTTCCTGCGGGTCTTTATCTGGAGCTCTTTGGTGATATTGCCGCTATTTGTGCTGATTTTCCTGCAGGTTCGTTTCCTGCCCGCGCAAAACTTTTGGGTCAATTTCAGTCTGGTGGGCGTGGTCTTCCTGGACGCATTCTTTTTGTGGCGGTTCCGCAGAGCCATTTCGACCCGCGCCTACACCCATTCGGACCCCAACCCCGAAGCAACCGCCGAGGCGACCACCGCCGAAGCTCTCTCATCCCCTACGCAAGCCGCTTCCCCGGCCGGGGCCATCATCTCTCTCCTACCAGCCCCCCTGGCCCGGATCGTCACGCGTATCCTCAATAGTGTCCTCCAATGGCTCAAGCCCGTCATGGTAGTGACGACGCCCCTTTTAAGCTTGTCACTCTTCCTGTCCGCCTCCAGCACGCCCGGAAAATCGGACCGCTATCACTTTGACCTCCAGGACATGGTTCTGGCCGAATCTCAAAGTGACGCCCGGGGCATCCTCGGTTCTGCTCCCAAGCTCGAAACGGCCTGGGCCGAACTCGCCATGGCCGACAAAGTCGAGGACCAAAGCATCCGCCACGCCGTATTTGACCGGTCCATCTTTACCCGGATCAGTTTCCGCGGCTCCGATCTCAGCGAGTCTTCCTTCCAATACACCCGCTTCGAATACGGCAACTTCCAGGACGTCATCGCTGCCAATACCAATTTTAGCGGCGCCAACATCCGAGTCGGACTGTTCTACCGCACCGACATGTCAAACGCCAACTTTGAAAATGCGCGTTTGGGCGTCGTGGATTTCGACAGTGCGACCCTCCACAACGCCCGCTTCTGGAACACTACCCTCTACGGCGCATCTTTCAAGGATGCCGACCTTTCCGGAGCTGTCTTTTACGAATCCAAGCTCGCCGGCGCGGACTTCCAAAACGCTGATCTCACGGGAGCGGATTTCACCAACTGCGATCTCCGCGGAGCCAGCTTTGCCGGCGCCAATCTCCGGGGAGCAATCTTCACCCTTGATACCCTGTTCGGAGCCGACTTTACCCGGGCCCAGATGCAGGGCACCCTGGTAAACAATTGCTTCACCGAAGGGGCCAGCTTCATGTACACCAGCATGGAAGGGGCCATTATCCCCAATTTGCGCCAAGCCTGCGTAGCCTGGCGGGTCTACAATCCAGATAAGGTCTGGCTCAAAATTTATTCCCGCGAGACACCGCCGGTGGTAATCGACACCGCTTTTTACCGGGATGTATTGGCGGAAAAGGTTCAGGTATCGCCCCAGACTGCGATTCTAACCCCCGCTGAATCGTTTTTCCAGCGCATGAGCAACTTACAGCCCGACTGCCCGGCGCCCGCCTTGCGGAGCTTCGTCGAGCGGTTTGACCGGGAGGACTTTCGGGAAGCTTTTCGGGCTGCGTTTTGCGGTACACCTTTTGCCGAGTGCGAAAAAACCATCGGTAAATTGTTGCCCGATTTCGTACGCCGGAACTTCGGCGATGACCTCTGCGACTGCCCTTGAGCTATTGCACCGCCGCTACCGATCCGCGTACAGGCCCATCTCTGCGCCCACCGACAGCAGTTTGTCCACTGCCTGTTTGCCCTCACTCCCCATATCCAGGGAAAAATCGTTCACGTACAAGTCGATGTGGGCCTTGGTCACTTCGGGACTGAGTTCCTGCGCGTGGTTCCGCACGAACTCCGCCGAGTCTTGGGGATGGGCAAATGCGTGGGCCACACTCGCCTGCATCACCGTTTCGATGCGGGCGATCATTTCTTCGCCCAGGGACTTCCGGGCCACGATGGCCCCCAAAGGGATCGGCAATCCGGTCTCGGTCTCCCAGTATTCCCCCAGGTCCCGGACTTCACGCAATCCTAGATCCTGGTAGGTAAATCGGTTTTCGTGGATGATAACCCCCGCCGCTACATCGCCGCGCTGAATAGCGGGCATGACCTCGTGAAAAAGCATTTCTTGACGGTTTTGCAGGCCCGGAGCATAAAAATTGAGGAGGAGGTTTGCGGTGGTATTTTTACCCGGGATCGCAATCGGTGCATCCCGTTTGAGCAGTTCTTCCAAAGTGATGGGTTCTCGGGAAATGAGCAACGGCCCGCAGCCTTTCCCCATCGCGCTCCCTGCCTTGAGCAGATGATAATGCTCGCGCAAGTGCCCAAAAGCGTTGTAAGAGACCTTGACGACATCCAGCTCGTGGGCCAATGCCCGCCGGTTCAAGTGCAGGATGTCCTCCATCACCGGCGCAAAGGCGAGTCCCTGGGTGTCGATCCGACCGTGGACCATTGCATCAAACATGAAGGTGTCGTTGGGACAAGTACTGAATCCGAGGGAGAGGTTCGTGGGGGTATTTGACATGTTATTGCGGTTGTTCTGCGAAATATTTAAACCAAGGCCGCGAGGTACTCCCGGCAGAAATCCTGCACCGCCCGGCTGGCTTCGGGAATCTTCCAGGCGGAACGGTTGCGGGGCTCCACCCGATTGGAGATGCCGCGCAATTGCAGGAAGGGGATTCCAGCGAGCAGACAAGCCTGAAAAAAGGCCGCACCTTCCATGCTCTCCACTTCCGGATGCCACTCCTGGACCACCCGGTCGATCCCGGCCTGTGTTCCGTGGACCCGGCTGACGGTGATGCCCCGGCAAGCACGCAGACCCGTTTGCCCCGAATGCGGATTGGCGATTTCATTGAAGTATAACCCACTTGGAGCACGGAAGTTTTCGAAGCCCATTTCCGCCAGGGACAGAAACTTATCCGGGCTGTCCGCGCCCAATTCCGCATAGCATTCCTGGCTGACTTCTACCACTTCGGTCAATTCGGGTCCGTCGGGAAAGCTTCCCGCAATCCCCAATTGGATTGCCCGGTCCGGCGCTTCCCCCAGCAAGTACCGCCCCAGGTGATAGGCAGTGTTGACCATGCCGATTCCCGTGTGCAGGAGGACCAGCCGGGCTCCTTCCATGGCGAGTAGCGACGGTTTCCCGATTGTGGGATCCTCACTCCCCCACTCTTCCCGCAACGTGCGGGTTTCGAGGGGCGTGGCAGCAACGAGCAATATCTTCAAAGTGGGCCTTTCATTTTTGGGAAAGATAGGCAAATGCCGGAAAATGGAGTTGCTGTCCGAATTCACCGCCGGGAGGAAATCGCCCCCACGATCCATTGCCATGTAGCATCCAAGCCAACCGGAAGGAACGACATCGCTGGGTTTATCAGAAAACAAAAAGCCATTCCGTTCAATTAAGTGTAAAATAATTGTTCTTTTTGTCGAAATAAATCGAACAATCCTTTTCCTTTTCCCCGAAATGAGGTTAATTTGCACAAGCTTTTGTGGAATAGGATTAGGACTAACATTTTACAAACGTATTTCAAAAGCAACCGTAAACGATTCGTATATGCAACGGCAAGTTATCATTGGCGCTACGCCAGATGACCGACGGTACACAACCAAGATCATGAAATGGGGTTCACAAGGCAAACTGGGCGACCGCGTCCAAGTGATTGACCTTGAGGACGACCGCTTCTATGATTCTGAAGGTTACTTGATGAAGGACCAACTGTCATGGACGCTCAAAGAAGCAGCACTGGTAATTGTGCTGGTCGGTGATGACAACACTGACCACCCATGGCTGGATTGGGAAGGGGAGTTTTGTCACCAGTGGGGCATCCGCAGACGACTGATGCGCATCCCTTACACGGATGGACGCCTCCCGGAACCTTTCACCGTGCTTCAGGAAATCGCCTACAATCCGAACGCAATTGAAAAAGAGTTGCGCCCGGACATGAGCCGCAATTATTGGTGAGTCCACCCGGCTTGCCGCATATCGGGCAAGCCTGCGCCGGAATACTCTGCTGATTCGCGCAATGATTTGAACAAACAAACTTTTTGCGCAGGGCCTCGCTAAAATAACCTTCAAAAATTGTACTGTTTGCGGTCATCCCAATTCCTGGCCTGCTTCACGGTCCGCGCGACCGACTGAATGTTCGTGTCCGAAATTCCGCCGAGAATTCAGATTCGAAGGCGGTACTATGACTCGTACTTATCACCCCATTGTTCCCCCATGAAGCGCCGGATCGATGCCTCACTGCCGATGGGCTTGGGCTGATAAAACGCGGTTCCGGCGACCTCGTCGGGCATGAATTCCTGGTTGCCCGCCGCTCCGGAAAAGTCGTGGGAATACTTGTAATCTTTTCCGTAGCCGGCCTCTTTCATGTATTTCGTGGGCGAATTTCGCAAGTGCAGAGGCACCGGATAGTCGGGGTACTTGCGCACCAGCTTCATGGCGCGGTTGATGGCCGCGTAGGCAGCGTTGCTCTTTTGCGAAGTCGCGAGGTAGGTCGTGGCCTGGGCCAATATGATCCGCGCTTCTGGCATCCCGATCTTATTCACCGCTTCGAAGCAGGCATTGGCGAGAAGCAGGGCGTTGGGATTCGCGTTGCCGATGTCTTCTGATGCCGAAATGATGAGCCGGCGGGCGATGAACTTTACGTCCTCTCCCCCTTCCAGCATCCGCGCCAACCAATAAATCGCCGCATTGGGATCGCTGCCCCGGATCGACTTGATGAAAGCGGAAATGATGTCATAGTGCTGCTCGCCGCCCTTGTCGTACATGGCTACCCGCTCCTGAGCTACCTCAAGCACTGCTTCATCCCGCAACACGACCGGATCTTCGTGGACATCCACGTAGATCTCCAGAAGGTTCAAGCTCTTGCGCGCATCGCCTCCCGAAAGCTTGTACAGTGCGTCGAGTTCCCGCAATTCAATCGCGCGCTCCTTGAGCAGTTCGTCTTCCTGGATTGCGTAGGTCAGCAGTTCACGCACTTCCTCCGGCCCCAGGGGCTCCAAACGGTAAATCTGGCTCCGGGAAAGCAAAGACGAATTCACCTCAAAGGAGGGATTTTCCGTCGTGGCCCCGATCAGCACGACTTGTCCTTTCTCCACCGCCCCGAGCAGTGAGTCCTGCTGCGATTTATTGAAGCGGTGAATTTCATCGATAAAAAGAATCGTTCCCGGCCGTGAACGGGCAAACTGCAGGACTTCCCGGACATCTTTGACGCCGGATTGGATCGCGCTCAACTGCCGAAAGGGCTTCTTGATGCTCGTCGCAATGATGCGCGCCAGCGTCGTCTTCCCTACGCCGGGCGGTCCCCAAAAGATCAGGGAAGGGATTCTTCCGAAACGGATCGCATTGCGGAGGGGACTTCCCTCGTAGAGGATATGTTTCTGGCCGATGTAATGCGCCAGGATCTGCGGCCGAATCCGTTCTGCCAGCGGTGCTTTGTGGGAATGGTCGGCAAAGAGATCCATGCTTTTAAAATCGGACCAGCCGCCGGGAGATCAGGACTTGATCGCCGTGCTGGATTTGCAAGATGTAAAGGCCCGCGGCCAAATGGCCCGGATCCAGCGAGAATTGCTGGTTGCTGCGCAGGATTTGTGCTTGGGAATATACGATCTGACCCACGGGATCAAGCAAGCGAATGTCGGCGGCAAGGTAGCCCTTGACTTCGCCCAGACGCAACTGAACACGGTCCGCAAAAGGGTTCGGAAAAATCTCCAAGGCGCCGATCAGCTCTTCCGGCTCCGGACGTCCCACTGGCGAGCCTACGACCATGGACAGACAGGTCGTATCGTTGCTGACATCCTCATCGGTGACGCTATTTGGCTGCCGGGTCCACCCGCACAAGTTGTAAAATGCATCCGTAGAGTCACTGATAAAGAACACCTCGTGGGCAGCAGTGATCGTGGCATTGGGCACCAGCACCACCGAATCGATGACGGTAATCTGGGCCGCCGATCCATCTACCGAAAACACAATCTCAAATCCGGTGACGGTATCCGAACCAAAGTTCGCGACTTCCATCGTGAAGCGTACGGTGTCACCCGGCTGGGGGCTGCCGTAGTCAATGTCCACCACCCCAACATCGAAGTTATTCACATTTGAGACCTTTACGTCATCGAGTACCAAAACGAATTTGTCATCCGAGGTATGGTGAAAAGCCAAGTAGACATTTTGGCCCGCGTAGGCGCTTAGATTCACTGAGCGAATGGTGTTATTACCGTCTTCTTGGGTGACGATCACCAGCGCCGAATCGACTTGCAAGGAGGCGGTGTCGGGATTGGTGGTGGAGATGCGGATTTCGTAGGCTTCTTCGAAAAATGGATCCTGGGAACGGGCCGTCCAGGAAAAGCAGGAGTTGCTGCCGAGGGCAATTTGGGGGGTAATCAACCAGTCATCGCTCACTCCAGTCGTCTGGTACCAAGAAGGCGACACCATTACCGTATTGGTAGTGTCGTCGTAATCAGCCCGCAGTTGCCAGCCTTTGGCGAGACCGGTTTGTGGCTCGGGGGTCAAGGTATCGCCATCGATGATGGTCCAGCCGGCAGGCAAGCCACTTTCAAAATCTTCAAAGAAAATCTGGGAGCCGGCGCAAGGCAGGTTTTCCGCTACGCCCGATGTCCGCAAATGGGCAATTCCGGAGCGCGAACTGACCGGCGATTGCGCCCAGAGGCTGGTCCCGGAAACCGCAAGGATCAGCAATAGCAAAAAGTGGCGTTTGACGAGGAATTGGTTGAATTTCATCCGGGCAAAAATAGAAAATTTTTCGACATCTGAGCTTCCGAAAGTACCGAAACCAAGGCAATTCTCAATCGCTGGGTACGCAAGGTGAGTGAAGAGAAGAATTCACTTGCAGCAAAACGCCTCCGACGGAGAACGCTATACCTACTCTCCAACCCGCCTATCATTTACCCGGATCCTGCCGGCGCATTCGGCTTCCGGCTTCTCGGGGTCGACGCCTTGCCTTACTCAACGGATTTTCGATGCATTCATTGCCCGGAAAAGCTACTCTTTCCCGCAAGCTGCTTCAATTTCCGCCGGTGCGTGGGGAAATCCATTGGTCAACACCTGGGCTGGTCCCTCCGATATCAAAATAACGTCCCGCAAAACGATTCCGGTGTTTTGCCATAGAGCGTTGATCCGGCGATCACCCGGAATATAAATCGCCGTTTCAACCTCCAGAGCCATGCCCGGAATGAGGGCATCGGGCAGCGGTAGCTCATTGAGATCCAGCCCAATCGGTGCGAGATTGATCGTCTGAACCACTTTGCCCCGACCGGCCCGATTGGTGGCCAGGGCGAGTTCCCCAAAATAGGTTTCAAAACCAGGGCGGGCACCGTTGACGATATTGCTGGGACGAGTTCCCGGACGACACTGGTCGATCACCGCCCGGTGAACATTGAGTAAAACCTCGTACATCTTTTTTTCCTCGGTAGAAAAACGTCCTGCTGCCGGCAAAGTGCGGGTAATCCGGGCACAATACCCCTCAGAACGCCCCCCAAAATCCAATACCACGAAGCCTTTTTCCGGAATTTGATCGCGGTTGCTCAAGTAATAGGGCTGGCTTGCGTGGACCCCGGAGGCCACCCGAACTGGCATATTGGGTGGGGTCTCCCCCTGGCGCAGCGCGGTTTGAACGACACTGGCAATGGAGGCTTCACTTGCTCCCGGTTGGAGGGTCCGGGCGGCCGCTTGCAGCGCCTCCGCCAGCCGGGCACTGGCTTTTTCCAGGTGGTTGCGCTCTACCCCAATCTTGCGCTGTCGCATGGTCTGGGTGATGGCCGCAAGCTGCACCAAATCGATTTTGATTTCGGCGATTTTTGCTTGTATTTCTCGTAGTCCCGCCGGAGCCTGCACCCGGGTGAAAGTATCCAGGATCGGATCGCGCCGCACGCTCGGAAAATAGCTGAGGTAAGCGCTCACCCGCGCCACCAGTTGCGAAATGCCTGCGGTATCGGCGTTACTTATTTCTTGGTACAACCGCTGTGCCTGGGGCTGAAATGGGAATCCCGGCGACAGATTTGAATACAGAATGCTGCCCAAATCCATGTAGGCGAGATCGCCCGGCTTGCGATAATTCGACGATTCAAAAGGGAAGGTCAGCACTTTTCGGATGCCATCTCCCCCCAATACTTCGAGGCAAAAGCGGCGCCATTGGGTTGAAGGTCGAATGATGCGTCGCTCACCGTCCCGACCAAAGATTCCGGTCCAACTCTCACCCATATTTCGTAAAAGCTGGTCGTTGGGACCGGGAAAAAACAACAGTTCGGTTGCCTCCCCTTCACTCAGCTTTTGTGGCTCGGCAAACAATACTAGCACCGCATCGGGCACCCGCAAGCCGGTGAGGTAGAAGAAATCGGGGGCAGGGACAAAGGGCCGGGGTAGGATTCCCCCCGGAGAATAGCGATCAAACCCACCGGAAAAAATCACCGCACAAGTGCCTGAATCGAGATTCGTACAAATATCGGCCCGGCGCGACACACGAAAAGCCGCATCCAGAGGATCTTTTTGATCGGTCTGGGTGCGGCCCGAAGAGAATAGCAGGAAAAATGCTGGCATCAATATCAACGTGCGGAGCATCATTCCGCAACCATCAATATACGATACCGTCCTCTTTGAGGTCTTTGAGTACCGCGCTGATGCCTTTTTTGTTGATCGTGCGCAAGGCGGAAGTGGATACCTTGAGGGTGATCCACCGGTCTTCTTCCGGAATGTAGAAGCGCTTGCGCTGGAGATTCGGATAGAATTTCCGCTTGGTCTTGTTGTGTGCGTGGGAAACGTTGTTACCGCTGATCGCGCGTTTTCCGGTGATGTCGCATACTTTGGCCATGATATATTTCGGTGTATAGGTCTTTCAGATTTTTATCGGATTGCAAATATAGGCACTTATTTGCTTTTTTCAATGAATCGAGAGGCATTTTTGTCCGGTATTGTAGCGCCCTACTGGGAGCGAAAAGCCAAATTCGAAACTTTCCCGGTACGTCGCCCCACAATTCATGTAACACGTAGCGGCTGTGTAAAATTAGTTGGTGAAATTTGCTAGCACAGATTTTTTTGTCCACGGAAGCTCATTTTGGCGTCCATAGCCCGAGCCAGGGGCGAGAAAATAGCTGTAGGGGGCGGAGAAGGATGCCGTAGCAAAATCGCAGAATTAAATTTAAACCGCCTCTTAGCCTGGTGCCTACAGGTTCACCCAGCCACTTCCGTCAACCCGGGTCGTGACCCTTCAAAAAAATGTGTACAACTCGCTGGTTACGGTGTGAGCATTCCCCCGGAAATGCGTATTTTTGCCGCGTGTTTGAAAAGCGGTCGCCAAAGCTTGCCGTTCCGCATGGCCGATACACAATGGGAATGGTTTTTGTGACGTATTCAACACAACGGCGCACTCCGGGCCCAACGATTGAGATCTACCCGCAAGCGCAACATTGAGATTGCAATGAAACAACTAATAACTTTCCTTCTGATCATCTCGGGTACTTTGCTCGGCAGTTCGGAGGTGTCAGCCCAGCCGGATGGCCTGGTTGATGAACAGGCCCGCAAACTGGTTTCGCTCGGCAAAAAGTACTACCGCACCCAACAGTTCTCCGACGCCGGAATGACTTTCCAACTCGCCACGCAGCGTCCCTTCAACGAGCTAACCACCTTTAGCTGGTACATGACCGGCCTGTCGTTCTTCCAATTGGAAGAATTGGTCAAGGCGGAAGAAGCATTTGCGAAACTTTTGCAAGATTATCCGCAAACCGCCTACGCTACCGAAGCAGCCTACCACCAAGCCCTGATCCAGTTGCGCAGCGAACGGGTGAGCGTCCAGGATGATGGCCTTGAGCGACTTTTTAAATTGATGCAGAAAACGCAGGATCGCCAATTCCAACGCGACATTGAAGCATCGATTCGCCACGCACTGTTCAACCAGTTTGACCAAGAATTTCTGGAACGCAACTTTATCTTTGCCGACGATACCTACAGGCCCTGGTTCATGGAAGCCATCACCGGGCAAATGGACCGCCGCGGACAAGGATACGATCTCTTGGAGCGCCTCAAGCGGTATGAGGAAGAAGAAAACGGTCTCATGACCGATTACCTTTCCGACCTCAAACTGAAGTACACCTCGGGCAAACGTATCAACCCCAATCGGTTGAACGTAGCGGTTTTCCTTTCTTTTAACTTACAACTGCTCGATACTGCCACCAACGTACCGGCAAAATGCTCCCGGGCACTCGAACTGTTCGAAGGCATGCAGCTCGCCCTCGATTCCCTGGCCGAAGAAACCGGCAAGGAAATCAACCTCGCCGTGTTTGATACCCAGTCGGATACCATCGGACTGACGGCAGAACTGGACAGCCTGGAACGATTTCGTCCAGACATCGTCGTCGGTGACATCCGCACGAGCCTTGCCCGCCGCATCAGTGCTTGGGCGGAAGCACACCAGGTGATCCACGTCATCCCCCGCAATCCGCTGAATGAATTGATCCGAGCGAAGCGCTACACCTTCCTCGCGCATCCTTCCCTGAATACCCACGGTGCGCAAATGGCCCGCCATCTCGTAGAAGATCGCGGAAAGCGGAATATTCTGGTATTCAACGATGGTTCGTACTTCTCTTCGCGTTTTGCCCGCTCCTTCATTGAAACCCTCAAAGCAGAGCATCCTGAGGTGAACGTCAACCAAAAAATGGTGCCCAACGAGTACGAGGCCCTGCGCGACCAGCTCAAATCCTACATGAAATCCCTCAAATACGCCGGCTACGATGCAATTTATGTGCCGCTTTCCAGCGAGGAAGCCGCCGGACTCATCATCAGTCAGCTCAAATACTACAAAATCGAAATTGACATTGCCGGGGGACCGGATTGGGAAATGTTCTCGGTCATCGACCCCGAATTGAAGTCCAACTACAACCTGGAGTACTCGACTTTTTACCACGAAAAGAACGATTCCATCGCCTATATGGCACTTAATGAGATTTGTTTGCGGGATTTGGGATATCGCCCAACCAAATACACCGTTCAAGGGTTTGACATTATGTCCTGGTTGCTGGAAGTGGCCCGGGAAATGAATGGATTTACGGATCCGGTGGAAACCCTGCGCAAAGCGCCGGTGTACCACGGAATCCACCAGGACTTTCAAGTCGGCGAAGCCCAAGACAATCAGAAAATTAACGTTGTAAGATTTCACAATGGCAGAATCGATAAAGTCAACCGGGATCAGCCGGAGCGAGACGCTGTTCCGGGAGGCCTGCAAGGTGATCCCGGGGGGCGTTAATTCCCCCGCTCGCGCATTTCGCAGTGTCGGCGGCACGCCGGTTTTTTTCACCCACGGCAAAGGCGCTTGGGTCTACGATGAAGACGGCAATCGCTACATTGACCTCATCAACTCCTGGGGACCGCTGATTTTGGGTCATTCGCACCCGGAAATTATTGAGGCCGCAGTAGCAGCAATGCAGCGCAGTTCCAGCTTTGGCGCACCAACTGCCGCCGAAATCGACATGGCTCACCGGGTAATCGGCTGTTTTCCTTCGATCGAAAAGGTCCGCATGGTCAACTCCGGCACCGAGGCGACCATGAGTGCCGTCCGCCTAGCCCGTGGCTACACCGGAAGGGACAAAATCATCAAGTTTGCGGGCAACTACCACGGCCATGGGGACAGTTTCCTCATCGCGGCGGGAAGCGGGCTCATGACCCACGGCGTACCGGACAGCGCAGGCGTGACCAAAGGTACCGCCGAAGATACTCTGACCGCCACCTACAACGATCTCGCGGATGTCCGGCGTCTCGTCGACGCAAATCCCGAACACATCGCAGCGATCATTCTCGAACCCGTCGTCGGCAATATGGGGCTGGTAAAACCCGAACCGGGCTTTCTGGCGGGTTTGCGGGAAATTTGCGACCGCACCGGCATCGTACTCATATTCGACGAGGTCATGACCGGCTTCCGGCTATCTCTGGGCGGGGCGCAGGAACTCTTGGGCGTGCGCCCGGACATCACAACACTGGGCAAAATCATCGGCGGAGGACTCCCCGTTGGGGCCTACGGTGGCAAAGCAGAAATCATGGATTACATCTCCCCCGTCGGTCCCATCTACCAGGCCGGGACCCTGTCCGGGAATCCCGTCGCCATGGCAGCCGGTGGAGTGATGCTCCGCCTGCTGAAGGAAGATCCCGACCTCTACGTCCGGCTCGAGCAAACGGGCGCTGCCCTAGAAGCTGGCTGGAACGAAATCTTCACCGAAAAAGGCATCCCCTATACCGTAAACCGGGTAGGTTCGATGATGACCGTCTTTTTCAATGAAGGCCCAGTGCGCAACCTGACCGAGTCTAAGCGCAGCGATACCGCAAAATTTGGTCAATTCTTCCACGCGATGCTGGGGCGCGGCGTCTACCTCCCGCCCAGCCAATTTGAAGCCCTCTTCATCAGCGATTGCATCGGCGAATCCGAACTCGACCAGGTCCTAACCGCGACGCGAGAAAGCCTAAAAGATTTCTGATGGGGTAATTTCTGATTTGCGATGGCCCAATTGCAAGCGTGGGTGACGCACGTCGGACGATTCGAAATCAATGGGGGTGCAATTGAAAATTGAGCGAAGCCTGCGTCGGAAATCTCAAGATTTGTAACCGAACCGTTTATTTCATAAATTGATGTGGCTGTCCCCGCACAGCTACATTGTCGGTTAATGAGTACTTGAAATGCTAAAATGTTACCCTCCACAAACGCTAATCCGTTTGGTCCTTGCACTTTTCTGTAGCCCGCTGATCGGGCAGAATGTGGGCATTGGGGTAACCAATCCCCAACTCAAATTGCACGTGGAAACAAACGTTGCTGCGGATGGCATCCGCATCAACAATACCGGGGGCAACGGGGATCCCATTTTGCAGTTTACGGTCAATGGTACCAACCGCATCACGATGGGGATCGACGATTCGGACGCCGATAAATTCAAAATCGGGACGACCGCGATCACGACCAGTACCCGGCTCACCATCCAGACCAATGGCTACATCGGAGTGGGACTCACCAACCCGGCGCACCACTTTTCGGTCAATGTTTCGCGCGCTGGTGACTACGCAGCCTATTTCGAAAATACCAATGCCACCGGGGCCGGGGTCGCGGGATACGCCGCGGGAACCTTCAATGCCCTCGGGGGCGTGACCAACAATGCCGGCGGCCTCGCCAACTACGGCGTTGGGTTGCAGGCCACCGGAGCGGCTTGGGCCATGTACGGCGTTTCCAACAGTTCGGACGCCATCGGTGTGCGGGGCAGTGTACCCACCACCGGTTCCTGGCTGGGCTACGGAGGTTACTTTGACGGCGGATTGGGCTACGAAAACGGGCTCTACAACCTTTCTGACCTCCGCATGAAAAGCAACGTTCAGCCCTTGGAAAATACCCTGGACAAGTTGATGCAGGTCCGGGGTGTGACCTACAAATACAATTCCCCGGCTTACCAAAATATGCGCCGGGGCGACGAAAAAACTTACATCGGCCTGATCGCGCAGGAAATCGCGCGCGTGTTTCCCGAAGCCACCGCCGAGAAGTACCTCACCGCGATGGACTCTCCGGAAGCCGGGCCTACCCTGGATATGAGCAAAGTGAAGCGTGAGGTGGTCACCGTGGTCGACTATACTGCTCTGGTGCCGGTGCTCATTGAAGCGATCAAAGAGCAGCAGGGGGAAATTGAAGCGTTAAAAATTCGCCTTTCGGAACTTGAAGATTAAGTCTGCCCCCTCCCAAAGTAAACGATATGAAATCACGGCTACGATACCTTCTCCTCCTACTGGTGGTTCCACTCCTCCCCAGGCTTGAGGTCCAGGCCCAGGAATTTTACAACGATGGTGCAGAAGTCTACGTGCAAGCGGGCGGCCTGATCTACGTCCAGGGCAATGTCACCAACGACGACCAAGGCACCAACATCGGGCAGATGTTCAACTCGGGGGACATCATGCTGGAAGGCGATTGGTCGAACACCGGGAGCACCAATGTATTTCAAGCCGGCGACCCGGGAACGACGACTTTTCTGGGCAACAATGCCCTGCAAATGATCCAAGGAAGCAATCCTACAAATTTCAATAACCTCACCCTGGACAAGCCCGGCGGCACCCGTGAAGTCCGCCAGTCCCTCAACTCCCTTTGTGATGGCGTGCTTGCGCTCAACGACGACTTTCTGAATACCCAGACCAATCTCTTCGCCGTCACCAGTGTGGTCCAGGGGGCCATTACCCGCGCCGGGGGCAACACCCCGAACTATATGCATTCGGTGACCCAAGGCTACGTCACCAGCACCGTAGGATCGACCGGACGGCTGGCCCGCGCCACGCTGCCCGATAGCACCTACCTCTTTCCCGTCGGAACCGCAGCCCGCTGGCGGCCGGTAGAAATCACCCCGACGACCGGCACTACCAATGCCTATTCGGTACAGTTTGTCGACCAAGCTACTCCCAACACGAATCTGCGCGCAACGACCCTGGCTACCGTCAATCCGGCTTGGTACCACTTCATCGAGCGGCAGTTGCCGATTGGGTCGCCGGAAACCATCCGCATCTACCACGATTTCGTAGCGGATGACATTTGCGACATCGGCAACGTGACCATCTCAGAATGGAACACTTCTTTGTGGGACGACCTGTCGCCGGTCAATAGCGCCAATCCCACTCCATTCATGAGTTGGACGGAAAAGGCCGGTTACCCCGGCACCTACCCCACTCCTTTCAATACGAATCAGTTTGCCCTGGCAGGCCGCTTCCTCGCCCCGAACATCAGTTCTTGTGTCTTTCCGGTCGAGTTGCTTTACCTTACCGCCAATGCCCAGGAGAACTCGATTTTGCTGAATTGGGAGACGGCAACCGAAACGAACAATTCGGGATTTGAAGTGCAGCGCTCACTCGACGGCATCGAATTTTCGGATTTGGGTTGGGTCAACGGCGCCGGCAACAGTCAGGTCAATCAGGCCTACGATTTCGAAGATTTTGATGTCCTGCCCAACCAGCGCTATTTCTACCGTCTCCGCCAACTCGACTTCAACGGAGGCGAAACTTACTCAAACATCGTCGAAGCCGTCCTCCTCAAGGGCATCGACTATGCGATTGGGGGATTTTTCCCGAATCCCACCCGGGGTCAAACCAGTCTCTGGGTGAGCCTCGCCGAGCCGACTCGCCTCCAGATCCAGATCGTTAACGCGCTGGGCCAGGAAGTTCTCCGCATCGAAGAGAAAGTCAATTCCGGCTTCCACACCTTCGATCTAAATGTGGATCGCCTTGCGGCCGGCGTCTACCTGGCCAAAGTCCAATTGAACAACGAAAAAATAATGAAGCGTCTGGTCGTTGAAGACTGACGTGAATTGATATTTTGATACGCGCTATATTTAACGAAAAGGTTGGGGCTGTCCCTGACCTTTTTCTTTTCTTAAATTGCAAATGATTCGAACCCATATTTCGCACCGATGAAAATCATAAAATACGGCCTGCTGCTCCTCTTCGTCTCTACGCTTGCCCTTCCCGCAAGCGCACAAAAAAAGAAAAAGGGCGATGCAGAGCCGGCGGTGACCGCCGCTCCCAGCAATGCTGGAGGCAGCGATTTATACACCACCTACGAAAAGATGTATACCCAAGGGCTTCGCTACAATGACCTCGCTATCTCCACCCATGCGATGCACGCAATGATCGCTCTGCGGCCCCGCGAAACCGCCCTGAAGGATAGTCTTTCCCGCCTGTACTTCCAGCGGGGGGCTTGGGCCCAATGCATCCTGGTCGGCACCGAAGTCCTGCAGGAACAGCCCGAAAACAATGCCGTCCTCGAATTGCGCGCCGTCAGTTACCAATCCGTCGGGCTCCCCAAGGAATCGCTGGAAGATTTTGAGAAGCTCTACGGCCGAACCAAAAACCCTTATCACCTCTACGAAATCGCCACGCTGCAATTCAACATCCGCCGTTTCGGTGAGTGCGAAGCCTCCATCGGGCGATTGCTGCAAGACGAATCGATCAAAGACAAAACCATCACCCTCGGATCGGGAGAACGCCGCCAGGAAGTACCTATGGCCGCCGCGGTGCTCAATATGCGCGGGGTCGTTGACCTGGAACAGGGCAAAAAAGAAAGCGCCAAGCAATACCTGGAAGCGGCGTTGAAAATCCAGCCCGACTTTGAACTGGCCAAAAACAACCTCGCCTTGATCGAAACCGGCAAGTAAACGAACTGATCAGAATACTTTGACCGGGTATTTCGCGTACCTGGGGAAAGACCTTGACTATGAGAACCACTTTTTCGCTGTTGATTTTGCTCCTGTTGACAATTTCCGGATGGAGCCAGGGGGCTACCGAGCGCCTGTTTCGTGCCAGCCTCACCAACAATATGGGGGAAGCGATGGCCGCCCTGGCCAAAGGCGCCAAGCTCGATGCGGGCGATGCTATGGGCCGCACCCCGCTCATGATGGCCGCCAAACTGGGCCATACCCCGCTCGTCATCGTATACATTGACCGGGGAGCCCAACTCAATTTGGCCGACAACGATGGCATGACCGCCCTGATGTTTGCTGCCGCCGATGCCCAAAACGATCCCGCGCAGGTGCTCATCGAAAAAGGCGCCGAAAGAGAAACCCGCAACGAGGCCGGAAAGACAGCCCTGATGCTGGCCGCCGAGAACGGCAACCACGAAATCATGGGCCTCCTGCTCGAAGCCGGTGCCAAACCGGTCTTTACCCTGGAATCAGAATTGGAGACCCGGGAACAGGGAGACATCTCTCAGAACCGCAACGCGGACCTGCTCAACGCCATTCTGAATCACCAAACCGCTCAGGCGATCCAGGCCCTCGACCAGGGCGCCGACCCCGATGCCCGCTCTAAACGGCGCATCCCGGCAATTATCCTTTCCGCCAGCCGGAAACAAGTCGAAATCGTGCAAGCCCTGATCGACCGGGGAGCCGACGTCAATTCTCGCGCCACCGATCCCAGCAAAGGCATCGCCCAGATCACCCCGCTCCACGTCGCGGCCGCCAATGGAAATTCCGACATCCTCCGCCTTCTCCTGACCAACGGGGCTATGGTCAATGCCAAGGAAAAAACCGGCCTCACTCCCCTCATGTCCGCCGCCGAACTCGGCAACATCGTCAACGTCATTCTCCTGCTCGATCAAGGGGCCGAAATCGACGATCAGGACCTCGACGGAGCTTCTGCACTGCTCTTCGCGGCGATGAACGACAACACCGACGCCGCGCGCATTCTCATTGCCAAAGGGGCCGACGTAAACCTCACCGATGAGTCGATGACCACGCCCCTTATGCTTGCCGCCCAACAGGGCAACATGGAGCTCGTCCAGTTGTTACTTGAATCCGGGGCCAACGCCCGCACCCGACGGGGCGCCAATGGCTACCGGGCCACCGACTTTGCCCGCCTCAACGGCTTCAAAGACATCGCCCGCTACATCAAGGAACGCCAATGAAAGGGAACAACGGACCCGGGCTGAGCCATTGGGAGAAAGACAGTTGGGTCGGGAAAACCGACCTGCTGGTGATCGGCAGCGGGATCGTAGGGCTAAATGCGGCCTTGAGCTACAAATTGCAGTTTCCCGCCGCCGAGGTCACCGTACTCGAACGTGGAATCCTGCCCAGCGGAGCCAGCACCAAAAACGCTGGATTTGCCTGCTTTGGCAGTCTGACCGAGTTGATCGACGATCTGGAAAGGGTCGGATGGGACGACACGCTGGCCCTGGTGAAAAGCCGCTGGAAGGGATTGCTCCGCCTGCAAGAGCGGATCAGCAATCCCAAAATGCGCCTGGAACCGGCTGGTGGGTTCGAATTGTTTCGCCCGGAGGATGAAGCGGACTTTACCCGCTGCCAAGCCATCATGGACAAAATGAATGCGGCCTTGGCGCCTCTGATGGGCCCAGAACCCGTCTACCGCGTTGCGGATGCGCGGATCGATGAATTTGGTTTTACTGGAGTGCAGCACTTGGTCGAAAATACCCGCGAAGGCTTGCTCGATCCCGGTCGGATGATGCGGGAATTGCTCCGCCAGGCCCAAGCCGCAGGGGTCCTTGTACTCACCGGAATTGCAGTCACTGAACTTTTTCCCCATGCGGAAGGAGTCACGGTACATACGCAACGGGGCTGGCGCTTTCCCGCGGAACAGGTCATTGTTGCCACGAACGGATTTGCCCAACAACTGCTGCCGGAACTTGCGGTAAAGCCGGCCCGGGCCCAGGTGTTGATCACCTCCCCGATCCCGGGACTTTCCTTTCGGGGAGGATTCCACTACGACCGAGGGTATTTTTACTTTCGGAACCTCGGAGATCGTGTGCTTTTCGGTGGAGGACGCAACCTGGATTTTGCCGGGGAAGAAACCGCCGAAATTGCGCTGACCGAGCGGATACAGAGCGCCCTCGAACGCCTACTGCGAGAGGTCATCCTGCCGGGAAGGAAATTCCGAATTGCCCATCGCTGGGCGGGGATCATGGGGGTCGGTGAGAATCGAACGACAATTCTGCGTAAGGTCCATCCGCGGGTAACCTGCGCCGTGCGGCTCGGGGGGATGGGCGTCGCCATTGGTACCCTGGTGGGGGAAGCGGCCGCCCGAATCGCCCTGCGGGAGACAGTGTGAGTAACTTCCTCTTTTTCAGAACCTCCGATTGATCTAACTTAGGTTCCAGCAATCCAATTTGCTTCGGAATGAACTTTACGTGGACACCGGATCAGGTTCGCCTCCGCGCCGAATATGCCGAATTCGGACAGGAATACCTTAGCCAAACCGTCGATGCGCGCTGGTCCCGACAGCAATTTGCGACCGCTGCCTGGGATGCAGTGGGCAAACGTGGTTTTTGGGATCTCATCATTCCCGAAGCCTACGGCGGAAAAGGCGAGCGGTGGTGGGACTTTGTAGCAGCGGCGGAAGGCATGGCCTCTACCGCCACCGATGGTGGATTTCTCCTGGCTATAATTGGGCAAGCGGGAGCGATCCACGCGCTCGCGCAAGCGGGTTCAGCCAAGCAAAAAGCCCATTGGTTTCCCCTCCTGCGACAAGGAGCCTTTTCCGCGACCGCCATTGCGGAACGGCATTCCGGAACCGACCTCGCGGCGACGCAAACGCTGGCCTCGGGCCCATCTGGTGCCTGGCGCTTAAACGGAAGCAAGTGGCATATTTCCCAAGCCCCCGTCGCCAAGCTGCTGCTGGTCACCGGAAAAATCACCGGTCTGAATGGTTCTGGGCTTTCGCTTCTCCTGCTGGATGGCGAAGCCCCCGGAGTGCGGCGCAGCGCCGCACTCAACCGATTCGGCAACCGGACCCTCCCCATCGGGCAGCTTACCTTTGCCGATACCCCCATCTCCGAGTTTCAGATATTGGGCACTCCGGGAAGACTCTCCGCCCTGCGGTATGCCGCCAATCTGCAGCGCGCTTTGTACGGACTCCTAGGCGCCCTCCTTCCCACCCCGGCGCTGCAAATGGCGGAAGCTTTTCTGGCCAAACGCTCCTCTAACTCACCACTCACCAGTCACCAGTACCTCCAAGGCCGCATCACCGATGCCATCCTTGCCCGGGAGCAAGCTTTGTGGAGTGGGCGGGCGGCACTGGCCGCCATCTTCCACCGAAGTCCCGACCGCCACCTCCTCAGCTCCATCGCCAAAATCAGTGGTGTGCGCTCGGCCACCGAAACGATCCAGCAGGCGATTGCGCTCATGGGCAGCGAAGGCGTGCTGGCCCCGCTAATCCACCGTTTGCGGACCGATATCTCCGAATGGGTGGCCGTCGGAGGCACGGAGGAAGCCCACCGCATCAACATTTACCACCAGCACCTACGTTCGGAGGAAAAAGCATGAAAACCGGTCGCCGATCCGCGAAGATTCACACCCCCGCGCTCGACTTGCTCCCTTGCGACCTTACTACGATGGACATTGTCCTGGAAAATGATCCGCAGAAGCTGGGTAGCCATCTGGGGGTTGAAGTGCGGCCCGGTTGGTCGGAATACGGGTTGGAGCCGTTCCGGTGGACGCGCGATACACTGGCAGTCCAGCCGGACAACCGCGGCTGGCTGACCTACCTGATTGTGCATTTCAACGACAACCGACTGATCGGCACGTGTGGCTTCAAAGGGAAGCCCGATGCCGCGGGCTACGTGGAAATCGGCTACGAAATCATCCCCGAGTACCGGCTGCAAGGCCTGGCCACCGAAGTGGCCCGTAGCCTTGTGGAGCGGGCATTCAAATATGCCGTAGTCACCGCCGTACTGGCGCATACCCTGCCCACTGATAACCCTTCCACCTCGGTTCTCCGCAAAGCCGGACTCAACCGCATCGGGAAAGTGGTCGATCCCGATGAGGGGGCGGTCTGGCGCTGGCGGATCACCCAAGCGGAGTTTCGCTACCGGGGGCGCTGAGGGACTAACGCAGGCAGAGACGAGATTGGCAGCAGGGGGGCTGGGCCCGGGCAGCGGTTGCTAGAGTTGAATCCGGCGCATCGGCACAACGCTCCGGATTGCATTTTATCTTCGCCCCCGTACACCATCCATAAAATAGCCGAATGGAGTTCCCATTCGGCTATTTTATGATTGAAAGCAGACCCTGGATCAGCGATTGATCTGCAACCGCTGGTTGTAGATGCGGTCGCTCTGTTCCAGTTGCACCACGTAAAGGCCATTGGCAACCGTCGACGGCACGGCTACGTCAATGCGGCCGGCTCCCAGGCTGGGTAGCGTTTGGGCAATCAATTGCCGGCCCTGCAGGTCGAACAGCTTGAGGTTGACCGGTGTGCGCGGCGCGTCTTCGGGAATCTGAATCGAAAATGCATTTTGCGCGGGATTTGGGAATACCTGCCACTCAGTACCCAGTGCCTCTGCGACATCGACCGTGCCGATGGTCACTTGCTGGGTGATCGTATCCGATCCGATTCCGTTATGGGCGATTAGGGTTACGGTGTAGGTTCCGCTGTTGACGTAAGTGTGGGTCGGATGGCGATCCGTATGGGGGTTGCTGCCATCCCCGAAATCCCATTCCATATCCCGTCCGTAAGCCGTGATATTGCGGAAATGGATAATGTTGGGAATAACCCCCGGCGTCATCATAAAGTCGGCCGCCGGCAAGCGGGTATTCGTGGAATAATTCTTCCCGTAAGCAATATTCGTTAACAGTGGCGAGGGAAAAGTAGTGCCCGTAACCGGAGGCGACCAAATGGTGTTGCCGGTAGCAAGGTCCACCGAAATCACCTGCTGGGCTCCCGCCCCCCGGACGTAAGTATAGTAATTGCCATCAATGTTGATGTCGGAAACTCCACTTTGGAAGATATCAGTGCTGACGGTCGCCTGACTGACCAGCGTCACTTGCCCGGAATTGGGATTGACCGACGCCAGGCGCAGTTCGGCCGGCACAATTGGGTTGCCCCAGGCGTCGTAGGTCCCGCCCACGAAATTCAAACCAAAAATTTGATTGGTCACCCAGTTGTATGCGATGTTGGTGATCGGCGCGACGGCACCGTTGGGATTCGTCAACTTTTGGCGATTGGTCGACGTTCCCAAATCGAGGCTGACGGTGATGATGCTGTCCATGCGGATGTAAAAGTACCGTCGGCTGATCGGGTCGATGTCCGAAACCCCCGAGCCAAAGCCATCCAGGGAAATCGGTGCCGAGTTCACCAATGTCGCCACCCCCGTACCAGGATCCAGCGTCGCGAGCCGCAGTTGACTGTTGAGGAAATGCAGGCCGTACAAAGTGGAGTCGAGTGGGTTGTAAGCGATATTCATGATCGGAGCCGCCCCAGAAACCCCGATGGTTGCTTCGGTGATGGTCGGTGAGGACAATACGTTACCGGTCTGGATATCGACGGTGTAGATGCGTCCTGCACGTACGTAGAAGTAGCGCCCACCGTTGAGGTCAATGTCCGAAACGCCACTGACAAAAATATCCTGCCTGGTCGGATTCGAGTTTACAATCGTGACTTGACCGGTGCTGGCATCGGTCGCGGCGAAGTACAACTCACTGGTGGAAGTATTGAAATGCAGGCCGTAAAGCGTATTGTTGATTTGGGCCCAAGACGCCAACGGAAGCAAGCAGCAAAGTAAAACTGTATAGCAAAAGGATTTCATGGTGTTTGATGCGGTACATTAAATCAAAACTTAAACCGGAAAAGTCACGGTAAAGTTTTCCTTTAACCGCACAATTGGCTGCTATGACAACACTACCCGGCGCTTTGACGTATGGTATACACTAAAGGTGCATTGCATTGGCCAATCAACGTTTCCGCATACTCCTCCGGCCGCTGAAATTCGTTTTCACCGGGATAATCATTTTGTCCGGGATCGCAATTCCGGCCCAGGACCATACCCACATCCAAGTTCATTTCCTTTACGGCAGTACGCCCCGCAAAGCCTACAAGGACACGGAAAGGAAATGGTTTGGCGGGCGGCTCGGGGGGCACGTTGGAGTAGAATTGGACAGCGGCCGCATCGTCAACTTTGTCCCGAAAGGCAGTTACCACGTGTTTGCCCGAAAAAAGGATCTTCACGGACGCTGGATGGTCCACGCGCCGCGCATGTTTTGGCAGGTGCTCGGAAACCAAGCGGAAGACGTCAAAAAAACCACGATCACGATTCCGGTAACTCCGAGCCAGTGGCAGGCCATGGACAGCCTCACAAAATGCTACCTGGATACGACTCCGTATGACTATGCGTTTTTGGGAATGCGCTGTGCCGCGGCTACCTACGATCTACTGGCGACGGGCGAGGTCCTGCCGGCCTGGTCCTACGGAAAAACCTGGCGCAAGATGTTTTACCCTCGGAAACTGCGCAAGCGCCTCCTGCTTCTTGCCCGCGAACAAGGCTGGCCCATTCGGCGGGATGCCGGTACCGAACGCCGCAAATGGGAACGCGATGTCGGTCGCTCCCGCGCCCCGTAAAACCACTGGTCAATCAGATCACCCCGGTTCAAATTCCCGGGCACGCTCGACGAAATACATGTCGATTTCGCCTTTGTTCTTCGCTTGCACCTTGCCGCGGTATTCGCTGCTAAAATTGCGCTGGACGATCTCGTGGGTGGTTCCGGAGATATTTACCTTGCCCACGGCTCCGCTCGATTCCATCCGCGAGGCGGTGTTTACCGTATCTCCCCAGATGTCGTAGGCAAATTTCTTCTCTCCCACCACCCCGGCGACGACCGGACCGCTGTGCACTCCGATCCGGATATTCCACTTGGGCTCATTCGGCGAAAGCTGATTGTTGAAGCTGCGAATGAAATCCCGCATCATCAGCGCGGCGCGCACCGACTTATCGGCGTGGTCCTTGTCCGCCTTGGGCAGTCCACAAGCCGCCATGTAGGCGTCCCCGATGGTCTTGATTCGGGTGAGGCCCGTGACCTCGGTGATCCGGTCAAATTCCAGGAAAATTGCATCGAGCTTCCCGACGAGTTGCTCCGGAGTGAGTTTTTCCGAAATCTTCGTGAACCCAGAAAAGTCAGTGAAAACGACGGTCACTTCCTCGTAGTTGCGGGGGACCGCTCTCCCCTTTTCCTTGAGTTCGTTGGCGACCTCCACCGGCAATATGTTCAAGAGCAGGTTGTCGCTTTTCTCCCTTTCCTGGGCAATGATCCGGTTTTTTCGCCGGACCAGTACCAGAGCAAGCAAAATCAGCAGGACCAGCAGGCCCATCCCCCCCAACAGGTAAAACAGACTCTGGATCCGGGCACTCCGCTCCGCCAATTCGAGTTCCGTGAGCCGGGCTTCGTTTTCTGCCAGCTCCAGATTTTGCCGGGCCAGTTCGGCTTCCGCCGCTTTTTCCTTGGCCCTTTGCTTTTCGTTGCGCGCCTCCAATTCCGCGATGCGGGTCTTGTTGTTGAGGTCGGTGATTTCCGCCTCTTGTTGCTCGGTCTTGCGCTTTTCCTCCAATAGCATGAGCGCATTGAGCGCCCGCTTGGCTTCAACCTGCTTGTAGGCCAACTGCGAATCCTTCAATTCAAGTTCTTTGCGCTGCAGGGCTTCTTTTTTCGCTTTGGTCTCGTTCTCGGCTTCCAGGCGGGCGATTTCTTCGGCTTGCAGGGCCTGGGTCGCAAAACCAATTTTGAATTGGCGCTCCAGGCGCTCAAGGTCGGCGGCTTCCTTGAGGATATCGCGGCGGCTGTCCCGCTCAATGCTGGCCAGCGAGTCAAATTTCAGGTAGTATTCGAGCGCGTCTTCAAACTCGTAAAGCCCTTGAAGGATGAGCGAACGTGTTTTGTAACTGCTGCCCTCGACCCGTTTGGCCCGGCTGGCGATGGCCTCATTGATCGCCAATGTATTGAATTCCAGGGCATTGTAGTGATCTTGCTTTTGTAGGTAAATGAGCGCCAGATAATCGTACGTACTGGCTTGCGCGGCGCGATTTCCGACCCGCTCGTACGCATTGGCCGCCTTCTCTAATTCCTTAATCGCGGCGGTCACCCGGCCTTCGGAGTAGTTCAGAATCCCCAGATTGGCGTACATCGTCGCCCGGGCCTCGGTTTTGTCCTCAAGGGGCAGTTCTTCGAGGACCTTTTCGAAGTAAAAGGCCGCGGAATCGCCTTCACCCAGGTACTTGTAGGCGTACCCGATGTTGTTCAGGGCGGTGATCGAGGCTTCGGTTTGACCGCCCTTCTGGGCAAGGCGGTGGGCCTGCCGCGCGTGGCCCAATTCTGCGCGGTAATTTTTCTGCAAATGCGCGACCTGACCGAGCAACTGGTGCATCCAAAGCTGGTCGTCGATGTCGTTGCGTTCTTTCGCCAGGCTCAATCCTTCCCGCAGGTGCGCTTTGGCATCGGAGTAGTCACCATTGTAGAGCTTGCTGCGGGCGCGCTGCTTGACCAGACGATAGTGCCGCACCGGAGCATGTTGAATCGCGAGGCTGTCCGCTTCCCGGTAAGCCGCTGAGGCATTGCTGTAAAGGCCATTCGAGAAATAAAGATCCCCGATTTCCTCCGCCCCCGAGGCCAGATCTTGGTAGCGCTTGCGCCGCTGGTAAAAGTTTTGCCGCTTCAGCCGAATACCGAGCTCCTCACTGAGTGCCTCAATGGTGCGGTACTGCCGGATCAGGCCGTGGTAGGCCCCTTCCGCTCCCCGATCAAAGCCGATGATCTCCGAAATCGCCAGGGCCCGCTCGAGTACGGTCTCGATGGTATCGGTCCGATCCAGGCGAATCGCTTCGTCCAGCAAGCTCAACACTTCGGTCGAGTCAAACGTGGAAATGTCCGCCTCGGGGGCCGGGCCTTGCGCCCAAACCGGGCCATACGGGAAAAGCAGCAAGAGCAACAGCAGGTAGTCGCACAGTCTTTTCATGGCAGGTGATAGGTTAAGCCCAGCGTAAACAGCCGCGCCTGCTGGGGCATGTAATCAAATTGGTAACCGGATACGTCCGTGGTAAAAATGCCCCGGGAGGCACTCTGGGTGACATTGGTCATGCGAAAATAGCCCATGAACCGGGTCGTGAAGTCTTGGCTGACGACAAAATCGATGTTGTAAAAGGGGGCGCTGGTATTGGTTTCGATTTCATCGTTGATTTGGGAGATGCCCCAGGTAAATCCACTGAAAAACTGGCTGTATACGCTGATGCAAAAACCCTTTTTGGTTTCCAGGTGGACATTTGCCCGGCCCATGAATTGCGGCAGGGAACGGTAGCCACTGATGGTGTCCACGCCTTCGATGGCTTCCTGGGCGATGTTGTACTGCCCCGAAAGGTCCACGCGCAACACTTTACCAGTGTAATTGATCTCCGCTTGAATCGCAGCCAGTTCGGACCGAGAATTGGCATTGTTAAAACCAAACAGGTTGTCCTCGACCAACGTTGAATCCGCGTTGGGATCGGGCTGGGGCGGCGGTCCCCCGGAGTCGACGTCCTGACCGAGGCGGGTGGAAAACTGCTGGCTGGGGAAAATACTGTTGGACAGTGAATGGGCAAAAGCGTGGACGGTCGCGCGCAAATTTTTCGAGATGTCAAACACTGCGCCCACCTCAATGCTGCTCAACCGCTCCTCCTCCAAATCTACCTCTGTCCGCACCAGCAGGGGCTCCAATTCGTCATTGGGGCCCATTGGGACATTCACTTCCCGATAGTTGTTGAAGCGATAGTAGGTAGAAGGCTGCCGAAAAGCGCTGCCGAAAAATGCCCGCAGGCGGATCCGCTCGCGGGGCTTCCAGAACAAGCCCACCTTGGGACTGAAGACAAGGTCACGCTCAACTTCAGAACGGTCCAAACGCCCTCCCAGGGTAAAGTGGAATTTTTTCGTGCGGTAATTCATTTGCAAGAAAGCCCCCAACTCCGTTTCGAAATACTCATTCCAAATTCCCACCGGACTGATCGCGCTGAAATCATCCGCCGAGTTGAGGACCACAAACTCGTCCTGCATGCTATCAAACCGCACCGAGGTTGAATCAAAAGGATTCTGTAAAAACCCCTGGAAAGCCGCTCCGCTCAGGAATTGGGCGGTGACCCCCCCCATAAAGGAGGTCCGCTTGCTCAGTTGATAAAACGCCAGTTGCTCCAGCAGAAAATCATTTGACTCCGCGTAAAGGTGATTGCGACCCGCCGAAATCGGGTGGGCCACCCCTTGGTACTCAGAAGTCTCGTCGATTTCGTAAATCACCGAGGAAGCATTTGTCCGCAAGGTCAACTTCCCAAAATCGTGCTCCCAGCGCAAGCGGTTCGCGTAGATGTAGTCGGAAATCTTCCCGTGGGGGAACTCGTAGGAGATGTCTTCCGGATGCGAACCAATGGCGACGTTATCGCTCCGAAACAGGGTATTGGAATTGAGCGTAAAGTCCCGAAATTTCAGAGTAGCGCCGATCAGACGCGATTCGTGAGGAAAATCTCGGATACTGGGCACCAAGGGATCCGCCGTATCCGCGGCCCGCCAGTAAGGACTTTCCAGCGCAATGGAAGAGTCATCCACCGAGACCAAATCATCGGTATACAGCATGCCGATGTCCCGCATTGATTTATAGGAGCCGTAGATGTTGTAGTTCAGCACGTTTTTCCGCTTGCCAAACTTGCCCCCGAGCGAAAGGTGCATCTCGGTGGTCCCGGCATTGCCCAGCGCGACGCTCCCCATCGCTTCCACCGGCCGCTCGATGTCCGAAAGTACGATGTTAATCACTCCCGCCATCGCGTCCGCTCCGTACAGCGCCGCCGCCGGACCGACGATGATCTCGATGCGCTGCGCTTGCCGAACGGGGAGGTTGGCGGCCAGGATCATCCCTTTGGCCGCCGAAGGATCCAGCGGAATGCCGTTGATGAGAATTTTGGTGTAGAAATTGCCCAGAAGCCCCCGCATCAGGAAGGTCTCCCCAAGCAATGCTTCTCCGGGCTGTGAGGTCCGAAAGCCAGGAATGTTTTTCAGCACGTCGACCAAGGTCGCATAACCATTTCGCCGAATTTCTTTGTTGCTGACAATGTAAGTCCGGATGGGAAGCTCGTCGGCATTCTCTGCAATTCGGTTGGCTCCAAAAATCTGCTTGGCATCCTCGGGCAAGGCGTCGAGGATATCTGTCCGGCCAAACGCTTCCAAACCAAAAACCGAATCGGCGGGTGTCACCTGGCCCACTGCGAGCCCGAACCCGGCAATGGCAACCAGCATCGTCAGCAGTATGATTCTGAATGTGAAAGCCTTCTCACTCCTGTAGGTGGTCATGTAAAATATTTAGGGACCCGTAAATTCCGACAAACCGGACACACAACTGAATTTAATGACTTCGATGCTTAGTACAATAAAAAATTGCGAAGAGGTTGGGATTTACCGCAAAAAAACAAAACAGCCGGTAAAGCTGTTTTGCGTCGTCATTTCTGTATTCGTAATTTTTCGCCGCTCCTCAAAAGCCCCAATCTTGGAGTCGGTTTAAATATTCCGTCAATAATTTGGTTTAGAAAAGAAAGATGAATTTTGCCTTTGGCTCAAAATAGCCTTTTTTCCGCAATTATCCTCTCCCAATTCTCGATAATTCAGTAGTTTCTGAAAATCAATGGGCAACGCGGAAAAACTTCTTTGTCGGTTCCTCGATTTTGCCGCTCGAATCCACCACGGCTAGGGATTGGGTTGACATTGCTCAGCGAACGCGCATTGAACCCGGAACCACTGCGCAAAAACAAATCCCACCGCGACCGGTTGAAAACGGAAACGAAACATGGCCCACCTCGAATTTGATACCGCAATTTTTGCGCCCATCGAACGGGTTTTTGACCTGGCGCGCAGTATCGATTTCCACGCGATTTCGGTACCCGGAACCGGAGAGCGCCCCGTGGCCGGCCGGATGACGGGCCTCATCGAGCTGGGCGAAACAGTGACTTGGCAGGCACGCCACTTGGGAGTACAGCAAAGGCTGACCACCCGCATCACCAAAATGGAACGCCCCACCTGCTTTGTCGACATCATGGTGCGCGGCGCTTTCCGCAGCCTGCAACACGAGCACTATTTTCGCGAAGAAAATGGAACCACGACCATGACCGACCGCATGGAATTCGAGTCGCCACTCGGGGGAATCGGTCGGCTATTCAATCAGATCTACCTGACCGAATACATGGAACGGTTTCTGCGCACCCGGGCGACCATCCTCAAGGATTGGGCGGAAAGCGAGCGCTGGCGCGAGATCCCAGGACTGGTGGATTCCGCTCGTACCTCCAAATAATGGGGCAAAAAAATCGATGGAAAAAGTAAACGCGGGCCGGAGATTGCTCTCCGGCCCGCGTGCTTTAATATCGCTTAGCGATCTTATTCAAAGACGACTTTCTTGGTGATCGTTCCCTTGCGGGTAGACACCCGGACGAAATAAAGTCCGCTCGTCATTTCTTCCGATGCGAGGGTGTATTCCTGAACCTTCAAGCCTTGCTCGTGGAAGATGCTGCGTCCTGCGAGGTCCAGCACTTCGACCCCAACGATGTTATTGCCGGAAATCGTGGAACGAACGTAGAGGTTACCGGCGGTCGGGTTCGGGAATACCGATACCGAACCGGCGTCGAGTTCATCTTCATTGGCGGTAAGTACGCAACCGGGCAGGCCGAGGGCGCAAACTGCGCGTGGCGAGAGGTAGTTGACGATGGTGTCCAGGTAAGCGGTCGCTTTGGCGATGGACATGTCCGGATTCGTCTGGAGGCTGGCAGCGACGTTCTGCGAGGGGCAGTTGGTCGAATCAAAGTACTCCCAGGGACCGGATTCAACTCCCGGACGATTGAATGGAAACAGGCCGTCGATGCCACCGTTGACCGCATTGGCAGCCGTGGTGTAGGGATCATTGTAGGTGGCGCTGTTGAAGCTATTGTTGTTGCCCAAGCGGCTGTTGCGGGACTGTACACCTTGGCTACCGGATACGTTGACCACGAATTCCTGGGTCGTCGGGACGATGACCGCGCCGAATCCGTACGGGGCGAAGGGATCACTCGGCACGTGGAAGGACACCATCGGACCTTCACCGGCTTCAATCCAGGAGGAGTCGCCCACGGCGCCGCCCATGTTGAAGGCAAACTGGATTTCCGAGTTTTCGTTCACGTAGTTGCCGACTTGCAGCGTACGGTTTAATTTACCTTCGATGTCCCCCGAAAGCATGGTATCCACAAAGGAAGTCAAGGTATTCGGGTCAATGAACTTGGCGAGGCTGATTTCATCGTAGTCGCTGAGGAAAGTACACCCCAAGCTCAGGTAACCACCTGTACCGACTCCGCCCATGGTCACGCGGTTCACGTCAATGCCGTACGTGGCCGAGTTGGTGCGGAAAAAGCGAACGGCGGTGAATCCATCTTGGATACCCCGATAAGCCGCATTGAGCAGCGTACCGGTCCGCTCTTCCTGGACCGTACTGGCCGGGTTCCAGCCTTGGCGGTAGGAAAATGCCGCGGCGACAAAACCCCGCTTGGCAAGCATCGTACAGAGCATCTCTACGGTCCAGTCCTGACGTACGCCGGTACACTGACCGTTGATGGGCGGCGGCAGGAAAGATCCCGTATGGGCCACCAGGATCAGCGGGCGCGCAGTACTGGTATCGCCCTGTGGCTCATAAAAGTCCAGGCGGAAAGTATCCAATTGGGGCGTACCGGTAAGCACCGAAATATTTGCTTGATAGATGATGTCCCGCGTCACGTCGACGTTCGTGAACACTTCATCCAAGTAGCGCTGCTGCCCAAAAGCCTGGGACAAGCCGAAAAATGCCACCAGGGCGAACGATAGTAAAATCTTTTTCATACTCCTATCAGTAATTAGTTGTAGTAAATTTTATCCAAAAATTTTGTTTCCTCACAAATCGTCAAGTTCCACCAATACCTGAAAATAGGCCATGCGACCAATAAATGGTCCACCGTAAACCTGCAATTGTTGTCGGTTCATGATGTTTGACGCGCCGATCTTGAAGGTGGTATTGAGCTTGTCAACCCGCTTGTTGACCTGCCCATCGAGCAGGTAGTAGGTCGGCACAAAGCCGGTGAATTGGGGACTGCCCACAAACTCAAATCCTTCGACCCATTTGAAATTAAAGTTGAAGCCCCAGTTGCGGGTCTTCTTGCCGAAGGCCGTGATCGGGATATTGCGCCCACCAAAACCGAGGTTAAACTTGTGCTCGGGGGTGTTAAATGCCGGAATAATCGGGTCGATGGAATCGCCTTCGGCTAGGTTCAAGCGGTTCCAGGAATAGTTTCCGGTCACCGCATAGTACTTCGCAAAGTAATAGTTCAGCCCAATCGAGAAGCCTTGTGTGGTCACCGACTCGTCGGAGTTGGCGGCGACCCGGTAGATCTGATCGACCGTCGCACGATTGATCAGCGAATCATAAGTGATTTCGGAACCGATCTTGAACCCGATGAAGTCGCGGTAGAGGCTAAAATAGTAGCTCGCGTCCACGTACAGCCGCTCCCCGATGGTTCCCCGGTAACCCACTTCGATGCTGCGTACCCGCTCCGGACGGATGGGCGCCACGTTGAAGTATTGGACGGTATCGAAGTTCTGGGTATTGAAAAAGTCGATAAGCGACTCGGTAGTCACCAGTGAATCGATCCCGTTTACGTTCCCAATCAGGATGGCCCGCCCGACATTGTAATACAGAAATTGTTCCTGCAGGGTGGGGTTCCGGATGGCCGCATTGAAGGAACCACGGAAGACATGGTTTTCGTCCACCCGCCATACCGTCGACAAGGCCGGCGATACCAGGACCGGAAAATTTTGGTTCTTGTCCACGCGGACGGTGGCATTGACCTTCAATAGATCATCCCAAAACCGCTTCTCTGCCCCGATGTAGGAACCGACTTCGCGGTTGCGGATCACCACCCCATTCGTATCCGAGAAGATCGTGCCCTGCGAATTCGGCAGGTATTGGCGGAAATTGCCGCCCACCGTGAGGTCATCCAGGAAGGACACATCAAATTTGTATTCCCCGTGGACGTGGTACAAGGCCGAACGGTCAAAGAAGCGGGTACCACCTTCGGTAAAGGCCGTTTTTGAGACGATATCGTTGAACACCGAGTCAAAAGCGGCGGTCCCCGGTTCGAGTCGGGCCCGGTCTCCGGTGACGCCATTTTCGGCATTGGCGGCATCGCGGGCTTCCTGGTGCCAAACCGTCATGGAATCGGAATTGGCGGCGATCACTTGGTCGGCCAACTCAAAATTGTAAGGATCCGGCGGCGCAAACACCGGGAACCCCGGCAGGGACTGTACTTTGGGTACGATATTGACCTGCCAATAATTCCGGTAGTCACGGCTCCACTGGGCGTCATCTTTTACCGCGTCTTGCAACTGGAAAGCAGTGAAGACCGCATCGTAGGAATTGCCCGCGTCCTCGTGCGTATAATAAGTGCGGAGAAAATATTTTCCTGGTTTCTGGATCTCTGCGCGGTGCTGGAAGAACAAAATGTCCCGCAAACTGTAGCGGTTGTCTCCCTGGTAGACGGTAGTTCCCGTCCCAAAATTCGAAGAAAGAATGACTTCCGAGCTGTCAAATACTTTGAAGTGCATCGCGCCCGAGAGCTTCAGGTTTTCGGTGTTGTAGTCCACGACGTCTTCTTCATCGTAACCGTCGCGGTGGTAGATGCCCAAACCGGGCGAGATGATCTGTCCGGAGAGGGAGCGAGCGTTGTTGGCGCCGGCGGTTACGTTTTCGTCGCCGTAGCGGTTGACCGCATCGTAGCCCCCAAAGTTGCCGGCATCGACCTCCGACTGCGGGGTCGCATCAAAGTTACGGGCTTCCCAGTCGTCCGCCCGCAAAAAGAAAGCGTTGAGCTTGAAGGCAAAAACATCTTTGCCGTTGCCATTTTTGAAAGCGTGGGCGTAGCGCACTGCCGCCGAAGCGAGGTTCCTCTCCCCCACTTTGCCCATTACCGAGAGCCCTTGGTGGATAAACGGGCTCTTCGTAGTCATCGAAATAACCCCGTTAAAGGCATTCGGGCCGTAAAATGCCGAAGAAGCGCCTTGAACCAGATCGACTTTTTGGAGATCCAATTCGGAAGCTCCGAGGAAGTTTCCGAGGGAGAAGTTCAAACCCGGAGCTTGGTTGTCCACCCCATCAATGATCTGGAGCGAACGAATTGGCGAGGTACTGTTAAACCCCCGGGTATTGATCACTTTAAAACCCAGCGAGGCGGATGTCAGGTCCACTCCCTTCAAATTCCCGAGCGAGGCATAGAAATCCGAACCCGCTACTTCCTTGATCGCAATGCTTCCCATGGACTCGACGGTCAACGGTTCTTCTTGCTCTTTTTCGGAAATGCTGCGGCCTACAATCTCGACGACGCCGAGCGACTTGGGGCGCAACTCGATTTTGATTTTGTCGTTAAACGACGTGACGGTCATGCGCGTGGAATCGTAGTTAATATAGGTCACTACGATGTCGAACGGTGGATTTTGTTTTACACCAAAAGAAAATCTCCCATCGGCATCCGTATTTGCCCCCGCCGTGCGGTCGGCTTTAAATACTGTAGCCCCGATGAGCGGTTCACCATTGTCGGCGTCGAGAATCTGACCGCGAACGGTTCCCTGTGCGAGTGCTTGGTTCGTGAGCAAAAAAATACCCCAAAACGACAGCAGCAGCAATTTATTCATAATCTGATTACTGGTTGAACTCTCTCCTCCCCGGCTGAGAATCTATGAATTACAACTCAATATAGGAATTGCATTGACACTTTTCACCATTCCCGCCCGCAAAATATTCACAAAGCCTTTGGATTCTTCTCGGAATCCTTGTCAGATTGACAAAAACTCTGGTTCCCACCCGATCAAAACCGCAAGCCCAAGCGGACCCCTTGCATCCCGAGGGCCGGACCGAGTTCCCATTGCAATTCGCTGCGCTGATCGGGAGCCTTGCGTACCCGGTGAAACTCGGGCACCAGGATGCCTACCAAGGCCCCTGCTCCCGCTCCCACGATGACATCGGTGGGATAGTGCTTCCCCCCTGCGACGCGCAGGTAGGCGGTTGCCCCCGTGAGGATGCCGGCCCCACTCCAGGCCAGAAACCGCCATTTTGAGTCGCGGTGGTGATCGTGGTAAATCTTCGCGGCCAAAAAAGCCGCGGCCGCCGTGAAGGAAGTGTGACCGGAATAAAATGACTGGAAAACGTCTCCCCGGGCCTTTCGTTCGGCGGGCACAGTGGGATTGTAAGCCAGCGGGCGCACGCGGCGGGTTTGCGTCTTGGTGACAAAGGTCAAGCCATGATTGATGAGAAATGTTTCAAAAAACATCACCGTCCAGGTCCCCCAACTGGAGCGCATCCGGCGATCCAGCAGCATTCCTGCAATTGCCCCGAATCCCGCCGTGTACATGGTCCAGTCGCTGGCCGTGCTGGCAGCGGGAGACCACCGCGCGGTGGCCGGACGGTCAAATGCATTGACATCCATCGGGTCCAATCCCGCCAAAAAAGCTTCATCGGGACCGACGATGTTGTCCGCGACCCGCTGCATTCCCAGACCGAAACCCAAGGCAACCGCCCCCGCGATCCCATCCCCCAGCGGATCGAGTCGGTAGACCGGCACGGATTGACCCGACAAAGTAATTCCCGGCAGCAGCAGCAAACACATCCAAAACAGCTTTTTCATATTCGCAAATTTAAGGCTTCTTTGCCCGAGGATGCAATTTCCCCGCGAATCACTGCCGCCCCTTCCCATTCAGCCCATAATTCCTGCCGTCCAGGAACCGCCCCTTGCGATATTGCCGAATTTGCCGGAAATTCAACGTCTCATTACATGTATATGAAGCACACACTTCTGATTCTGCTTGCCTGCTGTTTTCCCGTGGTCCTAATGGCGCAGGACGCCCAGATCAAGTTTTGGGTCAATGGCGAGGAACAATCCGAACTTATGGATGTCTCGCAGTACAGCCGCATCACCGTCCTGGTGGAAGATGGTGCCCCCCGCGATGGCAGTGTGGTCTACGAATTCGGCCCGGTCAAGGCTTACAAACTCAAGGAAGATGGCTCGCGCGGCGGATTGTTGCGCGTGGTCGACAGCGGTGAGGTGATGAACATCCCCATGCTGAATTTCACGCTCAATCCTCCGGATCAACAGGACTTACTCGGCTATCACTGGCTGGAAGTCGAATGGGTCAAGCGCTACAACGCCGACAAAACAGTGACCACCCTCGAACTGTCAGAACTGGTCGACCGCGGCATCAAGTTATTCCTGCATCAATGAGGCGTCGTCGACTCCCCCACCAATTCCAACATTTGCTTGCCTGACTTTTTGATCCGGCGCACGGCTCCCCGCGCTTCCAGATCCAGTTTGACCGTGGTGTAGTACCAGGCAATTGATCCGTCAAAGTTGCCGCTCAGTTCTCCTTCGATCAGTTTCATCAAGTCAGAAAACCCGATGGGCTGGTGCAGCGTGAGCAATTCCAGAATGGTACCGCGCATCGTCTGGTACTTCTGGGCGTCGATGTTGACCCCGGCTTTGCCCTCGGGGTGCAGGGTCATGATTTTTTCGGACATGGTGGTAGCAGATTATCGTAAATATCAGTCTAATGCATAGTTAAAGCCGATCATCGGAACAAAGCCCACAAACCGCGGCACAAATACCGTGGAGCGGAAGGCATTGTTGAGTTGCGCTTCCAACGTCGGTTGCAGGTAAATCCACACCCCATCGCTCAACCGGAAAGCGGCCGATCCGCCCAGGTGCAGGGCTAGATAGGAGTCGTTGAACAGATTGGAAACCGGGATCACGCGCTGGGGGTGATCCCGCGGAAACAGCGTATTGCGGTTGACGCCATTGAGCAGAAATCCCCCAACCACATCGATCATGCCTTCGAGTCGGACGCGGTCGGTGGGCGTTGCCCGGGCGTACACCCCCAAGTTCAGGGCCGCGTAACGGCCTTCCAGAAACAAGAAGCCGTTGGCCGCCGCGGCTTCGGGAAATTCCTCCGAAGTGACCGGTACCCGTCCGCCTTTGCGCAAATACTGCAATCCTCCCCGCAAGCCAAAGACTTCCCGGAATTGGTAGCGCAACCGAACCGATAGCTGCGGCATGATGGCCACTTGCCACCCGCTGGACAGGACCGCTTGGGTTTCTTCGATGGTTTGGATGGCGGCCCCCCCTTCGATGGCGATTTCTACCGATTGTCCGTGTACCCCACGGACACTCAGCAGGATCCCTAAGCACAAGCTTATTCTGGCAATCCATTCCTTCATGGTCTGAATATAGTCCCTGGGGACCGGGTTTTCAAGCACCGACCAGGGCAAAAATCAGGGATACCGCCCGGCGGTAACTTTCTCAACAAGGGTAAGGGCGTGCCCGGGGAGGGCCGCCCATTACCAGAATCGCCATGCTATTGAATCTTAAAAGAGAAGTGTTTACTTAGGTGTAGATCAGTTAAAATGGTAGTTAGTTGTATAGAATCGCTATGCTATTGTTTTAGGTTGGGGGGGCACGAGAGGACACAGTGTCCTTGGGCCCGGTGCGCGTCGGATGCGAAGCGGTTGAGGTCAGCGAAACTTTTCGTATCCGCTGCACTGCTGTCTCCCGCGGTCCGCGAGGAAAGCGGCAGTACCGCCACGATGAATACTGAAAACGCCATCTGCTTCAAGATCCTCTTCCGTATGTACTTGTACTTTTTCATCGTTTTCAGATTTCTAATCCGGGTTCGTTCTGTTCTATTCAAAGGACATGCCAAATGAAGCCATTCATCCACAAAATGCTGTATAACAGCATTTTACACCACAATTTATCCATGCCAGAGAAAATATCACCCCTCACAATATGTATACTTTACTAAACAAACACAGCCGAAAATTATGTACACTTTAATGAACGCTCCGGAATTTTCCGGCCAAAACGCGCTTAAAGCGGCTACGGGAATCTGAAATTCTCCACGGAAAATCCTCGGGGGCCGCACGGCGTGCCGTGCGGCAACGATCTTCGTGTTGTAGCGACTTATTGAGCGACCTATTGAGCGATTTATTCATCGATGCTTGCGCGTCCAGGACGCGCGAATTGGAAATCCATCCTCCGCCGCGCGGTGTTCAAATTGATAAATTTGAAGCGTCTACGGGAAGAATCAGATTTTGCGGGTTTGCATCTTTTGTAGGTTGCGCGTTTGGACGCGCCCATTGGAAATTGAGGAATTGAAAATCGAAAATCGATCAATTGGAAATTCTCCCGCGGCAATTAGAAATTCTTTCCTTCCGATTTATTTCGCCCGGAAGCTTGGATTGATGGCAGAATTGCTTAATTTTGCATTCCTTTACGCAAAAGCTGTAGAAGACAATGTACGCAATTGTAAATATCCAAGGACAACAATTCAAAGTCGAAAAAGACCAACAACTGTATGTCCATCGCATTTCGGAAGATGAAGGAACTTCGCTCCAAACTTCCGACGTTCTGCTCATCGACAACGGCGGCGACGTTCGGGTCGGTGCTCCCAACGTAGACGGAGCTTCCGTCACTTTCAAAGTCCTTTCCCACTTGAAAGGTGATAAAGTGATCGTCTTCAAGAAGAAGCGTCGCAAAGGATACCGCGTGAAGAATGGGCACCGCCAGTACTTCACCAAAATCCAAATCGAGTCCATCTCCAATTGAATTCATTCTAACTTTAATCCATCATGGCTCACAAGAAAGGTGCGGGTAGTTCTAAGAACGGTCGCGAATCAGAAAGCAAACGACTCGGCATCAAGAAATTTGGCGGCGAGGCAGTCATCCCGGGCAACATCATTGTTCGCCAACGCGGAACCAAAATCAATCCGGGCAAGAATGTAGGTCTCGGTAAAGACCACACCATCTACGCCCTCAAAGAAGGAAAGGTGAAATTTGCCCGTGGAAAAAACGATAAGCGCATCGTCCACGTGGTAGAGGCGGAAGCCTGATCCGTAATCTTTCTCACTTGTTCCGCAGGGTTGCCTGAATGGCGACCCTGCGGAATTTTTTGTATCCCCCTTTCTCCATTGGTTAGAAACATCCATTGATCGAGCCCCCCCTCCCCCGTCGAGTGGATAACTTTTGCCCGTGCCACCGCCGTATTTTATGGAATCGGTCCCCGCCCCAACATCCCATCTCCGAGGAGAGCAACGGATAATTCCCCGGTCCTTTCGCATCTGGTTCGGCGCAGCCTGTTAGATTTTCGGAGATTTCATGCGGACTGCTGCTTGATTCGATACAAATTTGTAAGCAATTTCACCTAGCAACCAACTACTCAACTTCCCAATGAAAGATCGATCAACTTCTGGCAACAGAACTAAGCTGACTTCAGGCGAAAATCTCAAATCCCGCATCATCATTATCGTAGCCTCGGTGCTGGCCTTTGCCGCCGCCCTGGTGATTTATTTGCTGCTCAATCTCGATGACAAGGCGGATTTGATGGCCAACGACCTCGAAGGAATCGGTGAAGAACCTACGGTAGAAGCCAATGTCGATTACCCCTATGTACCGGGGCGAATCCTGCTGCGCATCCGGCCGGAATACCGGGCCCAGTGCCTCCCCGGCGAAATCGATTTGCCTGGGATCCGGGCTGCCTTTCAGGAACTCGGAGTCACACGTGTACGTAAGAATTTTCCGGCGTCTGAACCGATTATCGGTGAACAATACAACGATTTGGGACAGCAACTTGTCGATCTGTCTCTGATCTATGAAGTGGAGTGCGATACCGCGGCCGACATCCGGGCTGCTACCCGTCGCCTCGCTGGTCATCCTGCAGTAGTGTACGCCGAGCCGCGCTACATCTACGAAACCTTTCTCGCCACCAATGACCTGTACCGGGAGCACCAGTGGTTTCTCGATACCATGCACGTCCCTGCCGCCTGGGACCAGACGACCGGCGACACCAACGTCGTCATTGCGATCATCGACACCGGCACCGACTTCGGGCACGATGACCTCAACGGCGACCGAATCGCTTACAACTACAACGATCCCATCGATGGTGTGGACAACGACAACGATGGCTACGTCGACAATTTCCAAGGCTGGGATTTCGGGGGCACCAGCTTCTGGGCTCCCGCCGACAACGATCCCAACTGGGTGGGCACCGGTCCGGGCATGGACCACGGGGTAATTGTGACTGGAGTCGCCTGTGCCAAGGCCAATAACGGAAAAGGCATCGCCGGTGCAGGCTACAATACGCGCTACCTTCCGCTCAAAGCATCGGTGGACCAATCCCTGGGCATCAGCTACGGCATGGATGCCATCGTCTACGCTGCCGACCACGGCGCCGACATGCTCAATCTTTCCTGGGGCTCCGGAGCTTTCAGCCAGTACGGTCAGGACATCTGCAACTACGCCGCGGTCAACCACGGCTGTTTGTTGGTGGGAGCGGCCGGAAACCAACACACAAACATTTTTTACTATCCGGCCAGCTACGAAAACGTGCTGTCTACTTCGGCTATGCAGACCGCCTACGTCGCCTGGAACACCAATACCAGCACCGGAACTTCCTACAATTATCTCGTCGACATCTGCGCCCCCGGGCGCAACCTCGTCACCACAACCGGTGGGAACAGCTATTGGGGTGGGGCAACTGGTACCAGCATGGCCGCTCCGTTGGTTTGTGCCCTGGCCGCATTGGTCAAAGCCAGGTATCCCCAGTACACAAATATTCAGGCCGGAGAAATCGTCCGCACGACCGCCACCGACATTTACCCGACCAATCCCACCCTCGTGGAACGCCTCGGCAAAGGGCAAGCCGACGCCCTCGCGGCCGTAGCCGCCATCACCCCTAAATCCGTTCGGCTGGACGAATTCTTCTTTTACGATGGCAACAACGGCATCCCTGAATCCTTTGACACCCTGGAAATCGCGGGCCGTTTTGTCAACCACCTCTCCCCCACGACCAATCTGATCGTGGATATTTCCTCCCCCAATACGGAATACATTGAGGTCATCACCGGGACCCAAACCCTGGGCAACGTGGGACCGAGCGATACCGCCACCAATCAATTTCCCTTCCTGATCCACCTCAAGCGCAATGTCACCGAACCCACCAAACTGTGGCTCCGCTTCGGATTCACCGACGGGAACTACACCGATTATCAATACCGCTCCCTGATCATCTACCCGACGATGATCGATCTGGATGCCAATCGCTTGAAGACTACCATCAATGGCGTAGGCAACATCGGCTTTGTTGACTATCCGGGCTTGCAAAATGGGCTTGGCCTGCGCTATGACAACAATTACAACGTGCTGCGGGATGCCGGATTCCTGGTGGGCATCTCCCAGACCAATGTTGTAGACATGAATCGCAACGAAGTCGGCGCCCGCGATGAAGACATGTCCCCGCTGATCAAGCCATATCGGACATCCGGTCCCCGGGCTGATCTCGAAGCCCGGACCCGATTCGAGGACAGCAATAGCGGTACCCAAATGATCGGAATTGACGTGGAGCAACACGCTTTCCAATTTACGGGCACCGACAAGGACCAGTTCATCATCCTGGAATACACCGTCCGCAATACCAACAATTACCCCGTCAACGGAGCTTATGCCGGTATTTCCGCCGAGTGGAACCGCGCCTACTACAACCTGAGCAACGCCAATTTCTACCCCAACCTCAACGGTATAGCCGCCAATTTCACTTCGGGACCAACGGATTTCTACACCGGCATTGCCCTGCTCACCGACCAATCGGTGTATTCCTACACCACCCCAGAATTCAATTTCAGCTTCTCCTCCGAGGCGAAATTTGACGCCTTGCGCTACAATAGCGGCCCGCAAACCGCACTGTCGGGCGACGTGCTACAGTTCATCTCTGCCGGTCCTTTCAACCTGCAACCAGGGGATTCCGCAGTCGTTGCTTTTGCCCTGCTGGGCGGGGACAACCTGCTCAACCTGGAAGAAGTGGCCGAAACCGCGCGCCTGACCTACCACTGCGAATTGCAAAACCGCAAGCCCAGCCTCAGCCTCGGGGCAGACGTAGTGATCTGCGATCCCAATGGTTTCCCCCAATTGACCGCCAATGCCTCGCCCGACGTGCAGTACGCTTGGTCCACCGGCGACACTTCGTCCAGCATCCTCGCCGTCAACCCCGGCGATTATTCCGTCACCGTTACCAATGGTTACGGCTGCACCGCCACCGATACTGTGAGTGTGCTCATGAAAGCCATCTCGGGATACACCATCATCAGCAACAACCTCGACTTCCAGACCGGGGCGCCGGTCGGGTTCGAAGTGCCCGATCCCAACAATGTCCTCACCACCTGGAGCTGGGACTTCGGTGACGGAAGTACCTCCACCGATCCCAGTCCCAACCACATCTACAGCGATCCCGGCACTTATACCGTTACAGTGACGGTGGGCAATGGATTCTGCACCGAAACCATTTCTTACACAGTCATCGTCGATGTCACGACAGCGGTGGGCAATGGCTTTGCGGAAGCAACGAAGTTTTTCCCCAATCCGGTGACGGATCGCCTGCGCTTTCGCCTGGAGTACGATTACCTGGGCGAGGTCAGCATTCAGCTTTTCGACAATTCCGGCAAGGAGGTGCGCAACGTCCGGACGCGAAAAAATGCCTTCTCCCTGCAAACCGAAATCGATGTAGCCGAATTACCGGCGGGCTTCTACCTGGCGAAGGTCCAGGCCGGTGAGTTCAAGCATTCGGACAAGATCATCAAGCGTTGAGCTCCGGGCGGCCAGATGACGGGACGAGTGAAAAAGCTTGGGGCTGAGCGGCAAACGACCGCTTAGACGCAATAAATTGCCGGACTCTGTCGGGAATGTCCATTGCGCATTGCCGTCCAGATGTGTATTTTCGTCCTTGCTACGTTGGTCTGCAACTGCCACCCCGGATCGGCGGAAAACCAACGCATTCTTGATCGCTTAGGTATGAGGAAAAATTACTTTTTGGTACTGCTTCTGCTTGTCCTTCCACTGACCCATTGGGCCCAGTCCAGTCTTCCCGTACAGGCCCGGCACCAGTTCTTCCAGTTGCCGGAGGGAGCCACAAGCGCGGATTACCGTCCGGATGAGGTCGTTTTGCGGGTCAAAGATGAACTGCGCGCTTATTGTACCGCGGACCGGATCAACATCGCTTCGGTGCAGAAAGCCTTGGACATGCTGCAAACCGATCAGTTGCGCCAAGCTTTTCCGGGCAGTCAGCCGCCTTCTGAGCCGGTCAATGAACTCGGCCAGCGCCTCGTCGACCTTTCGCTCATCTACGAATTGCATTTCAATGCCCAGGCCGACATTGAGGAAGTGGTCAATCTACTGCTGGAAACGGGCGTTTTTGAGTACGTGGAACCGGTTTATCTTTATCAAGCCCTCTACAATCCCAACGATCCCGACACCGCCAATCAGTACTATCTTTCCCTCATTCGGGCGCGCGATGCCTGGGACATTTCCCGGGGCGATACCTCAGTGGTAATCGGCATTGTCGATACCGGGGTTTCCTACGTCCACAATGACCTCACCACCGAAATCTCCATCAATCCCAACGATCCAGTCGACGGTATCGACAATGACAACAATGGGTACATCGACGACTACCGCGGATGGGATTTCGCCGGTGACGCATGGCTATCGCCTGGTGACAACGATGCTACCTGGCGCGGATCAGCACCCGGGGTGGACCACGGCGTATTGGTGGCCGGTCCCGCCGCGGCCGCGACCGACAACGGCGCTTTTGTAGCCAGTCCCGGATTCAATTGCCGCTTCCTCCCGGTCAAGGTATCGGTGGATGGCAGCCCACTCATCTACCGGGGCTACCAGGGCCTCGTTTACGCGGCGGACATGGGAGCCCAAATCATCAATCTCTCTTGGGGGGGAACGTTGCGCAGCCGCATGGGCGAAGATGCGGTCAACTACGCCGCCATCAACCGCGGCGCCATGGTGGTCGCGGCCGC
>JBCCQH010000018.1:0-81647 GCA_039024435.1 Bacteroidota bacterium
CCAGGCCGCGATCATCTACAACAGCCGCCGCCTGACACCCGGATTTATGTTGCGCTACCACGAACTTATGGTGGAGCAGATTCCGGGCTACCACTACACCCGCAAACACGAAGACGTTCAGCCAGCCTTGGTTCATTTTTTCGGGCACGAACACTTTACTGAAGCTACGTTTCCCTACCACCAAACCTTTGATTGGCCGGGTTTGGAGGGGCGCTTGCGGTCCGCTTCCTATTGTCCGAAACCCGATCATCCCGGATATTCTCCGCTGATGGCCCAACTTCGCCAACTGTTTGATAGTTTTGCCATTGAAGGACACATCACCTATACAATGGACAACGTTGTATACCTGGGACCGGTCCTCGCTTCATAATCCAATTGGTATGGAAAAACGCCTCTCCTCTCCCACCCGCGCTTTGGTCATTTTGGGCCTGGCATTTGTGCTGTTTTCTGGTGCGGTCTGCATGCCGGCGGTGCGCCGCACCGATCCCCGGCTGGAACAAATTGCTTTGCCTCCCGGCTTCGAAATCGAGGTCTTTGCTACGGTTCCGAATGCGCGTTCGCTCGCCCGGGGGGACAAAGGGACCATTTTTGTGAGCAACCGCTCCGGAGGGGAAGCGATTTATGCGGTGGTGGACCGGGACCGGGACTACCGCGCCGACACGGTCTACCGCCTCGCTGCGGGGATGAACACGCCGAATGGCATCGCCTTTCGCGACGGTGACCTCTACGTGGCCGAAATCAATCGGGTGCTGCGCTGGGACAACATCGAGGACCGGCTGGACAACCCCGGCAATCCGGTCATCGTCAACGATCAATTTCCCTCGGATCGCCACCATGGGTGGAAGTACCTCGCTTTTGGACCAGACGACAAGCTCTACATTCCGGTGGGCGCTCCCTGCAACATTTGCGACAACCCGGACGATCCCCGCTACGCGTCGATCATGCGCATGAACCCCGACGGCAGCGAACTGGAAGTGTACGCTTCGGGCGCGCGAAATTCGGTGGGCTTTGCCTTCCACCCGGAGACCGAGGAGCTGTGGTTCACCGACAATGGGCGGGACTGGCTCGGGGACGATGTTCCGCCGGACGAATTGAACCGGGTTGCGGAAAAAGGCCAGCACTTTGGGTATCCGTACTGTCACGGCGGCACAATTCTGGATCCGCAGTTCGGCGAGGGCAAGAGTTGCGCTGATTTTGCCCCGCCGGTGCAGGCCCTCGGGCCGCACGTCGCCGCGCTGGGCATGTTGTTTTACCGGGGCGACATGTTCCCCGAAACCTACCGAGACAAGATTTTGATCGCCGAGCATGGCTCCTGGAACCGCAGCAATCCCATCGGCTACCGGATCACGGCGGTAACGCTGGACGGCAATGTTTCGCGCGGCTACGATGTATTTGCCGAAGGCTGGCTCAACGGAAAAAGTGCCTGGGGTCGCCCGGTGGATCTGCTCGAACTGCCCGACGGAAGCCTCCTGGTCTCGGATGATTTTGCCGGGAAAATTTACCGCATTACCTACGAAGGGTGATCCACCTTCCGGTCAAATCAGCCCGATAAAGAATATTTCACCACCCAGATTGCCGTGATCGCCAGCGTTCCGAGCAGCCACTCGGCCAGCGGTGCGTACGTGGTAAATTTCCACTGCAAGCGGCGGTGGCAATAGATCACCAGAACGATTTTTTCTACCACAAAGGCAATCACTGTAGCCAGGGCAATTCCGGCGATGCCCCAAAACTGCATCAACAACAGGCTCAGCCCGATGTTGAGCACCAGTTCGATCCCGGCACTGCGGGTCATCGCAAGCGTCTTGAGGTAACCGCGCACCACTGACTGGGGAAACATAAGCCGGGGAATCACTAGCAGCAGGTAGAGGTCAAATACCACCACTGAGCCAGAAAACGCCGCGCCAAACACATTGAGGAAAAGCCAATCGCTCAACAATAGCAGCACAATCGACAGCGGAAACATGGAATACACCAATCGGCGGGTGCTCTGCCGCAGCTTAACGAGGGCCGGGCGGATTTGATCGGGCCCCTCCTTGCGCGCAGCGGCGATTTCCCCCGCCCGAACAATCGACATGGCATTGGCGAGGAGTAAGACCAACGGCAATTCTTTGGCGCCGTAGCGAAACACAGCAAACTGGTCGGGAAAGTAAATATCAATCAGGTAGGCGTCGAGATAAGTGGCGCTTTGGCTGAGGAGGACCGCCCCGCCGATGGGCGCGGCAACCCGGGCCATCGCCCACAGGATCTCCCGGTTGGGGACCAGCGGAACCCCGCGCAGCAACAACAGCAACCAGCCCATCTTCAATCCCGACCAAGCAGCTAGGCCCCAAATTGCCGTTTCCAGCGACGCGCCCTGGGCCAGCGGTAGGCACAGGAGGAGAAAATAACCTAAGAAACTGACGAAGCCGAGCAGAATCAAATTGACATTCGCCCGCCGCACCAATAGATAAAAGACCAACAACTGACTGCCGATATCCAAAAACAGAAATGTGCTGTAGGCCAGAGCCAATCCCCCACCTAGGTTGCCCACCACACCAAATCCCGCCAGCAAACCGCAGGCGATCGCACTCAAAGCGGCCAGCGAAATTCCCGTCGCAAAGGTGGTTCGGGTGGTGGCTTCGGGCGAATGTTTCCCTCCCCGAAACAGCAGCACGTAGCCGTCAAACAAGCCGCTCACCCAAAAAAAGGTCAGGGATCCCCCCAACAACAAGAGTTGCTCGTATTGCGTCACCACCCCTTGATCGGGAAACAGCCGCGCCAGGACCACCGAAGTGAGTAACAGAAATCCATACCGGAAGACGCTGTACAATTGGTAGGCCGCAGTGGATTCTTGGAATTTGGCCAGGAGATTTGTAAATTTTGAGTGCAACCGGGTGAATCGTGTTGAATTTGTTAGCAATAATTAAGCAAAGCTAAACGTTTTTTGAAAAGGAGTGGGTAATCAAGCGGAGAAATGAAGCAAATCTGCATCGATAAAGTATGAAATCAGACAGGCTCTACTTACCGCCCAAAAAGCGCAAATTAGGCAATTGCCCCCATATCCTTCAGCAATAGCGTGTAATTCGACCCCCATTTTGAAGTTGCGAGCGGCCTTACGTTTTGCGAGATTTAGTATAAGAAATTTAAAAAGGACTAAAATTTACAGCTCATGAATGCCTTGTTTGCACTCTTAATTTGGTTCGCCGAACTTGCTTCTCCCGGAACTGCCTTAGTAGCGCAGGATGCCACGAACGTAAGCTCCGACAATGGCTCAGGAATCCATATTATCAATGTCAACCCGAGAACTGTCGTAGCACTTGAGGATACACATTTCCGTCCGGCGCGTTAATCTCTGCCCGGAATCAAATAACGTGTCCCGTCCAAAAACTTATGGAAAAAGCTTCTTGCCATCAAGGGGCTTTTTTCATTATAAATGCACTCCACCTGGTACCCGCTTTCCACGGGGCACCGCGTTGGAGATCGGCAGGGCAACGCAATCTCAACGATTGAATATTCCCAAATGCGGAATTTTATTCGCTTCTATTTTCTAAAGTGTCCGGAAATAGCTTTGATCACAATGGGTCAATGTTTTTCTTGAAAGCAGTTTTTGCTTCTGAAACGGGAGATTTGTAATTTTCCGTTTCGCAAGGCTTTAGATACTATTGTATTGCACTTTAAAGTCACATTTTGATAAAACCACAAGTTAACTTAGGTACGAGTATGAAGAAATTTACTCTCATGGTTGCTGGTCTAGCGTTGGCGGTGGGCGGTTACGCTCAGAGCTTTAACCCTCAGACTGGTACCGCAGTGATGGGCCCGAAGCAATATCAGGCACAAACCATCCAACCCAAGCTCGACATGATCTACCACGCGGAGAACGTGTCTATGATGCGTGCTTCCGAAATTCCTGATCGTCAGCTTTTCTCCCCGAACGGCAAGACGGCCAGCGTCAACTCGATTCAGTTGGGTTCCGCTTCGAACGTGTTTACCATTCTGCGTACGGAGCAGAACCAGGTCTATGCGAACGACGACCTGGATCTGGTCATGTTCTTCCACCGCAATGACCTCAACAACTTCGGTGGGTCCAGCGGTAACCTGCGCTTCGACTTCTCCACCGACGGTGGAGTTAACTGGAGCAATGATGTCGGCGAAGTGAATCCGCTGCTTACGCGTCCGGCCCGTTATCCGAACGTGACGGCTTACAATCCTCCCGGGAACCAGAATCCGGCCAACACCAAAATGGTGTACTCGGCTCCGACCCTCAACCCCTCTCCGGATTGGGATGGACACGTCACGGGGGTTTGGGACATCAGCCCCAGCTCCACGGGTTCCGAGAACTATGACCTCCTCGGTCAGAACAGCTACCTTCAGGGTGGTCTCACCGAAGGTCTTCCCGGCGAATTCTGGACGGTGGATGTCCGCTACGACGGAACCACTCTTGGCCCGGACATCTTCATCAATAAAGGAGTTTGGAACGTCAACAACAACGACATTGACTGGGAGCGCGAGGATACGCTTAGCCCGCCCCACTTCACCGGATTTGACAACGCCGCACGCGTCGTCGGTCCGAATATTGCCTTCTCTCCCGACGGCCAGACCGGCTGGATCGCTTGGTTGGGTGACCTTCAGGGTGGCATCGACACCACCTACGCCCCTTGCCTCATCAAGTCGACCGACGGTGGTGCTACTTGGGATACCCAGAATTACTACGAGTTTGATTACAATGCTGTTCCCTGGATCCGCGATTCGCTCCTGACCCTCTGGACCGACTCGATGATGAATCCTGCTTCCTCGGGTGAAGCGACCACTGGTTTTGACTTTGACTTGGCCGTTGATGGACAGGGCAATCCGCACGTTCTCTCGATCGTCGGTTCCCGTACGTTGACCACCGCGGGCAGCGATGTTCCCGGTTACTCGATCTTCAGTGCCATTACCAAGTTCCTAACCGACTTCTACACGACGGACGGTGGCGCGACCTGGAATGCCGCTTACATCTCCCCGATCCTGACTTTCCGTACGCCGGAATATGGCACCACGACCACGGTAACGATGGACAACCAGCCGCAAATTGCGCGCACTCCGTCCGGGAACATTATGTTCTACTCGTGGGCAGACTCGGACACGGCCCAGTTTACTGGTTCGATGAACGGCGTTGGTTTTGGTGAATCCTCCAACCTGGCTCCTAACCTGCGCTACTCTGCACGCCACGCTTACACGGGAGCGCAAACTTACCCGACGCTGGTGACCGATGGTGACTTGACCTGGGAAGGCCGTGCCTTGTTCCCGACCATGGCTCCGGAAGTAATTTCCTGCTCCACCGGTGACTGGAGATTGCCGATCGTGATCGCTGAATTCACCGATCCGCTGCAGCAGACCTTCTTCCACTATTTCGGTGATGAAGCTTGCTTCGATGAGAACCGCTTCTGTGATCCTTCTGGTCTCTTCCTTTCCTGGGACGTGATCGGTAGTGGTGCGGCTCCCTGTACCTTACTTGGCGTGAATGACCCGGTCAATGGCGTCATTCTGGGCAATAGCTATCCGAACCCGACCGCCGGAGAAGCCGTCATCACCTTCGAACTCCCCGCAGTTACGAACTTGACGATGACCTTGCGCAACATGTATGGTGCCGAAGTGGCCGTTCTGGCCAATGGTGAATACACCGCGGGCGCGCACCGCGTGACGGCTCAGACCGCTGAGCTCGCCGCTGGTGTCTACTTCTACACCCTGGCCGTCGACGGCAAGAACTACACGAAAAAAATGATTGTCACGAAGTAATTTACTTCGTACACCAAAAAATGAAAGCGTCCTGGGTTTCCCCGGGGCGCTTTTTTTATTGATCACGCAGTTTCCAGCAAATCGATCAATGCACACCGGAATTCTGGGGGAAATAGCCGGGAAAGTCCCTCGCCTACTGCGTCACCCAGGGATGGTTGGGCTCAGCCCCCGTTTCCCTTGTCCGCAGCTATGCGCCCCTAAAATCGGAACAGAACGCTCGCAAGTCCGGTAAATCGAGGCGATACGTCGCTCAATTGCTAATTTTTTCCGGTTCACGTTCAGTTTTCTGAGCTTCTTTTATTAATTTACCTTACAGTAAGAGATCCGCTTGATCCATGGTCCAAAACGTATTGTGAAATTCAACCTCTTTAAATGATTTTGTAATGCTGAATCAGCGGATCCATATTGAATGCTTAAACAAAAGTCGATGAATATGAGAAGACTTCTTTCTACTCTTTTACTTCCTACTCTGCTTTTTGGCGGGGTTTCCATGCTGCAGGCCCAGCAGAGGCAAATGCTTCAGGTTAAGTCCCAGCAGTACGAAACCCGCAAAATCGTTCGCAATTTTGATGCGCACGATCAGTACCACGACCAGTCGATTGTGGGCAACCACAACATTGGGCAGCAAAGCTCCTGGACTCCGCCCACTTCCGGCAAGACCAGTGCGGCGGCTCCCACTCAGTTGGGCACGGCGGACAACGCCTTTACCGCGCTCCGCGGGTACGCCAACCAAGTCATCGCCAACCAAGACCTTGGTACGGTCGTTTACATCCACCGCCAAAACCTGGATGTATTCGGTGGCCAGCCTACGGACAACGGACGCTATCGCTACGATATCTCCACCGACGGCGGTCTGAACTGGGCGATTGACATCGGTACGCTGCAGCAGACGTACACAAATTACGGTCGTTATCCGAACATTTCCCTGTATCCCGGCGCTACCAATAATCCATTTGACGCAAAGATCGTTTGGGGTGGCCCGACCAACCGCTTCCCGACTCCGGGATGGATTGGGCACGTGTACGGGGTAGCCGACGTAGTCGCCACCAGCGCCGCTACGACGACCTCCACCGAAACTTACCTCTTCGACACCGAGCAGACTCTGCTCCCGGGTTCGATGGTACAAGGTGAGGCCGGCGAATTTTGGATGGCTGAGAATCAGTACGACGGTACGGACATCACCGACTCCATCCGGATCATGAAAGGCACCTGGAATGCCAATAACAATGACGTGGACTGGGTCGTCGAGCACACCATTGATCCCAGCTACGACAAGTCGTTCGACAATACCGCTTACGGTAGCGCTCCCGTCATGGGCTTCTCTCCCGATGGTACGACCGGCTGGATCGCCATGACCGGCAACTTCACCAGCGGTACCGATACCCGCTCGGGTACGATCCTGCCGGCATTTGCCAAGTCGACCGACGGTGGTGACACTTGGGGCACTTTTTTTGAAGTGAACCTAAACGACATCTCCTGGGTCCAGGATTCCCTGCAGTCCCTCTGGGTCGATACAGCGAACAACCCCGCCGCCAGCGGTCTGGCCTTTACGCTCTTCCGCAACTTTGACATGGTGGTCGACCAAAACGGCAACCCGCACATGGGTGTAGTGGTCTACAGCGCGGCTCCGACCGACGACTATTTCTTCCAGCCCGGCTTCGCCAAGTTCCTGGCCGACGTCTACTCCACCGATGGTGGCCAGACTTGGGATGCAAGTTACATCGCTCCCGTCCTGACCTACGACAATGATTTCGGTTCCGGTACCAACACCGTGAACATGGCCAACTACGTACAGGTCTCCCGCACCGGCGACGGCAGCCATATCTTCTTTAGCTGGGCCGATTCCGACACCTCGCAGTTCACCGGTTCTATGAACGGTGTGGGCTTGGGCGAAACCGCAAACTTGTCCCCGAACCTGCGTTGCTCCGCCAAGCGGATCTCCGACGGTGGCCAGACCTATCCCTGGACGATTTCTGATGGTGACCTGACCTGGGAAGGGCGGATCTTGTTCCCGACCATGTCTCCGATTACCCACACCGTCAGTGGTTCCTGGCGCCTGCCCATCGTAGCGATGGAACTCACGAATACGGTTCCGGATGATCCGGTTACCTTCTACTACTGGGGCAACGACGCCACCGTTCCGGTTCCGGGCACCAACGTCCCGGATTACTTCTGCGAATGGCGTACGATGGACCTCGGCTGGCCGAACTGGGGCGACCCCAGCTTCGATCCGCAAACGGGCGGTCCTTGCCTCGTGAACAACGACCCGCTGGATGGCAGAGCCGACATCGTCCTCCACCAAAGCTATCCGAACCCGACCACCGGTGAAGCGGTTATCCGTTTCGAATTGCCGGCCATCACCGAGTTGAACCTCGAGCTGGTAAACATGTACGGTCAGCAGGTCCGCGTTTTGGCCCAGGGTGAATACCCCGCCGGCAAAACCGACGTCCGCATCCAAACTGAAGAGCTCGCCGCTGGCGTCTACTTCTACAACCTGCGGGCGGGTGATCAGACCTTCACCAAGAAAATGATCGTGACCAAGTAATTTGGCCTCACGTTTTGTACCAATAGAAACGCTTGTCGGCTTTCCGGCAAGCGTTTTTTCGTAGCCGTCGTGCCGGTCGCAGTGTAAGATCATGGCAGTTAAAGCATTGGCCCGGAAGGCGCAATTATTGGCAAACACCACCGATTATTCCATTTTTTACTTATTTTCGTGACTCTAAGCCAAAAATCCATCATCACTGCCAAATCAAATTATTTATGACTGCAGAAAAGGCCAAAGGAATGAATACGGGGCGCATCATCTCCATTGTGGTCGGGGCGTTGCTGATTGGAGGCGTTGCCTTCTTCGCCTACAAATACTACAACGAAAAGAGCAAAAACGAGGATCAGGTCGAGAGCATGGATGGGATGACCGCAGAAATTGAAGATCTGGAAAATAACCTCGAAGACTACCAGACCGACCTCGAAAACGCGGACCTCGATCTCGAAGAAAAAGAACGCCTCCTCGCCGAGAAAGAGCAGTTGTTGGTCGACAAGCAGAAGCGGATTGATGAATTGGTACGCTCAAACAAGCTCTCCCGCGCCCAAGCGGAGACCTTGCGGGGCAAGGTGGAACAATTGGAATATTACATCAAGAAATACCAGGGCGAAATCGCCGAATTGCGCGCCGAGCTCGACGAAGTCACCGAAGAAAACGCCACGCTGAAAGGCCAGGTCGGTAACATGCGCGGTGAGGTCCGCGACCTCAAGCGTGCCAAAGAAACTTCTGATTTCAAACTCGAAACTGCCGCCATTTTGAATGCCCATTCATTCTCTTATTTCCGGGTGAAAAGCAGCGGCAAAGCCATCGAAGAAACCCGCTTCCGCCGCGGACAAATGGACAATTTCCGTATCTGCATGGAGATCAACCAAAATCTGGCCGCCGAAGCCGGCGCCCGGGACCTCTTCGTCCAAATCAAAGATCCCGCCGGAAAGATTATCAAAGACACCAAAAAGAGCGGCTACTTTACCTACGAAGAACAAGATGTCGCTTATACGCTAAAAAAAGGCATCGACTACGACCGCACCACAAAGTCGGTTTGCGTCGATTTTGATCAGCCGGAAGGCTACGATTACCAGAAGGGCAACCACAGCGTGATCGTCTACTGCGATGGCTACGACATCGGCCAGGGCAAGTTTGAAGTGAAATAATTGATTGTCCCCGAGCAACTCCTCCCCGATTGCGACTTTCAGTTCTCCTTACGGCGACGGTGAAGAAGGCTGAGATCACGGTGAATAAGCAGTGATCTTCTACGGGGTGAGTGGCTTGAACTCTAATTAACTATCCCAGAAAATTTCCCCGAGAAAGAGTGCGGCTTATTCACCGCAGCCTCCTCAATCATTGCGGTAATAATCAGAGGGCAGTCATCGCACCGGGCCAGATGGTTGTAGGAGCCAAAGGCAAAATTTACTTTCTTTACTTCATTAACCGGTTGAATTCCATACTGCGTGGCCCTTTCTGGTTTGCCCTTGCGGTGACCTTGCTGATCGCCCTGCGGTTTTTGCACTTTGGGGAAGACATCGACGGACCCCACAGTTGGCGACAATGCGACACCGCCAACTATGCGTACGCGTTTTATACCGAGGGCATTGACCTGCTGCATCCCCAGGTGTGCTGGATGGGCGGCCACAAAGTCACCATCCTGGAATTTCCTCTGCCCGAAGCCATCGTCGCTTTTTTCTATTGGATATTTGGGCCCTCCCATATCGTTGCCCGCGTCATCTTTTTCTTGTTCTTTCTCGGGGCCGCCCGCTACTTCTTCCTCGCTTTGCGCCTGGTAGTTGCGCCGGATCTGGCTCGGCTAGCCACTCTGATTTACCTTTCCCTGCCCCTGGGAATCTTCTATTCCCGCGCTGTCCACGTTGACTTTTCCGCCGTATTTTGCGCGCATTGGATGTTTTTTCTGTTTCTCCGGGGCATCAAAAACCGCGACGCCCGGGACATGCTGCTGGGCAGTCTGGTCGCCACCCTGGGGTTGCTCATCAAGGCCCCCTACCTGTTCTACTTTGCATTGCCCTTGCTCGCCTGGGTGATCCACCAGCAAAAATGGGACTTCATCCTGCGGTTTGTGCCGGTTCTACTTGTCCCGGTAGCTGCTTTTGTACTTTGGCGAATGCACACTACCGCGGTCAATGTCACCGCGCCCGACTGGGATTTCATCCCCGGCTACCACAAGTTTGTCGACATGAGTGGCTGGTACTTCGGCGTCTGGGAGCAGCGCCAAATGCCGGAGCTGTGGCAAGTGCTCCACGACCGTTTTTTTTATGAGGTGACCGGGAATTGGGGCTACTTTCTCCTCCTACCGGGCCTTTTGCTGAATGGGCGGCAACTTGGGCACAACCTTATGCGGCTCTGGGCCTTGGGCACCGGGCTGTACCTCCTGATCTTCTTTTCCCTCAACGTCATCCACAATTACTACCAAATTCCGTTGCTGGCTCCGGCCGCCTTTTTCATTGCCGTGCCGATCTGGCACGTCTTGCGTTGGGAGCGCGGCGGCCCCTGGCGGGCCTTTCCTTTCCTGGCGTTTTTGCTGATGGCCGCCTTGATCGGCAACAACGTGCGCCTGACCGAAGGGATTGGCCTTAGCGAGGCGGAAAAACCCCATTTTGGCCAGTACTTTCTACTGGGTGAGCCGCCGATTGCCGCCGGCAAGGTCATCCGCGCCGAAACCCCCGAAGATGCGCTGATTGTCGCTTCTTACGGGGGACTGGACTGCCGGGCGCCGTTGGTGCTGTACCGGGGCCGGCGCAATGGATGGTCGATCCCCAAACAAGACCTGAGCGCCGATCTGCTCAAACGCTTACAGGAAGTGGGGGCGGAATACCTGGTGATCATCCGCAATCCCGACCTCCCCAAGGACGTCCAGGACTACCTCGAGCCGGTTCAGTTTGGGGACCACACCTTCGGTTCAAAGAACTGGAAATTACAGATTTACCACCTCACCGCCGGTGAGGATAACTGAGCTTCGCCGGGCAGCTACCAGGTGAGCCGTTGCAAGGTCTGGGCCAGCCCCAATGCGGATACCTTCTTCCACTTGACGTTCTGAATGCGCTTGCGCGACGCCCGCAAGCGCTGAATCGAAGTGTATGCCTGGCCGTCGACGACCTTGAACAGGGCGATGATCACTTCCCGCCCCTGGTCCACCCGGCTAAACTCCACGATGTCCCCGACAAATTTGCCCCGCAACAGGGAACGACGCTGTCCCGAGAGCAAAAAGGCACGAAAATCCACCACCGGCTGGACCTCCACACTCACAGTGATGGGTTCGGGAATCACAATCGGCCGGTCAACATTGCCGAAACCGATCCTCAACGAAGTGACGTAGCCGCGGCGGAACCGGGCCCGGGGAATTTTTGCCCCTTCGTACTTGGGTGCCTTGAAGCGCACGCGTTGGGGGCGGGGGGAGCCATCCGACACGGCATACTTAGGCGCCAAATTGGTTTCTCCGCCGCCAAAAATATCGCGAAACTGGGGCGAATCCAGCAGCGAAAGACTTTGATCAGCCGACAGGTTCTGCAAATAAGATTCCCCTTCCGGAGAGATCCAATCCAGATTTCCGCGGCGGTCCCGTACCCCCACGTACAGGTAAAAGGGGCTGCCTACCAAGACTTTTTGCCGGGGTTTTTCCTGAGCGTGAAAAACGCGCGCTTGGTTATCCGGCTGCATAGCGACGGGGGCACCGTCGACGGTGGCCGAGAAAAACATCGATCCGGCGGTCGTCAGCACTTCCTCACCGGCCATCGTCGGGAGGTTTCCCGCGATCAATTCTCCCGGGGACTTGAATTCCCGGACTTTGACGTCGATCTGGGCATCTTCCTTTTTGACGATAAAGGTGCCCCGGGGAATGTAAATGCGGCTGCCACTGTTCAGCAAAAGCTCCGCATCTTGCTCGGCGTCGATCTGAAACTCCTGCGCGGGAGGCGCGGCTGCCACCAGGGCGGAATCAGCCTTGTTTTGTAAGACAAACTCCGGGATCAGCTTCACCGGGGAAACATCTGGCAGGACCACGGAGTAACTGACCTGAATCGAACCGGTACGGGAATCATCGACCGAAAGGGTATACCGCTCTTTGACGAGCGCGTGGGGCACCGAATTCCGCACCAATTTGCGCACCGCCGCGTAGCGTTCTCCGGCCAGCGGCGAACCGATGCTACCGTCAATTTCTACTGCAACCTCGTACCGACTGGATTGGTAGCGCGACATCGCTTGCACGGCCTGGCGGGAGGTGAGATCGGGTTCGGACTGGCCTTCGGCAAAGGTGACGTGGCGGACAATCCGGGTTTGCGCGGGTACCAGTACCGGTACCAGGCACAACAATAGAAAGAAGAATATGGGTTTCATAAGTACAGTTTACGCCATACCGAAAGAAGCCGATTCTTCGTTTCGAAAAAAATGCAAATCCCGGTAGGGTCCACCGATTCTTGCCCCCCCAATGGTAAGGGCACACCTCAGTTCCCGACCTCGCCCTTGAGGTTAAGCGTCTGGTAGTTGCCGTCCTGGATGCTGATCAGCAAATTGCCGAAGCGCTTGATCGCCATACCCGCCTGGCCCGCGGCCGGCAACAAGGAAGGTGGCGGATCGGGAAAATTTTGATTGAAAATGCTTCCAATGAACTGAACGGCTACGTCGACATTGACGAACAATACGCCAACCTGCCCATCTTGGCCGTAGCCGCCACCATCGCCCCCGACCACCGTCGGCGTCACAGTTATAGTAAAGCCGGGGATAGAAATGGCGATGGGTTGGTTGAGGTTGCCCCCGGCGCCACCTTGCCCGGAGACACCTCCGGTACCGTTCTGACCGGAGGCATAGAGAATCGGAATGAGGGAAGTCCCTCCGGTTCCCAGGGCAGCTCCGCCCCCACCCCCGGCCCCAAAGGACAAGGTGCCCAGACCGGGGATGCTCAAGACTTGTAAGGCGACCGACCCACCGCCACCGCCACCGCTGAAGATGTACCCGCCAGCGTTGTCAATATTGGTGCGGGCCGACAGATGAATCGCATCACCGCCATCAGTTCCGGGATCACCGAAGGTACCAAAGCTTCCGCCCGCGCCTCCATCTCCACCTTGGGCCAGAATAGCGCCTTGATTGCGGAGACCAACCTGTGAATTCGCGGCGAGATTGCCGGTATTCAGCGCAGGATTGCCGGTGGACGAACTGCTGACCTCCACCCCTTGCGGCACGGTCAGCACCACACAGATGGGAACAGCCGTGGGCAAACCATTGGCGGCCTGCAGGTCGTAGTCCTGGACATTTCCCGTCAGGGTAACTTCAAAACAGGAATCAATCGTCACCGCAAACGATTGAATTTTGATTCGGTCCCCACAGATCGCTTGAATGGCCACCGGATACACGCCGGGTTCGGCAAATACATCCGCCTCTACCGTCAACCGCGAGGTTCCCGAAGAAAATATCGAGTAATTGGACAGCGTCGCGGTGGCGCCAGCAGGGAGATTGTGCAGCAGGAACAGGGAAATTCCTTGGGGCGTCCCGCCCGTCTGGTTGAGAATTACATCTGTCCCGGTCGTATCGCTCGTCGTCCGATTGATCACCCCAGCGGTATCGGTAATTGCAATGTCAAACAGGCAGTCGTCGCAGCCTTCCTGGAAAGTGGTCACCCAGCAGTCACCGTTGAAGTACTGCAAAGTGCTGTCCGTCCGATTGAAGATGACGAGTCCCATTGCCGGATTGTTGATGGAATCGCGCTCTTCGGTGGTCAAGCGAGGCGGCAAAAATCCCCGGTCGTCGGCGGTCAGATCGAGAATTGCGCTGGGATCGGCCGCTTGCGCCCCTACCGCTACGCTCCCGGTATCGCGGTAGATATCCGCTCCCGAAACCGTCCAGACCGTGTTGATCACCGTATCGTTGACGATGGCGATCCCATTCCCGGCAAACAGCAATTGGCCGCCAGAAAGCGTCTGCGGTTCCCAGGCATTCGTCGTTTGGTTGTAGACCAGAAGTTCCCCGGCTTGGGGTGCCTGGCTGGAAACGGGAACATTTTGCAGGCCAACCACGGTCAGATTTTGTACGCCGACCGCATCGCCCGTGTGGGGAGCATGCTCAAAAGTCGTGCCCACCAAGACCAATCCCGGACCGGCGCTGTAGGTAGTGTTTTCATCATCGGCGGGCACCCAATTGGTTCCATTCCATTTGATCACTTGCCCAGTTTGCAGCCCGGTCAGATCCACGTCAGTAAGGTCCCCGAGCCCCAGCGTGACGTTGCCTACTTTCTCGGCAAAAAGGGCGTAGGGCACGGAAAGCAGCTCCGAACTGCCCATCAAAAAGTAATTGGTCCCCCCGCTCGGATCCAATTCCACTTGCATCCACTGGTCCGCGTCCGTCCAGGTCACCGTGGAAAAAGTGCCGGTGACCGGGAGGCCACGTCCCACTTGCAAGGTAAAGAGGCCGAACTGGTTGGTCGTCACCGCGTGGGTTTCGGAGTATTCTACCGGCCCGAAAGCGGAGCCTTCCAGGATATTGATCTTAATCCCAATTGACTGGTTGGCGATGAGGTTACCGGAGGCATCGCGTGCCACCGCTTGGTAATTGATGGCCTGAGGAACTGCCTGCCCCATCAGGGAGGCAATTCCGAGTAGCAAGCAGGCCGCAAGCAGAAATAGTTTTCTCATGTCAGAAGCGAATGACATTGATCTTGTAATTGCGATGGTGATCGATCCGACCGTTGTTGGAGCGGTAATGCACTTCCAAGAAGTACAAGCCCTGGGCGAGTCCCCGCACGTCAAAATAATCCTCGGTCAGTCCCGCGCCGTAGCGGTCCCGGTAGGTAGGCAAGACCGGCACGCCGTTCATGTTGACCAAGCGCATCTCCACCTGCCCGGGCTGGCGCAGCCGGTAACGGAAATGCAAATCGGCAGAAGCAGGATTGGGAAAAACAACAAATTCGTAAAACAAGTCCTCCTCCTCGACGCCCACCAAATTGATTTCCGGCTGCTGAAAGCCCTGCGTGAGAAAATTGCCCTGATTTTGGAAGGTTTCCACCAGCGTCAGTTCGGCTACAGTGAAAGAGAGCGAAGCGTTTGCCGACGTGTTCACATAGTAATCGCCGGCAGCAGCAATCACCCAAGGGGAAAGCGATTGTCCCCAAGCGGAGGTCACCGGGAACAAAAAGAGCAAAACGGCAATCACGGTTTTCATAAGTTGATCGATCAGGCGCTCACTATCCCACAAAAACCCAATTTCTGCGAGATATTTCGCCAGGGCAAATTTAGCCAAAAAAGGTGGTTGGAAAAAATAATGCGCGCATTCATTCTTATCTCGAAATTTTTTATTTTCGTATTCCATGCTTCAGCAAATATTCTTTTTCCAAAGGAAACATCGGTCCTATGCTGCAAGCATACAGCCAACGCTCGACACCAAAATCACCACCACCGCATGACACATTACGAAGTCGGAACCGGACTTGCTGAGATCACTGCTTTCAAAAAAGACATCGGAATGATGGGTTACGGGATGCACTGGAACACGGTGACCGATATCGAGACGCCCCTGCTGGCCCGGGCTTTCCTCTTTCGCAGTCCAGACCGCGATCAGGCGGTCGGCATCGTGATATGCGACATGTGCTTCGTGAGCCAGGCGGTCAAATCCGGAGTCATGAAAAAACTGCGGCGCAAGCATCCGGAAATCGCCTTGACCGAGGCCAGTCTGATGCTCCTCGCCCAGCATACCCACAGCGGCCCGGGCGGCTACAACCACTACGGGCTGTACAACATTTCGGTGCCCGGCTTCGTCCCGGAAGTCTACCAGCAAATCGTCGCCGGGATCACTGAGGCCATTCGCCAGGCCTGGAACCACTTCCAGCCCGCCAAACTTCGCTTTTCCAAGGGAGAATTTGCCCCCAACCCCGAGATTGCTTCGAACCGCTCCATGAAAGCCTATCTGCGCAACCCCGAGGCCCAGGGCGCCAACCCCAAGCGTCCGGAAATGGCGGTAGACCGAACCATGCGGTTGCTGCGCATGGACCGGCCCGACGGAACCCCGATTGGGGCGATCAACTGGCTGGGCGTACACACGACCTCCGTCCACAATGACAACCACAGCATTTGCTGGGACAACAAGGGCTACGCCGCCGACTATCTCGAACGGGAACTCCGCGAAAAATCGGGCAATGCCGACTTTTTGGGAGCTTTTGCTCAGGGAGCCGCCGGGGATGTCACGCCCAATTACCAGTACGACAAAAAGAAAAAGTGGACCCGGGGCCGCTACGCCGATGATTTTGCGAGTGCCCGGCACAATGGACGGCTTCAATACGAAGTGGCTCGGGAAATCCACCAAAACGCCGCGGCCGAACCTCCCGTCGCCGGCAACCTGGATTCGGGCCTCCTCCACGTCAATTTCTCCGATGTCCTCTGCGATCCCGTCTTCACCAATGGAGTCGAAAATGCACGTACCGCAGCCGCTTGCCACGGCGTCGCCTTCTTTGCCGGCACCCAGGAAGGCCCGGGCATGGTCCCGGTCATCGTGCATGCCGCCCGCTTCATGGCCTGGTGGGTCAAGCAATACGAAAAGTTCACCGTCCTGTTTCAGGCCCGCCACCAGCGCCGGCGCCTGCGCCACAAATACGCCGCCCACGGCAAAAAGGTCATTCTGATCGAAGCCGGTGAACGCCGTGTCCTCGGCACAGCCTGGGTCAAAGGGCTGGTGGTTCCCGGATTTGCCGATCCTACGATCCGCTATTTCAAGCGGCTCCATCCCCGGGGCTGGGACGAGGACAAACCCTGGGTACCCCACGTTTTGCCGCTGCAAATTGTAACCCTCGGTAGCCTCGCGATCGTTGGGCTTCCGGCGGAGGCCACCACGATTGCCGGGCAGCGCCTGCGCCAGGTCGTCGAAAAAGAACTCGCCGCCCACGGAATCCACGAGGTGATCATTGCTCCCTACGCAAATGCCTACTGCGGCTACCTCACCACCCGCGAGGAATACGACGTTCAGGCTTACGAAGGCGGCCACACGGTTTTCGGTCAGTGGACGCTGGCCGCTTTCCAAACCAAACTGCGGTCCCTCGCCCGCGAAATGGCGAAGCTCCGCGATGCCCGCCAGCTCACCGACGAGGTGCGTCCCCCCGAATTTTCCGAGGAAGAACTCCGCCGCCGGACCTACCATCCTTCTCTATGAGCCGCAATCCCTCGCTTCCCACCTACGCGCACTACAAGGCGACCTTTGCGGGACGGCCAATGCCGTTTGCCTACGTAAATCTGGATCTCCTGGACGAAAACATCCGCCAAATCCTGGCGCGGGCCGGCGGAAAGAAAATCCGGATCGCGTCAAAATCGGTGCGTTGCCGCAGGATTTTGTCGCACCTACTCGAGGCGTCACCCGAAATCCAGGGGCTTATGTGCTTTACCAGCACGGAAGCAGTTTGGCTGAGCCAGCAGGGATTCGATGATTTGCTCATCGCCTACCCCACTTGGCACCCAGAGCATCTGAGTGCAGTCCTGCGCGAGACCGCCCGGGGCAAACAGATCATCCTGATGGTGGATTCGGTGGAGCACGTGCGTCAGATCCAGGCGGTTGCGGAAACATTCGCGGAGCGGGGCACCCCAGTCCACCAGCCGGTCTGCCTTGATCTGGACATGTCCACGAAACTGCCCGGCGTACACTTCGGGGTGTTTCGGTCCCCAGTGCGCGGCGCAGATGCGGCCCTGCAAGTGTTTTCCGCGATCAAATCGGCTTCCCATTTGGAATTGAGTTCCCTGATGGGCTACGAAGCACAAATTGCCGGGGTGGGCGACCAAATGCCAGGGCAAGCGCTCAAAAATTCGGCAGTGCGTTTTCTCAAAAAGCGCTCGGTGCGGCAGTTGGCGCGGCGCCGGGGTGCGGTGGTCCGAGAACTGGAAAAAGCCGGGGCGCAACTCGCGATTGTGAATGGCGGCGGCACGGGCAGCATGGAAACCACGCGGAGGGAAGCTTGGGTCACCGAAATCACGGTCGGCTCGGGCTTCTACAATTCTCACTTGTTTGATTACTACTCGAATTTTCGGCATCTCCCGGCGGCAGGCTTCGCGATTGAAATCGTACGGCAACCGCAGCCGGGCATCTACACCTGTCACGGTGGCGGCTACGTGGCCAGTGGATCGGTGGGAAAAGAGCGCTTGCCGGTGCTGCATCTGCCAGAAGGTGCCCGTTTTCACCCCAATGAAGCCGCCGGGGAGGTGCAAACCCCAGTGCTTTACCGCGGAAATCAAGTCCTCAGGCACGGCGATCCGGTGTTCTTGCGCCACAGCAAAGCCGGGGAATTGTGCGAACGTTTCAACCAACTGCTGCTCGTGCGGGACGGCGCGGTGATTGAGGAGGTTCCCACTTACCGGGGCGAAGGCCAGTGTTTCTTGTGATTGGACGCCGTTCTTCCGGGTAAATGAAAGAACTAAGCGGTTTCGGTGGGCCGTTCGCCTTCGACGAGCGACTCATTTAGCAGGAGTTTTTCCGGCGTTTTGCGCATTTGGTTGTACAGCGGAACATCGTTGAGCCGGGAGTCAATCCAGGCAATCAGGTGGAAATACCGCAGCGGCCCCTGGTCATTCGTCGACCGAAACAGATCCATCAGGGCCTCCCGGGCGATTTTTAAACGCTGCATCATTTCGTTTTTGTTCCGCGCCAAAACCGATTTCCGAAAGAGGGTCAGGCAGATTTTGAAGAAGGCGGAGTAGCGGCGGCGTTGTTTGAAGTGATGGATCGCCCCGGGCAATTGTTGCTCAATCACGTCAAAGTTGCCCAGATTGTAGTGGGCGACAAAAAAGAGCAACCAGGAAAAGAAGTGCAGGTCGGGACGCACCTGAGTGCCTCGGTCCTCGCGCAGTTCCATGATTGGCTGAATGGCTTCCGCGGATCGTTCCATGGTCAGCAAAAAGCCCGCCGATAGGTGGATTAACTCCATGGCATCGCCTTTCGCAACTTTGCCGCGAAAGCGCCGAAGTCCATCCCGGATCTTTTCTACTGCCCCCATGCCATTCTTCTCATCCAGCAGCTTTTGGCAGTACAAGAGTTGCAATTTCCAGTACCGGTTGAAAATCATGGCCTCGTTGTCCCCCGCGCGGATGTCTTTGCGAATATTTTGCAGCTTCTCCGCCGTTTCCAAGGCCACGGCAAACTCATTGGAAGCAATGCAATTCAGTCCGTAATCACTGATTGTATTGACGTAGACAAGAAATTTACCCGGATCCGAGAGGAGCGGTTGGTGCTTTTCCAGAAGACTGATGATGCGTTCGGTGAAAAATTTCCAACCCGAATCTCGCCCCTGCACGTAGTACACGTGGTTCCAAATCCGGTAGAAGTAAAGCCGGGCCGAAACCGAGCGGCACTCGGACTCATCCTGCATGAGGGTATGGGCCAAAATACCGTTCAGCATCGTTCGCCGAATCGGTTGGGGGATTTTCTGGGCAATCGACGCGGTATTGAAGATGTTTTTGTACTGGCTGATGTTGTCCTCCAACTCCCTCAGGTAAGTGTCGCGGTGCTTGAGCTCGTTGAGGAGGCTCAGATAGTTGTCCGGCGGCAAGTAATTCCGGGCAATCTCCCGCTGCAAGTCGTGGAGGTCCAGCACCTTTTTAAATGCTTCCAGCTTTTCCGCTACCTTAATTGCTTTGCGCACCCGATCCATGGCCTGCTTGTAGAGACTTTTCTTGATCAGAATGGCGATCTGCTGGCGGAACCGATCAAATTGCGTCTCAATCGTCTGGTGGTAAGGCAACTGGCACAACACGTCAAGCAGTTTCTCGTAGAGATTCTTCTTGGCGATGGAAAAATTGTTGAGGGTCTTTTCCCCGGCAAATTGCTCCTTGAGCGCCGCTTCGTCATAGATCTCCTGGGCGCGGATAGCGTCAAACACTTTGAGGTAAGTGTGCTTTCCCCGGCGCTTCAAAATCTCTTTGCGGAATGTTTTGACCTCGCCGTCATTGAGGGCGTGGATCAGTTCGTAAAGATCTAGCTTGGGCGTCATGAATATAAGAATAAGGCAATTTCAGAATCCAATTAAACAAAAATCAGGCGCTTTTCCGAAGAAGTACGCGATTATATTTATAAGAATAGGAAAAAGCCTCATTGGTAAGATGAATGAGAAAAAATACCTTTGGATTGTAGAGAGAAAAGACTCCCTCTGCGCGATCTGATCCGAGGATCAGCGTTCCTTCAAAAATTGACAATTTAGTCATAGAAATAAAGTGATGCGGACCTCAATTGGTCCTTGTACTTTGACGGTACACGATACGAAACGCTCTCTGATTGTGCTCAGAGGGCGTTTTTTTGCCCGTAGGCAATATTATTTTTTTAATAGAATAGAAGGCCGAAATAGGACCAAATACCCTTTTTTAGATTGGAATGGGCACCTTAATGAAAATATATTTTATAAAATTGCGGACATTTTTGATTTGTGGAAAGACGCACGCGAATTATGTTTGCAACGAAGGATTTAGAGAGGCTCTCCGCCTCCTGATCTGGAAATCTGACGATAACGTTCTTTATTGACAATTGGCTTTAGACATAGTAAGGGTTAATACCCTTTTAGAAACGTTCTTTTATTAACCTTAGGGACTCCCTCGGCTCAGCAGTCGAGGGAGTCTTTTTTTCTTGCCCTGCTTCATTTCCCGGTTGGCTCACCCAACCGGAACCACTGTTGATTTATAAGTGTACCGCAACGTTTGTTAAAAAAATTTCTCCCCCTTTTGATTTATAAAATATAATTGTACGCGGATCTAAAGCTGCGTAAAAGTTGATTAAGCGCAAAAAGGGAGTTTTTTGCCTTATTACAATTTATAATCTACCCCTCATTTTTTTTTGATTTCATTACAAATTGCTTTATTATTGTACCGAAGGATTTAGCGAGGCATCCGCCTCCTGATCTGGAAATCTGACGATAACGTTCTTTTATTGACAATTGGCTTTAGACATAGTTAAGGGTTATATACCCTGATGAAAACGTTCTTTCGAAACTCCCTTGGTCGCCCGATCAAGGGAGTTTACTTTTTGTTGGGGAGTCCATTCCCTTGGGCACTCCCTCATTTTCGGCGCTATTTCTCCAGGTAACGCGCCTGGATGTAGGGAATCAGCGCCACAAACGGCGATTGGAAAAGCTCGTTGAGCAATTGATCGGTCTCCCGTAGGAGGTAGAGCAAAAAATCCCAGGTATCTACAAATCCCCACTCCTGGGCTTCGATTTCCTCATTGTTTTTGAAGGCGTAGCGGCGGCCATCGTAGTTTAGCTTGAGGTCCTTCCGGGAAATGGGACAAAACCTTCCGTTGTGCGCCATGCTGTCCCGAATCAAAAGGATCAAGGTGATCAATCCTTCGTAGGCTTCCAGCCCGGTCTGGGCAAACAGCGTCCGGCGCACCCGAGTAAAGGCCACCGCGCCATTTTCCCGAGCTTCGGGGTCGAGGTTACGGAGAACCTGCCGAAATATGTGGTCCAGGTGCTTGGCCACTCCGTGAAAAAAGCCAAACTGAAGGAGAGCGCGCATCGAAGTGTGATTCGCGCGGATCGCCATCTTGTCCAAATTGCCGGTTGTCTCCGGTTGGGCATTCCACCACTCGACATCGGTCGCCCGCTCCCGCAGCATCATCGCAAATGTCCCCAGGGCGTAGCTGTCCCCCGCCAATTGGTGAAAAATCAGGAATCGGGCATCAGGATAAGGCTTGATTCGGATCCACTTGTCACGGGACCGGGCAAATATCATCCGCGCCTCGAATGCAAAGCGCACCAATCGCTGTGGAGGAAAATGCCAAGGATCTCTGGCATTGTAATTTTCAAAATCAAACTCAGGAAGATCGGACATACCTCCAAGTTAGAGATTTTCGATTTCTGATTCTCGATTCCTGATCCTTTACCATCGATAATTGGAAATCGGGCAATTGGAAATTCTCCACGGAAATCCGCGGGGGCCGCACGGCGTGCCGTGCGGCTACGATCCTCGTGCTGTAGCGACGTTTTAAGCTACTTGTTCATCGCTACTTGCGCGTTCCGAACGCGCCAATTGGAAATTGAGGAATACGGTTGTTGTTTGGGTTGAGCGGCGAATTGCCGGCGCTTTTATTTAAGGGCCTTATATTCAATGATTTAAATTTGTTTTGGGGAGAAATTGATTTTTTGTTGGTTGCGCGTTCGGACGCGCCAATCGGAAATCAGGCAATTGGAAATTGTCTCAAAAGTCCCCGTAATTCACCTGTAAGCACGTCAGGCCGAGGCTGCGCCACATGTCGACCACTTGGTTGCGGTCATCCAGGACAAAATCGACATGGAAACGGGGCAGGATCGTCTTTTCCAGGAATTCCTGCTTGATCAACGCGTCTTTGCGCATGTCTCCGGTCGCCCGCATGATCAATTCGTAGGCAAAGTCTTCGCCCAGGTGCTTGGTCAAAAAGCGAACCGTCGGCGCGCGGAATTGGTCTTCCCGGCCGGACAAAAAGATGATCTGGTGGCCGATCTCAGCAAAACGCCCTACGATGGCAGCCACCGGCGCATTCAGCAAGTCCTCATCGCTGGTGGAAGCGTCGTACGGACTCCGCCCATTGAGCAAAGCCAAGGTCCCGTCCAGGTCGCAAATGATCGCCCGGGGCAGATTTTCGTCCTGCACCAGTTTCGGTTCGGTATACTTGAGGTAATCTTTCCACATGCGCCGGATGACCCGCGCCCCGACACTGTTGGGCCGCTTGAGGTCACGGACGATGCAGGTCTCCACGCTGACGTACATGAAATCTACAACCTCAACTTCGGCTTCTCCGCGCACCAGATCGCGAATGCGCTGCTCGTGCTTGGGATGCAAATTCGTATCGTCGACGATCACGTGTTTGCCCGCTTCCAATGCCGCCAAAATGACCGCATCGCGCACCCGCAGCACAAACTTTTCGTTGCCGCGGCTGTGCTTGCCATTGTCCAGCATCGCCCGTAGGTCGTCCTTGTTGACCCGCTTGTAGCGGCCTGGGAACTCGTCAAGGAGCTTTTTTGCCGCAGTCGATTTGCCCGAAGCGGGCAGGCCTTTATAAATCAGTACTTTTTTCATGTTTTCAAAAGCAGTTTAGGTTCCCGCGGGACTCACCCCCGATTGAGTCGAATCGTTGAAAGGCGTACGGTATTCCGGGCGCAGCATGCGCCAGATGACATCGTCGTAAGTCTTCCCGTCGAGCATCCGGAAAAGAATTTTTGCGTTGATCGACAGACCATTGAAGTAGGCGGCGGTTTCCCGCCGGGTCGGAAGTTCACGGTATACACGGCGCGCTTCTGCCTCGATGGTCCGGTATTGCGCGTGCAAGTCCGCTTCCACCTCCCGCACCCAGGCGTAAAATTCGTCGGGCACGTGCTCCAGGACATCGTCCAGCGCTTTGCCCGCCGACACCTGCTCCCAAATGAAGCGCACGGTCACCCCAGAAATGATCTTGTGCAGACGTACGTACTCGGCAAACTTCACCTTGACCCGCAATCCGCTGCGGAAGCGCACGACAAAGCCCTCCCGGTTTTCCTCCTCAAGCGCGCGCAAAGCGTGCAAATCTGCGATGCCTGCGTAGCGCTTCACCTTTGGCAGGGGTAGATCGATCAGATCCAAGGAAAACTCCTCGCCGGTGGCCGTGTCAATCACCGCCAACAACACCAGGGCCTCCATGTCGCCGTAATTGACCACGATGCGGTTTTCTGGATAGATGATCTCAAACAGATAGGTCAGTTGGGGGTCAAACTTCACCGCCGCGTAGCGTTCCCTCAGGATGCGATTTGCCGTGATCGCCTGTTCGCTGGAAAATGATCCCCGCGTCGCAATGAAAGGCTGATCACCAATGAAATACAGGATGCCCAGGCTACCGTCCATCTTTTCGAAGACTTCAAAGGATTCCTCCGGAACCGGGCCCACATACTCCAGGTACTCCGCCAAATTGAAAAATTTACCAAAAGGACGGGCCACAATCCGCCCGGTCAGATCGGTAATCAACCCCCGGCTCCGTAGGGTTTCTGGCCTCCACAGGCGCTCGTACTGCACCTTTTGGCTGTAGTTGTGGATCAACAAAGGGGCTTCGGGATGCCGATTGATGAAGAGGAGTCCTTCGGCTTCCAACGCACGAAATCGTTCAATATCAATTCGAGACATGGTTTGTATTGGGTTATTTCGGGGCAAAATAAAAAGATAGCGGTAAATTCCGTAACCGATTCTGGTACAACCGGTTATTTTGTTGCACTCAATTGATAGGAGTCCCGGATGAATGGAATGAATTTTTGGCGCCGGATCTTGCTGCTCGGTGGTCTCTTGCTCGCGGGGCAATTGCCGGGACAAATCCGCATCGACACCAGCTACTCCGCCGCCGAACTGGTGTCCGAAGTGTTGTTGGGCAAGCGCATTCGGGTGCGCAATGTGCGGTTTGCCGGGTCCGAAGAAGCCATTGCGCAGTTCATTGACCCGAGTGACAATCCGCTGATCGGTGCGGGAATCGTGCTTTCTACTGGCCGAGTGCGGGACATCCCCGGCCCCAACAAAAGTCCGGGATCCGGTATCAACCTGGGCGAACGCGGCTACCGACAACTGCGCGGCATCGGGCGGGGCCAAACCTATGACGCCGCCGTCCTCGAATTTGAGTTCATGGCCGCCCAGGAATTGCTGACCTTCAACTTCGTATTTGCTTCGGAGGAATACACCGAATACGTCTTTTCCCAGTTCAATGACGTGTTTGCCTTTTTCATCACCGGGCCCGGCATTCAGGGCGTGAAAAATCTCGCGGTCATCCCCCGCAACCAGGCGCCGATTACGGTGAACACAGTCAACCACCGGATCAACGGCAAAAATTACCTCGACAACAACCACTTTGACCGGACGGGAAATCCCAAAGTTTCCAAAGCGGAAAAATTGAGTGCTTCGCTGCTGGAGGCCATCGAATTTGACGGGATGACCACCCTGCTCAAGGCCCAAACCCGGGTGAAACCGGGAGGAGTCTACAAAATCCGCATCGCCATCGCCGACGTGGGCGACGGACGCTACGATTCCGCTGTGTTCCTGGAAGCCAATTCCTTTACCAGTTTGCCCCGGGATCCGATCAAGCGCGCCGAAATCTTGCGCAACGAGTATGCGGACGCGCGCCGCATGTTCGATCCGGTTGCGGTCGGTGAGGAACCGCTCCCGCCCGGAACCGTGACTCCAGAGGATAGCCCGGTAACCGATCTTGAGCCGGCAAAATGGCGGGCGGTAGTGGAATTTGCTTTTGACGAAGCACAACTCTCCGCAAGCGCGCAGGATCAGTTGCGCAAGGGTTACGAACGCTGGAAAGCCAACCCAGGAAGTGAAATCACCGTACAGGGCCACACGGACAATCAGGGCAGTCGCGGCTACAATGATCGCTTGTCCCGGCGGCGGGCGGAAGCGGTCCGGCGCTACCTCGTAGAGCTGGGTATTCCATCCAGCAGCATCAAAATTGATTGGTACGGATTTGACCAGCCGGCGGAAACAAATTCCAGTGAGTCCGGGCGGGCCCGTAACCGACGGGTGGAAGTCACCTTGCAGTAGACATTTGCCCGGGACCAAACGGAGGGGTACAAAAAAGAATCGCCCCGGGTAAACCCGGGGCAACATGAAAAGAATCAAAAATCACCCTCTAAATTTTTCTTAGTATTCTCAGGGCAAACGGCAAAATTGCGTGTTGAAGTTGCCCTGAGAAAGAACGTAAATTATTTATTATCTCAATCTTACGAAGCAAAGATAAGCGACTTGGGACCACGTAGGTTTTTCTTTCGAGGAATTGCCAGCATCGCTCGGTGGAAACCGGTTTTCAGTCGATGAATCGATTTAGGACCCGATGAATTTGGCTTCAGCTTCGACGAGTTCGAAATGCGATCCACCCGATCAGGACGATAATGGCCGCCGCCAGAATCGGGAGGTTGTAGTTGAGGCTTGAAAGAAAACCGGCCAATAGTGGGGGGACGGCATTGCCCAATGCACCCAAAGATTGACTGACCCCCATGACCAGGCCCTGCTGCTTGTCGCTGGCCTGCTCCGAGATGAGGGACTGCATAAACGGCCCAAAGAGTCCCTGGGTCAGCGCGAGGCCGGGCATCAGGGCGTACACCATCCAGTCCCGGTTCGGCAAAAGCAGCAGGAACAGCACTACGGCCATTACCGGCAAAGTAAAATTAATTACCTGCGGCCCGGAAAAACGCTGGCTGGCAGGCTTGACCAGTCCACCCTGCACCAAAGCCACCCAGATGCCGATGAAAAAGAATAGCCAGCCGATGTCGGATTCATTGTAGGAAAACTTCTCGATCAGGAGTACGGAAAAGAAACTCGTGAAGAAGGCGAATCCCAGCGTCGCCAGAAACAACACGCGAAACAAGCGGCCCAGATTGGGCAACTCAAAGGCCACCCGTACGTTACGCAGGCCGCTGAGGGCACTGATGGGCTTGAGGTTGCGCTCCCGTAAGGTCTCCCGGAACATGATGATGATCAGCACAACGTTGATCGCGCACAGTCCGCCGGCCACCCAGAACGGCACCGAAGGCCCAAACCAGCTCACGTATTCCGGATTGGCGAGAATGCCCCCGATCGCCGGACCGATGATGAACCCCAAACCGAAAAGCATCCCCACCAACCCAAAGTTCCGGGTGCGCGTCTCGGGCGTACTCACGTCCGCAATCGCGGAGAACACAATGCTAATATTGCCCCCGGTAAAGCCATCCAGAATTCGCCCGGCAAACAGCATGAGCAGATCCGATTCCAATACCCCCCAAGCCGACATCGCGTATCCGACAACACTGCCCAACATGGAAATTGTGAGCATCGGTTTGCGACCGTAGCGATCCGACAAGGTTCCCAGCATCGGCGCGCCGAAAAATTGCGCCAGGGGATACGAGGTCAGCAGCAGGCCGAGGATGATGTCCCGCCAAAAATGGGAATAGGTCATCGGCACGATTCCGGTCTCGTTCTCAATGATCAAGGGCGCGATCACTGGAACGACGATGCCGATCCCCACCATATCGATGAAGGCGGCCATCAAAGCAGGAATGAGGGAGGGCTTGTGGGTTCCTGGTTGCTTTTCTTGTGTCATTAGCGGCGGCAAAGATAGTGATTTTTTCGCGTGGGCTTGCTATTTTGCCGGAAAATGAAGTTGCTTCGCTCCCTCCATTTCCCCCCCTCTTTGGTCCCATTTTGGGGGCTGTGGCTGCTGCTGGGATTGGGAGCCTGCCAAGACGAAACCGGAGTCACCAACCACACGGTTTACGAGCGCGATACGCTCCGCCCGGCCCCAGTGGATACGACGGCTCCGGTGGATAGCTTTCCTCTAATCAGTCCGGAAATCGTACAAAAGGTACGCCCGGCGGATGGATTCGATTTTCCCGTGGGTCCCCCCGATGCGGAGGACTACTATAAATACCGGGGCTTCTTGCCGAACGATTTGGAGCACTTGGGGGAAGACTGGAACGGGATCGGAGGCGGCAATACCGACCAGGGCGATTATGTATTTGCGGCGGCGGATGGCGTGGTCTTTTTCGCCGAGGACTTTGGGGGAGGCTGGGGAATTGTCATCCGAATGCTGCACAATTACGGGACGGAAGCCCAACCGAACTACATCGAATCCCTGTACGCGCACGTGGCCAGTGCCTGGGTCCGGCCGGGCAACCGCATGAAACGCGGCGAAATCATCGGGACAATTGGGTCAGCGGGGGGCATCTACCACGCCCACCTCCACTTTGAGATGCGGGGCTCACCGGGCAAGCCGATTCCCAGCGGATACGAAGGCGATACTCTGGGATTTGTCGATCCCACCGATTTTATCCAGGCCCACCGCCCGCAGCGCCGGCCTTGAGAACGTATCTTTTGGGAGCGTCCCCGTTATCCGATAAAATCTTCGTCCATGCGCGCTTTTTACGGCCTTGTCTTGCTGGGGATCGCTGCAATTTGCGGCCCGGGTTGTACTTCCGAACCATCGGCTCCCCGCCAGCGGGCATCATCCGTGGCCTACGTCTCCTCTCCCCCGCCGGTGGTTCCGCCGCAAGCGGATGGCTTTGATTTTCCGGTTGGTCCTCCGGATGCCCGGGGTTACTACAATGCGCAAAAATTCGGCGAAAACGGCCACCTCGGCGAGGATTGGAATGGGGTCGGTGGCGGCAATTCGGATCTCGGTGATCCGGTTTACGCCGCGGCGACGGGCGTGGTCGCATTTGCCGAAGACCTCCGAGGGGGCTGGGGAAATGTCATCCGCGTAGAGCACAACCTCGGCACCGTCGCCGGGCCGCAATTGTTGGAGACGCTGTACGGGCACCTGGACACGATCTGGGTCAAGGCCGGGGATACGGTGCAGCGCGGGCAGCAAATCGGGACCATCGGCAATGCGCACGGGGCGTATTGGGCGCACCTCCACTTCGAACTGCGCGACTCAGTGGATGGGGAAATCGGGGGCGGCTATGCGGGGGAGACCACGGGCTTTCGCGATCCGAGCGCATTTATCCGGGCCCACCGTCCCGCTCAACCCTGATCGCCACCATTCAAACGCGCAAATCGGCGAATCGGCCCACGAATTTTTAAGTGTGTAAAAAATACACCATATTTATCCCTTCTCGATTTACCAATTCATTTAAACCTTACTCCCATGACTGAGCAATTCCATTTCTTCTGGCGGACCAACAGTCCGTTTTCGCAGTGGCATCCTTCCAACTTTGTGGTTGAAGGCCAGCCGTTTAACTGCGCCGAGCAATACATGATGTGGGGCAAGGCCCAGCTCTTCGGTGATGCCGAAATCGCGGCCCAGATCCTGGAAGCTGCTCAACCGCGCGACCAGAAAGCCCTCGGGCGCAAAGTCCGGAATTTTGACCGGACGGTTTGGAGCAAACACGCCCGCGAAATCGTCTACCGGGGCAACCGGGCAAAGTTCACCCAGAATCCCGATCTGCGGAAATTCTTGCTGGCCACAGGGGATGCGACCATCGTCGAAGCGGCCCCGAACGATGCCATCTGGGGCATCGGGATTTCCGAAGAGGAGGCCCGGACTACCGACCCCAGCGCATGGCCGGGCACGAACTGGCTCGGGGAAATCCTAACCAAGCTCCGGGAGGAGTTGAAAAACGAGGGTTGAACGCCGTCTCTGCCGGTGAAATGCCAGAGCTGCATCGCACGGGATATTTCCGGTCCGGTAAACTTGGGGTTCCCAGAAAAAATCAATTGGCGGCAAACGGCAGATTGCGTATTTTGCCGTATGCGTCAAATGCGTTTCATCGCAGGTTTCCTCCTTTATTTTCTGGTTGTGGCCTCGGTGGTACCGGCGGCGGTTCCGGAACTGATTCCTTTTCGCCAGGGCAATGCCTGGGGCTACTGTGATCCCACGGGTGAACTCCGCATCGCGGCCGATTACGATGCGGCGCTCCCCTTCCAAAATGGCCGCGCGGTTGTTTTTCGCCGGGGGAAAGCGGGCCTGATCGATGCCCAGGGCCAGGTGATCATCGCCCTCCTCTACGACAATATCATCATGGACCGCCATCTGCGGTTGCGGCGGGGCAAACGCTACGCCCTGGCACGGACCAATGGCGAGATGTTAACCCCATTTGACTACGACCAAATCTTTCCCGAGCGTTCGGGGCTGTTTTTGGTCGAGGATGCGGGGCGTTTCGGGATGCTGGATACGGCGGGCCAGCGCGTGGTTCCAGCGCAATATGACCACGTGCGGGTCTTGCGGGACCGGTCCGGCAATTACACGGACCTGATTGCGGTGCGGGACGGGGAATTCATCGGCCTGTATGACCGCTGTGGCAATCGGATCAGCAGTCCGCGCTACACCCGGATGGATGTGTTTGACAATGGATTTGCCGTGGTGCAGCGGGAGTACCGCTTCGGGATGATCGATCTGGAGGGCCGGGAGGTCATCGAAGCGGCCTACGACAATTTGCATGCGGTACGGGAAGGACTCGCCGCGGCGGCGGTCCGGGGCAAATGGGGCTTTGTCGACACGCAAGGCCGGGAGGTGGTTCCGTTTCGCTTTCAGGCGGTCAAGCCTTCGGGCTTTTTTCAGGGGCGGGCGGCGGTGCAGTACCGCGATCAGTGGCTCTTTATCGACCGGAAAGGCGAGGCGAGTCTGCCCTGGAAAGGGCCCTACTTTAGTTTTGGGCGGATGTCCGACGGCATGATTCCGGCGGCGGTGCTGGACCGGGGGGGCCGGGTCCGCTACGGGTATCTGGACCACAAGGGCGAGGGGGCGATCCCGTTTGTGTACGATCAGACTTTTGCCTTTCGGGAGGGATTCGCGGTGGTCGGGCAATTGAGCCGGCTGCGCAATTCGGTGATTGAGCGGCGGCGCTACGGGGTGCTGGACCGGGCGGGCAAGGTGGTCGTTCCGCTGGTCTTGTCTTCTGCGACGGAGGCCCGCATCATCCGCGATTCGCTGGCCAGTTACGGATCGGCCCATTTCCGGGAGGGAGACAAGTATTGCCGGGTGGATCACCGGGGTCGGATCAGCGATTGCCAGTTGCCGGCGGAACAAAAGCTGATGCTGCGCTACGCGCAAACCCGGTGCGAACGGTCCCCGCTGGTGGCGGTGGCGGTGGCCGGCCGCTGGGGTTTTTGTCAGCGCAACGGCCGCGAGGTCATTCCCCCGAAATACCACGAAGTCGCGTGTTTCGAAAACGGCCTCGCCATGGTGTGGCCCCGGGAGGGCGAGGGGTATTTCTTCGTGGACGAACGCGGGCGGGAGTACGTGGGGGCAGAGTGAGTTGGGGACCGAAGGGGCGGATTTGACCGATCAGCTTTTACCATTCAACCAAACAGTTCCACTGTGAAAACAGGTGCATTCATCGCGGTTATTTTGGCCTTGGGAGTGGTCACGGTGGGGATTTTGGCGGGGAGGTACCGCGCTCAATCCCAGCGCTTTCGGGACCTCTACGAAAAGGTAAGGGCGCAACATGCTTGGGTGCTTGGAAATTTTACGCCCCAACTGGCCCTGATTCCGGTGACTGAGGGCAGAGGACCCCAAGATTCACTCCGGATCAATGTCATTCCTTTTTTCCGGCATCGGCGCGACCGGGTTTTTACCAGCGAGGGCAGCGTGCCGCCGGGATTGTTTGCCCGGATTGCGGAGCGGGATGAGGGATACCTGCAATTTGTTTACGCCCGGGATTCGGCAGTGACCGCCAATGGTGCTCCGACTAGGTTTGAAGTTCAGTTTTCCGCCGACTTGACCGGCTTAGACGGCGAAACGGTAGTGCTGAACCGCTCGGTTGGGTTGGATTTTTCGTCGGGGAAAGGGCGGTGGGATTTTTCTTCGCGGGACATCGGGGACTGAATTTGTGCGGACGGTAAAAATCGGGACCAACTGCTTGCGGCAAGGATGGGAGGGACTTGGGTCGCGCCGGTCCCCCAGGCCGGTGCGACGGAGCAAAGCGAACTCCCGGAACAGCCTGGTACCGACGCGGCGGAGTAGCGTCGGTAGCCGCCCCCTGCCCTAAGCCCCCCACTCTTAGAGGCGGTTTAAATTTACTTCTGCGATTTTGCTCTGGTATCTTTTTCTGCCCCTCTTCGGCTACTTTCTGGCTCAGGCGGAGATCCATGCGGCAAATCTCATTGGGTGCCGGCAGAGATTTATTTGTGGAATGCGAGGGGCTGCATTGGGCGCGCACGGCCGGCCGTACGCCCTAAAACGGATTTTCTCCGCCTGACCTGACTGTCGTCCGCCTCCACCGGCGATTCCCCCGCCCCTACCCCAAGCAAAATTTTGCTTTCTTTGCCGCATGTTCTCGAATCGCGCACGCATCACCATTGTGGTCCTCTTTGCCCTCTTTGCGGCAGTGGCGGGCGTCGGGCTGACCAAACTTGAGTTTGCCTTTGGGTTTGAGTCGTTCTTGCCGGATGACGACGAGGACTTGACCTATTACGTCACTTTCAAAGACCGCTTTGATTCGGGAAATACCTCGGTAGCGGTCGGCATCTACCGGGAAGCGGGGGTGTTCGAGCGGGAATTTCTCGCTCACGTCCACGATTTCACTCTCAAGGCCCGAAAGCTGCCCATGGTTGCTTCCTCAACGTCCCTCACCAACATGAAGGACTTCATCGAGGATCCCAATTTCCCAATTTTGTTGCGGGTGCTCGACTGGAAACGCTCCGAAGACTTGGCGGCGGACAGCCTCCGCATCGTCACTGATCCGCGGTTCCGCAATACATTTGTGTCCCACACGGGGAAGATGCTGGTGGTCCTGCTCGAAGTGCCGGGCAATCGCAGCTACGCGGAGGAGGAAGAATTCGTCTACGCCCTGGAAGAATTGATCGCCCGGTATCCCTTTGAACGCACGCACGAGATGGGCTTTGCCATCACCCACTACCAACTGACCCGCCTGCAAAAGGAACAATTTGTCCTGTTTGTGGTGCTGGCTACGGTGGTCATGCTCTTGAGCATGGTCCTCTTGTTCCGTCGGTTCTGGGGCACGATCATCGCCTTTTTGTCGGTGTTTTTGAGCATGATTTACTTCTTCGGCGGCTTGGGGATTGGGGACAAACCCCTGGACCTCATGGCAACGCTGTTTCCGATCCTGTTGGTGATCGTGGGGACGAGCGACGTGGTCCACATCATGACCAAGTACGTAGACGAACTGAACCGCGGGCGGTCGCGCAAGGAGGCACTGGGCATCACGGTGCGGGAAATCGGGCTGGCGACTTTCATGACCTCGCTTACGACGGCCATCGGGTTTGTGTCGCTGTTGAGTTCGCGGATGCCTCCGATTCGGAGCTTCGGGTTGCTGGCGGCGGTTGGGGTGTTCGTAGCGTTTTTGACCGTGATTTTATTGTCGTTGTCCTTCATCTCTTGGTTCCGCGCGGGCCAACTTATCCGGTCGCGCGGCCCGCGGAGCCGTTTCCACGGGCTGCTGGAATGGAGCTACCGGTTTACGAAGGAACGGCCGCGGCAGATCGCGGTGGGGGCTTTGGTGGTGGTCGGGGTGTGCCTGCTGGGGGCTTCCCAAATCAGCCTCAACCTGACGAATCAGCGGGACCTCCCGCGCAATTCAAAGATTCTGAACGACTTTTTGGTCCTCGATGAACAACTCGGCGGGATCAATTCGATTCATCTGGCCCTAGAAACCCGCAATGGCCATACTTTTCACGATCTTGCGATCCAGCGGGACCTGCAACGGATGGAAAATTTCCTGGACACCGTGGGGATCACGGGACCGGTGATTTCGCCGCTGGTGTACTACAAGATCGCCAACCGGGCGCTCCACGGCAACCGCCCGGAGTATTACCGGATCGCGGAGGATGCGGCGCAGCACGCCGAATTGCAACGGGTATTCGACAAAAAGCTGGCCCGCTCGGCGTCGAGCATCATTTCCCGGGACGACAGTGCGGCCCACCTGTACCTCAACCTCACCGACATCGGTTCCCGCAAGACGGCAGAAATCAATGCAAAGATCGACGCCTGGACCGCCGCCCACCTTGATTCCGAGCGCCTGACCGTCACCCACACCGGCCACCGCTACATTTTTGACAAAAACCAGGAAAACCTAGTTGGCAGCCTCATGCAAAGCCTGATCCTGGCCTTTCTGGTGGTCGCGCTCTTCATGGCCGCCGTGTTTCGCAATGCGAAAATGGTCCTCATCTCGCTCATCCCCAACGTGATTCCCCTGCTGATCACCGCCGCGATTATTGGCTTTTTGCACTTGGAGTTCGACCCCAAAATCGCCATCGTATTTACGGTCGCCTTCGGGATTGCGGTCGACGACAGCATCCACTTCCTGGCGCGGTTCAAGCTGGAATACGACAAGGGCCGCAGTGTGGACGAAGCCATCCACACGACCTTTATGGAGACGGGCAAGGCGCTGATCATCACCTCATTGATCTTGTTTTTTGGGTTTGCGTGCCTGATTTTCTCGGCTTTCCCGCCGACGTTTACCATCGGGTTATTGCTCAGCATTACACTCGGGGTGGCCTTGGTGGCAGACTTTCTGCTGCTGCCGATCTGCCTGCGGTGGATGATGGGTGCGGGGCCAATGCCAAAGACAGCACCGGCCTCCCCACTGCCAGAAAAAACTGCCCGGGACAATTGACCCGCCTCGGAAATCAGTTTATATTGGTTGTAAATACCGAAATATGCTGCCGCCGATCCGAACTGCGACTTCGTTTGCCGCATTGTTAATTCTGCTCCTTGCCCCCTGCTTCCTGCCGGCACAATCGCTGGTCCCGAGTCCCTACGATCCCCCTCCGGTTTACAAAAAGATGGTGGAAAAGTCATTTTATCTGTCGATGCGCGACGGGGTAGAACTGGCCTGCGACCTGTTTTTGCCGAGGGATCTCCCGCCGGGCGATAAAATCCCGACGGTGTTGCACATCACCCGGTACTGGCGGGCTTTCAAGGTGAAGTTTCCTTTCAATTTACTATTGAAACCCGGCACGCCCGGCATGAATCTGGTGTTTTCCACCGAACGCCTGGTCAAGGCGGGTTATGCGGTGCTGACCGTGGATGCCCGAGGCTCGGGGGCTTCCTTTGGGTCGGAGATGATTGCGATGGGTCCGGACGAAGTGGCGGATGGGGCTGAATTGCTGGACTGGATCACGGCTCAGGATTGGTCGGATGGGCAAGTGGCGGCGACCGGCATCTCTTACAATGGCTGGGCGGCGCAGATGCTGGCGGTCAATCGCCACCCCGCGCTAAAAGCCATCATCCCGATTCACGCGCCCTTCGACGGCTTCGACGACATGGCAGTACCGGGAGGCCTCTTCAACCGTGGCCTGATCTACCGGTGGTCGGACATCCTGCGCTCCATGGACCAAGGCCTCGTGAACAGCAACCGCAAGGTGGTCAAAGCCCTGGTCAATGGTCCTCAAGGGGTTCGCGGGCGCAAAGTAGATCTCAACCGCGCCTACCGCGCCCACCACAAGAATGGTTACGCCGACGTGGTCCTGCACGGCGTACAATACCGCGATGATACCAGCTCCCTGGTCGAGGGCCGCAACATCGACGCCTTTTTTCCGGCGGGGCACCTGGATGCGGTTCGGGAGTGCAACGCGCCGGTCTACGCGGTTTCCGGCTGGTACGACATGGCCGGTCCCCGGGCCGCCACCCGCATCTTGCACAATTACGGCAGCGGTCAGAACAAATTGCTCATCGGACCCTGGAATCACTTTGCCTCGCTGAACATCAGTCCGCACGCACCGGGGAAGGCAACGTTTGACCGGACCGCCGAATTCATCAAATTCCTCGACGCCCACCTGAAAGGCCGGTCCGAATTGTTGCGAGACGAAGCGCCGGTCCACTATTATACCATCGGGGCGGAACGCTGGCGGGCCGCCCAGGAATGGCCGCCGGCCGGCGCGACGCCCATCACCCAGTACTTTGCCGCAGGGGGAATGCTGCTCGATCAGCCTAGCCGCACAAGTGGTCGGGATACCTTGCGGGTCGATACCAGCCTCGGAACTGGTCACCAAACCCGCTGGGATCTTTCTTCGGACAATAAATCCACCTACAAAGATCTACCCGCGCTGCAGGAACATTGGGTGACCTACACGACACCGGTGTTGGAACAAAAAATGGAGATCACCGGTCACCCGGCGGTCCGCTTGCACATCGCTAGCCCCCAGACCGACGAGAGCCTCTTTGTCTACCTGGAAGAGATCACGGCGGAAGGGCAGATTTTTCTGATCACCGAAGGTTTGCTCCGGGCCAGCCACCGCCGGCCGGCGACCACCCCGCTTTACACCGACGTGGTACCCCATCCTTCCTTCCAATCCACCGACGCCACGCCCCTGGTCGCGGGCGAGGTCACCGCAATTGACATCCACCTCCTCCCCTGCTCCTGGGAAGTTCAGCCCGGAAGCCGGATTCGAATCGCCATTTCCGGGGCCGACGCTGATCACTTTGATCCGATTACCGGAAACCACTCCCTGGAAGTATGCTTCGGTGGCACAGCTTCCTCTTCTTTGGTGCTACCGGTCATGGACCGCTGAGGTGAACCCGGCCCTACATCCTTGAGTTATCCACAATGTGGCCGCAAAGGCACAAAAATAGGCAAGTGTCGGCAGACTGGAAGTGTAGGCAAAAACGGTGATTTACAGGCAGAAATGGCTGTTTGAAGAAAAGAATACCAAGGAAAATTTCGCAAAATCCCGGATACAACTTTTGGCGCGGCAAGTGGTTATTTACCTTCATTAACCAGATAAAATTTCTGGCAAATTTGTTCTAAATTTGTGCTTTAGAACGATTAGAACAGGTAAATGTCTTCAATATGAACGTCAATCTAACTTCCACTGACCGGTTTGTTGACCGCCATGTAGGCCCATCGCCCAAAGATACGGCCGAGATGTTGCAGGCAATCGGAGTCGATACCCTCGACGATTTGATCGACGAAGTGGTTCCCGAAGCAATCCGCAATCGGGAAAATTTGAACACTCCGGCCGCGGTGAGTGAATACGATTTTATCCGGGGCTTGCGGCGCAATGCCGCAGAAAACAGGCTCTACCGGAATTTCATTGGGCTGGGTTATTACGGGACCATCGTCCCGACGGTCATTCAACGCAGTGTCATCGAAAATCCCGGTTGGTACACCCAGTATACGCCTTACCAGGCGGAGATTGCGCAGGGACGCTTGGAAGCCCTGGTCAATTTTCAAACTACGGTAGCCGACCTGACCGGCATGGAACTGACCAATGCCTCCCTGCTCGACGAAGGCACTGCCGCCGCCGAGGCCATGTTAATGTTGTTCAACGACAAGAATAAGCGCAACAAGGGAGAACCGATCAATAAGTTCCTGGTTTCGGACCGAGTGCTTCCGCAAACGATTGCCGTTCTGCAAACCCGCGCCGAGCCGGTGGGCATCGAAGTGGTCGTCAGCAAGCACAAGGACTGGGAGTTTGACGCCCGGACCTTCGGTATCTTGTTGCAGTATCCCGGAGAAGCCGGGGCGATCATCGATTACCGGGAGCTTTGTTTCAAAGCCAGCGATGCCGGTGTCTACGTGGTGTTTGCCGCCGATCTCCTGGCCTTGACGGTGCTGCGCTCTCCGGGAGCGATGGGGGCTGACGTTGTGGTCGGGACGACCCAGCGTTTCGGGGTGCCGATGGGCTTCGGTGGTCCCCACGCAGGCTATTTTGCCTGCCGGGAGAAGTTCAAGCGGCAGATTCCTGGACGTGTCATCGGAGTTTCTAAAGATGTCGACGGCAATCCCAGCTACCGCATGGCCCTGCAGACGCGGGAGCAGCACATAAAGCGGGAAAAAGCCACTTCAAATATTTGCACGGCCCAGGCCCTGCTCGCGATTATGGCCGGTATGTACGCGGTCTACCACGGTCCCAAAGGACTGCAAAACATCGCCCTGAGAATCCACACCCTGGCCCGGCTGCTCTCAGACCAACTCAACGGCATGGGCTACCGCCAGGAAAATGTCTGGTTCTTCGACACCCTCAAGGTGCAGTTGCGTGGTATCACCGCCGGCCAATTCCGCAACATTGCCGAGCAGCGGGAACTGAATTTTCGCTACATCGACGAGCACTACGTGGGGATTTCCATCGATGAGACGCACGGGCCGGAGGATCTGCACGCCATCCTGGAAGCATTTGCCGCCGCAGCCGGCAAGACCTACACCCCAGTTGATTTCCAGGCCCTCGCCGACGAGGTCGAGCTGAACTTCAGCGCCGACCTCACCCGCGCCAACGATTACCTGACCCACCCCGTTTTCCACAGCTACCACTCGGAAACGGAAATGATGCGCTACATCAAGCGGCTGGAATCCCGGGACCTGTCGCTCACTCACTCGATGATTGCGCTGGGATCCTGCACGATGAAGCTGAATGCGGCTTCCGAACTCATGCCGATTACCTGGCCAGAGTTTGCCAACATGCACCCCTTTGCCCCGGGTGATCAAACCCTGGGCTATATGGAAATCATCAGCGACCTGGAGGAATACCTCTCGGAGATCACCGGGTTTGCCGCTACTTCTTTACAGCCAAATTCGGGAGCCCAAGGCGAGTATTCTGGCCTCATGGTCATCCGCGCCTACCACCTGGACCGGGGCGATGAAAAGCGAAACATTGTCCTGATCCCCAATTCTGCGCACGGGACCAATCCCGCCTCGGCAGTGATGGCGGGCATGAAAGTCGTTGTCATCCCTTGCGACGAAATGGGCAACATTGAGGTAGAAGCCCTCCGGGCCAAAGCCATCGAGCACAAGGACAACCTCGCGGGGTTAATGGTTACCTATCCCTCTACCCACGGGGTGTTTGAAGCCGCGATCCGCGAGGTCTGCGACATCGTCCACGAAAACGGGGGCCTGGTCTACATGGACGGCGCCAATATGAATGCCCAGGTCGGTCTGACCAGCCCGGCGGCCATCGGGGCGGATGTTTGTCACCTGAACCTACACAAGACCTTTGCCATTCCCCACGGGGGCGGGGGTCCGGGCATGGGCCCGATCTGCGTGAACGAGAAACTGGAAGACTATTTGCCCAGTCACCGCTTCCGCAAAACCGGCGGGATCAAGCCGATTTCCTCGGTTTCTTCCGCCCCTTGGGGCAGTGCCCTCATCCTGTTGATCTCTTACGGCTACATCCGCATGCTGGGTCCGGATGGCATGGAGGAGTCCACTCGCCTCGCCATCCTCAACGCCAACTACGTGAAGGAGCGCCTCTCCGGCTACTTCCCGATTCTCTACACCGCCGAAAATGGCCGTGTGGGCCACGAGTTTATCATCGACTTGCGGCATTGGAAGCGCAATCACGGCATCGAAGCCGAAGACGTGGCCAAGCGCCTCATGGACTATGGGTTCCACGCCCCTACGGTGTCCTTTCCGGTGGCGGGCACGATGATGATCGAGCCCACGGAAAGCGAGTCCAAAGCGGAACTGGATCGGTTTGTGGCCGCAATGGCGGGCATCCGCCACGAAATCGACGAGATCATCGACGGCAAGGCGGATCCGAAAAACAACGTCTTGAAAAACGCGCCGCACACGCTGGCTTTGATCACTGCGCCGAACTGGGATTTCCCCTATACCCGCGCAAAAGCTACCTACCCGGCGGCCTACTTGAACAATTATAAGTTCTGGCCTTCGGTTCGCCGCATCGACAACAGCTTCGGCGACCGCAACTTGGTTTGCACTTGCCCCCCCATAGAGCAGTACGCTGAGGTAAAAGTGGAAGTCGAGATCGAAGCCGTTTAATCCGCAATCTGAATAAATTGAATGATATGCCGCCGTTGCTATAAGGATGCAACGGCGGCTTTTTGTATTTTATCGCGATGCAAAAATCGATCTCTCTCTTGGCGCTTGTCATTCTGTTTTCCTGCCTTCTGCCCGCGCAACTTTCCGGACAAGGGCGCTGGAAACGTTTTTGGCAATTGAGTGGGCCGGAACGGGGCTGGGTGATCGGGCATCTCTGGGTCGCGGGCAAGGCAGATCGCATTGCCCGGCGTGCGCTCGTTTTGACCGACTCGGTGGCGACGGCCCAAGGCTTCGCTGGCTCGGGCAACGGCGATTTGCAGGATGCCTTTCGCCACGGGATCTGGATGGCGCAATTGGGGCAAGAAATTGGCTTAAAAAAGGCGCGCAAACTGGGCTTGGCCCGGGAAAAAGGCCAGTATCAGCGCTGGAAACGGGGTAAGCTGGGGCGGAATTCTGGAGTGGACAGCACGGCCCGGGCGATGGACCTCTGGAACAACGAAAAAGCTTTTGCCATCGCCGACCGCTTGCCCCGGGCAAATGAAGCAGCGCTGACCATGGCGGTGTTACGGGACCTGGAAGCCGGTCTGTTTCGGGTGATTTTGCGGGATGCTGCCGGATACTACCGCGATGCCGGGGGCAGCCGCATTCTACTTAACCGCTTGATCGATGTCTGGGAAACCCCACGCTGCCTCGTTCCCTCGCAGTTGACGATCAAGGAACCAGACGTTGAATAAATGAGCCCAGCTTTCACCTTGCACACCCGAACCGCAACGGGCATCGAGGCATTTGACCGCAGAAAATTGATCATCACCGATAAAAATGTTGATTGATCACTGGTCATCGCCAACCGATTCCGGTGATAAACTGCATCGATACCCCCCAATTGCTGCTGCCGCCGTAATTCACCGGACTGACAAACTGGTTGAAGCGAAAGCGGGTATGCGGAGAGACGACATAGGTCAAACTGCCCGCCAGGGTGGAATTGACGTAGGTGGTGGTTTCATCTCCGGCCTGGACGTTCAGCGAATTGGCCAGACCGAAAATCACGTGCCGGCTGAGGAACAAGTCCAAGTTGTTTTGCAGAGAGACGCTGGTAAAATTTCCCTCCGATTGGGTTGCGGTTTGCCCCAAGGTCAACTGATTGGTTAGGCGGGCAAATTCCCGCAACTTCCGGATCCACTCTCCCCCGATGCGGTACACCCGAACGACGGGATCGATGCCAAACGGCGCGGTGATATTGCCCGCAGCAAACAACAAGCCGAATTCGGTCCCGCGAAAGGACGGCTGCCCGATCCGTCCCGCCAACAGCCAGCGCCCACTGGCCGTTTCCCCCACGTCCGCGTCTCCGGCCGCAGCTTCCGAGTTGGTCTGCAACAAGGGATTCCGCAATGCGCCCCCCGAACTCAAGCCGACTTCCAGATCCAGTTCCCGGCTGAGTGGGGTTTTGACGTAAACGCCCAGGTCGCGGGCAAATCCGAATTCGGTGTTGTCGATGTTGGTCATGAAGCTATTGTTTGCGTCCATGTCCGGGTGGTGGCCGTAGCTGACCGGCGCGTAGCCGATCCGAATGCTCGTACGGTCCCATTTCGTCCGGAATTTCAGCCAGGCATCCTGTAGGTTTACATTCAAGTGGCCATTGGATGCAGTGCCGGTGATGAGAATAACTTCCTGGTTGGGACCATTGCCCGGTCCATTGCCCGGCCCCGGGCCGTTGCCGGGTCCACCGTTGTTGACAGTCTCCACGATGGTGAACTCAGAAGTGGACTGCGCGTAGCTGAAACTGGTTCGCACCCGCCAGGAATCGAGGGAAATCAAGGGCACGTAGCCCTTTTGTAGCAGCGGTTGGTTGATTTTGTGCAACTGCAAGGAAAGTTGATTGGGAGTGCCGCGGCCCGGCAAACCGAATTGCAGCCCCGTTCCGGGATTCGAAAATCCCGTGTGTAGATTGAGCTGTGCGTACAGGAAAGCGGTCGACTGCTGCTCCAACTTGATGGCGTTTTGGGCACTCAGGGTCCCAGCTCCGCCCAGGGCGAAGCACAATATGATGATGGTTCTTTGCATGAATGCTCAGTTTTGGGTGGGCGATCAGTAGTTGTAAAGATTTTTGCGAACGCGAACCGCTTCGCGAATATGGCGGGGCAGCTTTACACGGGCCATCCAGACCGGCGTGATACGTTCGTAGGACAAAACGTAAATCTCCAGTACGTCCTTTTCCCGATCACTGTAGGTGAGGTACATCTTTTCGATGCCTTTGTACTGGTTGTTGACCCACTTCCCGGTACGGCGGTCGGTCAACAGCAGATAGGGCCGGACCTCACGGGGGCGCAATTCCGCATCGTACCAGACGGTGGACTGCATGGGGTGATAGCGCCGACTTTTGGGGTAGGTATTGAATCCAAAGAGCGTTCCCCACAATTTCTGCTCACTCACCTGCGACAGGTCGACGTTGCCGAGGGTGATGTCAAACCAGGACCACTTACCGGTGAGCCGGATTTCTGCGTAAAGCAAAGATTCCTCGGTATCGACCATGGACACGACGACGCTGTCCAGGTGCTTCATCCAACTGAAATCAAATATGCGCGGTTCCTCCCGGCGGTAAAATCCTTCGTCCATGAATTTGGCGGTGTGGACCTCGTGCTCCAGGATGGAAGTGTAGGTAAGATCGGCCGGCGGGTTCAGGTACAATCCGGCTTCTTCTTTGAAAAATTGCTCGCGGTCCAGCGGCTCCACCGCGCGCCCACTCTGGTGACCAATCTCGAGGATTTTACTCGGCAGCACCTCGCGGATGGGTTTGCGCAGTTGGTTGAAATCGACGTACACCTGTTCGGCGAGATTGGAAATCGAATCAAAATTCTGATTCACGTCCCAACTGTTCGTCGGGTTCTTCAGGTCGAGCAATGCCTGGTACAAAGGCTTGGGCACCTGAAACCAACTGTGGGCAATCAAGCGGTTCTGGTTGAGGTTGCGGCCGCTCTTGCGCCGAACTTCAAAATCGTCAAACTCGGCCGAAACGAGGGTAAATTCCCACTGCCCGGGCAGGAGGCAATTGTTGACGATCCAGGCGCGGTAAGCCGCATCCAGGGTGGACTGCTTTTGGTCACCCTCGATGACGAATTCGCGGTGTTCCCGTCGAAACGACAGCCCAAAGCGGTTCAACTCCTCCAAAATGATTTCTGGGTAGATCAAATCGCCCTCAGCGTCCATCTTGGGAATAAAGCGCAGCAGGTCCACGTTCTCGATCCGGACCCGGGTATTGGCCCCGTCGGCAAAGACAAAATCCGTCAATACCGTGCCTTCGGGCATGCGGTCGTGCAGGCGGACCTCCACCTTGCGGAAACGAAATACCGCCTCGTCTCCGCCATAATCGCGGTCTTTCTCGCCGATGTCGAGGTCGTAACCGTAACCCGGCGCCAGGGCGTCCATCCGCAACATGTGCCCCGGATAACTCCCAAACAGAGCACGTACCGCTTCCGGAGCGGAACGCGTCATCGCCTCGGGTTGGCGGTAGTTCCAATTGGTGGAATGACAGGAGGTCAGCAATACCAACATACCTCCCCAAGCCCAGAATCTGGGCGTTCTTGGATCTAAAAACATAAATTAAATTGTAATGAAAAACTCTTGACCTTTGCTACTTGGACGATCATCCCGCAGCAAACTTGTGAGGGCCTAAGATTTCGCATGCTTATTCCTAGGATTGTTTTGTTTTGGGGGTAGGGTCACCCAATTTCGGCCAATAAAGCGGCGAAAAACGGATGTTTTCCAAGGTTTCAGCGGTGTAAGAGATTTTTGTGAACTGCCGTTTCCCGGCCCAAAATGAGTCGATTCGCCCCAATTTCCGGCCGTGCTCCCCGATTGTCCCCCGCCCAAGCACACAATTGCAAGCGGTGGAGACTCTTCGCTACTCCACGGATCAGCGCAGAAGGCGCATCAGAAATAGACCGTGACCTTGCGCATAAACTCCAATTCGCCGATGCGCATCCTCAGAAAATACATTCCGGTCGCCAATCCCCGCTCATCGATCCGTTTTTGAATCCGTCCCTCCCCGATTTGCTCCACCGATCCCCACAGCTTGCGACCGTGCAAGTCGTAAAGCGAAAGCCTCAATTGTTGCTCCCGGTAACTCTGGAATTCCAGCGTAAATGCGCCGTTGTTTGGATTCGGGTAGAGCGAGATGTCCTCCGGTTGGAGGCCCGATTCGGCTTTTTCCCGCGTGAAACTGCTCTCTACCCGAAAATTGTCCAGGTAGAGCCAGTCCCGTTCCCCTGACCCAATATTGGTGGACAGCACCAGCACCACTTGCTGCCCCGTGTAGGCGCTCAAGTCCACCGTATCCGTGGTCCAATCGCGGCACGTCGTCGGAACCCAGGGATAATCCAGGTCCTTGCGGATGCTCTGGATGATTTCCAGTACACCCCGGGTATAGACCGTTTCCGCCGCATCGAGTGTGCAATAGGGAATCACCGCAATCGACATTTCCGTCAGGCCGATGAGATCCGACTGCTGGACGTAGGCGTGGTCAAATCGCAGAATCGGATCGGGGTGACCGCGCAGATCCAGTACAGGACTGACGAGTCGATTCGTACCCGATCCGGAAAAGTGTTCCCGCCGCAAGTAGAGCGCGTTGTTCTGGCCATTGGGCACACTGCATTGACCGGTCACCGCCAAAGCCCAGCGGTCGCCCGGTCCGCTCAGCCGCACCCAATCCTCGGGTACCCCCGATTCAAAGTCGGTTTGCAAAGGCAGATAGCCCGCATGCGGCCGCCAGAAGCGGACCCGAAACGTATCGTTGCGCGGAAACTGATCGGCGATGTTGTTGGGATTGGCCGTCACTACCGTCAGTTCCTGGTCACCCCGCTCGGAAAGGGCAATCGGCGGCAAATCAACCCAGCCGTAACTGCCGTCCGGTCCGACCTGCCCCCGCCAGAGGTAGCTCGCCACCGGTCCCTCCCCAACCCAATACTGCAGTTCAAGGCTCCGCAAAAAGCCCGCTCCCCAATTGATGATCCGCACCCGCGGCGCCAGAGAGTCCCCACAGACGAGATCTTCCACGTCCTTGACCTCGTAAATCCCCGCATCGTGGTTGTAAGGCACCGCATTGCAGTATTCGCTGGTGAGGAGCCGCGGCCGAAATAGCGATGCGGTCTTGCGCATCCGCGTGCGCTGCCCGTTGGTAAACGATTTCATGCACTCCACCAGATTGTAGTCCATGAAGTTATCGTTGGCGTCGGGCGCATCCTCCCGAAAGGGATTGAGCGCATTGCGGTCGTCCGTATCGGTGTCACAATTGTTGTTTGCCTGGCACCCCTCAAAGACGACATCCAGGTTGTCGGGCGGCGTATCGCAGACCCGGTCCCCTTGCAACAAGCAAACCGCATTGTCGCAACTCGGCGCAAAGGTGTGGTACAAGCCCAGGTAATGCCCCATCTCGTGGGCGAGAATGGCATCCGAAGCCGCATCGGCCCCAACGTACTCCGCTTCGATGACGATGGCCTGTTGCTGATTCCCTTCCTCCACACCAGGAAACGTCGCGTACGCAGTCGCAATCCAGATGGAAGCCACCGTGTAAATGTTCACCACCTTGTCCGTGGGCCAGGCGTAGCGCCAGCGCATCATGCTGTCCTGCTCGTACTCCTCCAAGTCCACGTAGCGGGCATCGCGCACCCGGTCAATGCCATTGGTCGGTTCTCCGTAGCGGCCCCGCCGCGCCAAACAAAACTGGATATGGGTTTCCACCCCGTCCGGCTGGGCAAAGGTGCCCGCATTGGCGAAGGCTTCATTCAAATGCTGCACCGCCGAATCGATCCGGGCATCGGACAGCTCCTCGGCCCCCCCGTCGTGCAGCACGTGGAACACCAGCGGAATGGTGAGTGTCGCCGTATCGGACTGCCCCCGTAAAAGCGCCCCATCGCGCGTCTTCCGGGCAATCTGCATGTCCATCATCGAGCGGTCGGCCTTGCGCCTCTGACTTTGGCTTTCGGCCCGGTTGCGCAGCCGGTCGGAGCCGCAATAGTCAAAAGTCGTCGCCGGGGGCTGGCTCCAAAGCGTAGCACCGCCCAGCCAACAACACAGCACAAGAAACGGTCTCCTGAGAGTTCGCATTGTTTTGGGGTAAAATGACGTAGGGGGCGGATCAGTACCGCACCCGTATTTTCTTCACGAAGCGCTGATCTCCGATCATGATTTGCAAATAGTACAGGCCCTCCGCCAGGCCATTGAAGGCCAAACTTGGGCGATAAATCCCAGGGCCGGCGGTTTCGGTCTGTTCCCAGAGGGTTCGGCCCCGCAAGTCCCAAAGCTTCAAGGCCACCGTTGCCCGGGCAAATAAGGGGGCATCCACCGTAAACGCTCCGGAATTGGGTACCGGATACACGTGAATGTCTTCCGCCAGGATGCCACTGGCCGCTTTCTCATCCACGTAACTGCTCGTCACCTGGATATTGTCCAGGTAGATGCGGTCGTGGTCCTTGCGCCCGATGTTGGTCTCAAACTTGATAAATATCTTTTGCCCCGCCCAGGGACTCAGGTCGATGAAGGTCCTCCCCCATTCTTCGCAGGTGGTTGGGGTCCAGATAAAACTGTCGGTCGGGATGATCGCTTCCAACATGCTTTGTTGGCTCCGGGAAAATATCTGCTGCATCGGCGTGGAATCGCAATATACGCCCACGGAGACATTCAGGTAGGTCAAGCGGAAGAGTTCATCCTGGCGCCCAAAAGAATGGTCAAAGGTCAACACCGGATCTTCGTGCCGCGCCAAGTCCAACACGGGCGTCACAAACCCGTTGTAGGCCGGCGAGCGGTAGAATTCATTTACCAGCGTCAAAGCGGTATTGCCTCCGTCCGGGAAATCACAACTCACCGTACTCGGCAGGTCCCAGCGCGCCGTCGGCGCGGTCAGAAATACAAGGTCATCCGGCATTCCCGTTTCAAAATCTTCGCGGTAGGGCACGAATCCCGCAAAAGGGTGCCAGGCATCGCTCCGCAGGGTGTCGTTGTTGGGGAGTTGATCGGTGACATTGTTCGGCCGGGAGACCCGGGCCTGAAAACGGGAGCGCCCCGCCGGTGGCGCTGGTATGGCGGGCAAATCCACCCAAGCGTAACTGCCCTCCGGTCCCACTTCTCCCCGCCAGAGGTAGCGCGCTTCTTCCTGCCCCAGAAATCCGTAGTCAAATTCCAGCGTGGTCAGGGGAACCTGCCCCTGGTTGCGGATGCGCAGCCGCGGACGAACACTGTCGCCACAGAACAGCCCATTCGGGTGCTGGATCTCATGGATGGTTGCATCGTGGGTCAACCCGGGCCGGCAGTAGTCGGACCCCAACAATTTGGGGCGCAACACCAGCGAAGCGAACCGCATGCGCCGCCGCTGTCCCGGCGTGAATTCATTTTGGCACAGAAAGGAATTGTAATCCATGTAATTGCTGTGCTGGTCCGGAATATCTTCGGTAAAGGGGTTGTTCGGACTGGGATCGTCGGCGTCGGAAATGCAATTGTTGTTCGGAATGGTGCAGCCTTCGTAGACCCGCCACACGGCGTCGGGTGGGGTATCGCAGACGCGGTCCCCTTGCAGGAGGCAATCAAAATTGCGGCAATTGTCCTGAAAGGTGTGGTAAAGGCCGAGAAAGTGGCCCACCTCGTGGATCATCACCGCGCTGCGGCGTTCGCTGTGCCCCAAAAATGCAGCATCAGTAAAGATTCCCTGGTCAAAGGCTCCCTCTTCCAGATCGGGGAAGGTCGCAAAGGCAGTCGCAAATTCGATGTTGCCGACGGAATAGATGTTCAGCACCTTTTCCGTCGGCCAACTGTAGCGCTGCATGAGGTCGAGGGCGTCCTGGAAGTCGTCGATCACGACGTATTCCGGCAAGCGGAGGCGTTCGATCCCGGTCGAGGGCTCGCCGTACTTGCCTTTTTGGCTCAGGCAAAAGGAGATGTGGATGGGCAGGCCGGTCGCCGGGTTGTAGAAGCCTCGATTGGCAAAGCCATCGTTCAGGTGGTCAATCTGGTCGAGGACCAGCGAATCGGGGACGTTTTCCGGGCCGTTGTCGTGGATGACGTGAAAGGCGACCGGAATGGTGAGTTCCACGGTGTCCTCCGCGGTGCGGAATCGGTCCGCTTCGGTGAGGGCTTTCATCTGCCGGTCGATCTCCATTCCTTCGCCCGCGCGTGCGGGATGGCGCCGGAGACGTTCGGCGCGAAAGGCATCGGTTCCGCAACCGTAATCCTGGGCAGAAAGCAAGGGCACTTGCAGTAGCGATATGAGCAGAATGGAGAACAATTGGCGCATAGCGGGCATTGCATCGTCTAAGTCCAACCTAAAATACACGAAATGCCCCGACTTCGCGGCACCAATTTGGCCGGTGGATTACATGGTTTCGGTTTGGGAGACAGATTTTGGCAGAAACGGGGACCGATTTATTCAATGAAGCCGTAATCGCGCAGAAAAGCGATCACCTCGTCCATGGCGCCCGGCGCGACCCGGTCAAATTTCCAGTAGGTATACCACTGCCGGATCGAACGCTCAAAACCCAGGTCCCGGTTCGTATGCCAGTGTTCCATACCGTGCCCCGCGCTCGGCAGGACCACGATGCGGTAATTCGTTTTGCCCGCGGCGGTAAAGATTTCCTTAAAGCGGGCGATATTTTCCCGATACGGTACCACAAAATCATCGCCACCCAAAATCGACAAAAATGGTCCTCGGAAGGCCTTGAAATCAGCGGCGGGATCGTAGCGGTTGCGGCGCACCCAGAGTTGGTCAATGGCCTCCGCCGAAGCTGGAATATCCGAATCTTCCAGGACATCGCGCCAGCCATTGACGTCGGCGGAGTCAAGCAGGATCATAAGTTTGCGGTAAATCACTTCGGGCGCCTCGTCCGAATATTCCAACTCACAGAACTGGACGGCTTCGTCAATGGCGTTTTGGTCCAGCCCCAATTCATCGCGCACGTAATAGATGCTGCAATCAATCTGCTGCTGCTTTACGCTGGTGGACGGACCGGCCACGGTGATCATGAAGTCCACTCCGGCCCGCGTTTCGGCGGCGGCTTTGGGGGCGATCCAGCCCCCGGCACTGCCCGACATGTAGCCGAGTTTCCCGACGAAGCGATTCTTCGCCACCTGCTCGGTGACCCGCGCCAAATCGGCCGAATGTTGGTCCATCGTCGTCTTTTCGCAGGGAAATCCGGTGCGTGGGGTGCCGCGCTTTTCGTACGTAACGACCGCCACGCCGTATTGCGTCAGCAACTCTTCCTTTTCGTAGAACGTGCTGACCCGCTCACAGCCGCGACCGGCAACGAGAATCAGCGTGGGAAACGGACCTTTGCCCGCCGGACGCAGGATCCGCCCGTAGGTGGTGATGTCACCCAGATCAAACTTGACCTCTTCCTCGACGGTGACCCGCCGGGGAGGCCGCAATCCCTTCTTCAAGTGGACCGGGGCAAAGTTTGCTTTGCCCACCATTTCCGCGTAGGCCGAATCCAGCAACAGTGTCATCGGGCCGTAATCGCTTTCAATGGTCACGACCCGGCCCTCTTGCTTGACCACGCCGATTTTGGGCGAATAATACGCCCAGTCAGTGATGTGACAGGCGGAACGCAGGGTATCGTCCTCTTCGTAGAATTCAACACTGAAATTCTGGACACTGTTGCCCTGTCGGATCAAGGCCCCGGTCCAGTAGCCATCCAATTCACTGTTGAACTTGATGTCTTGGGCGAGCACCACAGAGGTCAGCAGAGCAAGCAAGAGAAAGCAGCACGGTTTCTTCATAGCAGTACGGGGTTTACGCCCAGCCGGTAGATAAGAATCACTGCGGCCACCTGCTTTCTGGTCCGCAGCGGACCCGCCCGCCTGGTTCTTCAATATGGATAAAATTCCCCAATTTCGAAATACCGAAAACAAGCAAAAACCGGCTGCAACGTCCGCAGGTGGATATTGTGGGGGCCTTTTTTCGGAAAGATTTCCTATCTTCGATTCAGAAAGATAAGGATATATATGAGTCAGAACGTAATTGATCTGAAAGAGCGGGTCAATCCCACTTTCTTCCCCAAGCACCAAGAAGCCCTCTACCGCCGACTCGAGTCGAAAGACCTCGTCGTTGAGGTAGGTGAAGAAGATCCCCTGGGCACGCAAATGGTACTCAATCTGGGGCCCCAGCACCCGGCAACCCACGGAGTACTCCGGTGCGCGCTGGCCCTCGATGGGGAATACATCCAAAAGTGCCTCCTGGACGTCGGTTACCTGCACCGGGGAGTGGAGAAAATCGCGGAGCACAAAACTTACCAGGAATTCATGCCCTACACTGACCGCATGGATTACCTCTCGCCCTACTCGAACAATGTGTCGTTCTGCCTCGCCGTGGAAAAGCTCTGCGGAATTGAAGTGCCTCCCCGCGCACAGTACCTCCGCACAATTGCCTGCGAACTGGCCCGGATTTCGGCACATCTACTTTGGCTGGGGACCATGGTGATGGACGCCGGGGCAATTTCCATGTTTATGTGGACCTTCCGCGAGCGCGAGTACATCTACGACCTCTTCGATAAATTTGCCGGGGTGCGTTTTACGGTGAGTCACAGCCGCATCGGAGGATTGCAGTTCGACGTCGAGCAAGAGGTGCTGGACGAAATCAAGCAGTTCATCCTCAATTTCAAAAAGGAGCAACGCGACTGGAAAAAGCTACTCGCCAAAAACGCGATTTTCCTGCGCCGCGTCGATGGAGTCGGCATCATCACCAAAGAAGACGCCATCAAACTCGGGCTGACCGGTCCGGTACTGCGGGGATCGGGAGTACCGCACGATCTTCGCGTATTTGAACCGTACTTGATGTACGATCAACTGGAGTGGGACGTGATTATCCGGGAAGAAGGCGATTGCCTCTCGCGGTACTACGTGCGGGTCGACGAGATGGAGGAAAGCGCCAACATGCTCTTGCAATTGCTCGACATGAAAGTGGACGGTCCCATCCGCGCCGACGACGCCAAAGTTACCTACCCTTCCAAAGAGGAAGTATACTATTCGATGGAAGGCCTGATTCACGACTTTATGATGACCGATATGGGGGTGACTCCGCCGGATGGCGCCGAAGTCTATTCGGCAATTGAAGCACCAAAAGGTGAGCTTGGATTCCACTTTATCTCAGATGGCACAGGCTCCCCGCTGCGTTGCAAGATCAATGCCCCTTCTTTTACCAACCTCCAAGGATTGGAAAAAATCATGGAAGGATCGATGCTCGCGGACACGGTCGTGCTGATCGGCTCCGTCGATCCGGTGATGGGAGAAGCCGATAAATAATGAAACCCTGCCTTTCGGGGCAAATGACAAAGAAAAGCCAGGTCTTCGATCTGGCTTTTTTCGTATCCGATAGATTGTCCAATATCTCGGACTTGGTCCCCGGAAAATCTGGGCAAGTGGATCTTGGGCAACAATAAAATTCCGCTAAATTCGCGGTATGTATCTGGTTCTCTCCATTGCCATTTTTGTCCTGCCCTACCTGTTGGGGTCAATCGCCACCGCGGTGTGGGTCAGCAAAGGCATGTACGGGGTGGACATCCGCACCGTGGGCAGCCTCAACGCTGGCAGCACCAATATGTTCCGGGAACTCGGGATGCGCGCGGGTGTGATTACACAGGTGGTAGATATCTTAAAGGGCAGCCTCGCCGCCGCCCTGCCCTGGTTCATTTTTTGGATTTTTCCGAACGAGCCCCATCTGCTCTCCGGATGGACGATGGAAATGCAGAGCATTACTTGTGGGATGCTGGCCGTAATCGGGCACATTTACCCGATTTTTGCCGGATTTCGGGGTGGAAAAGGGATCAATACTTTGCTCGGGATGATGCTGGTCACCAATCCGATTGCCGCCTTGGTGTGCCTGGCCGCCTGGATTTTGATCCTGTATGTGACCCGCTACGTGGCGGTCGCCTCCATGCTCGGTGTGGGCACCTATCCCCTCTACATCTTGATTTTGGGGCTGGTCAATGGCGGCGCGCTCAATACTACGCTGATTCTGCTCGGGATAGCTATGTTTCTCCTGGTAGTATTTACCCACCGCTCAAACATCCGCAATCTCATGCAGGGCACCGAAGGTAAGAATCCTTGGTTTGACGGCAAAGTCCAGTGATTGTGCTGCTAACGGAAGTGCAACTGTCGTCGGCGGAAAGCGGAAAATGCCCCCTCGTTGAAAATTCTCGCTACAGCGCCAAACGTTCTGCTCCCGAATAGACATTGAAGCGCTGGTTGCGCACAAAGCCCAGCAAGGTCAAATTGTGTTCCCGCGCCAAGTCCACCGCCAGACTCGAAGGGGCACCGACTGCAGCCATCAAGGCAATGCCCGCCACGATGGCCTTTTGCACCAGCTCAAAACCAGCCCGACCACTGACCAGCAGCAGCGCATCGGGATCCGGTGGAGATGGAGACAACCACCGAGCTCCCACCACCTTGTCCACTGCATTGTGGCGACCGACATCTTCCCGCGAATACAAAATCTCACCATCTGACCGGCACAAGGTCGCTGCATGGATACCTCCTGTATGCCGAAAGATGGTTTGGGTCCCCCGCGCCCGATCCGGCAGCCCGTGGACCATGGCCGGCGTCCACACGGGCGCTCCCACCGGCAAAACCGGGCAGGAAACCTGCGAAATCGCCTCAATTGAGCCTTTGCCACACACTCCACAACTCGACGTCATGTAAAAATTGCGCTGCAAGTGGTCGATTTCGGGGAGGATCCCGTCGGCCAATTCTACTTTCACGACGTTGCCCACTTCCTCGGGTTGGCGCACGTTGCGGCAATGGTCCAGGTGGGTGACCTCACCCGGGTACCGCACAATCCCCTCCCCGATCAGGAAGCCCAGCGCCAGTTCCAGATCGTGGCCCGGAGTGCGCATGGTAACCGAGATGCGTTTTTGTTCCCGCTGCCCTGCCGGACCGAATCCCAACCGGATTTCCAGCGGCTCTTCCTCCACGAGCAAGTCTTCCGCCGGATGGGCGGGTGCCTGCTCCCCTTCTACACGAAGAATTTGGATCGGCCGTACGCTGGCTTCGCCCATTTCTAGAAAAATACGATCCGCATGATTTTGTCCCGGTACTGTGGGCGGCGAATCCGCAAGAGGTACATTCCATCGCTGAGATTGCCCCGGTCGATGGTCAACTCCTCGCCGAGCACCCGGTAGCGCCGGTGAACCTCTCCCGTAGTACCGATCAGGTCGATCCGCCATTCATCGTAATCGGGCAGCAACAAACGGGAGGTCTGGCCCGCCGGATTCGGTCCCAAAGTAAAGGTCCGGGTCAACGGTTGGGAATTCTGTTCAAGGGTGGAGGCCAGCACGGAGCCATTGAGTTCGACGCGGTTCACATTGAAAATCTGGCGCTGCTCGAAATCGGGATTGTGCTTTTGCACCAATACCAGCACGTGGATGTTGTCCGCATTCCAGTCGGCATCCAGGGTGGTGGTAAAGGTGTGGGAAAATGAACTGCCCGCGGTCACCGGATTTGGAATCACCCCGTCTTGGCCCAGAGGACCGCCAAGCATGTCCCGGAGAACATTGCGGTGCACGTACCCCACAATCGGATTTCCCAAGCCAAACAAGGGGCTGGTCGGCGAATTGTTGTTGCCGTTGAGTTGGTCGTAGCCAGGGCCCATGCCCGTCACGCTGTCCTCGACGATGTAGGCATTGACCCGGAGATCGAGCCCCATGTCCCAAAGCACAAAACCATTGACGGTTACGCTGAGACTGCGGGTCTGAGCATTGTATTGCGTAGTGGCTCCCACCGTCGCGGCCACTGGATCCTGGAAGCGCTGGGTGACCTTGGCAAACCACTGGCTCGTCGTGAGCGGAATCCGGGGGAAATCGGACCACAGTACACGGTCGACCATCGCGGTAGGATGTGCCCACAGGTACTCCGACAGGATCGCGTCGCCGTCGGCACTCGCCATGCTGTCGGGGTGCGCATTGTCCGCGCGGTGGATGGCTACTGTGTAGACATTGGAGAAATTGTCCTGCAATGAATCCAGCATGTACCCGCCCCAGGCACACCCGGGGCATCCGGCAGAAGTGATCTTTTCAACCAGGACCGCCTTACCATTGGGCTGGGTGTGAGCGGTAAACGCGGCGAGCAGCAAGACCGTGACGAACAGCAATTGTTTCATAGCTTCAAGATAAGAAATCCCCTGCAGATTGCCGCTGCTCCACCGGCAATCCACCGAGCGATTTCCATTTTTTTTAGCGTTTTGGTTGCCAACTGTCCGATTTCTTCCGAGGCAGCGCGGGAGAAACGCCCAGCGCTACCGACGGCCAATCCGCTCGGCACACAAAGAGACACCCGTCCTGGCTATGGGCCAGAACGGGTCGTTTAATCGGTTTGCTCCCTCATCGGTTTATAATGAACTGGCTCAGTCGTGTGTTTCTTTAGGATGAATTAGCCGTTCGGGTTAGTCGAATAATTTAGTTTTAACACCTATTCAATCATCTCAATATCTTGAAGATACCCGCCGAGCAGCAGCCTTGCTGTTTCCAGGAATGGCATGTGGGTGTTGTGTTGTGTTTGCCCGACGGGGTCCGTTGTTTCGTTTCTATACATCCAATTTGTGTATACTCCCCGACAATTTCATGTAAAGAAAAAGCGGTTTGTGCCGGATAAATTTTCATCATCCAGCCACAAACCGCTGTTAAACCCCTAAATATCAAATACTTGTCCCATAACTAGAATGAGCTCAAAATCCGGGTTTTCTGCCGCCAATGCCGAAAGAATCGCACTGACTGCGGGCAGGGTTGCTGCTGAGCAAGCCAGTACTGGCACCTTGCGAAAACTGACATCGATTAAGGACCTGAATATCTTAAGTCCTTGGTCATCGATTGAGATTACCATCATTCCGCCACCGATTTTGTGTCGGCGATACCTCTCTCGGAGAGCCCGTTCCAGCTTTGCAGCCCACAATCGGAAATTTCCCCGCAACATCCCCCCCACACGTTGCAAAAATCTATTTTTGCGCATTGTGATTTAAATTAAAGGGTGAACAAAACGCACCAGGTGCGCTCGCCGGCTTTGCCTACCCCGAGTACATTATATACCCCAGCAAAGCGACTGAAACAATTGCGGTTAGAATTCCCTGTTACCCCCAACTAAGCGTCGGTTAATTGATTTATCCAGCGGGTGACCAAAATCCCCGCTTTCCTTGCGTCAAAACAAGAGTCTCAAATCAATTCAAAAGTTGATTGTGTCCCAGAAGTCAACGGTAATGGCTACGGTTGAAGAGGTTCCGGGTATTTTTGAATTGATTTTTTTCATTTTCCATTTGTCATTGGAAAATATTATTCGCAAAAGTCCCGCAATGGGTTACATTTTTTTCACAAACTTATCCACAATACCGTGGAGCTTGTGGATTCATTCCCGGGATGGACTTTGGGTCACACTGACCCTTAGGCCCTGATCATCAATCGATATTACGAGAAACCGTCGGGGACGACGTGCATAAGTAAGTCTAAAATTCCGGCGCTTCTTTAAAGCGCCCATGATTCCGATCATCAATAATAATTCCATAGCTATCATTTTTTTGTTTGGTTCCAATTTTCCAGAATCCAGGCATAGCTCTGCCTCGGCACCCAGCCCTAAACCGAGCGCACACTTTGATCACTGAGCACAATGGTGCCAATTAATTCTGTTCTCCTAATGAGGCGGTTTAAATCTGATTCTGCGGTGTTGGCGTAGCATCTTTTTTCGCCTCTCGCCGGCTATTTTTCAGCCACCGCTGAGACCGTAAACTCAAAAATGAGCCTTGATCAACGAAAAAATCTGCGTACACAATTTTCACAAATCCATTTTTAACTGCCGTAAATCTTGACCAGGTTGTTTCTCATCCACATTTTGGGCTTGCGGTGCGGTGAATTTTTTGCTGGGCAAATCGGTTTTGGGGCCATAGCCCAAGCTATGGCGAGAAAAAACGGTACCGTCCAGCAGAAAAGATCGGGGTGCCGCGTACCCGAGGGGTTTTGTCAAACACAACCTAAAACATCGTTCGGTTTTTCTTATCGCAGCACCGGACTGCTCTTTCTCAATAGGACCATTCGGGTCACCCAATTGCCCAACTCAGCCGGTAAGTCGCCGGCTTCTCCCAAAATCTCCCGGCCGTCACTGCCCGGAACCGCTCGGACCAGCTTTCCCATGACACTGACCACCCGGCGGTAGTATTCCAGGTATTCCGGCGCCAGGTACTTGCGTTTGCCCAGCCGGTGAACCTTCATCTTTAAGCTGGAATAGACATTTTCCAGTTCTTCGTCTTCCTGCTCAAAGAAAATGCGAAACCGCAACAGGCGCACACTTAAATCAAGGAACACGTGCTTGCGTTCGACTTCGGGTAAGGCTTCTACCGACTGTTCGTACTTCCCCTCGTAAAACCGCAAAGTCGCCTGGGCCAGGGCAATCGTCCCTTCCCGGTTCTCTCCGGCAACAAATTCCTGCATTTCCCGGATGAACCGCCGCACAAACTTCATTTTTCCGAGGGCCAGGCCATAACGCACCACCGTAGTGAAGCGCAAGCCCGAAAGTTTTCCCCCCAGCAACAAATTGTCGGTTTCCAGCAAGGCGCAGTATACTTTAAAGGCGTACTTCATGAACTCAAAAGAGCCCTTGTTTGCCCGGCGCAGCGCATAGTTGAGTACGTGGCTTCCGATCTCGTAGCGCTCGTCCGGTTCTGCCCCCTGCAAGTGGTGGAGCGACTCGACCAGCTTGGCAAAGTACTGCTCCTTGCCCCGGGCGTACAGGTTGTACAATTGGTAGTAGACCGTGATCAATGGATCGTCGAGGTGTTTCCCCACGACTTCCGGACTGAGCAAATGGTCCGCTGCCGGGGGGGCCTCCCCCGCATAAAAGATACCGGCATAAATCAAGCGGTTGATGGTAATCCGCAGCTTTGAGATGAGATAATACCGGTCCAGAGAGCGCTCCATCGCCAGATAAGCCGATTCCGACTCCTCAAAAGAGGCATTGCGGTCACCGGCAAATCCCGCGTAGGCGAGCAGGGTCGTTCGGTGGTAATAGTGTTCTCCTTTTTCGGGAGTATCCTCCCAATGTTGCCGTAAGCGGCGGTATTCGCGCTTCCAGAGACCGCCGAGGCCTCGCGCATGCAATTCCCGCAGAAAGTCAAGCTCGCCGCAATGCCGGCAATTGTAGGCTTGGTAACCGAGAAAACGCGCAATCTCATAATAGAGATCCGATCTCATTTTGCGGAAGGTGGCGTCGTTGTACGGACGCCCATCGGGAAACATTTGCCGCCATATTACCTGGGGCAGGGGAACTTTGGGGAGTTGCTCCTGGAGCAATCGGTAAAGTTCCGGGACATACGGACGGAGCTTAAAATATGGCGATTTGCAAAACTGCAAAAAGATATTGTGCTCCTCTTCCGAGAAGGTTTTTACAATCTCTACAACGTTCATTTTTCTCCAGCAAGGCTGCTGTTAAATACCTAATAAATAGTGTCGCCAAGGCATTCATGGACGACATAGACACACAAACACAACACCTGATATTACACAGTAAACCCCACCCTCCGCAAGAAAAAAAACCAACATTTGTTCCAGATTTCCCGGCGGGATTTACCACACCTTACCGAAACCGTAACCTTACAATCCGCAATTACAGGCTGACAGATTCCTTGCGCGGCATCCGGCGCGGTTTCAGTTCTTGTCTCTCCTACCACAAGCGCGCGGAAGCGTTATTTCCCATCCTTTTCCCGCTGCCCAATTTGGGTCTTGTCAACGGGATGCTTCCGGCCGGATTCTCCCCATTCCAAAACCTCTAAAACGGAGAATTCAAATGAACATGCTATTGAATGTGCGCAACGCGCACCGGACCCTTCATGCCTTTACTTTTGTCTTGATCGCCCTGGTTTTGGGCGCGTTTTCCCAGCCTCTCAATGCGCAGTGGACCACAAGTTGTTCGATTCTACAGTCCAATCCTCAAGCCGGAGATACGGTAAGTTTGGTGGTAAATGTCGGGGATCCGATGGACCCGGTCGACAACGAAGGCGGCCTCAATTTCCGCGTGGCCTACCCGACCGGACTCCTCAGTATCGGGGAGTTTGAAATCGACATCGATCAATCGTTTTTTGTGTGTGGAGGTTGTGGCTATACCGCAACCGTAACCGCCGACGAGGGTGCCGGAGAGTTGGTGGTCGACATCGAACTGACCGGCGGGATCAATGGCTCGGGCCACGGGGAACTGCTGCGGGTCCACGGTGGGGTCCTGATGGAGGACAACCTGAAAATGTATCCGACTGCCCTGGAAGAGGCTTCCAGCCGTCTGACCGTATACCCCAATCCGGTTGCGGAAGCCCTCAACATCACCTGGTCGGAAGACAGCTCCGCTCAGATCAGGATATTTGACTTACAGGGACGGACCTTCGCCACGAATACCCTGCAGCCGGGGGAAACCAATTACACCCTGGCGACCGGGACTCTTCCTCCGGGACAGTACTGGCTGCGGCTCCAAACTAAGGACAAGGTCCTAAGCAAAAGTTTCCGAAAACTATAAATCCGAAACGGATAACCCTCTGATCTGAACCGGGTCTCCTGCGCAAACGGGCGGGAGTTCCGGTTTTTGTTGTGGGGAAAGGTGGGGCCTTGACCGGCAAGGTTGCAATTGCGGATTTGAGTGGTCGATCTTAAATCGGCGTTAGCGAGCAGAATGGGATTGGGGGCGGTCAACCAGCTTTTCCAATTCGGTACGAAACCATTCTTTCATGCGAAATTCAGGGGCCTCCGTGAGACCCTGCAATGCCTTTTCGATCTGGTTGGGCCGTTGGAGGGTTCCCCGGAGCAACTTCCGCATCCAGTGAACGCGCAACTTCAACGGCTCAAGGGTCGAATTCAGCAACAGGTGCTCGTTGTTGTTGATGTACATCCGAAAATTTTCCGTGACACTGTGGGCTTCGTCGTATTGCCCGGTCAGGTAAAGCAACTGCGCACGCAGGGTCCGAATGGCCACTTCGAGTTGCACGTCGTGGAGATTGTGCCGGGTAGCAAGTTGATTGACTTGCCGTAGGGCCTCTCGATAGTCGCCATCGAGAAAAGCGAGGTGGGCTTGGGTAAATGGCACCATGGCTTCGGCCTGCTGGGCATTGAAGTATTCGATCCGGTCCGGGCTGTAGTCTTCTAGCAATTCGTTGATGAGGTCACGGCGGTTCATCTGAAATCCAAGGAAAAGCAGATTCTTAAAGGTAGCCGCCGGAAGTTTACCATTTACGTCCAAAAAACCACCCTGCAAGGCGTACAGGTTGACCTCGTACAGCTTTTCCCGGGCCGCATGGCTTCCCTTTCGTGCGAGTGCATACAGCAGGTTGATGCAAAAATGCAACAGCACCAACTGGTTCTCGGGATCCAACTGCAAATGATGTTCTAGCAGGTCATCGGTAAACAACAATGCTTCCTCTTCGGCAATCTCCTCGGAAAAAAAACGCTGGTAATCCAGTTGTAGCCGGATCCCCGGGTGCTCCTCCAGATCAATGCTCTGCGCCAGTTCCCGCATTGGCTCTGGGTGAATCAAATCTAGACTTTTTCCCCCGACACGATTCATGTTTACAATACAAGAATTGGCAATGGTCAAATGATGCAAATAGTAAAGGGTCAGGGGCTCAATCTGGGCATAAAAACCAGCAAACAGATGCTTGTTCCGTGCCCCGCCTTGATTGGTGTCGCGCATCATGGTCCGGGCCATGAACTGCGCCAGGTAAGACCAATCGCCTTGTGGTCCCTCCTCGGCTTTGCGGTTGAGATCGGTGTAACGGATGCGGAACAGATTGAACAATTCCCGCCGCGAATACGCCCGCAACAGCAACAACTCCTCAAATTCCTCCGGCATTGCCGCCAACTCTTCGTTGATGAGAAAGCGGCGCACCTTCCGCATCAGCTTGGTACACCAGCGGCGGTGCGCCAGATCCAAATCTGAATTGGACTCTTCCAGGCGACGGGCGACTTTTTCCTCCGCCTTGCGGATGCGCAGGTCGTCTGCCTCGTCTTCCAATAGCGGCAGGATATAGCGTCGCAAATCGGCATAAAACCGCTGCAATCGCTTGCCTGCCGGACGCGTATCTTCTTTGAGAAAAGCCGCAAATATTTTGTGCTCTTGCCCGTCAAAAGAAACCAAAACCTGATATACTTTCCTGCTCATGCTGGGGGATTCGTTCATCCTGGCTTGCGGAACTGGCAATTTACCATTGCCCCGATACCGGATCGGTAGGAAAAAACAGTTGGCACACACACAACAACGATTGAAATAAGCAAAATTGCGCCTCCGGAGCAACCACCAATTGCGCATGGACGACGAAAGCGACGCGTCCGGATGAAAAAAACCGCCGCAAATTGTTCATGGTAAAGTCCCGTGCAGCCTCCAACTTGTGGCCAATCGAAACACACAGTTCACCGTTCTTTCTCTACTTTTTTTCAGATGACCGCCGCTGTGAAGGCAGCGCGGAACACAGAATCCGCCTCCACGGCGGATTTCTTTTGTTTTTGCGTGCGAGGCTGTTTAAACTTAATCCGGCGATGTTGCTTTGCCGATGTCCCAGATCAATTTTTACCCGCCATTTAATATGGAAAGATGTCCGATGAATACTTGACCCTCACTGGCCCCTCGGAAGGCATCTACAAAGAAAAAGGATCGCGCTTCTATGCATTCGCGGCTCCGGTCACTACGGTTGCGGCCGCGGAGGCCCACGTGGCCGAAATTGGGAAGAAATACCACGATGCTCGCCACGTTTGCTATGCTTACCGCCTCGGCCCGAGTGGCGAACCCTGGCGCGCCAATGACGACGGAGAACCAGCCCACAGCGCCGGCGATCCCATCCTCAATGAATTGAAAAGCCGGGCCCTCTCAGATGCAGTGATCGCGGTGGTGCGCTATTTCGGCGGGACCAAACTCGGCGTTGGGGGTCTGATTCGGGCGTACGGAACCGCCGCCGCCGATGCCCTCGATCACAATACAAGTCAGCCCGTCCTCCTCACCGAGCGGGTGCGCATCCGCTTTCCCTATGCGCTCACCTCCGAGGTAAACCGGATCGCTCACCGCTTTGCCCTCAAGCCAGCGGAGGCGGATTACGGCGCGGATTGCCGACTGAGCTACGATATTCGCCGGACCCAGGCGGCAAATGTTGCGGCAATATTCGAGGATTTGGGTATCTTGGTTCGATGAATGCAGCAATCTGAACCAGCATGCGGAAAATATCAGTCACAATTGTTCTTGCATTGTTCGCCGCCGTGACCTACGGGCAGAAATTCAGTGGATGGGAAGCGGGTACACCCCCACCCCACGCTCCGGCTTCGGCCGTGCTGGAAAATGTCGGTATTGAGATGGCGCCTTCGGCGGGCGTCGAAGCGGTGCGCCAAGTACTACTGGCCCGAAAAGCGGCCTTCATGGGCGGTACTTCGGATCTGATCGCTACCCACGACATCCCAAGTCCCGGGGGCTTTCACTACACCTACCAGCAGACCTTCGCGGGGATTCCCGTCTACCAAGCTTCCATCAAGGCCAATCTCTACGCGGATAAGCGCATCCACACCCTGCTGAGTACCCTGCGTCCCGTTTCCGCCCCGGTGGCGGAGTTCCAGCACGACATTCCGGCCCTGCGCCACCACTTAGAAGCGTTGTACGATCAGGGACAAGCAAATTTTGCCATTGAAGCCGAGCGCGTCTGGTTTCCCCGGGACAATGCACTTTACCCGGCCTTCCGCGTGGAACTGGCCCGCGCGACCCGACTCTGGGAACTGATCATCGCCGATGCCGATTGGGCCGAGTTGCAGCGCCGCGACCTCGCCTCCTACTGCCGTCCCTTGCCGCCGCCAGTGGATACCTCTGGGGTGGGCATGGTCTTTTTGCCGGATCCCCTCACCTCCTCCGGCAATGTCTACGGGGGCAACTACGTGGACAATTCCGACGCGGACAGCGATGCCCTGAACAACGAACGCGTGGAGGTCACACTACAAGACATCAATTGGAACGGTACTTTTTTCCTGCTTGAAGGCCCCTATGTGCGCATTGCGGACGTCGAGTCGCCCTCCAGCGCTCCGGCCACCTCCCTCAATGGCAACTTTATATATACCCGGGAGGAGCAAGGATTTGAAGACGTGATGTGCTATTACCACATCGATAGCTACCAGCGTTATATCCAATCGCTGGGATTCAACAATCTGATGAATGCACAACTGACCGTCGATCCCCACGGTCTAAATGGGCAGGACAATTCTCACTTCGTGCCCCAGGGCGGCAATATCCGCCTCGCGTTTGGGGAAGGCGGTGTAGATGACGCCGAGGACGCCGACGTCGTTGTCCACGAATACGGTCACGCGCTTTCTTACTCCGCTGCCCCCGGCACCAATGGGGGCCTGGAGCGCACCGGCCTGGACGAAGGCATCGGGGATTACATTTCTGCCTCTTACTCCCGGAGCCTTTACTATGCGCTCTGGAAGAATACCTTTACTTGGGATGGGCACAATGAGTTCTGGCCTGGGCGTACCGCTTCCACCAGCATGCTTTATCCGCCGAGTACGGCCGACATATACCTCTACGGTCAGATTTGGGCGACGGCCCTCATGGAAATCTACGGTGACATCGGGCGTACCGCAACCGACAACATTTTCTTCGAAAGCTTGTACGGTCACCAACTGAACATGGATTTACCGCAAGCCGGCGTCGTGTTCCTCAAAGCGGATTCGGCATTGTACAATGGCATTCACACCAATGTCATCCAGCGGGCCTTTTGCAACCGCAACATCTGGTCGGGCACCGGTCCGGGGGGCGCTTGCTTTGTTTCCCGCACCGATCCCAGTCTGGACGAAAGCGCCTGGGAATTGTTCCCCAATCCGACCACAATGGAAGTCACCATTCGCATCGCCGACGTGGGCTTGCGCAAAAACGTCCGCTACGAAGTGGTCGATCTGATGGGCCAAGTGCTGCGCCACGGCGACATTCGGCAGCAGTATACCCAAGCTCCGCTGACCGGCCTCGCTTCCGGACTCTACCTGGTCCAAATCATGCAGGGTGACCTGCGCTTGGGCAGCAAGCGCCTGGAAATTCTTCGCTGATTGCGGATTTAAACGGCGGAGTCAGTCGCCCAGCAGGTCTTCGGGCTGAATGGACAGGTCGCGCGGAAACCAACTGAGATCGTTGGTCCCGTCCTGCGAGGCCCCAAATTGCCACAACTGCCTTTTTACGATTTGTCCGGAACCATTGAGGACGACCACTTCACCGTGCAAGGCCCCCTTGCGGAATTCACCGAGGGCCTTGATCTTGCCGGTGGCGGGATAATAAATGGTAAATGCCCCGTTCAACGCATCGCCGACGTAGTAGGTTTCCATCAATTCCTGGCCGTCTTCGTTGTATTCCCGCCAGTTGCCTTCCTTCTGACCGAAATACATGGATCCCGACTGGAAGATCGGTCCCGACTCGTGGAAAACGACGTAGGACCCGTTGGGGCGGCCGGATTTATAGGTCAATTCGGTTTCTTTCTGACCGTTGGCGTACCAGGTGGTAGAGGGACCGCTGCGGACGCCTTTGTCGTAATTCACCAGCGACTTTTTGCCGCCGTCTTCGTAGTACTCCCAGCTTGCGTCGACCTTTACCCCGGCTTCCTGGCCTTCAAACTGCTTGTACTGTTCCAGTTTTTTCTGGTTTCCGTTTTCGTAGTACCAGGTCGTCTTACCGTCGACCACCCCCATTTTGTACTCCACCGATTTGCGGGGCTTTCCATTTTTCCAGTAATAGGTCGCGGTGCTGTCCATCTTCCCCTCGGTCCATTTAATGATCCCTTTGGTTTCTCCGGTGACGTGGTACTGCGTCTCCAGACCGTGTTTTTCCCCGGCCGAATTGATGGTCCACTCGGCTTTCAATTCGCCGGAATCAAAATGGGAAGTAATGGTTTTGGGGCCACCGCAGGCGGTCAAAGCCAGCGCCAGAATCCCGCCCAGGGCAATGCAAATCGAATCTTTCATACTCAGTAAATCTCAGCGCAATCGTTAGGCGATTCCCGCCGGCCCTCCTCCGTAGGATGGTGGCGTCGGAGGAAATGAAGGGCCGTTCAGTTCGATCCGACCAAAAGCAGCTTCGTACTTGTCGACATTTTCCGACAGGGCCGCCAGCAAGCGCCGGGCGTGCTGTGGCGTCACCACCACCCGCGAACGCACCTTGCCCTTGCTCATGCCCGGTAATACTTGCACGAAATCCAGCACAAATTCAGTCGGCGAATGGCCCACAATCGCAAAGTTTGAATATACCCCTTCGGCGATGTCTTCGGGCACTTCGATGTTCAGCTGATTCTGATTTTTGGGATCTTCCATGATTGAATTGTTTCGCACAAAGATAGGGAATCTAGTCCAGGCACTTTGCGGGGAACCGAGCCTCCAAGCTAAGAGGCGATTTAAATCTAATTCTGCGATTTTGCTCTGGCATCTTTTTCCGCCCCTCTTCCGCTATTTTCTCGCCCACAGCTCGGGCTATGGACGCCAAAATGAGCTTCGATGGACAAAGGGATCTGCGCTCGCAAATTTCACCAACCAATTTTAGACCGCCTGTAAGATCATCTTTCACGCGGTAGCGCACCGAATAGACTTTCGATCAATATCTCTCTCCCGTCCGCTCCGCTACTCAAATGCGCGGTAGCCCTTTTCCTCCACTTCTCGCGCGCCACGGATCACCTTGGTCTTCAACGATTCTTTGTAGGCGGCGACTTTTTCCCGGATGTGGGGGTCGCCCGCCCCGAGGATTTGCGCAGCGAGAATGCCCGCGTTTTTGGCGCCATTGAGGGCCACCGTCGCCACCGGTACGCCCCCCGGCATTTGCAGGATGGACAGAATCGAATCCCAACCATCCAGCGAAATCGACGCTTTGACCGGTACTCCAATCACCGGCAGGGGGGTCACCGCAGCAATCATGCCCGGCAGATGGGCCGCTCCGCCCGCTCCGGCAATGATCACCTTGAGCCCACGCTCCACCGCCGTCGTCCCGTATTCCATGAGCCGTTCCGGGGTGCGGTGCGCGGAAACTATGGTCAGTTCGAAGGGAAGTTCCATTTCCTCCAAAAACGCAGCCGCTTCCCGCATGACCTTGAGGTCGGAAGTGCTGCCCATGATGATGCCGATCACAGGGTTTTGCATGTGACTACTTTGAGTTTTTCTTTCACGATAATGGCTTTCTTGCGTGCTTCCGCCAATGTATCCGCAACGATGGTCACGTGGCCCATCTTCCGGAAAGGCCGCGTCTGCTTCTTCCCGTAGACGTGGACGTAGACGCCTTCCATGCGCAGCGCTTCCTCGATGCCTTCGTAGCAAACGTAGCCGGTATGCCCTTCTTCCCCGAGGAGATTGACCATGACCGCTGCCGAACGTCCGGTCACAGAACCCAGCGGCAAATTCAAAATCGCCCGTACGTGTTGCTCGTATTGCGAGGTGTAATTGCTTTCAATGGTGTGGTGCCCGCTGTTGTGGGGACGTGGCGCTGATTCATTGACCAGTACCTCCCCGGAGGGAGTCACAAACATTTCCACCGCCAGGACGCCGACGAGGTCGAGGGCCGCGGCGACTTGCAGGGCCACTTCCGCAACCCGCTTTTCCATTTCCCCGGTCAAATTCGCTGGGCTATAAAGAAACTCTACCAGATTTGCCGTGGGATGGAAATCCATTTCTACCGAGGGAAATACCTGCGTTTCCCCGGACACCGAGCGGGCCACAATGACCGAAATCTCCTGCTTGTCCCCCACGTAGTCCTCGATCAAACCCGCGCCATCCGGCAGTTCTTCCACGTCCTCCCGGCTGCGCAAAATATTGACCCCTCGGCCATCGTAGCCTTCCCGCGCCAGTTTCTGCACGCAGGGAAAGTCCAGCTCCCGGTTGAGCAGTTCGGCTTTCGTTTTGTAGCGGAAGAAAGGACTCGTAGGAATCTGGTGATCGCGGTAAAAATCTTTCTGCAGTCCTTTGTCCTGGATCGTACGCAGCAGCTCGGCGGAGGGATACACTTGCGTACCCTCACTTTCAAGCTTTGCCAGTGCATCCACATTGATGTGCTCGATTTCGAAGGTCAGAACGTCTACCAGCTTACCAAACCGGTAGACGGTTTCGAAATCTTTGAGGTCCCCAACTTCAAACACCTCTGCCCGCCCCTTGCACGGGGAAAAACTAGATGGATCCAGAACCGCGGTGCGAATGTCCATCCGCGAAGTCTCCTGCAACAGCATTTTCCCGAGTTGGCCCCCTCCGAGAATGCCCAGCATAAAATCCGATGAAAAATATTGCGACATGCGGCAAAGATAACAGGCTCGGCGAAATATCTCGGGAAACTTGGGCGCTGGCGCCGGGAAATGGCGCCCCAGAAAAGTAACCCACATTTCATCCACGTTCGTTTCGGGCTTGCCTGAATTTATTAACTTATGCACGATTACTTAGCTGCTGCACGCATGAAACCGGTTCGATACTACTGCCTGATCCTGCTCATCGGGATCTGCTTGCCCTCCGTCTCACTTTTTGCCGGAAACGAAAACCAACCCGCCGGGGCGCGCCGCCTCGCCTTGGGAGGTGCCTTCATGGGGGTGCAGGGCAGTTTTTGGAACCTGTGGGGAAATCCGGCGGGCATTGCCGGGGTGGAAAGCGCCGAAGCCGGCGTATTTTTCGAACGCCGCTTTCTGCTCGACCAGCTCAATTTTGGTACGGTGGGATTTGTGCTGCCCTTCCAAGGCACCCACTACGCCGGGCTGGCCATTTCCGGCCTGGGATTTGGCGGTTACAACGAGAGCAACGTCGGGCTGAACTATGCGACCACGCTGTTTGACCGGCTGAGTTTGGGTGCGGCCGTGCATTACACCCGCACTTCCATCACCGAATACGGCGCCTCCGGAGCTGTCATCGTCAATGCCGGTTTGAATGCCCGCCTGTTCGAGGGCTTCTCGGTGGGCTTTCGCGTCTTCAATGCCAACCAAGCCGCCCTCCGCACGGAATTTACCGATCTGCGCGAACCCATTCCCACCACCATTGACCTGGGAATCGCCTACCAAGTATCAGATAAGGTGCTCCTGGTCGCCGATATGCAAAAACAGGTGGAGTTCAATCCTTCCTTTCGGGGCGGGGTGGAATACGCCTTCCACAAAAATTTCCGGGCGCGCGTCGGGGCCAGCAACCAGCCGGTCACCATCAATGCGGGTTTCGGATTTTCGGGGAAGGGTTTCGACCTTGATTTCTCGAATTCTTTCCATGAATTGTTGGGCTATACTCCGGCTCTTTCCTTGAATTACCGCTTCAAGTCGGGGGGCAAGGAATGAGCCGCCTGCGCCGCTTCGTGTTATTGGGCGGTTTACTGCTTTCCGGCTTGGGGAGCCTGGCTCAGGTCAATCCCGATTCTATCCTGCGCACCGATGACGATGACCTGGACATGGTCATCGAGGATGCCATCACCGATATTGAATCCAATGACCAGACCGACTGGACGATTTTTACCGACCAATTGGAGGACTACCGGCGCAAACCCCTGGATCTCAACCGCGCCGCCCCCCAAGAGCTGATGCTCCTGCCGGGGATGACCGCCCTGAAGGTAAACAATCTCCTGAGTTACATCCAGCAATTCGGCAACCTGACTTCCATCTACGAACTGCAAGCGGTGGAAGGATTTGACCTGGAACTATTCCTGGCGATCCGGCCCTACGTGCAGGTGCGCGAGGCCCGAGAAAAAGACATCAGTACGGGCGACTTGCATCCGGCCGGTCCCCCGCTGCGCGAAGTCCTGAGCGAATCCCGCCACGAACTGTTGCTGCGCTGGACCTCATTGCTGGAACAACAGCGCGGTTTTTCGCCCCCGGATACTGCTTCGGACGGGAGCCTGAGCAACCGCTACGCCGGCAATGCCCAGCGCTACTACGCCCGCTACCGGATGCGGTACAACCGAAACTTCAGCATGGCCTTGGTCGGGGAAAAAGATCCCGGTGAAGAATTCAAGTGGGATCCGCAGAACAACTTTCATGGGTTTGACTTTACTGCCGGACACATTTCCATCGGGGACTACGGCAATCTGAAACGCCTCGTGATCGGCGATTACAACATCCAGGTGGGCCAGGGCATCTTGCTGTCCACCGGGCTGGGTTTCGGCAAGGGCAGTCAGGCGGTCAATGCGGTCAAGCGGCAAAGCCTCGGCATCCGGCCCTACGCCTCGGTCAATGAGAACCAGTTTATGCGGGGCGCCGCGGCCACCGTAGCCTTCAGCCGCATCCACGTCACCGGATTCTTTTCGCGCGTGGCCAAAGACGCCAACATCACCATCGCCGACACCCTCGACAACGACAATGTCCTCGATGTGTCTACCCTGCAAACGAGCGGCTTTCACCGCACGGCTTCCGAAATCGAAGACAAAGACGCCCTCCTCGAAACCAACTATGGGGCCCGGGTGGAGTACAAAAGTCGCTGGCTGAACGTCGGCGCGACCCATTACTTCCAGGACTTTGGGAGTGTGATCACCCCCAACAACAACGATTACCAATTCTTCAACTTTGCCGGGGACCAAAATTTTCTCACCGGACTGGATTTCGACGCGACCTTCCGCAATTTCAACTTTTTCGGTGAAGTCGCCCGCAGCAAGTCCGGCGGTACGGGGATGGTACTGGGCATGCTCACCAGCCTCCACCCGAAAGTGGACCTGGCCCTTCAGTTCCGCAATTTTGCACCCAATTTTCACACCTTTCGGGCCTTCGTGTTTGCTGAACGTCCCACCGCGGCGCGCAATGAGCGCGGAGTATACTTTGGGCTGACGGTGACGCCCTCCCCGCGTTGGAAATTCTCCACCTACTTCGACCAGTTCGTCTTTCCCTGGCACAATTTCAATGTCTCCTTCCCCTCGCGGGGCAACGAATTTTTCTCCCAACTGGAGTTCAAGCCTTCCCGCAGTTTGCAGATCTACTTGCGCTTCCGCTCCGACCACAAGCAGATCAACGCCCGGGAACTGCCCGCCGGCCAGCAAATCGAATTTGTGGTTCCCACCCGGCGGGATGGTTTGCGTCTGCACCTCGCCTACAAGGTCCACCGCACGCTGACCATTCGGTCCCGGATCGAAGCCAGTTGGTACCAGCGCGGCTTAGAAAACGCCCTGGAAGAACAACACACCGGCCTGGTGGCCTACCAAGACATCGCCTGGAAACTCGGCTGGAAGTGGAAACTTACCGGGCGCTACGCCATTTTTGACGCGCAGGACTTCGATGCCCGGATCTACGCGTACGAAAATGACATCCTGGGCTTTTTCAGCATTCCGGCCTATGCGGGTCTGGGTACCCGCTACTACCTGCTGCTCAATTACAAACCGGTCAAGGGCCTGCAGTTTTGGGCGCGTTTTGCCCGCACCCGACTGCGGTACGACCAGACGATTGGGTCGGGTCTGAATGAAATCACGGGCAATACCCGCTCGGAGGTGAAATTACAGATGCAATTGACTTTTTGAGGCAAGCGCGCCATTGTGGAATGGTATTGCGCGATTGGGAGCACAACGACATTGGACCCGTGATGCGATGTAAGCGGCCGCAGGGGCAACCTACCGCCCTATTGATAGATCACCAGAATTGTCAAAGCCCCCTCATTGGGATTGGGAGCCGTGGTATTGCCCCCGGCATAGAAATTGTCAAAGGCGTACTTCCGCGCCCGGACATCAAAGGTGTAGGTGCCGGCCGGCAAGGTCAGGGGTACGGTGAAACCCCAAGGGGAGATGGTTCCGAAGAATCCCGTCGCATCCTGAATGTCCACCGTCTGGAAAGCGTTGGTGACCGCGACATTGTTCTGAAAAACCTGGACAATGCAGCCGGAGCCTCCCCAGAAGGTGGAAAACGTTTCCATCGAACCGTAGGTGCTGAGGGTGACGATGGCCGGAGCCGTCAGGGTAATCGTCTGCGAGAGACCATTGACCGGCGTAAATACGGTCGAAGTGATGCTGGTGCGGGTGGCAAATACGCCGTAGGCTTCCACAGTTCCCGAAGCCCCCGAGAGTGCCCCCCACTGTGGCGCGCGTCCCGCGCCTTGGGAGAGGAGAACCTGCCCACTGTTGCCCGGAGCAAGATTGATCAGGGTGCCGTTGACGTCGGATACAACCACGTTGGTGTCCGCCGATGCCAAGGCATTCGAACGCACCGAACCATCGACGTGCAATTTTTCCATTGGAGTGGTGATGCCGATCCCGACGTTTTGCGCCAGAGAGAACAAAGGGAGACCGAGCAGAAGTAGCAGTGGTAGTAGAATTCGTTTCATGGATGACAATAGCTTCGAACGATAAACGGTACGCGCACAAATAGCTGCGGGAAGCAAAGTGATTCAATCCGACCAAAATTATGGCGGAAATGCGGGGTAACTGGAATACAACATCGACGGCCATGCCGCAGCAATCCCCATCAATATAGGAGGAAATTTTGACTTTTTTCGGATAAATGCCCGGGCCTCCGGTGAAGGAGCGACAGGGGGAAATTACGCTAGCAGCGCCTGCGACGCAACCTTGTCCTGCCCGTGGTCGATAAAGTGACAGACTTCTTCCATCGTTACCCGGTGTTCTGGAACCTGAGCCGCAACCCGCACGCGCAGCGATTTCAGCCCCGCGACCCCCGGCAAATCTTCCAGCTCGTGCTCCTGAACCGCACCAATCACCAAACCGGAATCGTGCAAAAAGTCAATGAAGCGGCGGTATTCCCGGCCTTCTTCGCGGCTGGTGTACACCAAGGTCAACATGCCTGGCTGGGTGATCCGTTCGTCGGTGCCCTTGATCCGGGCCTTGTCGATCCGCTTTTTGATGACTTCGTAGCGGGCATTTTGGGCACCACGCGCATCGAAACGCTTTTCGTCGAGTCGGAATACGATGTCGACCTTGGCATTGAAGACAAATATCAGCGAGGCGATCTCGAGATCCATCGCCAATTGGTTGCGGTTCTGCTGAAATTCCATTTCCAGTTCGCAGACCGAGACCAAGTGCCAGAGTTTGAGGTAGGCCAGGTATTCCTCGCGGAACTCCCCGGCATTGGTGATCGACTGTCCAATATAGAGGTTGAATTCTACGCCGTCGGTTTTGAAGCGATCAAAGTAGTGCGGAAACAGTTTCTGGGCCGCCTCCTGCCGCTGGTCGAGCAGCATCGCAAGTTGCCGGTTGATGGTGTCCACGCTCTGGTCGTAGCGCTTGCGGGCCCGGTACAGCGTGCCGGTGTTGGGATCGAGCCGCTGGACGTAGTTACCGACCAATTCGCCCAGCGCATCATCCAGGCTGGCAATCCGCACCAACAGGGGTTCGATCCGGGTACAAATGAATTCGAGAAACGCATTTTCGGTTTCCGCCGTGAATTTGCTCAAGACCACGTCCAGCAGCATGCGTTCGCGCTGGAACTTGTTCCCCTCCCGTTCCGCAGCTTTTTCCAGAATCTCCCGGATGAGCGCGGCCTGCTCGTTTAAGTCTTCCCAAAGCGCATCGTTGCGCAGGCCGGACGAATTGCGTACGTCGAGTTGGCCGTAGAAAGGATAAACGCTGTCGAGCACAATATTGGTGACCTCGGGGGCTTCCTCGCCCTTGTAGGAACTGTAAAGGATCTCTCGGGCCTGTTCCATGAATTTCCACTTTACCGAGGGGTGCAAAGAGGTAAATTCCTGCTGAATGATGGCATCGAGTCGGTTTGCCGCCTCCAAGTGAAACTGCTTCACCGCCATGCTCAACAAGGGCAAAAACTCATTGACCATGGGGATGTTGCTCGTATTGAACGCATTGGGTTGGGAACTGCGAATTTCCATGAAACCGAGCAGTTCGCCGTTGAACACCAGCGGAAGCACCACGAAGCTGCAAATGTTTTGCCGCTTGAGCCGTTCTAGAAAATAGGGCTTCAACCCTTTTTCGGATCCTTCCACCCGGCTCACTACCAAGGGGCGCTTCTCTTGGAACAGCAGTTCGATGCAAGGGTCCTCAAAATACAGGGATGGCGGTACTTCCTCCGTGCCCTGGACAAACAAAGTTTTGTTGCTGGGTTCGGGAACACCAATGATCACCCCCTCTTCGTAAACCGAAAAACCCATTTCCGCTTCACCGCGCCAAAGCAGATTGCGCACCGCTTGTTGAAAGATATGCATCGCGTCCGGCGCCAAGGCGAGCAGACTCCGATTGATGTCCGAAAGCGCCGTTTCCCGGGTAATGTCGATGAGCTGCACCACACAGACCCCGGTGATCAACCAGCTCGCCGGCGGAAAATACTGCTTCCACAGTTCGATGTCCTCGAAGTTGTCCATGAGCAGAAGATATTCCTCCTCCGAGATTTCCCGGGCGGTTTCGAGGGGTTCCAGATCGGTGAGATCGGCGATGAGGTCCACCCGGTAAGACGAAATCAGCCCATTCTCACCGGGAAACGAGAGCAGGAAAGGAGTTTTCAGCATCAGCGGAAAGCCAAAATGCCGTTCCAAAATGATCCCACAAGCAAAAATGTACAGGCTGTCTCGGCTCGCTTCCATGAATTTGTTCAGCACCGCTTCGTTGGGCCCGACGATTTCGCGAAAGCGCGCCGAGCGAAAAAGCGGGACAAAGGGAAAGGGGCTGACAATCGCCCGGGCCTCTTCCTTGAACCAGGAACTGGACAGCCGCTCAGCAAGCAGACTTTCCATTTCATCCTGATAAAAATCCACTTCGGTCAGGGCGCGGGACTCCCCCTTGACCAAAGCCTCAACCTCAGAGCTGATGCCGGCTTCCGGAACCCGCGTGGGGTAATAAGCAAAAAATTTTCCCAGACTGATTTGGGGGAGAAACGGGGATTCGGTCGAATACATGGGTGTGTACAAATAGGGTCATAGTCGGATACAATGCCCTGGACCCAAATCTTTTTACCGATAGCTGCGGGACCAGGAGGAAGCGATTCCTTGGGGCGGCCCAAAACTGATCGGTAAAATCGGCAATTGCCCCGCAATTTTGAACCGCCTCCTGGTTCCTTTTACTGCTTTAGCGGAAAAAATGTTTCCGAACCGGCCAACGGGTTACTCCTCGGCCTTCAATTCTTCCAGCCGTTCCTGGTAGCGCAGGATGTCCGCGTCCAGTTTTTCCAATTCCCCTTCCAGCTTGGTGCGGTCCGCTTCTTCCATGTTTTTGCCCTTCATCTTCAATTTGAGGCGCTTTGAGTTGCGCTTCACTTTCATTTCCCCGATGTACTTTTTCAACTCGGTCTTGTTCATCTCGTCGAAGCGTTCTTCTTTGCGGATCTCTTTTTCGGCAGCTTTCAGCTTCTTTTCTTCGCCTTTGAGATCATCCAGCTCAATTTTGATTGCACTTTGGCGGGCGTCAATCGCTTTGCGGCGGTCCTTTCCAACTTTAGGTCCGTCGAGCTTGCCGTCGACTTCCTCGTAGTCCAGCTCGGCTTTTTCGAGTTTGAGTTGCTCCTGTTGCAGGTTGACTTCGGCGAGGCGGATTTTCCCTTCGGTGGCATCACCGTCGCGCAGAGCTTGTAGATCTACCTTTTGCCGGGCAATGCGGTCATTGCGCCGCCCGATTTCCCCCGCGAGGTTGTCGCGCTTGAGCTTGAGGTTTTCCGTGCGCAGGTCCGCGATGTCACTGCCCAAACCCTCTCCCCCACCGCTGGTCCGGGTTCCACTAGAACCCGATCCTGCACTTTTATTGCTGGCACTTTTGCCGCCATCATTGCAACCGGAAGCGGACAGCCCCCAAGCCGACACCAACATGGACTCGGGCATGCCCGATCCGGACATGGATTCGACCACTTCTTCCATCTTGAGGTGGGCCGAATTGTCGTCGTCGAGGGTGACCCAGCCTTTGACGTCCCAGGTCTTGGTGACGCCGCCGCAGACTTTTTTGCCGTAAACGTCAATGCGGGGACTGAGGAGCGAAGCGGAAATGCTCACCTTTCCCTCGGAGTCGGTCCGGCCGGAACCGAGGGCCGCATCACCGTGCTTAATGGTGACGTCACAGTTGGCCACGCCGGCACCTTTGTAGGTGACCTTGAGCTTGACCGTCACCGCGGAAAGCGTGCCCCCCAAAGTGAGGAGCAGGAGAGAGAGGATAAAGATTCTTGTTTGCATTACGGAATAGTAAATTGACAATGATATCAAACTGAGCCGGGCCGACTCAGCCGCAAAAATACGGATTCTACCTCATCAAATACGGTGCCAAAACTGCCGCATTGCGACTTAAAACTGCCGACCGCCTCGTTTTTTTGGCCCGGCCAAGGGCTGTCCCCTACACCTGTACCCCCAGAGCCGCTGCCTCTTCCAACTCCCGCTTCAGGAAGCGACCGGTGTGCGAATCGGGATGGGCCGCTACCTTTTCCGGAGTCCCCTGGACCACAATCGATCCTCCGCCTGCCCCCCCTTCGGGCCCCATGTCCACGATCCAGTCCGCGACCTTGATCACGTCCATGTTGTGCTCGATCACGACGACCGTATTGCCCCGTTCCACCAGGCGGTTCAGCACCTGCAACAGCATCTCAATGTCCTGAAAGTGCAGTCCGGTCGTAGGCTCGTCAAGAATGTACACCGTCGAACCAGTATCGCGCTTGCTGAGTTCGGTGGCGATCTTCACCCGCTGGGCTTCGCCTCCGGAAAGGGTCGTCGCTTGCTGCCCCAGGGTGATGTAGCCCAGCCCAACGTCGGCCAGGGTTTTGAGCTTGCGCTTGATCCGCGGATGGGCGTCAAAGAATTCCACTGCGGCGGTCACCGTCATGCTCAATACATCGCTGATGGACTTGCCCCGGTAGCGGACTTCCAGGGTTTCCCGGTTGTAGCGCCGCCCATTGCAGGCGGGACACGTGACAAATACATCGGGCAGGAAGTTCATCTCGATGGTCTGAATCCCTGCGCCCTGGCACTCTTCGCAGCGCCCGCCTTTGACATTGAAGCTGAACCGACCCGCCTTGTAACCGCGAACCTTCGATTCGGGCAGTTGGGTGAAAAATTCGCGGATGTAGGTAAATACGCCGGTGTAGGTCGCCGGATTGCTGCGCGGCGTCCGCCCGATGGGCGACTGGTCAATCTCGATGACCTTGGTGACCAGCTCCAGCCCCTCGATCCGCTCATACTCGAGTGGCTTCTTGCGGGAGCGGTAAAAGTGCTGGTTGAGGATCGGGTAGAGCGTCTCGTTGACCATAGTCGACTTGCCCGATCCGGAAACCCCGGTCACACAGACAAACAGGCCCAGAGGCAGCGCCAAATCCACTTGCTTGAGGTTGTTTCCCGCCGCGCCGTACAGCTTGAGGGCATTGCCCTTTTCCGGCTTGCGGCGTTCGGCCGGCACCCCGATGATACGCTTTCCCCCGAGGTATTGGCCCGTGGAGGAATTCGGCGCATTCAGGACTTCCTGGGGCGTTCCTTCGGCCACGATCTTGCCCCCGTGGACGCCCGCGCCCGGCCCCATGTCGATCAAATGATCGGAGGCCAGCATCATGTCTTTGTCGTGTTCCACCACGAGCACCGAGTTGCCGAGGTCGCGCAAGCGCACCAGAGAATTGATCAGGCGCTCGTTGTCGCGCTGGTGCAGCCCGATGCTCGGCTCATCCAGGATGTACAGCACCCCCACCAGTTGCGATCCGATCTGGGTCGCCAGGCGAATGCGCTGCGCCTCTCCCCCACTGAGCGTCTTGGCCGGGCGGTCCAGGTTCAGGTAGCCCAGCCCGACTTCTAGCAGGAAATCCAGCCGCTTACTGATTTCTTTGAACACCTCACTGCCGATGGTTTTTTGGCGGGAACTCAACTCGTCTTGCACCTCGTCGATCCACTGCCGCAGAGTGATGATGTCCATCGAGGCCAGCTCAGCGATGTTTTTGTTTCCGATCCGGAAATGAAGGCTTTCTTTCTTCAAGCGCGCCCCTCCGCAGGTATCGCAGACCGCGATGTGCATGAACTCTTCCGCCCAGGCCTTGATCTTCTCCGAATTTGTATCGTGGTAGGAATCCCGGATGTGCTTGACGATGCCGTTGTACTTGAAACCGCCCCGAATGATGCGCTTGGCCACCGGCAACCCGGTAGGTCCCTGCAAGATATAGGTCTTGGCGTCCTCCGGAATGGCTTTCCACGGGGTAGCCAGCGAAAATTCAAACTTGTTCGCGATTTTTCGCAATTGCCGGAACATCCAGATATCGCGAAATTCGCCCAGCGGCAAGATGACCCCCTTGTTGATCGACAGCTTGGGGTCGCCGATCAACGACGAATCGTCCACTTCATACACAAATCCGAGTCCGTTGCAGCTTTTGCAGGCTCCGTAGGGCGAGTTGAAGGAAAAAGAATTCGGCGAAGGCTCATCGTAAGAGATCCCCGACTCGGGGTCCATCAAATTGCGGCTGAACCAAGCCGTAGAATTCGTCTCGTGGTCCTGAATCAAAATCGACCCCTCTCCGGTGGTCATCGCCAGGGCCACGCTGTCTTCCAGACGCTTGGGATCACTTCCCGCCAGGACGCGGTCAATCACCAGTTCGATGTCGTGGATTTTGTAGCGGTCGACCTTCATACCGCGCTCGATCTCCCGCAATTCCCCGTCTATCCGCACCCGGGAATAACCCTGCCGGGCCAACGTTTCGAACAGATCGCGGTAGTGCCCTTTGCGGCCCTTGACCAAGGGGGCGAGGATGATGATCTTTTTCCCGAAATAGCCTTTCTCGATGGTCTTGACAATCTGATCGTCGCTCATGCGGATCATCTTTTTGCCCGAAATCGTGCTGAAAGCATCGGCGGTTCGCGCGTAGAGCAAACGGAACAAATCGTAAACTTCGGTGACCGTGCCCACCGTAGAGCGGGGATTGCGACTGGTGGTTTTTTGTTCAATGGCAATGACCGGACTCAAGCCCTCGATCTTGTCCACGTCGGGCGCTTTGAGGTTGCCGATAAACTGCCGGGCGTAGGCAGAAAAGCTCTCCAAGTAGCGCCGCTGCCCTTCCGAGTGGATGGTATCGAAAGCGATCGAGCTTTTGCCCGAGCCACTCACTCCGGTAATCACCACCAACTGATCCCGGGGAATCGTCAGATCAATGTTTTTGAGGTTGTGTTCCCGGGCCCCCCAGATATCAATTCGGTCTTCCGCCATTTAATCTTAATCCTCTTTGCGTTTTTTCTTCTTTTTTTTCGCTTTTGCCTCGGTGCTGTCCGTCGGCGAGGCGACGGGTTGCGGTACGGCCAGCGAATCGGTTGCCGCCGAATCCAACGTGACTGGGACCGCTTCTTCCGCCGGCACCGCCGCCGAGTCCACCACCGCGCTGTCTTGCACCCCGATGGCCGCCGAATCGGGAATCAGTTCCGTTCCCAAATCCGATTCTTCCAGGGACGCATCGCGCGGCACCTTGATCGCGTAGACTTTGGGGGACTCCCCCTCGGGCGCCGGAGCAACCGCGATTTTGTCCTTTAACAACCAAGGATTGAGCACTTTGAGCATTTTGTAAGTCGTTCCGTGATCGAGCGCCCAGGTGACCAGGTCGTCAATCGTCGAATCTACTTTGACGATTTTGTAACGCAAGGGGCGGTACAATTGTTCTTTGCGCAGCTTAAATCCGTAGGCTTCCGGATTTTCCAGGATCGTTTTCAGCGCCAAAATGCGAAACACGTAAGCTGCCGTTTCCCGGTTCAGATAAAGGTCGTAGTAGTTGTCGACTTTCTGCCGGGTCAATTGCTTCTTCACCCCGCCCATTCCCATGTTGTAAGAGGCCGCCACGAGCGTCCAGTTGCGGAACATCCGGTGGGCATCCTTGAGGTAATCGCAAGCCGCGTAAGTGGATTTGATCGGATCGTAGCGCTCGTCCACCTGCTTGGAGACTTCGAGGCCGTACATCTTCGCCGTGGCCGGCATAAACTGCCAGAATCCCTTGGCTCCCACCGGCGAAGTGGCGTTGGTGAGATGACTTTCCGCGACCGCGAGGTAGAAGAAATCCTCCGGGATGCCCTGCTTTTTGAGGATGCTCGAAATTTCCGGCTTCCAGCGCGCGGCCCGCTTGATGTTCATGATCGTGGCCGAGTGATAGTAGATATAGCGGATCAACTCCTTGTCCATCCGTTCCTTCACGTCAAAATCGCGCAAAGGCACGATTTCTCCGGCAAAGTTCATGTCGTTGGGCGGGTCCAGGGAGACCGTCGTCGCTTGGGTGGACAGGCCCTTGAGGCGGTCGCGGTTGACATTTTTTACCGAGCCGACCAGCGCGACCGCTCCGGCCAGCAGCAGAAACGGCACGATGAAGTAGATGAGTTTGGTTTTAATCGAAGACATGGGAAGTAGTAGGTAGGGCGGTAAGTAGACTTAAAAGTTGGGCCGCAACTGGTTGCGTTGGTAAAACTCGCTGATGCACGCGACGGCTTCTTCCGCCGTGTCCACCACACAAAACAGGAACATATCATCCGGACTGATGTTGCCTGCGGTTTCCAGGACTTGCTCCCGCAGCCAATTCACCAAGCCGTCCCAAAACTTATGCCCGACCAGCACCACCGGAAAGCGGGATATCTTTTGGGTTTGGATCAGGGTCAAAGCTTCAAACAGCTCGTCCAGGGTACCAAAACCGCCCGGCAAAACGACAAATCCCTGGGCGTACTTCATGAACATGACCTTGCGCACGAAGAAATAGTTGAAGTCGATGGACTTGTCCCGGTCGATGTAGGGATTCGTGTGCTGCTCAAAGGGCAACTCGATGTTGAGGCCCACCGAGGCTCCCCCGGCTTCAAACGCGCCTTTGTTGCCCGCTTCCATGATGCCCGGGCCGCCGCCGGTAATCACACCAAAGCCCGCTTCGGTGAGCTTGGTCGCGGTTTCTACGCCCAATTGGTAGTAAGGATGATCTGGTTTGGTGCGCGCCGAACCAAAGATCGATACGCAGGGACCAATTTCCGACAAGGTTTCGAACCCTTCGACGAACTCGGCCATGATTCTGAAGATGATCCAGGTATCGCGGCTGCGATTTTCCGTCCAGTTGCGGGTTTTTCGGGTGAAATGTTGTTCCATTCAGTGAGATTATAAGCCGTTAAAGATACGCAATTCAAGGCAATCCCACGGCGGGAATTCGGGTTTAGTTTTGTATTTTGCTGTCCAATAAATTCCACAGTGCGCGTCTACTGGGTACACATAACTGACGATCTCAAACTTGGGATGATGCCGCGTCCCCGCGGCGGCGACTGGCTGGAAGACGAGATGCTCGTCCTCCGGCAGATGGGCGTCAGTACCCTCCTTTCCCTGCTCACCTACCCCGAACGCGTTGAATTGCAGCTCGACCGCCAGTGGCATTGGTGCGAAAAATACCACATCAACTACCTCAACTACCGCATCCCCGACTGCGAGGTGCCGGAGCGGTTCTACGACTACCATTACCACGTATTGTGGTTGGACCGCGCCCTCAAAGCGGGCAACAAAACGGTTGTTCACTGCCGGATGGGCATCGGTCGGACCTCCATGTTGGTGGCCGGCGTGATGCTCTTGAACGGGGCCGATCCCGATACGGTATTTGATCGGATCAGCGCGGCGCGCACCCTGAGTGTACCCGATACCGCCGAGCAACGCGCGTGGGTGTTGCGACACGCCGGACAGATTCGATACCCGGAAAAACGCGGGTGAATTGCCGCGACCGGAGCGCATTGCCTGGACAAAGCAATACTTTCTTTTTCGCCGGAACCGGCCCGGCGCACCATCAATCCTCCCAAAAGGGAACCAAATCCCGGTCTCTGCCCCCTTCGATTAAACTTTTTATTGTCGGCGGCAAGTGGTAATTTCTCTCGGCAACTGCCTTTTGTTTGCAAAAATTTGCCCAACCGAGCGATTTGGAACATGAAGCAATCTGATTTTCTCTTTGACCTGGTCCACTCCCTGGACAAGCACGAGGTGAAATACATCAAGGAACGGGCGCGTTCCCACCGGCGGCAACCGGAAAAAGTCCTGGCCTTGTTCCGGGACCTCAAGAGCGCTTCCGAATACAAGCGCCAGCGGCTCAGGGTGAAGTACCGCAACCTGGACGTGCTGCGCTTCCGGCTCAAGCAACTCATCCTTGAATCGCTGCGCTTCCTGCACGCCGAGGAATCTCCCGAAAACCTGATCCGCCGCCACTTGGAAAATGAATGGCTGCTCAACCAGCGCGGTCTCTACGGCGAAGCGGCCAAAGAACTGCAAAAAGCCCGTCACCTCGCCGAGACCTACCACTTGCTGGGCCTGCAAATCGAAGCCGAACGCCGGGGTCAAAAGCGCCGGATCGAAACCACGACCCGGGACTTGCCCGCCGCAGTGGAAGCCAGCGTCGCCCGCCTCTACCAACTCGAAGCCCAATTGCACGCCGAGCTGGAGGCCGGAGCCCATTACCACCGCAGATTTGCCGCCTTCCGCACCAAAGAAGCCCCGCCGCCCGCACCGGAACCGTCCCCGGCCCCTGCATCCATGCCCCCAACCGAGCCCGCTCCCCTACCCTCCTTCTCCACGGTGCTCTACCGCCACCTGGCCGATTGCTTTGCCGCGCGCAAAACCGGGGACCGAACCGCCGCCTGGGATGCCCTCGCCAAATCTTCACTCACCCAAAAATCCCCAAAAAAAGCCGCGCCCCGGCTCGCACCGGCAGGCCATGGCCTGCCAGTGTGAGCCGCAGCCCCCCAACCCAACCAAAGTCCGTACCGAACCACCACTCACCTCCCCCCTTTCCCATTTTTCCAAGAATCACTATCTTAAACCGACGAAATATTTGCGGATAATTTTCATCTGGTGATATGCAGGAATTTACCTACGCAATTCCTTTTCGGGCAAGCTGTGCCACCCGCCGGGCCAATCTGGATTACACCCTCAAGTGGATATCCCGGTTTCCCAACTTTGAACTGCTCCTGATCGAGCAGGATGAATATTCGCGGATCGATCTCGCCACCTTGCCCCCTGGCTGCCGGCACCTCTTCATCTACAACCCCGGGCTCTTCAACAAGTCCTGGGCCCTCAACGTCGCCTTTCGCCACTCCTCCGGCCGCGTCTTTGCCGTGGGCGATGCCGACATGCTCATGCACGACCACGAACTGATGGCCGCCCTGATCCTCTGCCGCGACGAGTACGAAGTCGTCAATCCATTTGCCCAATTCCTCGACATCGGGCCCGAGGAAACCTTCCGCATCCAGCACGGCATGACCACCCTGCGGACCATGTTTGAAAAGCCCACCCCCCGGGCCGGCGCCAACTTTGCCAGCGGCATGATCCTCTTCCAGCGCCGCGCCTACGAAAAAATGGGCGGCTGGGACGAACGCTTCTTTGGCTGGGGCATCGAGGACAACGTCGTCGCCGAAGTCAAAGTGCCCGTCCTGATCGACCGTGCCATCCAACTGCCCTACACCGGCTACCACCTCTGGCACGAGCGGACCTTCGTCGATACCAGCCTGCAACCCCACTACGAGCGCAGCTACGAGATCTACCGGCGCTACTTCTACCTGGGCACCGACGAAATCGCGCGCCTCGCTGCCGAAGACCTGCGCACCATGGGCGACCCCCACAAATTTGCCACCGACGACGCCGTATTCGAAGTCCGCGAAGGCGGCTTCTCCTCCCCCGGCATGAACCTCCCCGCCGTCTCCGTGGCCATTGTCGTCCGCGACCAATCCCCCGAGGAACTCGACGGCACCTTCCAGAGCATCCTCCACCAGACCCTCCTCCCCCGGGAAATCGTCGTCCTCGACAACGGCAGCCTCGCCGAAGACACCCGCACCACCCTCGAATCCTTCGGGCATAGCTTTGAACAACTGAATGTATACCGTTTTGAGACCGCTGTGACCGAAGCCGAAGCCAGCGCCTACGTGCTCGGCCTCTGCTCCGAAGCCTACATCGCCCAGATGGAACCCGGATTTGCCATGGCCGCCGACCGCCTCCAGCGCCAAGTCGAAATGATGGTGAACCATCCCGAAATCAACCTGCTGGGCGGCCAGGTCTTGCAAATGGGAACCCAAGACCTGCGCCAAGTCCACAAATCCGACTACCCGCCCATCGCCGACAATTCCGTGCTCGACGAAAAAGAATTTTGGGACCTCGGCAGCAGCACCAGCATTATGATCCGCCGCTCCGCCCTCGAGGACCCCGTACTGCCCGCCACCCCCAAGACCAGCCTCCCCGGCGTCGCCTACTGGTGCCGCTTCGTGGACCACGGCATACCCCTGTACAACCTCGAAGAGATCGTCACCATCCAATGAGAAACAATTAAAAATTGCTTGCGGAAACCCGACTTTCTCCGGTACCCGCCGGCGGCCGAGGGGGGGCGGAACGGCGTGCTCGGCCGCCGGCGGGTACCGGAGAAAGTCGGGTTTCCGCAAGCAATTTTTAATTGTTTCTCATTGGATGGTGACGATCTCTTCG
>JBCCQH010000019.1:0-80577 GCA_039024435.1 Bacteroidota bacterium
AGCCAAACTCTTAGAGATGAGTCGCGAGGAACTCCTGGACCTGGCCATACGCCGGGAGATGGAATTGGACAGCCTCAAACGTCAGATCTACGGCCAGAGATCCGAGCGTCACGTCCCGGCCGAGATCATCAATCAGATGAAGCTGGAACTGGGCCAAATCGGAGAGTCGCAGGCCCCTCCCGAGATGGAAGCGATCAGCTATGAGCGCAAGAAGGCCAAAAAGAAAAAGCCCCATCCGGGACTTTATCCCCTACCCACCGATCTTCCGCGTAAAGAGATTCTCATCGAACCAGAAGAGGACACCAGCGGCATGAAGCAGATCGGTGAGGAAGTGACCGAAGCCCTCGACTTCATTCCGGCCAAATTCCTGGTCAACCGCTACATCCGTCCCAAGTACGCCCGTACCGACTACGATCCGGACGGTGGTGAAGCCGGGGTGGTCTGTGCTCCCATGCCGGCGCGTCCCATCGACAAGGGAATCGCCGAAGCCGGGCTGTTGGCTATCATTCTGCTGGATAAATACCTCGACCACCTGCCGCTTTACCGCCAGATCCAACGCTTCAAACGCGCCGGGGTCAACATCCCCGACTCCACCATCGCCGATTGGATCGCCCAAACCTGCAGATTGCTTGATCCGCTTTTTGCCGTTCACCGAAGGCAGGTACTCACTCAGCATTACCTGCAGGTGGACGAGACCACGATCAAGGTATTGGACCGACAGAAGAACAAGCAAAAGAAGAACGTCCACCTGGGCTACTTCTGGGTCTATCACTCACCCTTGCAAAGGTTGGTGCTGTTCGATTACCAGCCCAGCCGGCGCAAAGAGGAGCCGGTCAAATGCCTGAAAAACTACCAGGGCTACCTGCAAACCGACGGTTATGCGGCTTACAACCAGTTCGGTGACAAAAAGGGTATCGTCATGTTGGGCTGCATGGCCCATGCACGGCGCAAGTTCTTCGAAGCCGGAGAGAGCGATCCCCGGGTGGCCCATGCCTTGGGCGTCTTCCAAAAACTCTACGCCATCGAAGCCACGGCCCGTGAACACCAGCTCACCCACGATCAGCGGCAGAAGATCCGCGAAAAGGAGAGCAAACCCATCTGGGAGCAGTTCAAGCAATGGCTACTTGGTACCTGGAAGGAACTCACCCCTAAGCACAAGCTCAACACCGCCATCGAGTACATGCTGCCCCGCTGGACGCAGTTGGGCCGCTACCTGCTCAATGGGGAATTGGAGATCGACAATAACCTGATCGAGAACCAGATCCGTCCCGTGGCCTTGGGAAGAAAGAATTACCTTTTTGCCGGCAGTCACAATGGCGCCCGAAGGTCAGCGATGATCTATTCCCTGCTGGGAACCTGCAAGCTGCATGGGATCGAGCCGTATGCATGGCTCAAGGACATCCTGCAACGGTTGCCCGAACATCCGGTCAACCGAGTGGAAGAACTGCTGCCGCACAATTGGATGAGAGAGCAAAGTTGAGAATTGAAAGATGGGTTGGTCGGGCGTATGCGGATGATCGACGAGCACCACCTGGAGCATCCCTGGTTGGGAGTTCCCCGTGTGACCAGTTGGCTGCGCAAGGACAAGGGGATCAAGGTCAATCACAAGCGGGTCGAATGACTCTTCGGTCTGCTGGGCATCCGGGCGATCGGTCCCAATCCGAACACTTCCCGTCCAGGAAAGGGGCTTGGTCACAAGGTTTATCCCTAGCTACTTCGGCAGGTGAAACCAACCCGTCCCAACCAGGTCTGGGCCACTGATCTGACCTACATCCCGGTGCGCGGAGGCTACCTCTACCTGATGGCGATCATTGACCTGCACAGCCGTTACATCGTCGGCTGGAGCCTGTCCAACACCATGGAGGCGGCATGGTGCGTCGAGACCTTGAGAGCGGCTGTCGAACAACACGGCCCTCCGGAGATCCTCAACACCGACCAGGGCAGCCAGTTCCTTTCCGAGGCCTTCACCACTTGTGTAACCAAGGAGATGGGCATTCGGCTGAGCATGGACGGAAAGGGGCGCGCCATCGACAACGTGTTCATCGAACGTCTGACGCAGCCTCAAGTACGAGCATGTCTACCTGCGTCCGGCCGATGACGGGATCGCTTGTTATCGCGGCTTGGCCGACTATTTCGATTACTACAACCGGCGCCGGAGGCATTCCTCCATCGGGGATGAGGTTCCCGAAACGGTCTACCGCCGGCTACAACCCCATGCGGCATGAGCATCCGACATAGACACATCGAAATGCAAATGCGTCACGAAGAGTCTTTCTTCGACCGGCCCCGCCCTTCTGTGAAGGGCCGTCCGAAGAAAAAATATGGTTCCAGACAGGATGGATGGGAATCCTGCATGGTTCTCACTTAATTTGAAGCAATTGCTGTCCTGACGATGGGGGGAAGCTCATTCATGGCAAAGAGTTTCCCCATGCTCCGCTAAAATGGTTTCTGCGTTGTTCCTGCTGTGGAGAATATCTAACCTCCTATACCAGAACCAGGAAGTCAAAGAAGCTCAAAACAGAGGATAGAAAGGCTGTATATACCTATGCCAAACCGTACCATTACTATACATGCAGGACGAAGGGCTGCAAGCTGAATGCAAGTACAGCCCCAGTACACGAGGCGTTTATCTCCGTGCTGCATCATTTGGAACTCAATCGAGGGCTGATTGATATAGCCAAAGCCAGGCTGGAAGAAACCTTTGCGCGTCTCAATGCCGATAACCAAGAGCGACTATCAGAGGTAGAAGTGGAACTCACAGAAGTCAACGCGAAGATCAAGAAAGCCCGTAAAGCACTGTTCATGCAAACGATGGACAAGGAAATCTATGATGAATTCATGCCTGAACTTGAAGCGGAAAAAGCCAAACTTGAAGCGGAAATCTCAAAGGCAGAGTTCACGATTTCGAACCCCCAAAGGTACATTGCCAAAAGCCTTGAAATCGCCTCAAATTTGCCTGAATTGTGGATTTCAGGTGATTACTCCATGCGTCAAAGATTGCAGAAATTAGTCTTTCCTGACGACCTCTATTTTTCACGCAAATCCACCACATTTCGAACCCCCAGACTCAACAGCATTTTCGCCCTTTTTACCACCATAGACCCGGAAAATGAGGGCAAAAAAAAGAGAGGATTTTCCAATTGAAATTGAAAAATCCCCTTTTGCGGAGAAGGAGGGATTGCTCCGCCATCCCAGATTGGGCCCCAGTGCAAGCCCCACCAACGCGCACTGCTCCTCCGTCGCAGTCCCGTTTTTTCATGTGCAACCACTTACGAAATCCGATCGGCTTTCGACGCGGCCGCACATGAAAAAACCCGCCTGAAAAGGCGGGTTGGTGGGGCTTGCGGAGAAGGAGGGATTCGAACCCTCGGTACCCGGTTAAGGTACACTCGCTTTCCAGGCGAGCCCGTTCGACCACTCCGGCACCTCTCCAGTTGTACTTTCAGTCGAAAGGATTGCAAAAATAACAAAAGAATTCATTTCGCCATAAAAAATCATCCTGCCGCCGTCCGCCCACAAGCGCTATTTTCCCCGAAGATCACTAATTTGGCCAGGGTGAGCGACCGGCGCAAGTTTTCGCGGGCCGCGTCATCTGTATGAGTACGTCAATCGTTTTACAACTACATCTACTGTATGCTCAAAAAATACGCTTTTCTGTTTGTCATGCTGTGCATGGCCAGCCAGTTGGCCTGGACCCAGCCCCCGGCATCCACCGATCCTGCGGTCATCAATTGGATCCGCAACACCACCGGAGACCTCTATCTGGGCGACTCCACCGACGTCATCAGCGTGTGGTACAACAACAACTTCGTCTACGTCGTCACGAACCAAGTCCCCAGCTACTACGGTGGGCTCACCTGGGCCAGCTCCAGTGCATTTTCCGCCATCGCCGACCGCACCATATTCCGCTTGGACCTGACCCCGTCCCCCGCCACCACCAATGATGCGGTGGCCGGCTTCGTCGGCATCTGGCTCAATGGCACCATCGTCGCCTCCCCCGGGGACGGACAGTACTACGACCCCAACAACCAGGGCCTGACCGAGTGGGCGCGCATCGCCTGGTACTTCGAAGGTCTCATTTTCAGCGGACAAACCCCAAGCCCTTGGGGCGACCTCGACGAGACCTACGGCCACGCGACCCCGCAGGGCGTCTACCACTACCACGTCTACAACAACCAGATGATCGCCAACGTGGCCGATTCATCCCAGCACTCCGAAATTATCGGATTCGCCTTCGACGGGTATCCCATCTACGGACCCTACGGCTACAGCGATCCGAACGACGCCAGCAGCGGCATCACTCGGATGAAGACCAGCTACCAGGTCCGCAACATCACCAACCGGAACTTCCTTCCCGGCGGCGGCACCTCGACCAATCCCCCGCCCATCAACACCAACTACCCCGTCGGTTGCTTCATCGAAGACTACGAATACAGCGCCAGTTCCGGCGACCTCGACGAGCACAATGGCCGCTTCTGCATCACCCCCGATTACCCCACCGGCACCTACGCCTATTTTATCACCCTGGACGACACCCTGGGACCCGCCTATCCCTACATGGTCGGCGAGACCTATTACGGGGACAAGTACTGGAACGGACCCCAGCCCTCGACCACTAGCATTCCCGCCAATGCCGTGCAATTTACCGGCACCGCGACCGCGCTGACCCAGATTGACCGGCAAGGTGCCCTGGAAGTTTTCCCGAATCCCACCGCTGGGGCCGCGACCTTACGCACCAATATCTCCGGAGGCAAAACCATCCGCATCCGTGACCTCCAAGGCCGGATCCTGGACCAGTGGTCCACCACCAACCAGGAGATTCCCCTGGCGGGCAACCACCTCGCCGCCGGCGTCTACCTGGTGGAACTCGAAGCCCTGGACATCGGTGCGACCCTCAGCCAGCGCTGGATCATCCGCTAGACCATCAATCAACACATGCCGATTCGCCATCTCATCGGGTGGATGCTTGGGGTACTGACCGGAGCATCGCCCATTTTTGCCCAATACTTGCCCGAGGCCAGCTTCGGTGCGGGGGGATATTGGGTGGGGGGAGCGGATACCGTCACCTTGGCGGTCGACGCGGTGGGGGCCGGGGCCGATTCGCTGCTGGTCCTGGCCGAGACCGGACCGGTTTCCGCGACCGAGATCGACCGGGACGTGCTGGTCATGAAATGGGCGGCGGATGGCACCCCGGACACCGACTTCGGTACGGCGGGCGAATTGCGGTTTGACTTTGATTCGATGGCTTACAGCACCGCGATCGCCCTGTTTGCAGATGCGGACGGCAGCTTCCTGGTCCTGGGCTCGGGGCGAACGGAGAACAACGCGAGCCAGACCTGGGGTTGCCTGGAACGGATCTCGCGCCGAGGTGAGCGCCGGGATCTGGTGCTGGGGAAAAAGTCACTGCACTTTGCCTGGATCGGGCTAGCCGAATACCCGAATGTCATCCAACGCGACGCCGCCGGCCGCTACCTGATTGCCGGGTCGTCGTTTGACCCCAATGGCAACCATCCCCAGCCGGTGATCATGCGCCTGACCCCCGATTTTCGGGTGGACACGACTTTCGGTGAGACCGGGATTCTCCTGTTTGATTTTGGGGCGATCCAATCGCTGCGGGAAACAGGAGAAGTGCATTTTTCCGGAGGCTTCGTCCGGGACCTAATCGTGTTAACAGACGGGACCATCGCCTTTTGTGGGGGACTGTCCAATGGTGACCACTACGTCGGTTTCATCGCGGGTGTGCGGCCGGACGGGACACTCAATCCGGATTTTTGCCCGCCGCTGGGCTACCGGGCGCTGGATTTGCTGGGTGAATACGACACGCGCATCCGAGCGGTGCGGGTCTTGCCGGACGGCACCCTGGTTTTCGGTGCGACCACTTCGAGTGCCAATCCGGTCCGCAACCTGATCGCCGGGCGCCTCAATCCCCAAAATGGCAGCCTGACCCACGAGTCCATCGACCTCGGGGTCGAAACCGAACTTGAGCGCCTGGAATACCTCGCCGACGGCAGCCTCGCCCTGCTCGGCACCACCGTCGGGCAGGGCAATTCCCATTTGGTACTGACTCAGATTCCCGATCCGAGCCGCCTGGAGATCCACCACAGCGAAGCGTTTTCGCCCAATCCCGATCGCTCCGTCACCGGAACTTTCCTCCGGGAGCACGGCTCCCGCCTGCTGTTCGGCGGCTATACGGAAACCCCTACCCTCCGCATCGAAGCCGTCGTCGCGGTGGCCTCGCCCGCCCCCACCGCCGCTACCCCCGCGTCTGCAGAGCAACATTGGACAGTCTACCCCAACCCCACCGCCGGCACACTGCACTGGCAAAGTGCCCTTCCTTTTGCGGCTCCGACGCAATACGAAGTGCGGGACCTGAGTGGTCGGCTGGTTCGGCAAGGCTCGCTTTCCCTGGGCAAGGCCCAAATCGATCTGCACGGACTTCCCGCGGCGCTCTACCTGCTCCGCCTCAGCGATGGTAAGTACTTCAGTACCGTGCGGGTGCAAAAGCTTGCCGGCGATTGATTGCGAAGCCCCATCTGGGCAAGCTCCTGTTTACTTTCCCCAAAAAATGTGCCTAAATTCTATCGCGCCCAATGCTTTATTGCGGTGAACCATCAGCGGAAGCCGAAAAGCTGGAACAGAGTAGGCATGTCCAACCTAAAATTTATCCTCATGGATGACGAACCCCAATTTGACCCTCGCCCGTTAGACAATTATACGGGTGAGCCGAAGCACCTGCCCCACGAGGCATGGCACATTCACGACCACCGGCGTAGGAGAAGGCTCCCTCTGTCGGACGATACCGGATTCAATTCCGCGACCCCCGGTGACTTTCGCGATGACGAAGGTGAAGAAATGATCCCCCACGACCCAAGTCAGGAGACCCATCTGCCCCACGAAGCGTGGCACGTAGTGGAGAAGCGGCAACGCGATGGGGGAGAGATTTGGATCATGCAGCAAGGGGGCTCCCCCGAGGGGCCCAGCCGCAGAACGCGCTTGCCCCACGAAGCCTGGTACGTTGTGAATGAGCCCGGTAAGCGGCCGCGGGTCAACCGCCGGGAAACCCACCAGCCAGAGTAAAAATTCGCAACATTACTCCCTACCCGATTCCGGGCTCCATGCCAGGAATCGGGTTCATTTTTTGTCCCGCATGAGTTCGCGGGCTTTTTCTTCCAGCCACTCGATAGAGGATGGCCGCTCGCCAGAATGGATGTCTTCCAGGATCTGGGCCGCGATCCGGTGCGCGTCCGGCTGATCCCAGGCCCGAAACAGCCGGCGGGTGTACCGGACAAAAAGCTGCATAAGTTGGCGGTAGGTTTCCCCAATGGCTTTGACCCGGGCGTAGTGCTTCCGGCAAGCTTCCAGCAGGTGCTCCAGCAGGTCGGTTTCCCGCAGTTCGTAGTAGCATTTCACCGTACACATGCGGTGGAGCATATTGTCAAAATCACTGGTGTAGATCTGCTTGCGGGACAATAGGATCAATGCGGCGCGGAATTCGCCCAGGCCCATTTTCAGGCGGGCCTGGGCCAGAGCGATGCTCGGTTCTTGCAGGTGGCTCGCCAGGCGCGGCCCAAAGTCGGTGATGCACCGAGCACACCAGGCATAAGCTTTGAAGCGGATTGATAGCGACACGGCATTGTAAAAATCAGCGTAGGAGATGCGGCCTTCGCGGAGCATAAATCCCTTTTCCAGGCCCAACTGGATCAACCGAAAGCGTTCCAATTCCGCCTCGGGTAGGTTGCGGCGGTAGACGATGAGGATGTGGTAATTGAGCAGGAAGTTGAACATACCTATCTGTTCACCGCGGGAGAGCCGGTCCAGTTGTTTCAGCACTTTGTCCCGGAGATAGGCTCCGGTCACCGGATTGAACGTCCCCAATAGGCCATCCCTTACGGCGCGGCGGTAACAATCGATGTAAAACAGATCCCGAAAAGCCGGAGATTCGGCCTGCGCCAGCACCTCTTCCAGCATGGGAATCACTAGGGGACGATCAAACATCACGTCCTGCAATACCTGAACCCAGACATTCATGAGCTTGTGGGTAAGGTAAAAGGCGTCCAGTTTGGTCTGGATTGTGGAAATGTCCGAATCTTTGATGTTCCAACGCTCAAACCGGGGATGTTCGTGGGCGTCCTGCTCTAACATGTACTGGTGCAGATAGTGGTTGATCGATGAAGGATCGTGTTCATCGTAGCGTTTTCCGGCTTTTTCCAGTTCAGCAAAGTAAAATTCATCGGCTTGCCGCTCCCGCAGGGCATTCATGAGCAGGAAGGTCCGGTGAAAACCGGGAATTTGCGCTTGCTTCCCCACCAGAAAGTCCTCCAAATGGGTTTTTAGCTCATAATTGAGGTCATCGAGGCGCTTGCGGATCACTTTTTGGCGTTCCAATGCCGCCAGATCCGATGTCGCAGCGGCATCTTGGGGATACAGCTTCGAAAACAGGCGGGATTTCGCGGGAAGGCGACGGTTGTCCCGGATGCACTGGCGGAGAATGGCAAAATAATCGACGAGTACCTCACGGCGGTTGTGAAAATCTGTGGCCAGGTAACGGCCAAATTCATTCAACTCATTTCGCGGAAGGCAGGCCATCAAGCGCTGCACCTTCGTGGCTCGGGATTCGGGAAGCTTCATTCCGGAATATGAGAATTTCTTAAAAAATTACCGAGTTTTTTGCAAATCTGTCCTTTCGTAGAACCCTCCGATCACTTAGATTTGACCATTGTCAACAATCTATTCACTAAGAACAAAATCATAGCCATTTCGTCAAATCAGGCGGTTTTAAACTATGTTCCTGCTCTTTGGGACCGCTGACCACTAATTTTCTCATTTTTCAAACAGCAATTACTTCATGCGAAAAGTTTATCAATTTTTTGCCGTGCTCTTGTTGGGCAGTCTATCGGCTGCCAGTTCCTTTGCTCAGTGCAATCCTTCCTTCAGTACACCGACGGTAGAAATCGGAAGTGCCTGCCTCCAAAGCCCGGGTACGGTCACAGTTCCGGTGACGACCTTCAATTGGGGAGCGACCCATGCCTGGGAAATCACTTTGTGTGCGCTACTTCCTCCTGGGGCTTCTATCACGGCGGTAAACAGCCAGCTCGGCGGGCAAACCATCAATTACGATCCTTCTACCGGAGAGATCAGCATTTCTTACGGAGACCCCGGCGGCTGTGGGAACCTTCCCCTGTTTTTCTCGTCGCTGGCGGACATCGAGATCACCTTTTCCGGTAAGACGTCTCCCGGCACCTGCGTGCTGATCGACGCTTGCAAACCTTCGGTGATTTACAAGTGTGGTGGAAGTGGTGAAATCCAGTTCGTGAGTTCGTTTCAGGTCGCCGGCTGCGCGGGCGAAATCTGCCTGGGTTCTGGGGTCAGCTCGGTTTCGGTCTCCGGAACGGTGCGCAACGCCCAGAACGTCCCGATTGAAGACGCGGAGGTTTACAATTCCCTGACCAGTGGATTTGTCCTGACCGATGCCAATGGCGATTACACCCTCAGCAATCTTCCGGTTGCTTGTGAGGCCACGGTCGACATCTGGCTGAACAAAGATGATTCTCCGGATGGCCTGAATACCTTGGACCGGGATCTGATCGTCCAGTATATCCTCGGTCCGGTTACGCTGAACTGCGAGCAGATGCTCGGCGCGGACGTCAATGGCAGTGGCATGATCACCTCCTTTGATGTCATCGGGTTGACCAATTACTTGAATGGCAGTTCAACCAACAATGGCTTTGCCGGCGATTGGCGGTTTTACCCGCAGTTCTACCCAATCGTATGCGATCCGGTAAACAACAGTGTGACCAGCCCGCCGAACAAGCAGACCGTTTCGATCAACGGCTCCTCGGTCAGCGGGGTGAATTTCACCGGAATCAAGTACGGGGACGTCACTCTGAATGCCTTTAGCAAAGCCGAACAATTCTCGAGCTTGGACCAGGAATTGGACTTGAAAGTGCTTCCGAATCCGTTCAGTACGCACACCAGCATTCAGTTTGAACTGAGCGAAACGTCTCAGATCGAGCTTCAGGTGTTTGACCTGACGGGCCGGCAACTGACGGCCCGGCAAGTCACGCTGGACCGCGGCGCCCAAGAGATCAACCTGGAAGCGAATGACTGGCCGGCCGGCATGTTGATCTACGATCTGCAGGTCAACGGCATCCGCCACACCGGGCGCATGATGCACCTGGACTGATCTAGAAAATATCGTCAACAGAAAAGCTGGTGTTGCCTCGCGTAGCACCGGCTTTTTGCTTATGATCGCCGCTTTTTCCCGGCGTTCGCCGACCCAGCAAATCCCGTTTTCTGTCTCGGCAACGAATAAAATTTATATTTTCCCAAGGGCAAATCCGTGATGAATCCAGGCGCACAGTTGCCCCAATTGCATCGCCTCCTTCCCCATTGGTGCCGGACGGCGTCCAATCGGTCTCCCCGCCGCCCCGCGTGCGGATTTTCCCCATTTGCCCGCCCCACAAATTGCCCACAACCGGCCAATCACGTAGGCCCGAACCGGTACGTCATTTCGGTTGCCCATCGGCTTTGTGCCCCCGGAAATTGTAGTGCGAAGCACTTTACAATGCGGTGAAATTGCCCTAAATTCAAGTTCTAGCAACACCGAACCTAAGAAAACAATCTATTCAAACATCTTGGCTTGCGCCGGCCGATGGGTCATTCTCCCGGGGAATGACCGCGTGGCCGGCACTGAATCTGACCGTAGCGACGGACCAGGCCGGATATACTTGCCCTGGCCAAAGAACAACCACCGTTGACCCGTCGAAAGCAACTTCAGCCCCACCGCATGGCCGATTGGCCCTGCGGCATTTACCTGAATTATCTATCAAAATCTGCACTTATGGCAACATCGATAAAGATTATGGGGCCGAGTTACAAGGATGCCCACCCTTGGACCACCAAGGGCATCCACTTCATCTCGGAAGGATACAATTCTCGTGCGTCTTTCCTGGCGGATGCGAAGAAAGTGATTGCGGCCCTGCAGGAGATCGAACCCTTTAACCTGACTCGGATCAACAAATACTGGATGTCTGCTTTTGCCCATTATGTCCCGGTTGGCGCTCAGGGTGGGGCCGACGCCGGGATCCACACCGGGACCTCCGGACCGAGTCCGGGCTCCACCGCATTGGATTTCTGGTTCAATATCAGCACCAGCACCCTGATGCTCAACCAAAGTAAGATTGACACGGTCATCAGCACCTTGGAGATCCGGGAAGCGGACGGCACCGCCCTCAACCTCAAAGACAACTTTCTCGGAGGAACTGGCTCTCCCAACTCGCTCGGCGTCGACTGGAACAGTGTGTTCTTCATTCTGATTCCGGAAAATACCTCGCTTCCGAGTAGTCAACGGAACCGCATCGAGGCGGAAGTGCGGCCCATCAATCGGGAAGATCCCTACATTGTCGCCAGCTCCATGAACGGTGAGACGGCGCAAGTCCTGGCCCGGGCTTTGTGTCTGACTGCGGGTTTGGTCGACGAGTTTGAAGGCCCCGATGTCATCCCCGCCAATCCGGAGATCAAGTACATCAACGACATGGTCCCCAATGTTCTGCTCACGTCCACAATTCCTTCCGGGGTGCCGGGTCCGGACTTCAAGTGGTACAACTACATGACTCCCGCGGAGCAAGCGTCCCCCTTGGTGGTGATTCCGCATCCAAATCCGGGAAATCCCAATTTGGTGCTGGAAAGCAAGCCAGTGAATACCCTCAATTTTGATCTGCATATGGGCGCGGCCAATTCCGTCAACAACGCCTTGCGGGTGGGGGCCGATAGCTTGCTGCGCCGGCGAATCGGCGAATCCAGCTTGCCGGTTAAGGACCATCCGATTGAAGTCGGACCGGTCAGTAACATCGCCCTGCGCTCTCAGATTACGGGGCTTTTTACTGCGCAGGACAAGGTGAGGAAATACCACGATCAAGCCACCAAATACGATCAGAGCAGTTGGAGCCAATGGGAGAAAACCGCGGACAAGACCCAGATCCTCAACAAGGCATCGGAAGACTGTGATGTAACCCTTTCCGATCTTGGTCCCAACAGCGATCCTTATTGGACCTACAAAGCGACCGCCAATGGAACCGACGGATTCTACCTGGAGGACATCATTGTCAAGTGGACGAAGTTTAACAATCTCTACGAGCAAAAAGTGCTCAAGAAACTGGAGTTCATTGATCTTTCGATACACTGGGACGATCTGAGTGTCACGACGATTGACCTTGGTCAGGACCTCAATGACATTGGAAATGGAATGGTCTACGGGAAGCTGGACAGTGGAGAAACCGATTCCAACTGGGGCTTCCAGCGGGGTATCAAGCTGGTTATCGTTCGTACGATTACTTCGAATGGTACGACCAGTGGAGACCCGCTTTGGAAATATACGCTGGAGATTTCGGTGTGCTTCCGCGACGTGTTCAACGATTTTGAACCGGGAGGGGCGCTGAATGCGATGAAACTCTTTCCGGAAATCAGCTTTGCCTGGGAACCGATTCAAAACTGGCCCCACAAAGTGACCCATTTTTATGGTGATGTAAAGCTCACCGCCAATCCCTCTTCGCCCCACCACAATCCCAACCATAGCTACTTCAGCTTTTTCACCGACTCCGACAATCCCTTCCCGAAAAATGCATCGGCACCACAGCGTCCAGACATCGTACCCGTGGAGCCGGGAGCAAGCTTACTGATCGTCGCCAACAATATTGTCAAGCTGTATTATCCCACTTGGTCCTATTTGTTCGATTACGTGGACACCAACATCGATACCGCAACCGAGCAACTCATGGTTTACGGCAGTGGATCCGCCTTTCCTCCCCCCAACCGCATCCGTTACATGGATTATCCGGGTGGATACCCCAACAGTGGGGATGTCTGGACCATCAGCAAGTCGCCCCGACAAGGCGCTTACGACAACATCCACACGCACGGGGACATGGGAATGCACCAACCTCCCAATGCCTCGGTGCCCCGGATCATGGCCCCATTTTGCCTCCAATACTGCGTCCACATGCATTGGCGGTGGGGGGTAGAAGCGGCGACCCTCGCCAAATTGCCCTTTGGGCCGGATGAAAAGGACTTCTTTGGTTGGTCCGCTGAGGAATCCTTGGCAGTTAAAGGTGCACCGATGATTCCCCTCAATCAGGAATTGAGAATCAAAGTTGAGGACACCAGTTATGGGACCAGCATCAGTCCCGACAAAGACAAAGTGATCCACTACAAAATCGATGTCGATCACCCGGAACCACAGATGCGCCACGTCATCTTTGAAAATGGCTTCAGCATCGCTTATGAGGAACACTCGAACATCGAGAATATCTTAGGATTGTTCCAGTTCAATCTTTCCGGAAGTCAGTCGTTCTCCGTCCACCACCGGATGATGCGGTTGTACGACAAGATTCGCTTTTTGCGGGCCCCCGGAAATACCGATTTCATGCAGCAATCGCAGACCCAATCTTCAATCGAAGAATCGTTTGACTTTGAATCCTTCTAAATCATAATCCTATGTCCTTTTTCGCAAATGTAATGGCCGAAATCCGCGTGGTATTCCAGCGGATCGAGGACCATTTTGAAGATGTCAATGAAGTAGAAAACCTCTTGCTTGAACTGGGCTGGATTTCCTCCCTTGATTTGGGTCTGATCGTCAACTTGAAAAACGAGATGGACCTGCAGGCCACGATTGACAGCCTGAGCACACTCGTGGCGCAGATCAAGCAGAAGGATGGCGATGTGGTTGCGCTGGCCGAATCGGCGGCGGTGGTCGCAAAAAGCCTCTACGATAAAATTGCCCTGTTCACCGCCCCTTCCGGTGGACCACTATCGAGCACTGCCCCCTTCTCTACCGGTGCCTTCTGGTCGGCCATGGCCGATGACCTCATCGATTACCTCCTGGTGGAATACCTGAAGGACCGCAAGCCCATTCTCTACGCCACGCTGTTCCTGCCCGGTATCATTACCGAGGATGAAGTGAACCCCACCGGTCCCAATCGGGTGGCCTACACCAAGCGGCAGATCCACTGGGACCGCCTCATCAAGCTGGTCACCCAGCCCGGACAGTTGTTCAAGGAGGTGTACCACTGGGACGATGCCCCCAATGCCCTGGACTACGACAAGGCGCTCAAAAACGTCACCAAACTGCTCAATGCGCTGAAAATCCCCGCCGCCCTGTCCACGCCCTACGACAACCTCGCCGCGGACTACTACTCGGATACGAATCTGGTGGCCCAGCGCATCCGCTCCTTGAAACTGCCTTTTTTCAAGGGGGTCCGCTACACCAAGCCGCGGTCCTTCGCGGAGTTGGGCCTGGAAATCATGCCGGTGCCCGATACCCCGGGGAGCGGGGCTGCGCCCACTGGCTTTCTGATGACCCCCATCGTCCGGGGGGGCGCCAGTACCGAAATTTCCATCGGGAAGAATTTCCTCCTCGAACTTTCCGGAGGAATGGATGCGACCGGAACCATCAAGGCCATCGTCCGGCCCAACGCTGCCAGCCTCACCACCAACCTCACCGCGACCGTCATCACCGCGATGGCCAAGATTCGCCAGGCCAATAACGAGCCCCTCTACCTCATTGGTTCGAAAGGCGAATCCAATCTCAGCATCACCAACTTTGAGATTTCGATCGAGGTCAAAGGCACGATCAGCGACCCGGAAATCATCTTTTCCATCGGCTCGAATCCGGACAAGGAAGGCTCCGGCCTCAAGTTGCAGATCATGCCCGGCGAGGGCGACGGCTTCCTACAGAAAGTCATGGGCGAAGATCCCATCGAGGTCAAAGCCCACGGGCAACTCACTTGGTCCTCAAAGACCGGACTCGGCTTCAACGGCGGGATTGGGTTTGCGCTCAATCTCCCGCTCAACCTGAACCTCGGTCCCCTGACCTTCAAAGATCTGGTCATCAAGGGCTCCGCCGGCTCGGGCAAAAGCAAGCTGGATATGGGAGTGGGGGCGGTGCTGAAGCTCGGCCCCTTCACTGCGACCGTGCAGGAAATGGGGGCCAGCCTCAAGCTCAACGAAAAGACGGCGGGCACTGACGCGGGGATTTTCGGCAACTTGGACCTGGAATGGGGATTCAAGCCCCCGACCGGAATCGGGCTGTCCCTGCAAAGCGACGCGATCAAAGGCGGCGGTTTCCTGTCCTTTGATTACGACAACCAGCAATACGTGGGGATGATCGAACTGTCCATCAAGGACAAAATTTCGGTCACCGCCATCGGGCTGCTTACCACCAAACTCCCCAACGGGGAAAAGGGGTTCTCCCTGCTCCTGCTGATCACGGCGCAGTTCCCGCCGCTGCAATTGGGCTTTGGCTTTACGCTGAATGGCGTCGGGGGCCTGATTGGGGTCAACCGGACCATGGTGCTCTCCGCCTTGCGGGACGGGGTGCAAGCCGGCAGCCTGGATAGCGTGCTCTTTCCCGAGGACGTCGTCGAAAACGCCAATCAGATCATCAACGATCTGCGGACCATCTTCCCGCCCCAGGACGACCACTACGCCTTCGGGCCCATGGGCAAAATCGGTTGGGGCACGCCGACCCTCATCGAGGTGGAAGCCGGTCTGCTGATCGAATTGCCCACCAAGCGCATCGCAATCCTGGGATTGGTCAGTGCCATCCTCCCGGACAAAAAAGCGGCACTGATCCGAATCCAGGTGGCCTTCTTGGGAACGATTGACTTTGAGCAGAAGTACATCACCTTCGATGCGCGCCTCTTTAACTCGCGCTTGCTAAACTTCACCCTCGAAGGGGACATGATCCTCCGCATCAAGTGGGGCAGCAAATCAAACTTCGTCTTTTCGGTTGGGGGTTTCCACCCGGATTACACCCCGCCGCCCCTGGACATCCCCGCGATGCGCCGCTTGACGATCAACCTGATCAACCGGGACAAGCTCAAGCTGACTTGCAAAAGCTACCTCGCGCTGACTTCCAACACTGTGCAGTTCGGGGCGGAAGTGGACCTTTGGGCGGATGCCCCACTGAACTTCACCGTGAGCGGCAACGTGAGCTTCCATGCCCTGTTCCAGTTCTCCCCCTTCTACTTCAAGGTCTCGTTTGCCGCCAGCTTGGCAGTAAAATGGGGGAACAGGTCACTGGCCGCAGTTTACCTCTCCGCCATGGTCGAAGGACCGAATCCCTGGAATGTACAAGGCCGGGCCCGGTTGAAGTTTGGCCCGTTCAAGGAAGAATTCCGGATCGATGAGACCTGGGGACCGCGGAAAAACACCACGCTGCCGAACATCGACGTCATGCCCCGCCTGAAGGAAGCCTTGGAGAACAAAGCCAACTGGCTGGCCGGCCCTACGGGAGCGCAGGACAAACTCGTCGTGCAGCGGAACCTCGACCACCTCGACCCAGCGGATCTGGTCGCCCACCCCGACTCGGTCATTTCCGTCAGCCAGAAGGTCGTGCCGTTGCGCACAACGATTTCGCAGTTTGGCAACCAAAAGCCCAAGGACTACACGCGCTTCGATGTGGAGCTGTACGACGAAAGCAACGCGCGTTTCGCCGTGGACTACCTCAAGGAAGAATTTGCTCCGGCGAGTTTTTTCAGCTTGAACGAAGACCAAAAGCTGGCGCGGCCCAGCTTTGAGCAGTACGATGCCGGAATCAAGGGACGTGGCACCGACGAATGGAACACCACGTTTTTCCGGGAACGGGAATTTGCCTACGAACAAGTCGTGATGGACAACCGCTACCTCCCGAGCTACACGGTGGGGCGGGTCATGCCCACCGGTTTGCAGTTCAATGGCTGGTTGCGCAATGGCTCGGTCGCCCGCTCCCGCCTGGGCTCGCGCCACAAAAAGATTTCTCCCCTGGCGCCCGGCAGCGTGTCGATGGCCGCACCCGAGTACGCCATCGTGAAGAATTCGAATTTGAGCATTTTTGAAGGCCGCAAGGCCGGTTCCATGGCCGAGGCCCAGGTCATGCTGCAAGAGCTGATCGCCGAGCGTCCGGAACTGACCTATCAACTCGAAGTCGTCAACGTGCTGGAAACCTTGTAAAGAGCAACCGTGCGGTATATGGACCTTGCTGCACAGAGCGGCAAGCGGGGCGGTTCCCCAACCGACTGAACTTTACTATCGTGGTTCGGGTTGTGGGGACCGTCCTCGTTTTGTGCGGTGCTGTCGTTGGGGGATGGTCAATGCACCACCAAGCGCTTCCGCAGGCTTTTGCCGGCGCGGGTGACGACTTCGATCGCGTACCAGCCCGGCGCCAATCCCGGATCCAATTCCTGATCGACGGCGGTTCCCACGGCCCGCAAATCCTGGGTGTGTACCCGGCGGCCGGCCGCATCGTAAATGTGCAGCGCCCGCGCCGCCTCGTGCAATTGCAGGTGAAAGGCGCCCGTGGTCGGTTGGGGATATAAGCGGAAACCACGCCCTTCCCAGGCGATCTCGACGGTATTGCTGTAGCTGACCTGTCCGTTGTGGTCGGTCCGGCGAATGCGGTATTGGGTAAGGCCATCCGGCGGAAGCTGGTCGGTGAGTTGGCGCACGTGGGCAAATTCGGAGGCGGAAATTTCCCGCAGTACCGCAAAATCCCCCGTGTTTCCCGCACGTTCGAGGTGGGTGGCGGCAAAATCGGATGGTCCCAGGTGGATCCAGCCCAGTTGGATGCCGGCTTCGACCACCTCGGCGACCAATTCGGTGTGGCCTGCCGGCAGGACGGTTCCGCAGACCTGGGCACTGCTGTTCGACAGCGAAAAGTCAAAGGTTCCGGTAAAGGTGCCCGCCGACCAGTTGTCCATCAGCAGGAGAAATTGCTGGCCACTGGTTACGGCGAAGGACACTTCAAAATTGTCTTCCTCGGTTGCAATCGGGATGGAGGCGGCGAGGGCACTCATGCCGGTAGCTGCCGTGGGAGTGGCGGGAAAATCGTTCCAATTGCACCGCAGTGGAGCCGAATTTGCATTGTTGGCGGCCAAATCGGCGCAGATGGTCGGGGTGAGGGGAAACAGGGACCAGTCCATGTAGATGAAATTGAAGCCATCGTAATCGGGAAAGGTAAAGGCCCATTCCAGATTGCCGTTGCCGGTGACTACGATCCGGGTCCAGATGGTGTTCAGTTCCCCCGACTGGAGACAGCCGTAGTTTGTGCCGCCGTTCCAGGGATTGGTCCAGGGCGAAGGCCCGGAAAACGGACCGTACTCGGGATTCTTGGGGGGATTCGGGGAGGTGGTGATCATGGCTCCGGCCCCCCACGGGGTGGCGTTGAGGGTAGAGTTGTCGCAGATGTCGAGTGGCGTGGCGCAAGTGTTGAAAGAAGCGGCTTTTTGCGGGGGCAAATGGGCTTCCCGACAGGCGCGAAACCGCTCCGCTGCACCCGGGCGGTTTGCCGGATTGTCGTCCCCGTAGAAACAAACCAGTTCAAGTCCGTGCCGTGCCAATAGGTCCGCGCACCAAGCTTGCGCAATCGGTGCCCCCGCGGAGTAGCGCAGCCAGACGTGCTGCCGGTAGGCCGAGATGCGGTGGCGTTCGTGGTTCGGGTGCATTCCCAGGGCTGCACTGAGCTGCCGGGTGATTTCCGGAGTTGATTCTCCGGCATACACAAATTCCAGGTGCTGGGCGCGGCCCCAAAATCCGACCAACAAAAAAGTCACGAGGGTCGCGGACCGAATGGTCCTGAGGATATAGAGAGCATTCACGGCAATTAAATTTTGTTCTACTGATTGTTAAGAGCGACGACATGACCAATATGTGGAATGAAATCAGCAATGACAAATTTAACCCTCTCTAAATCAATTTAGTTGATGTCATTCGTCGAAAAAGTGGGCTTGCTCTTTGTTTTTGCGGCGGGGATCGTGATTCGGATCAATTTTCCTTCCTGCATTCGACATTCGGGGTTGGCCTGCGCTCCAATGGCACAGAATTACCAGGATTTGCGCGAATTTTGGAAGAATGTGTAGGGATATTTGGCTTGTTTTGAGGAACAAACTTGGGGGAATCTTAGGGATGCCCCCCGCCAAAAAACTGACTCAATGCTTTCCTCTAAAATTAACCTGGTAAAACGCCTGTTGTGCTTTGCTCTTGCCTTGTTCCCGTTCAGTGCGCAGGCCTCTTTTGCCGATCCCGATCATTACCTGCTCGACACCCTGGAACTGGCGAAGGTCTCAGACCATGACCGCTGGCTCTTGGACTCGCTTCTGTTGCAGTACCACGACACCGCTTCCGATAGCATGCGCTTTACCATATTGGCGGACCTGGTGGACAATTTGCAAGCCCCCGCGATCTGGCCGCGTTACAATGATTTGATGGTGGACCAGGCCCGCTTTCAGATCCAACGGAACCGGGTCGCGGGCCGCGCAATCCCCCTTTTTCTACAACGGTATCTGGCCGTGGGGCTGGGCAATCGCGGACTGGTCCGCGAAGAAAGGGGGGACATTGCCGGGGCGATGGAATCCTACCACGAAGCGTTGGCATTGGCGGAGACGGCCGGCTTGCCCGAGGTTGTCGCCACGCAGTTGAACAATCTCGGTGTACTGCATTTCTACCGGGGAGAGGTCGACCTCGCCATCGACCTTATCGAGGAAGGGCTGCGCCGACGGGAAGAGATCGGAGACCTGAGCAGCCTGGCTGTTTCCTACAATAATTTTGCCGCCATTTTGTACCGCCAGGGCGTGCTCAACGTCGCCTTGAAGTATTTCCAGAAAGCCCTTACCCATTACCGCAAAGTCGACGACCGGGATGGTGAAGCTTCGGTGCTGAACAATATCGGGCGGCTTTACGGCAGCATGGGCGAACTCGAGCAAGCCTTGAATTATGCCCGTGAGAGCCTCAGGATATACCGGGAAATCGGCCACAAATACGGGATTGGAGCCGGGCTGAACAACATTGGTCTGCTACTGGAAAAACAACAGGACTTACCCGGGGCGCTCGCCAGATTTCAGGAAGCCTACGCGGTCAATTCGGAAACGGGGAACACGCCCATGGTGGCATCAACCCTAAGCAATCTCGGGCGGATCTACTTTCAGACCGGACAGCTTGAACTGGCGGAAGTGCAGTTCCAGCGGGGACTGGACCTGATGCAGGCCGCGCAGGATGCCTTTGTTTCGAACAGTTTGTTGCTGGGGCTGGCCCGAGTCGCTCTGAACCGGGGCAATCTTCCGGGCGCTCGCCGCTATGCCGACCGCGCGCTGGCCATTGCCCAGCGGGTGGGATTTCCGGAAAACGTCGCCCGGACCGCCCACCTCCGCTACGAAATCGAGCTGGCGGCCGGCAATCATGCCCAGGCTTTGGAACTGTACCAATTGCACGTCGCGATGAAGGACAGCATGAAGAGCGAGACCAACCGAAAGGCGGCCTACAAGCAGGAGGTCAACTACCACTTCACGCAACAACAACTGGCGGACAGCCTCGAATTTGCGAAAGAGAAAGAGATCATCGCCCTGAGTATGCGGGAGCAGGACGAACGCTTGGGGCGAGAGCGGATCCTGCGCATCGCGCTGGTGATCGGTCTGCTGTTGCTGCTCGTCGTGCTGGGCGGGGTTGCATTGGCCTACCGGCAAAAAATGTCCGCCAATCAGGCCATCTCCGAACAGAAGCTCGCGATTGAGCAGGAACAGCAAAAATCGGAGTCCCTGTTGCTGAACATTCTCCCGGTCCGCACCGCAGCGGAACTCAAGCGAAATGGTTACGCGCGCCCGCAGACATACGAGATGGTGACCGTTCTGTTTACTGATTTTGAAGGCTTTACCGGCATCGCCGAGCAGCTTTCCCCGGAAGAATTGGTCAGTGAGATCGACGAGTGCTTCAAGGCGTTTGACGAGATCATCGAGCGCTACCCCATTGAGAAGATCAAAACGGTGGGCGATGCCTACATGGCGGCGGGCGGCTTGCCGCTCACCAATGTCACCAATCCCGAGGATGTGGTCCGGGCGGCGCTGGACATCCGAGACTACATGGACCGCTACGCTCAGCAGCGACAACGCGAAGGCCGCATCCACTTTCAGGTGCGCATCGGGGTCCATACGGGTCCAGTGGTCGCGGGAATCGTCGGAACGAAAAAATTTGCCTACGACCTCTGGGGCGATACCGTCAATACGGCGGCGCGGATGGAGGCAGCGGGAGAAGTGGGCAAGGTCAATATTTCCCACACGACGTTTGCCCACGTCGCCGATAAATTTGCCTGCCAGTACCGGGGCAAAATCGAAGCCAAGAACAAGGGCCGCATCGATATGTATTTCCTTGAGCACAAGTCGGGCCGCCCCTGGCAGCATGAAAATGCCCAGCGGCAGGCGCGGCAGTGATCGAGGGCCCGGTGCGTGTGGGGGGCGGCAGAAACCGGATCAAAGTTTTCCTTCCTCACTCAGGCGCTTGCGGATGCGGCTGAGGGAGACGGGCGTGATGCCCAGGTAGGACGAGAGGATGTGTTGGGGTACGCGCCCCAACAATTCCGGGCGGCGGGCAAGGAGGGCCCGGTAGCGGGCTTCGGGTTTGTTCAGGACAAATGAGGCCAGTACTTCCTGGGCAAAACTCAAGCGCTCGGCCAGCAAGCGCTCCATAAAAGCGTGCATTTTGGGCACCTCAGTGTAAAGTAACTGCAAGTCAGTGTAGGGCAAGACCAGCAGTTCACTCGGTTCAATGGTCTCGACGATTTGGTGAGAGGGACGCTGGTAAAAAAAGCTGGTGTGCGCCCCGCTGAACATATTTTCCAGGAAAATGAATCCCGTTACGTCTTTGCCTTCCTCGGTGAGGTAATAGAAGCGCACCGCTCCCCGGTTGATGAAAAACACTTCCTGGCTCACTGCGCCCAACTCCAGCAAGCGGTGGCGCGCCGGCACTTCCCGAAAGATCAGTCGGCTTTCAATTGCCCGGGTTTCGGCCGGGGTGAGGTCCACGTAATGGGCCAGAAAGGCGCGAATTTGGTCGAATAACATGCAAATAAATTACGCATCCCGGCGGAGACCCCAAAAAAAGTGCGGACCGGGAAAACCCGATCCGCTGCTTTTTCTATGTACTAGGTGATGTATATCGGAAGACTTCTCAGCCGCGCACGTAGGCGGCTTTGAAGTTTTTGATCGCTTTCAGTTGGCGGTGGACGCGGTCCATGAATTCCGCACTGGTACCGGTGGGTACCTTTTCAATCGGGTCTTGCGCTTCTTCTTTTTCCTGGCGCCATTCCCGAGACTTTTCGTTTTTCAAATGGGCTTCGACTTTTTTCATAACCGCTAAAGACGTTGGTAATTGTTTCTGACGATGTTTAATCTGGCCGCAAAGATAGTGTGATCGGTACATTTAGTGCCCGCTGATTTTGATCAACGGAGGCGTGCGGACCATGAAATAGCTGTGCAATGGGTACGAACGGAGGATGGAGCGGGGCAAAATCGGCCTCAGCGGCGCGAAAATGCCAAGCGAGTCCGGCGGATCCGCTTCAGATTGTCCTCGATGCGTTCGCGGCGTGACTGCTCACTGCGTTTCCCTTCTTTGGGTTGAGATCGATTCGCGTTGTTCTTCATGTTGTGCCTCGTTTTTAGATGATGCTTTTTGCAGATCGGGTCACCTTTGGTGTAGAGACAGACAGCGTGCGTAGACGTTTCGACTTAGGGTAGTCATTCTCAGTTGTTTCAATGTACGAAAAATCCGGATCGCGGTTGCGACAATCCGCCCCCACATCTAAGGTTGCGGTGAGGGGGACATTCGCGGAAAAATCACGTGCCGCACCGTTTGGACGGTTCCTTGGCGGGCGCATTGGGTCAGAATCTTACCCCGAATTGTATCCGTAAGAACCCGGGAAGGCAGGGAATTGCCCCGAGACTCTGCGAAAAGACCATCCCACCTACCGTTGCTGCGGGCATAAAAAAAGCCGTTCCGGGGGCACCAGAACGGCTCAATTTTGGGGTGAGATTTCCGATCAGAGATCGAACACGATGCCTTGCGCCAGCGGCAAGTCATCCGACCAATTGAGGGTATTGGTTTGCCGACGCATGTAGACTTTCCAGGCATCCGAACCGGACTCCCGACCGCCTCCGGTGTCTTTTTCTCCGCCAAAGGCGCCGCCGATTTCGGCCCCGCTCGTGCCGATGTTGACATTGGCGATGCCGCAATCGCTGCCCTTGTGGCTGAGGAAATATTCGGTTTCCTTCATGTTTTCCGAGAAGATGGCCGAACTCAGGCCCTGCGGGACATCATTGTGGAGGGCGACGGCTTCCTCGATGCTGTTGTACTTGAGCAGGTACAAGATCGGGGCAAACGTTTCTTCTTGCACCGATGCGTAGCCGTTTTCCGCTTCCACAATCGCCGGCACCACGTAGGTTCCAGTTTCGAATCCTTCGCCGCTCAGAACCTCACCGCCGAACAGGACATTGCCGCCTTCTTGCTGAACCACCGAGAGGCGGTTCTGCATATTGGTGACCGCGTCGGTATCGATGAGGGGACCGATCAGGGTGCTTTCATCGAGGGGATGCCCGATGCGGTTTTGCAGGGAACCGTAAGCTTTTACGAGGCTGTCGCGCACCTGGGCGTAGAGGCTTTCGTGGATGATCAGCCGCCGGGTCGAGGTGCAGCGCTGGCCACAGGTGCCGACCGCACCGAACAACATGGCCGGGAGGGCCAGTTCCAGATTGGCGTGGGGGGTGATGATGATCGCGTTGTTGCCTCCGAGTTCGAGGAGAAACTTACCCAGGCGCTGGGCCACGGTCGCAGCTACCGAACGTCCCATCCGGGTGGAACCGGTCGCGGACACCAGGGCCACCCGCTTGTCGGCGGCCATCGCCTCCCCGATTTGACGGTCCCCGATGACGAGGCTGAATACTCCTTCGGGAACATTGTTTTCGCGGAGGACGTCCTGGATGATGTGCATGCAAGCAATGGCGGTCAGCGGCGTCTTTTCGCTCGGCTTCCACACCGTGCTGTCGCCGCATACGGCGGCAAGCATCGCATTCCAGGACCAAACGGCCACGGGAAAATTAAAGGCCGAGATGATGCCGACTACGCCGAGCGGATGGTACTGCTCGTACATGCGGTGCAGGGGCCGCTCCGAGTGCATCGTGAGTCCGTACAATTGGCGGCTCAGGCCCACAGCAAAATCGCAGATGTCGATCATCTCTTGGACTTCCCCAAGGCCTTCCTGGTAGATTTTGCCCATTTCCATGGATACCAAGCGGCCGAGGGGCTCCTTGTACTTGCGGAGCGCTTCACCGATCTGGCGCACGACTTCCCCGCGCTTGGGAGCGGGCCACATGCGCCACGCCTGGAATCCCGCTTCGGCGGTAGCGATCACCCGGTCATAGTCCTCGTTGGTGGCGAGGCGGACAGAGCCCAGCAGGCGTCCGTCGGCCGGGGAATGAATCGTTTGGTAGACTCCGCTGCCCGCATGGCCGGATTGCAAGCCAGTGGACCAGCTTTCGTTGGTTTCGGCGAGGCCGAGGGCTTGGAGAAAGTCATCGGTTTTGACCTGACTCATTGTATATTTCGATTGGAGATTCTACAATAGCAATTGATCCGCCCCGGGGCGGATCAATTGAGAAATGAAAAAGATTATTCTTCGATTATTACGCCGTCAGCCATGAACGTCAACCTTTCTTTTGGCTCGGTGATTTTTTCGATCTCTTCGGTCGGCAGACCCTCATCCTCGGCGTAGTGACGCAGTTCATCTACCGAAACGACCTCTTTGTACGCCCAACCCTCAATGGTGGCTTTCTTGTTGGCGGAGTTGCGCGGGACAAAGAATCCGTAATCTTTGAATTTTACCATCAACTCTTTTTCTCCATCCAGCGGTAGCGTCATCCAGCAGCCGCGCGCCTGACAGACCGCCTTGACCACGCCGGTCAATTTGATCTGGACACTGTCCTCTTCCCCCATTTCGGTGGAGAGCTGACCGACATCGGTGGCGCCTTCAGCACTCACCGCGGCACCAAAGTTTCCGGTGGCATCGCGGTCGGGAAGTTCAAATTTGGGCTTCGGTTCCGGCTCCTCATCCGCAGTTTTATCCGCACTGGCTTGGTCGCCGGTCGCATTTTCGACCGTCGCCTCGTCGCCCTGGGCCTCTGCGTTGTCAGTGGCAGTTTCACAGGACCAGAGGAACACCAAGAGCGCAAAGAGTGGTAGTATATTTTTCATGATGTTGAACGATAAGAATTGCGGGTTAAAGTTAGCGAAAAAGCGGGTGGGATAAAATGCGGTAGGCGGCTTGGAAGGGGGAATCGCTCGCTGATCTGAGACATCACGGAGATTTTTTACCACCAGCTTCGCCAGCGGAAAAAGAAAAGCGGGGATTTTGTAAATTCTCCGCGTGCAAATTTTCATTACCGGAGCTTCGGGATTCATCGGCGGTGCCATCGCCCGTCACTTGGCGCCCGAGCATCGGGTGCGGGCGATGGCCCGCTCCGAACGCGCCGCCGCACGGGTCCGGGCCACGGGAGCCGAACCGGTGCATTGTGACCTCGCGGGGATCCAGGCGGCGCACCTGGCCGGATGCGACACGGTCATCCATTGTGCGGCCTTGGTTGCCCCCTGGGGAGCGCGCGCCGATTTTGTCCAGACCAATGTCACGGGGACGGAAAATATGTTGCGGGCGGCCCGGGCAGCGGGAGTCCGGCGCTTTATCCACCTCGGGACAGAAGCGGCCCTGTTCCGGGGCCAGGAGCTGGTCGACATTGACGAAAGCCATCCCTATCCCGAACGGACTCCGTTTCTCTATTCGGAGACGAAACGGGACGCGGAAAAGCGGGTACTGGCAGCCCACGAATCGGGGATATTTCATGCGGTCTCCTTGCGGCCGCGCTTGGTTTGGGGGCCGGGCGACACCACGATTTTACCCAATCTCGTCGCGTTGGTGGACCGGGGGGTCTTTCGCTGGATCGACCGGGGCAAGCCGCTCACCAGTACCACCCACATCGCCAATCTGGTGGCGGGGGTGGAGGCGGCCCTGACTCGGGGTAAGGGCGGCACCGCCTATTTTATCACCGATGACGGCACCCGCACCTTGCGCGAATTTCTTGGACAAATGCTGGTCGCCACCGGTCACTCCCCGGGTTCCCGGAGCGTCCCCGGCTGGCTGGTGCGCAGCGTAGCGTGGTGGGCGGAGGCCCTCTGGAAAGTCCTCGGCCGGCGCACCCCACCCCCAGTCACCCGCTTTTCCGCCGCCATTGTGTCCGTCCAGGGTACCCTCCGCAACCACAAAGCCAAACGTGAACTCGGTTACCAACCGGTCATTTCCGTGGCCGAGGGGATGGCCCAGCTTGCGGCGGCGGGGGATTGAACTAAATCGGGGTCACAATCGCGTATTTTGCCGGGGCAATTTTCATTCACCCAAAAGCCACCTCTTCTACCCATGTCCGACTTCACCGAACGCCTGCGCCACTGGTCCCACCACCGCCAACTGCTCGGTCGCCGCGGGACTTCCCCCATCGAAATTGTCCGCGCGATCTGCGGCGTTTACAGCCACCATCCGGGCGGTCCGCTGGCCATTGCCGCCCGGATGCCCGATTTTTCTCCGGAAGCCTTCCGGACCCTCGATCAACCGGGGGCTTCCCTGCGCCTGCCCGCCATGCGCCAATCGGTGTACCTGCTCGATCCCGAGCGGGCGCCGACGATTGTGGCGGCGGTGCTCGATCCTCCCGATTCTCCGGCCTGGGCCAAGCGCTACAGCCAAGCGGGACGGAAAATTCCGGCGGCGGAATACCCCGCCTGGTCCCGGGAAATCCGCGAGCGGGTGCGAGAACCGCAGCCCATGAAGGGGCTCAAATCTCAGCTTACGGTCCCTGGGGACAAGCTCAAGTTTGTGCTCAACCGGATGTGCTTTGAGCGGCAAATGCTGCGGGTGGGGGATGCCGGCCTGGCGTCAAATACGATCCGCTACGTGAGCCTGGAGGCCTGGCTGGGGCGGCCCTTTCCGATCCGGGAGCCGGAAGCGGCCCTGGCGGAGTTGTTGCGTTGGTACCTCGCGGCGTTTGGGCCGGCTACGGAAAAGGATTTCCGTTGGTGGGCGGGGGTGACTGCGGCCCGTTCAAAGGCGGCGTTTCGCGCCCATGCCGATTTGGTGGAAGTCGCGCCGGATTATTGGCTGGCGGAACCACTCGTCGCGGAATGGGAGGCCCACGGTTCTTCGGCAGAAGGCCAATTGGACGTACTTCCACAGTGGGACAGCTACACGATGGGGTATGCGCCGGAGGGCCGGGCCCGGTTGGTGGACCCCGACCACCAGTCCGCGCTTTACGGGAAGCTCGGGGCGACCCGGGGCAATGGCCTGGGCGCGATTTTGGTCCACGGCCGGGCGCAAGGGGTGTGGTTTTCCCGCCGCAAAGGCAAGAAATGGGAGGTGGAAGTCAAGCTGTTTTCTCGGCTGAATGCCGCGCAAAAGCGCACCCTGAACGCGCGCTTGGACGAGATCCGGGGCTGGCTGGTGGGGTGACAATATGCCCGCCCGTTGAGCCGAAGTGGCGTTGCGGGCCAACTGGGGAGGAAATTCGCCCGCTCCGAGCATATTTTTGGACGCCGAATGCGCGCAGATGGGTGAAGTGAAAGCCAGCGGGATGGCCCCGCGGTAGCACGCACCGGAAGACTCAGGTTGCGGTTGACTCGGCATCGGGGTCGGCGGGGGGGAAATCGGGCAGCCACAGGTTCAGGCTCAAGCTTTCCAGCCGCACCGGACCCAAGCGGAAATCCACTTCCGCCGTTTGCCAAATTCCCCCGGTCAGGCGGCGTTTCAGTTCTCCCCCCGGCGAACTGGGGTCGAGCCGCAGGTACTCGACCACGGAGTCCAGGCTGGTGTAGGCGGCGCAGCGCGCACGTTGGCGGGGTGAGGGATCATTTACTTCGGCGATGAATACCGGGGCGGCAATTGCGGGGGGAGTGAGGGGCGAATAGCGTACCGGCGCGGCCACCACGGCCACATCCGGGTAGAGGGCGGCTTCGACCCGGGGGCACACGACCAGAACCGAACCGGGAGCCAGCACCCACTGCGGGTTCCGGGTGAGCAGGGGGTAGAGGGCAAGCAAAAGGTCGAGGTTGCGCTGGGCCTGGGCCGGCGACTTTTTGGCGAAGGGATAGTCCCACCCGCCGAGGTATTCGAATCTTCGGGGGGCGTAGGCCACCGCTTTTAGAAACCGGGCAAAGTGGGGATTCACCGGATTTGGCGACCATCGGTGAAAGAGACCTCCTCGCGGACCTGGGTCCGCAGGTTCCAGCCTGCTTTTTGGAGGGATGGATTGATGAATTTTGTGCAGATGTCTCTTTCCGAGAGGCTTTTTTTGTTCATTTTCCGATAGAATACAGGCTCACCCAGCCACAGAAAGATAGCCTTGATGTACCTAGAATTTGGACTTCAATTGCCCCTCGAATCTCTCTTTCTTTCTCCGTATATAAGATAGGCTTTAGAATGGGGAATATAAAATGTGGGATTGGTTTGCCGGTAGATACTCGGTTTGAGGGCAAGAATACACCCTGTTTTCTTGGGTCGATCACCCCCCGCGCAAATCTTTGCCTCGGCTATTTCGGCCAGGTTGAAGCAATTTTTGCCACCGACCGCGAACAAAGAAACGAAGCTTAAATCCAAAGGCTTACCCCCATCAATTCAGCAGGCCCCAACGTCCCCACCCCCGCACGCTCAATCCACTGTCCCCGGCACTCCCGTCTCCCGCGTCATGAGCCATCTTCTCGCCGCAGTTCCGTCGGCGGGGCGTGGGCCTGGGTCAGGCGCGACACCACCACGATGGTCAGCAGCGAACTCAGCATGGCCAGGGTTCGGAAGGGAAAGTTGACGCTCCCGTCGGCGGCGGTGCTGTAGGGCAACAGTGCGGGCAATCCCAGCGTGGGATCTCCCCCGCCGAACCGCAGAATCGCCGCCACCACAAAGCCGGCAATTGCCCCGTAAGCATTGGCTTTTCGGTCAAAAAACGCGGTGAACAGCAGGGGAAAAAGCAAGCAGTACACAAAGTCACTGCACAGAAACCAGAGCGCGTACACGCTTTTGACCTGCAGAGCCAGCAGCGTCGCCGCAATCCCGACGATCCAAATGCTGCGGCGCAAAATCCGGCCCAGGACCTCCTCGCGCGCCCCCGGGGCAATCAGCGGCCGGTAGACATTCCAGGTGGCCATGGAGGAAGCCGACAAGATCGACGAATCGACCGAGGACATCACCGCTGCGGCAATCGCCCCCAGTCCCACCGTCGCCACCACGGGATCGCTCAGGTAGCGCACCACGTAAGGCAGAATCTCCGCCCCGTTTTCCGGCCCTGTGCCCGCCCCGACATTCGCCCAAAGTCCAGTCTGCGTGGCCACGTCCCCAATGATGCCAATCACCACCGCCGGGGCGGCTGCGATCAGGCAGACCACGCCCGCCACCACCGAAAGGCGTACCGCTGTGCCTTCATCCCGGGAAGAAAGCACCCGTTGGAAATAGACCTGCCAGGGAATGCCGCCGAACATCAGCAACAAAGCGTAGTCCCACCAGGTCCACCAGTACTCGCCGAGTTCGGTACGCGAAGGCAAAAAACTCGCCGCCGCCCCCTTGCTTTCCGCATAGAGCGACCAGGCTGCCTCCCAACCGCCGACCTTGGGCAGGGCAAAGGGCAAAACGATGACCAGCCCAATCAACAGAAACAGCAATTGGACGATGTCGGTCAGGGCCACCGCCCACAGCCCGCCGAGTGCCGTGTAGGCAATCGCAATCGCCGCCGAGAGCACAATCGAGGCCTCAAACCCCAAGCCGAGCACCGTTCCGAAAGTGGATCCCAGCGCGGTCAGGATCGCCGCCGTCCAAAAGATTTCTCCGGTTAGGGCGGGCAGAAACGCCAAGGCCGCCAGGCGCTTGCCAAAACGCTGCCGCAAAGGATCCAGCATGGTCCGGAATTGATAGCGGCGCATCCGCCGGGCAAACAGCAGTCCCCCAATGATGAGGCTCAAAGCGTAGCCCCAGGGGGCCTGGACCCAGACCAAGCCCAGCGTGTGGGTGTTTTCCGCCGTGCCATTGATGTAACCGCCGCCCACCCAAGTCGCACTCATGGTGAAGACCGCAATCCAAAGCGGAATCGACCGCCCCGCCAGCATGACCTCGGATAGGTCCTCCGATTTGCGCAGCCGACCCGCGTAGGCGCCCAGGTAAAAAATGAGGCCGTAAAACCCCATCATCGCCACAAAGCCGCCCCAAAACACGTCGGCATCGGTGAACAGGTACAGGTAGCCCCCCACCAGCGCCAAAACGCCCAGCAAAATCGCCGTCGGAACCATCGGATGCATGCGCACGCAGCAAGTTAACAAAAGCGGCTTGCTTTGGGGGAAGACCCGCGGGCGTGATTGTCGGCCCGGGCAATCTCGCCTCGGTTTTCTTCTTAAATTGTCCCATGCGTCTACGATTGCTCCTCCTTTGGCTGTTGGTGCTCGGGGTGGCGGGCTGCGATGACTCCGCTCCCGGGACCCCGGATCGGTCGGCCCCCACTACGGTCGGCCTGTTTTCGCCCGTACAGCTCCGTGCGGACAGCACCACCATTTTCTTGGCCGATTATTTCCCGCTGGGCGAATGGCCGGACACCCTGCTTTCCATCCCCGAGTTGAAACTGCTGCCGGACAGCGCCGCGGGTACGGTGACGCTGGTGCCCAAGGGGGAAGCCTTGCCCTGGCTGGCGACCTTGGACCTGGAATTCGGGGCGTACAGCTACAGCATTTTGCTCAAACGCTCGCGCAAACGCAAGGTGCTCTTTGCCTTGGACCCGCAGGGGGCAACCTACCAAACCGTACAACTCGCCGGCGAGTTCAATGGCTGGAATCCAGCAAATTCGCCGATGGTTCTGCGCAATGGCGTCTGGCAGAACTCCGTGGTGCTGGATCCCGGGCGCTACCAGTACCAAGTCGTCCGCGACGGCAATTGGAGCCTCGACCCCACCAATCCGGACTCGGTCGACAACAACCTCGGCGGGTACAACTCGCTCAAGATCGTGGGCAATCCCCGCACCGACATGGTCACGGCGGAAACACGAATCATTCCTTATACCGGCGACAGCACCGCCATTCGGGTCCAGTACCTCGTGGACATCACTGCCGGAGCCCCGGATGAACGCCGCACCCCCCGGGAATGCTTCGCGTTTTGGGAAAATACCCGCATTTCCGCTTCTCCTGGGGCGGGCGGCGATACCTACGACTTTCGCTGGACCATTCCGATTCCCGATACCGCGCGGACCCGGGAGCGGTCCCACATCCGGGCCTGGTTCCGCTCCGCGACCGGCTATTACAATGACATTCTGATTCCGCTGGAATACGGCCGGCCGGTCCGGGATCCCGCCCAGTTGCGCGCGGCGGATCAGCACCGCAATGTCCTCTATTTCCCGATGGTGGACCGCTTCCACGACGGCGACTCCACGATCAATGCTCCGCTCGCGGATCCCCGCGTCCACCCCAAGGCCAACTACCACGGGGGTGACCTCGCGGGTGTAATCGAAAAACTGGAAGCGGGCTGGTTTGACAGCCTCGGCATCAATACGCTGTGGCTGTCGCCGATTGTGCGCAACCCGGATTCGGCGTTCAAGGAATGGCCGGAGCCCCGGCGCTGGTTTTCTGGTTACCACGGTTACTGGCCGGTGGCGTCCACCCAGGTAGACCCCCGGTTCGGCGATGCGGGGACCCTGGAGCGGCTGATCGAGGTCGCCCACGCCCGGGACATCAAGGTCTTGCTCGACTTCGTGGCCAACCACGTCCACCAGGACAATCCCATGTACCGGAACCATCCCGAGTGGGCAACTGCACTTTACCTCGCCGACAGCACGATCAACGTGCGCATCTGGGAGGAACAGCGGCTCACGACTTGGTTTGATGTTTTCCTGCCCAGCCTGGACTTTTCCCGGCCGGAAGTCATCGAAGCGCAAGTGGACACGGCCATTTTTTGGCTGAACCGCTACGCGGTCGACGGTTTTCGGCACGATGCCACCAAGCACATTCCGGTGCCGTTTTGGCGGCAGTTAGCGCGCCGGATCAAGCAGGAGGTCATCCTGAAGCAGGACCGACCGTTGTTCCAGATCGGCGAGACGATTGCGAGCCGTGAACTGATCGGGGACTACGTGGGCAGTGGCTTGCTCGACGGACAGTTTGACTTCAATTTGTACTTCGATACCCGGCGGATTTTTGCTGCGGCGGATGCCTCGGTGGCGGATTTGGAAAGTTCGGTAATGGCGAGCTTGACCGCGTACGGGCACCACCATTTGATGGGTTCATTTGGGGGAAACCATGACATGCCGCGCTTCATTTCGCTGGCGGGGGGAGCGTTGCGGATGGACGAAGATGCGCAGGCAGCGGGCTGGGCGCGCGAGATTGGGGTGGGGGATACCTTGGCGTACCGGAAACAGAGTATGTACACGGCTTTTCTCACCGCGATTCCTGGGGTACCGGTGCTGTACTATGGGGAGGAAATCGGTCTGCCGGGGGCAGGGGATCCGGACAACCGCCGGGACATGCGCTTCGCAAACTTGACCGATTTGGAGCGGCGGACGCTGGACCAGGCCCGTCGGGCTTTGCGCATTCGCACGCAATTTATGGCGCCGCTGTATGGCGAAACAGAATTTGCCCGGCGGGGACGGCACGGGCTGACCGTGATCCGGAGCTACTTGGGCGAAAGCGTCATCTACGCTTTCAATCTGTCGCTGGAGCCTTTGGTCCTGAACCTGGGCAGCACTTCGGGCAAGCGCTTCGGGATGTTGGAATCCAATTTCGGTGGAGGCTGGCGCCAAGTGGAGCGGGGCTACGGCGAATTGACGTTGGGGGGCTGGTCATTTGAGATTTTGACGCCGGTAGCGCAGTAGCCGTTGTTTTGGTCCGATCAGAAACGCGGCAGCGGTGTGGCGGGAGGCGCCACCGGAGCGGGATCGATGCGCTTGGGCCGGGCGTAGTCCCAGAGGTAATAGTTGACCCCGAGGTAGTACATATTGGTTCCCATGCCAAAACTGGTTTCTTGCAGCACCAATTGGGTTCCCAAACCGGATTTGATCTCGGCATTGACGCCGAAGCGATCAAAAAAGACCATTTCCACCCCGAGCAGGGCGCGGGCCCAGAGGTGCATCCGGAGCTTCCCCTGGGTCTCGAAGTAGTTCAGGTCGACGATCCGGTTTTCGCCCACGTCGTATCCGTATTCGACGAAAAAGATGTCGCTCCGGGGAGAAAGGCTGAATTCCAGTTCGGCGCCGCCGTAGAGCCGCAAAAAACCCAGGAACTTGCGGGTGTGCTTCATTCCGGCAACCGAAACCCCGAAAAATGTCCCGGCTTCCGAGGCATTGCGCCCAAAGATGGTGTCGTTCAGGGCAAATCCGCTGGTGGTGGCCAGGCTGTCCTTGCGGTAGGAGTATTCGCCGGTGATCCGCAGTTTCAGGCTCCGTGCGGTGTCCACCAGGTTGACGTGTCCTCCGAACCGGTAAAATTCAGGGAGCAATACGATGCCGGAATACACGCTCCAATCGGGATACAGCGGCAAGCCAAACCGCGCATCGGCGTAGAGGATGTTGTGGTTGTAGCCTTCAAAAAACTGGACGTTGCCGTCGGAATGGGAAAATCCAAATGAGTTGAGCCGCCAGTTTTTCACCTTGGCACTATCGGTTTGGGCCAGGGCCGGCGAGGCGAGAAGGAGACCCAAGAGAATGGTGATGAATTTTTTCAACCGAATAGATTGGATTTGCTCCAAATTTAAGGAAAGAAGGGGGCAATTGGGGCAGAACGCTGACAAAAAGCAATTTGGCCCTGGGCCTGGATTCCGGTATGGGTTCCATTTTTTCCGACCCGTGACCGATAAAATGGGTAGCTTGACTTTCTCACCAATATCCAAACAATGGCCTACGCACAACTTTTCCAGGGTATCCTGGTATTTCCCGATGCCCAAGCCTTCGAAACTGCCCTCGCCGTGATTGCCGCGGGCGAAGAAGTCGAAGATGCTGCCTACGAGCGTGAAACCTTCCGTGAATCCATGCTCAGCGGCACTGTCCTGCAACTGCAAATGGACACTTTTCAACCGGCAACCCACTATTTCGAGACGGTAGGGCGGTTGCAGGTATTGGCGGAGCATGCGGTCCGCGGCCATTTGATCTGCGTCTACTACGGGGGCGATGACTTGCAAATCGAAATGGTCTACGCCGAGGTGCAACCCATTCCTGCGGAGGACCAGCCCGATCCGGGCCTTCCGATTGCCGAGAGCTACTTTCCCATGTTTGCCGGCGCACGCTACGACTATGAAGTCCGGGCGGAAGCGGATCGGTCTCCTTTGTGGTGGCCGGTTCAGGCGTCGGGAACCTCCGCCCACGGAACGTTCTATTCGTTTTCTCCCGGAGGCGATGAAGAATTTAGCTACAACGATCACCTGGGCGGGGATGATTATCTGACGCGGGGCAATCGCTGGTACGCAGCGGCATTTGCCTGGGACCAAACGACGCTGGAACAACTTCCCGACGCGAATTTTCAGTTGATCGCGGACCCGGAGCAAGCGGAAGGTACGGTTTGGGCCATGTACATTCCCGGCAACGATTATTTTAATCTTTACCGTCACCGGGGCTTCGGAGATGTTGAGATCGATGATCGGTTCTACGCCAATTGTTTCAAGCTCCAATACAACCACCGTTTTCTGAAATACGGAAAAGACGATTATCGGGACTACGATACCCGACTGACGAATTTTTCGGATCGTGAATCGCTTCTCTACTTTGCCAAAGGGGTGGGCTTGGTCAGGGTTGAATCGGCAAAGCAGACGATTGTCTTGCAGGAATTTTACCGGGACGCAAGCACGGCACCTCCCCCTCCGGAACCCCAGCCTGTCGTGGAACCCCTACCGGCCGCACCGCCGGAAGAGGCTCCCGCACCTCTATCTCCGGCCTCCCGTGAAGCCCCGGAGGCCAATCCCCCCACTCCCCCGGATGCGGCGAAAAAGCCTTGGTGGAAATTCTGGTAGGCGCAAATGCCGGCCCAGTTGGGGTGCCGGAGCAGAATTTGTATCTTCCGGATCAAGCAAGTGATCTATGGGCGAGCAACAGCTTTTTCAGGGCATTTTGGCGTTTCCGAATGCGGCCGCTTTTTCCGCGGCATTGGCGGAGATGGAGGTGGGGACGGAAGAATTCCCGGCGTTCCCGGATCGGGAAGGGTTGCAGAGCGCCCTGGTCAGTGATACCGTATTGGTTCTCAACCTCACGCAGTCACCGTCCGCAGCTCAGGGCGAGGTGGGCCTCCGTCGGCTCTCCGCACTGGCAAAGCACGCGGTCCGGGGGCGTTTGGTGGCGGTTATCGCGGGTGATTTACCCGAAGTCACGGTCATTGAGTGTCCGGCCTCTTCCGATATACCGGAAGGACCGGCGGCGGTCGTGGATCCTGAATCCAGCTTTTTTCCTTTTTACGCTGGTGCCCGCTACGATTATGAAACGCGGTTCGAGGGCACGATTTCCTCGCTCTGGTGGACGGTTCATCCGGAAGGGGAGGCGGCTCCCGGGAGTTGGTTCAGCTTCCCGATGGGCGATAGTGGGAGCAAACTCGATCACTACCTCGGGGGCGATGCGTTTTGTGCGGTGGGGGAACAGCTTTTGGTTGCGGTGGATTTTTCGGAAAATGTGCCTCCGGCAAGTGGCCAGCGGCTTGTGGATGCGGGGGCGGCTCCGGGCACGGTTTGGTTGACCCACCCGCCGGGGTCGGAGACGCTGCGGACCTACCGCCACCTGGGATTTGAGGATGTCGCGGCGCCTGGGCAGTTGTACGCCGGCTGCCTCAAGGTGCAGTTGAACGATTACTTTTTGCGGGCGGCTCCGTCCGATTACGCGCTGCCCGACCACGGGAAGGATACTTTTACGGATCACGTTTCCTACCTGTATTTTGCCCGGGGCGTGGGGCTGGTCAAGATCGGTTTTCCGGATGGTGAATTCATCCTGACCGGATGGCACCGCGATGTAGATTCCGCACCCCCGCCGCCCAAGCGCCCGACTGAAGGGCTGCGGGAACGCAAAGCGGTCCCGGCGCCAAGCGTTCGCAAAAAGCCTTGGTGGAAATTTTGGTAACCTTTCCCGCACAATGCAATGATTCCCGGACAAGCCTCGCACGGATCCCCGACCTTTCCTGAGCCCTGGTGCGGCCTCTGGAAAGACAGCAATGGCAAACTGTTGTACTTGCAGCGGATCACCGAACGCCAGTTGGTGGTCAGCCTCACGCCCGGTCACGAACAGCCCTTTTTCCCCTTGCCGGAGGTCATGTACGGACGGACGCACCGGCTGCCCGCTTTGTACCAGGCGGACGTCCGCAGCCACTTGTTTCTCCGGGTGGACGCCGGCCAACCGGGCTGGGGTCCCTACTTCGAACTGGAATTTCTCTTTGGGGAGGGGGACCGGCTGCGCTTGGCCGAGCCTTGGGACCTTGCTTCCGGCGTCATCGCCCGTCCCCGCATCAATTTTGGTCCGCAAGCCGAGGGCAGTCCCGATGGCACTTCGATCTCCTGGGCCTATCCCCTCGCGAATTTCTGGAAGGCCGAGGAAGAGGAAAAGCGGTTTTTAGATTATCTGGGAGAGATTTCTGCGGACTGATGCTTGGTTGCGGATGGCGCGGTGGTGGTAGGGGAGCGATCAGAAGATTTCCAATTCCTCGATTTCCAATTTCCCCTCAACCGCAGTGCGCCCTGCGCAAGGTGACCCTTGATAATTGTTCCCAAAGGGAATTCTTGATCACAGATTCTACGTTGCACGTTCGGAACGCGCCCATCGGAAATTCCCAAAGGCAAACCTTCCGCCGCGCGTGATCCCGCGCGTCTATGGGAAAAATTGAGTTGAGATTTTTACAATCATTGCCGGTCGCGTGCTCGAAGCGCGCCCAACGGAAATCAAGAATCAGACAATCACAAATCCGCAGGTCGCGCGTCCAGGACGCGCCCATCGGAAATCAGGCAATCCCCCTCAGTTTCGCAGGCTGAACTTGCCTTTTTTCTTGAGTTCTTTGGCTTCCGGCATGAGCTGGAGGGCCCGGATGAGGACGTTGTCCGTCTTGTGGTAAGTCGGGTAAAACCCGTCATCCTTGAAGAAGCGACGTCCGATGAAGGATTTGATGTACAGGCGAATGTGCTCCGCCGATTGTTCGTAGCCTTCTTCCTGGAAGGGGGCGCCTTTTTCCGCCGCAAATGCAGTGAATTCGTCCATCACTTCCTGGGCGACTTTGAATTCCTGGCGGAAAGCGTTGGCCGAGGGGAAGCGCGATTCGAAGTCCTTGTTGATGTCCGCAAAGTGGAACGAAAACTGGCGGAAAGCGTTGTGGCCGATCAGGTCGGCGAGGTAATCACTGTCCTGGGTGGTGTCGCGCGGGACAAAAACGTCCGGCATGATGCCCCCGCCGCCGTAAACCGTACGTCCGGCATTGGTCTTGAATTTGAGCGAGTCGGGGAGGTCGATCTTGCTGGCGTCGTAGATTTCCCCGGATTCGAACCGGTCGATCAACTCCTGTTCGTATTCCTTGCTGGACATGTGAAACGGTTTCTGGATGCAACGGCCACTCGGGGTGTAGTATTGCGAGATGACCAGGCGCATGGCTGAACCGTCCGAAAACTCCTTTTGGGTCTGAACCAGTCCTTTGCCGAAGGAGCGGACCCCCAGGATCAAACCCCGGTCCCAATCCTGCACCGCGCCGGCCACAATTTCACTGGCGGAGGCCGAGCCGTAGTCGAGCAAAATGACCAAGGGACCATCTTCGAACAGATCGAGGTAGGAAGTCGCCTTGTAGCGGGACTTGCTGTCGTAGGTGCGGCCATCGGTGTAAACCACCAATTTGCCTTCGCCCAGGAACTCGTCCGCGATCTTTTCCGCCATCTGCATGTAACCGCCGGGATTGCCGCGCAGGTCGAGAATCATGCCTTTCATGCCTTTTTCTTTGAGGCGCTTGGCCGCCTTGCGGAACTCGTCGTGGGTCGTACTGGCGAAGCGGCTGACTTTGATGTAGCCCACTTCGTCCGCAATCATGTAGGAATAATCGACGCTGTAAATCGGAATTTTGTCCCGCTCGATGTCAAAGGACAAAGTCTCATCGTAACCGCGGCGCACGACATCGACCTTGACGTGAGAGCCTTTGGGTCCACGCAGCTTTTTCATGACGTCGGTATTGGTCAGGCCGACGCCGGCTACGTTGTCTTCTTCAATGCGCACAATGCGGTCGCCCGCCTGGATGCCCACTTCTTCACTCGGTCCGCCGGAGAGGGCCGCCACGACGTACAAGGTGTCTTCGAGGAGGTTAAATTCAATCCCAATGCCTTCAAAACTACCCTGCATCTGCTCTTCCATCTGTTCCATTTCCGCGGCAGGGATATAAAAGGAGTGGGGATCCAGTCCTTCCAAAAGACCCTCAATGGCGTCGTCGACCATCTTTTTTGTTTTCGGCTCGTCCACGTAGTTGCGCTCCACAAACCAGATGGCTTCCTGGATTTTTTGGAAGCCACTGCTGATTTGTTCCCGTTTCTCTTGGGGGACTGTTTGTTTCAATTGAAATCCCGCAAGCATTCCGACGGCGACCATGAGAGAAGCGACGAAGGCATATTTCAAATTACGATTCATGGAATTTATCCGAATTTAACAGTTGCTCTAAGAGGCGGTTTAAATTTAATCCTGCGATTTTGCTATGGTATCTTTTTCCGCCCCTCTTCCGCTATTTTCTCGCCCATAGCTTGGGCTATGGACTCCAAAATGAGCTTCGATGGACAAAAAAATCTGCACTAGCAAATTTCACAAATCAATTTTAAACAGCCTCTAAGTTACGAATCTTTGTCTATGGAATGAAACGACGTAACGGGGGAGAATGTTGGATTGAGAAATTTCAATTCTCAATTGACGCTGTGTCCCAGCGCTCAATTGCCAATTGCCACGCGGGTGCAGTTGGGTTTTTGGCGGAGGATTACGAATTTCTTCATTCCTTCACCGTGCCCATTGAAGATCAATCTCCGCTGCGCGTGATCCTGCGCATCTACGGAAAAAACCGGGTTTTTGAGATTGAATTTTACAATCTTAGAGGCGGTTTAAATTTAATTCTGCGATTTTGTTACGGCATCTTTTTCCGGCCCTCTTCCGCTATTTTCTCGCCCATAGCTCGGGCTATGGACTCCAAAATGAGCTTCGACGGACAAAAAAATCTGCACTAGCAAATTTCACAAACCAATTTAAAATCGCCTCTTAGGTCGCGCGTTCGGAACGCGCCCATCGAAAATCGGGGATCAGCACTCAAAAATTCTCAATTTCCGGGTTTGGGCGGAAACTTGGCAAAATCGACGATAAGTAAAAAAGGGGCTGTATTTCCCGGGCTAAATTTCTATCTTTGAATCTTGTAGCGATAATCGATCCGCAGATGATAAAAAGAATGTTCTTGATTGCGGTTGCCTTGGTTTGGGCATCCAGTGGTGGCTTCGCACAAAATTTGGTCCCCAACGGAAGCCTCGAGTTTGGCCCCGGTGCGATCTGTGGGGTGTACGGCCCCGGTGATTTTGACAATAGCATCAATAACTGGTCTTCGCCGACCGCGGATGGGACACCAGCTTTGTTTTCCACCTTGGTAGGACAAGCTTGCTGGAACCACCAGCCGAACAGCACGTTCCTCGGACCGCCCAGCTTGAAAGGCCCGCAACCGCCCCAAAATGGCGATTACTTCGCCGGAATCACGATCCGGGGCGAGTTCGGAGATCAGCGGCGCGATTACATTCAGGTCGAGCTCGTTCAGCCCATGATCGTGGGTCGCTATTACACAATTAACTATTACATCTCCCTGCCGGACAGTTCCCAGTACGCTTCGAGCAACATCTGCGCGCTGTTGAGTACATTTGCCGTCGGCAACAATGCGGATACGGTAATCCAGGCGACGCCCCAGGTGCGCCCCTCCGGCATCATCAGTGACACCGTAAACTGGGTGCAAATCACCGAGACGGTCCAGGCCGATCAGCCGTTTCGCTTCCTCACTTTCGGCAACTTTGACCGGGATGCGGGCACCGATTCCTTGGTCAATCCGGGATTTTCCGGCGATTCCACCAACCGGGGCATCTATTACTACATCGACGCCTGTACCGTGACCGAGGTCTGCCCGATCCTGGAATCGTTCGGTGAGCCGAGCCTTTGCTTGGGCGACACGCTGACCCTCACCCCGGACCTGCCCGGTGACTACTCCAATGTTCAGTACCTGTGGACCACCGGCGAAACTTCGGAAAGCATCGAGGTGATGGACCAGGGATTCTACGGGGTACAACTCACGGTAAACGATACCTGCATCATCGGCGACACCTTCTTCGTGGACGTGGAATTGTGTCCTTCAGAGGTAGAGATGGCAAATATCTTTACGCCCAACAACGATGGCATCAATGACATGTTCCGCCCGGTTTCGTTCAGCCGCATCGACGATGTGACGCTGCTTGTGTACGACCGCTGGGGCAACCAACTTTTTGAGACGGACAATCTCAATGACGGTTGGAATGGAACCCAAAACGGGGAACCGGCGCCGGAAGGTGTGTACTATTGGATCATTGAGCGGCGGGGACGCAATCAAGAATACGGTCGGCAAGCGGGCTCGGTATTGCTGATGCGTTGATCTTGCAAACTCCTTTTTCGGTCTTGGGTTACTCTCGGCGGACCCCACTGTTGGGGACGGTCCTCCTACTTGTGTGCTTACCGCTGTTTGGGCCAGGCCAAATGCGTCCGGCACCGGTCGCACCCGGCGGCTCCGAATCGGGATTGCGGATATTGTCCTGGAACATCTACATGCTGCCCCGCTTCGCCAAAATCACCGGAAAACGCCGCCGCTCCCGCGCCATCGCCGAATTGCTGAAGGATACCCCGTACGACATAATCGTGCTGCAAGAAGCATTTTTGGGCGATGCCCGTCGCATTCTGAAGCGTGAACTTGAGGATGCATTTCCCTACACTGTCGGCCCGGCCAACCGCAAATTTTCGATCAAGACCAACAGCGGAATTTGGATTCTGAGCAAGCTGCGCCTGCGGACGCTCGGTGAAATTGACTTCCGCGATTGCGCGGGTTTTGACGACTGTATGGCCCGCAAAGGTGCCTTGCTGGTTGAAACCGTATGGCAGGGCGATACCGTCCAAGTGCTGGGCACCCACCTGCAAGCGGGCGGTCCCCATGAGATTCGCCACCGGCAATACGCCGAATTGCGCACTTTGCTGGACGCCCATCGCCGCCCGGACATTCCCCAGATCATCTGCGGCGACATGAATACCGCCCAGAACGACTCAGTCAACTACACCTACATGATCCGGACCCTCGACGCTGAGGACGGTCCTTTGCGCATGGCGGTGAAAAAAACGGAAAATGGTTACCGCAACGACATGCATCGGGGGGGCTACCGCAATGATCGGATCATCGATTACATTTTTTACCGGGGAAATGGCCGCACGGTTTCGCGCATCGTACGTACCGCTCCGCATTTCCGCTTTCCCTGGTCGCGCCGGCATGCCGACTTATCCGATCATTTTCCGGTTGCGGCTAAGATTTGGTGGTAGGCAAATGAATGCGCTAACGTACCACCAGGACGGTCCCACTGCGGGTAACCCGGCGCCCGGTATTCAGAGTTGCATTGATCCGGTAGATGTAGTTGCCTTCGGTAACCGGCTCACTGGCAAATCTTCCGTCCCAATGGTCATTGATCGACTGACCCACAAAGATTTCCTTGCCCCACCGGTCAAAAATCCGGATTTCGTATTCGGTGACCATGAGACCTTGCACGACAAACTCATCGTTTAGGAGATCACCATTCGGCGTGAAGGCATTGGGTACCCAGAGGAAGGGATCCTGCAACACTCGGATCGTCCGCGACTCCCGGTCGAGGCAACCAAATCGATTGATGGATGCCAGGGTAATCGTGTAGGTGCCGGAATCGGGAAAGGTGTACTGCGCATCGCCTCCGTAAATCGAGTCGCCGGTGCTGAAGGCCCAGTTGTGGAAATTGGCGAAAACGGAGGTTTGGGTGAGCGTGACCGAGGGATCGGATACGAGGAGAAACTCGGTGCGGTCCAGGTCGGGATCGCTCACAAAGCTTGCCTGCGGGGTGGGCAATACGGTGATCAGGGCAAACTCGGTGGCGGAGTTCACGCAGCCTTCGGGTGACGTCACGGTCAGCCGCACGTCGAAGATCCCGGTCGTGTAGGTACTCGAAGGCGACTCCAGGGGGCTGCTGCTGCCATTGCCAAAGTCCCAGGCGTAGGTCGCTCCGAATTGCGAATTGTTGGCAAAATCGACCAACAGTGTATCACAGCCTTCGCGCAGGGAGGGCGTGAAGTCGACGATAGGAACGTCGTGGACGGTGACATCGTAGCGGGTCTCACGCCGGCAGCCATTGGCATCGGTGATTTGTAGGACGTAAGTGCTGCTGTTGAAGGGACGGGGCGCAATCGCCGCATTGGTATCGTTGATGGAGTTCGGGATAGAAACCCACTGGTAGGAATAGGGGGCGGCGCCCCCGGTAATGACCGCATTGAGGGGGGCTTCTTCCCCGCGGCAAATCTCATCGGTTCCGGTGATCGTGACCACCAACTCGGCGGGTTCGACGATCTCAGTTTGGGCGGTGGTGGTGCAGCCATTGGCGTCGGTGACGGTGACTTCGTAGGTTCCGGCGGAGAGTCCGGCGATGGTCTGGGGACCGGGGCCCGATGGCCAGGCGTAGGTGTAGGGTGGGGTGCCTCCGGCCGGGACTGCTTCGAGGGTGCCATTGTTGCCGCCGGCACACACGATGTCGGTGGCCTGGGCGGTGGCGGTGAGCGGAGCTGGTTCACTGATGATGGCGGTTGCGGTAGCGGAGCAGTTGTTGCCGTCGGTGACGGTCACAGTGTAGCTGCCCCCGGAGAGTCCGGAAACGGTGGCCGAGTTGAGCGCATTGCCCCAGTCGTAGGTGTAACTGCCGAATCCGCCGAGTGCGCTTACGGAGGCGGTGCCATCGGCGTCGCCCGCGCACAAAACATCGGTGGTTGTAGTGGTCAGCACCAAGGGGGGAGGTGAACCGACGGAGACTTGCTGGACGATGCTGCACCCGCTTGTGTCGGATACGGTGACGGAGTAGCTACCTGGGGCAAGGTTGGTGGCGGTGCTGGTGGTCTGGGGTGGGGCCGTACTCCACTGGTAGACGAAGGGACCGCTGCCCGCCGGAGTGGCCGTGGCGGTTCCATCGGTGCTGTTGAAGCAACTGGCCGGCGTCGCGGCGGTGGCAACGGTGAAACTACCGGTACCGGAAAGGACGATGCTGGCGGTGTCGGTTACCACCACGGTCGAGGCGTCGCAATTGGTGTAGGTGACTTCGGCGACGTATTCGGTGCTGGTAGCAGGACAAACGGTGACGGTGTCGGTGGTCGCGATGGTATTGGCGGGGTTGCCGACCTCGTACCAGCGCACGTTGTAGTTCTGCACCCCGTCGGGGATAAAGGCCCAGGCGTCATTGGTGACGGTCCACTGGGTGGGGAAGTTGCGTCCCGGAACCACGGTGGCCTGGTTGCCGGCGGCATCTTGGATGCCGTGGATCGCAGCCCCCGCATTCCAACTGGTACAAGTGGGCTTGTTTTCGACGTAGGTCTCGATCACATTCGTGGTCTCGTAGAGGACGATCTGCTGGGTCGCTTGCAGATTGTTGCAGTCAAACATCGCGCAGTCATCAAAGGAAACCACAAATACCCGGCACGGTGCACTGCCGTATACGGCCCAGCGAATGGTGCCGTTGATGCTGGGATCGATGTCGTGGAATGGCCCCATAATGCAGTTCGTCGGATTGGCATTGGAGGGGATGCCTGCATTGATCGGCCAGGGACAATAGCCGCCGGCCTGGGTCAGGTCGAAACTGACCAGCCCGTTGGATCCGATTACCAATTGGTTGTACGAGGTGCCGTAGAAGCAGAAGTTGAATGGGATGGGAATGATGGACGACCACGTATCATCAATGTTGAGCAGCACGGAAGTTCCCTGGTTGTAGGGATAAGGATTGTAGGGGATCTGCTGCGCTTGGTAAGTGGTGGTTTCAAAGCCGGATACTGGGGTCGCCTGAAGCTGCACGCAGGGGCTGCTGCAGTTGATGCTGGTGTCGGGAACGGCGGTAACTGCGGGACAGGATACTCCCTGGGCAATTGCGGAAAGGCTTGTCAGGCAAAACAAGGTGAGAAGGAGCGTGAGCCTCATGTTCAAACAGATAACTGAAGATAGTGCCTTAATAATTTAAGGCTTTCTGTATCTATTCGAACTAGAAAGCGGAAGAATCGTTCGGTTTTGCCGGGAAAAGGCCACAATTGGGGGTTGAATGGTTGGAGTTGGGGGGTGAATCATTGGTGGGGGGACCGCATCGCGTGGTCATCTACTGGATGAGGAAGACCTCCAGCCCCGAAACCTTTACTCTCCCAGCGCATCGCGCCAGCGCTGGGCCATCTTGACCGCGCCCGCGGCGGTGGGATGCACGCCATCTTCCAAGTCCTCGGCGGTGAATCCCTGGTGGAGGTCCACCACCTCTACGGACGACTCGGAAGTGGACAGATCGGCGGCGATCATAGAGATGCGTTCGTTCCAGTCGGACACCAGAGGCAGGAGGACGCCGCTGTCGGCGTAGATTGGCAGAAGATGGCCCAGCAGGATGCGAACTCGTGGATTGGCGTGGCGCAATTTTGTGATGACCGCACGGAGGGCACTCTCGCTTTCGTCCAAGCTTCCCTTGCCCCGCCCGATGGCGATCAGGTCATTCGTCCCAAGGTGGACCAACACGATGTCCGGCGTGTAGGTCTTCAACCAGGTGCCGATCCAGGTGGCGATTTCCACCGTGGTCCAGCCCGGGTGCCCTTCGTGGTCCTGGTCCCATCGGCCCCTCGTCTGGGCCGGATTGTCGTTGAGGTTTCCGATAAAATTGAAATCCCAGCCCGCCTGATCGAGCAGGTCGTACAAGGCCGAACGGTAGGTATGCGAATCGCCCATCGTAATCGAATTCCCCAATGGCAGAATCCGGACGGCATCACGCGAACCGTGGGGATTGAGATCACCCGGATCAGGCTGGCGGCAAGCCACCCCCGCCAACAAGACCATCACGAAGAGCGTCATCCGGAACATATTGGAATAATAAGAAACATATCCGAATTGATCGCTCATTCTGCCAACTTCCGTATCGCCGGGGGCAGTTTTTGCGGCATTTCCATTCTCAAGTCATAAGTGTATATTTGTCCCGCTTCTATGAGTATCCTCCGTACCATACTGTATCAGCACCGGGCCAAGTTCTATTTTGTGCTGCTGACCAGCCTGTTCATGGCCATCGTATGGTTCGCCACCAAAACGGTCAATTTCTACCTGTTTGGTTTCCCGCTGGTCATCATTTTTGGCTACATGTGCCTGACCAATTTCCGCCTACTTTGGTACATGACCGTGTTTTTGATGCCACTTTCAATTTCAGATCCGGAGTTCTTCGGAAAAATTGCCGGGGTGACCTTTCCCACCGACTTTCTGGCGATTATGCTGGTCGGCATCGTGATCTTCAAGATGCTGACCGAGCGGGACTGGCTGTTTGAATTCAAAAGCCATCCGATTCCACTGATCATCGGGGTGCAATTGCTTTGGCTGATTTTCACCGCGACTGCCTCCGACATGCCGGTGGTGTCGTGGAAGTACTTTGCTGCCTACTTTTGGCTGTTGTTCTGCTTCTATTTCCTGCCGACGATCCTGTTTCGGGAAAAGCAAGTGATGTTCCGCTTTTTCCATTTGATTGCGATTTCCTTTGTGTTAGCCCTGGGCATCATTTTGTTCCTGTATGTGACCACGGGGCGCAACCCATTTGGACTGCGGTTCAATCCCGGCCCCTTTTTCGTGGACCACACCGTTTTTGGGGCATTTACCGCAATGTGGGTTCCGATTCTGATCGTGCTGTCATTTCGGATGAAACTGACCGCACGGGAACGCTTGTTAGCGCGGGGGGCACTGGTCATGTTTATCCTCGGGCTGTTTTTCAGCTATTCGCGGGGGGCTTGGGCAAGCTGTGTCTTGGGGCTGTTGCTGATGGGCGGATTTCTCATGGGCAAATGGTTGCGCCGCATCATCTTGCCGTCCTTGATGGTCATCATCGGGCTGGGGGGCTACCTATGGTATGCGGGACAGGGAAAAGTCCGGGCCAAAAACGACGCGGTTTCGCGCAAAAGCCTTACCGAGCACATCGCCTCGGTCACCAATTTTCGGACCGACTTTTCGAACGCCGAGCGGATCAACCGCTGGTACTGCGCCTGGGAGATGTTCAAGGACAAACCGATCTCGGGCTTTGGGCCGGGCACCTACGCATTTGTCTACGGTGACTACCAAAAAGCCCATTTCCGGACGCCCGTCTCCACCAACCGCGGGGACAACGGAACCGCGCACAACGAATTTCTCCTGGTCATGTCCGAAGGCGGCTTTCTGGCCGGAATCATCTTGCTGATCTTTTTCATCATCCCGATTTGGTGCGGGATGCGAGGGTACCGCAAGGCCCTGAACCGAAATACGCGATTGCTCTACCTGGCGATCACCTTTGCCCTGATCACCTACGATATCCACGCTTTCGTGAACAACTTTCTGGATCAAGACAAAGTGGGAGGGACCTACCTCGCCCTATTGGCAATGATCACGGTCCTGGACCTCCACATTACACCCAAGGAAAACCAACAGATCCAGGCCGAGGCCCAAGCGGAGGCCGTGAATGCCCTGACCTGATGGCCGATTGATCAGTACTTTTCGTATTTCAAGAAAAACGTATCGGCGAGTTTCAACTTTCCGCCCCGACCGCGCTTCTCAATGGACGCGGTTTTCATGAGTCCCGCTTTGCTGTAGGTAAATTTGTAGTGCCGATACAGTTCCATCACCCCCGAAAATTTCCGGTACAACTCGATGCCTTTGATGCGTCCAGACTTGTCGTAACGGTAGAGCGTGCGCGTATTTTCGTTGCGGCGGTTTTCCTGTTCGACATAATCGGAATACCGTACGATTTTCCCCGCATCAATTTCCACTTCGTAGGTGGCCGGGGGCTGGGGATTCTGCACCGTTGCCGCGACCAGTTGACCATTTTTTTGCGAGAATCGCCAATGCAAGGCAAGTTCATTCGGGCCAGTGGTTGCGCTGAGCCGCCCGTTTTCGTAGCGGTATGTGCGCCCGGTAGCGAGGGAATCACCCTTGCCCTCGTAGATGAGCCGACCCTGGACATCGTAGGTCCGGAACCAGTTCTGCTCATCCTCGGCCGTAGGGGTAGCGCCGTCTTCACGGACGCGCAGGCCGATTGTGCGCTCGCCTTGCTGGGGGTAGATTTCGACTCGGGTGACTTTGAATTCTTCGACTTCGGGATCAAATCGCCGAACCATTTTCCGGGTGGGAATGCCATTTTCGCCGAAGGATTGTGTGATCCGGTATTCGCCCCGGCCTGGGCCCATGTCGCGTACCCATTCCACCTTGATCGTTTTGATGTGGTGGAACTGGATGAAACACGGTGCCGAGAGCAAATTTCCCGGATGCCGCTCCCCCAGCTCGTGGCCCAGCCGGTGCGGAATGGACCATTGTTCCGCGCAGGGAGGGGGTGATTGGGCGGTCAGGACACCGGCAAATGAGATCCCCAACAACGGCAGCAAAAAAAATAGCTTTCGGGCGTGCATGGGCAATTGGTTTTTCGTGAGACAGCGCAAATACCGTACCGATCCAGAATGACCGGGACCGGATCGAAAACAAGTATTTTAAGCGGCGGTTTAAAATTGGTTTGTCAAATTTGCTAGCGCAGATTTTTTGTCCCTCGAAGCTCATTTTGAAGTCCATAGCTAAAGCGATGGGCGAGCAAATAGCTGAAGAGGGGCGGAAAAAGATGCCATAGCAAAATCACCGGATTAAATTTAAACAGCCTCCAAGGAACAACCGGACGGCAAGTGCCCCCAACCGCAACGTGCGGGAAATTCTCAGAGCCCCCGGGTTCCCAAAGCTAATCAGAATACCGGCCATTCGGAAGGATATCACCCCCGCTTTGCGGTAAACAAATTGCGCTAAACGGGGGTTTTTTGAACAATCAATGCTCACCCATGAAACCTCCCAAGTACAAAATCGCCTTCATCACCTGGCTCGCCATCTACCCCCTGATCACGGTTATTCTGTACCTGTTCGGCCCGCTGCTGGCTGAACTTCCCCTGGCGGTACGCACCTTGTTGCTGACTGCGGTATTGGTCCCGATCATGGTGTACGTGCTGGTTCCCGGCTTGCAACGCGTGTTTCGAAAGTGGCTCCGTTGAGGAAGTGGTCACCAACCGCATGTACTGCTTAAACCGAAAGGCACCTCCCCGGAGGTGCCTTTCGGTTTAAGAGTGAGCGATATAATTTAGAGGGGAAAATATCGAACTCGACGCCCTAAAAGTCCAGAGGGACGACCTCTATCGAAGCCGTCCACTCTGTATCTGCTACCGTGCTCTATACTTGTTTGGAGGACCACGACTCTTTCATTCCCTGCTTTCTCGTCGCTTCAAGTCGTTGATCATAGTAAGGAACTCGTGTTGGAACACAATTGTTTTATTTTCTGAGTACCATTTTTGAATTTTTTCCGCAATCACCTTATACGGCGGTTTTTCGGCCATTTTTTTGTACTCACGGATCATTTTTTGTGCGGGAGCGGGCCGAGGCCCCCAGGTTGCGAGCACATCATGTGTCGCTGAGTCGACAATCACAAGCTTGGGAATGCTGCGGCCACCTTCGGTCAAGTGTTGGTCCATCAGGTCGAGGTTCTCGTCCCGCAAGACCATTGTCAAATCGATGTGGTTGTTCAATTCCGCCAGCCGGGCAATGGCCCCCAGGTTCTGCCCGACGTCGCCGCACCAGGCTTCCACCAGGACCAGCCAGGTGTAGGACTTTTCCAGTGACCGCACCGCTGCTTCCAGCTCCGGCTGGATCACCATCGTTTTGTGGATGCGGTTCATCCGGCGCAGGTTCATCCGGGTGTAGTGCAGATAAGGTTCCGAGTGGTTCTCGCCGGTTGTTTTGTTTTCGGAGAGGAGGCGCTCGATTAGCGCGATGAACTCTTCGTAGGAATATTTTACTCTTTCAGTTGTCAGCATAGTGGATTTCCTTTCTCAATCAATAACGGAAAGGAGTGCCCCTCGGTTTTGTTCAAGGATTGACAATCTCAGGATTCAGGGTCCCGGAGCTTGAAAAGGCGTGCAATTGTGCGCTTTTTCGCCACCTTCCAGTCCCCGGTGCGTTGACAAGTCTTCTGGTCCCGGTTTCGTTTCTCGGTTGGTGGCATGCTATGCCCCCGAGATCAATCCCGCAAATCTCTTTCGTCGGTGACAATGAATTTCAGTTGCAGAAAATAGCGGCTGTCGCGGCGGAGAGCGAGTCCCAAAAACGTCCCGAGCTCTTCTCTGGGGTACACCGCATAAGCGGCCCGAAAATCCGGATGATCGAGAAGTTCTGCCCGCATCTCCCGGTAATCGGGATGGGGCAGGAAAATGAGGTCGGGTCGCTGCACGTTGAGCAAGCGCGACCGGTCAAATCCACCGATGGCCACTTCCGGATCATGGAGACCGGAAAGGTCGTAAATCGTCTTGTTGGGATTCAACGCTCCCAAAATGCCCAGCTCAGTAGCCGCCAGTGCAAGGTCGTCGGGCAAGATGGAAACGCGTTCCAGATACGGCCAGTTGTTGCGGCCCAGGGCCGCGTACACCGCTTTCATATCGAACTGCCCAATCGGGCCGGGACGGCTCCACGGACGCTGCAATAAAGCAAACGTGCCGATCAGGACCCCAAAGATCAGCACCGGCCACCCGCGCCTGCGCCCAGAAATCTGACCAATGAGCTTTTCGGCCAAGGGCCGGCGTTCGTAGAGCAGATGGACCAAACTTTTGGCGCCCAGGTAGACCAGCACCGGCCAGGCCGGATAAAAGAAACGTTGCTCGTAGCCCATTACCGGGATCACCACCACCGCTTGGTAGAGGGCAAACCCGAGGAAGCCCAGCAGCGCCGCCTTGTCCGCAATCGTAAACATGCCCCGCCAGCGTGAAAAGCGCAGGAGGATCGCCGCTGGAAGCACCAGAGTTGCCGCCCAATTGATGGTGAGAAAAGCGCCAAACATCCGCAGCCCCTCCCACTGATAAGCACCGCGCAGGGCATCAAATCCCGAAGGCGTCGACTTCACGTAAAAGCTCAGGGGGACAAAGGCGTCAAACGCCGGGGAAATCAAGGCGAATTGGGTGAGCAAAGAAAAAGCGGTGAACAGGAGCAGGTAGCGGCCCTGTACGCGGAGAAGTTGTTTTTTGGCAAATATGGCCAGCGCTAGGGGTATCCCCACGGTAAAGATGAGCAGGTCGGGCCGCACGACCCAAGCCAGGCCGCCCAGCAGCCCGATCAACAGCGCCTTCCCCGGAGAAAGCTCGCCTTCAAATCGCTTCACCACGATCAGGTAGGCACTTAGGTAAGCCATGGCGAGTGCCGTGTCCATCCCGCTGGTGAAATGGACACTCAGTTGATTGGCGTTGAATCCGGTGAGCAGGGCCAGGAAAGCGACTGCCGCCCAGCGGTGCCGGCCATGGGCATCTGCGTAGTGGAGCACCAGGCGAAACAGCAGCCCCAAGCCCACCAGGCCCGCCACCAGGCTGGCGATGAAAAGCGGGATGCCCGGAGCCCCGTCGAAGCCCAGGCGGAGAGTCAGCACCACTCCACCGTGCAGCAGCGAGGTCAGCCCGTAGGTCGGCGGATCATCCGCATTCCAGGCGTAGGTGCCATACTGCAAGAAATTGTCGGCGTAACGGACATTGAAGTAGGCATCGTCCCAGATAGAATTGCCATTGCAGCGCAGCACGACCAAAGCAAGCAACAGCCCCCCCGCCACGGCACTCAGCGCGATGAAAAACCGGCGAACCGGACGATGTGTGGGGTGGGCGTGGGGCACGGGCCAGATCCTCCAATTGGATTCAAGTTAGGGGAATTTTTGGTAGGGTTACCCGACCGCAAAAACAAATTGGGCTGGGGAATGATTTTATTGGTGCAGGCAAAATGGTAATTTCTCACCGCTATATCACTTCCCCATGACCAAAAAAGAAATACTCCACTTCCTTCAGGACCTGAGCGACAACAATTCCAAAGAATGGATGGATGCCCACCGCAGCCGCTACCAGGCGGCGCGGGACAGTTGGTTGGCCTTGGTTCAGGAGGTACTGGATCGGCTCAAGGCACACAATCCAGATTTTGGGTTGGTCCGGCCCAAGGATACCGTCTCCCGGATCAACAATAACCGCCGTTTCCACAAAGACAAGCCGCTGTACAAAGACTTTTTTTCCTGTGAGCCTTCGGGAAAAGGCACCGCCAATTCGCTGTTTTACTTCGCGATGGGACTCAGTTGGTCCTTTGTGGGTGGGGGCATGTACCATCCACCAAAAGAGAAGCTCAGTGCCTTCCGCTCGGCCATCGATTACAACGGGGAAGAGTTCCGGGAATTGGTGCAAGCCGAGCGAGCGCAGGCTTTTTACGGCGGGCTTTCGCAGTATGCGGACACGCTGAAGACCGCTCCCGCAGGCTACCCCAAAGATCATCCCCACGTTGAGTTCTTGCGCCTCAAGTCCATCACGCTGACCCGCGATCTGACCACGGAGGATTTCATCGGGGACGGGTTCCTGGACCTCATCGAAGAAGCCTATCTCGCTTTCCGCCCGGTGGAGGAATACATTCTGGAAGCCTTGGAATTTGCCCCCGCTGAGGTGTGATTTTCGCCGGGAAGTGGATTGATTGGCGCAAATGCTTTATATTATCCTCTATTCCCAACAATCGATAAGCACATGGCGAATTTCAGTACCATCAATTTCAAAGCTTGGATCGACGAAAACCGGCACCTGCTCAAGCCCCCGGTCGGCAACAAACCGGTCTGGACCCAGACGGGTGATTTCATCGTTATGGTCGTAGGGGGACCGAATGAGCGGACCGATTTCCACTACAATGAGACGGAGGAATTCTTCTACCAGTTGGAAGGCAATATGGTGCTGCGCATCATCGACGAGGGTTTACCGGTCGATATCCCCATTCGCGAAGGAGAAATCTTCCTGCTTCCGGCCCGGGTGCCGCATTCTCCCCAGCGCGAGGCCAATTCGGTCGGGCTGGTGATCGAGCGCGTACGCAAAAAGGGCATGACCGATGGGCTACAGTGGTACTGCCCCAGTTGCAACAAGAAGATGTACGACGAGTATTTTCACCTGACCGATATCACGACCCAGATGCAGCCCATCTTCGAGAAATTCTATTCCTCCGAGGAGCTGCGGACCTGCGATAACTGCGCCTACGTCCACCCGGCCCCGCAAAAGAAGAAGGCGTAGGGTGCTTTTGCGTTGCGTTTTCTGCACGAGCAGAGCTTATGGGGGCTTTCTTTCCAGCTCCTAATCCTACTGTGTCGGGCGTCGCGAAGACATACAGAAGGAAGATTGGGCAGAAATGCAAGTCCGACAAAGTAGGACTAAGCCTTTACACTTCCCACCATGTCCTCCGGCACGACCCACTGGTCGAACTCCTCATTGGTGAGGTAGCCGAGCGCGATGGCAGCCTGGCGCAGGGTGGAGCCTTCCTTGTGGGCCTTTTTGGCGATGGCGGCGGCTTTGTCGTACCCGATGTGGCGGTTCAGCGCCGTGACCAGCATCAAGCTCTTCTCCAGGTTTTCCTGGATGCGTGCCGTATTTGGCTCGATTCCGGAAGCACAGTTTTCATCGAATGATACGCAGGCGTCGCCGATCAGGCGGGCGCTGTGCAACAAATTAGTGATCATCATCGGCTTGAACACGTTCAGTTCAAAGTGTCCGTTCATGCCCCCGGCGCTCACCGCAACATCGTTCCCGATGACCTGGGCGCAGACCATCGTGAGGGCTTCCGCTTGCGTGGGATTTACTTTTCCGGGCATGATCGAAGAGCCGGGTTCATTTTCCGGAATGCTCACCTCGCCAATGCCACAACGCGGTCCCGAAGCCAGCATCCGGATGTCATTGCCGACTTTCATGAGGGCAACTGCCGTGCGCTTGAGGGCCCCGTGGGCCTCCACAATCGCGTCGTGCGCGGCCAGGGCTTCAAATTTATTTTCCGCCGTAATGAAAGGCAAGCCGGTCAGTTCCGCAATTTTGGTGGCGACCTGTTCTGGATAGCCCGCCGGGGTATTGAGCCCGGTCCCAACTGCGGTGCCTCCCAAGGCAAGCTCGGCGAGGTGGGGGAGGCTATTCTCAATCGCTTCGATGCTCTTTTTCAATTGGGTGGCGTACCCGCTGAATTCCTGGCCCAAGGTCAGCGGGGTGGCGTCCATGAAGTGGGTCCGACCGATTTTGACCACCTTTTTAAACGCCTGGGATTTTGCCGCCAGGGTGGCGTGCAATTGGCGCAGACCGGGCAGGGTTACGTCGTGGATCATCCGGTAGGCCGAAATGTGCATCGCCGTCGGAAAGGTATCGTTTGAGCTTTGCGAACGGTTGACGTGGTCATTCGGGTGAATGGGGTCTTTGCTGCCGATCTCGCCGCCGAGGATTTCAATCGCGCGGTTGGAGACGACTTCGTTCACATTCATATTGCTCTGCGTACCGGAACCGGTCTGCCAAACGACGAGGGGAAAGTGCCCGTCTAATTTTCCCGCTGCCACTTCATCACACACCTGCGCGATGACCTCGGCCTTGTCTTGGGGCAATTCGCCGAGCGCAGCATTGGTGAGGGCAGCGGCTTTTTTCAATACGGCAAATGCATGGATCACTTCAATGGGCATGCGCTGCCCGCCAATTTTAAAATTGGTGAGGGAACGCTGGGTTTGGGCGCCCCAATAGCGGTCGGCCGGAACCTGAACTGGTCCCATTGTATCTTTCTCTTCTCTGTATTGCATAGCGTGTTTTGTCGTTAGAGGCGGTTTAAAATTGATTTGTAAAATTTGTTATCGCAGATTTTTTCGTCCATCGAAGCTCATTTTGGAGTCCATAGCCCAAGCTATGGGCGAGAAAATAGCCGAAGAGGGGCGGAAAAAGATGCCGTAACCCAATCGCAGGATTAAATTTAAACCGCCGCTTAAATAATCCAGCGTGAAGGTACAAACCAAAGCGAAATTATGCAGGGAAATCCGCTACCTTCCCGGCGGCATCCCGGAATTGCCGCTGGCGAAACAATTTGCGACACGGGATAAAATATCGCTAGAAAGATATGTTTCGGGACGAGAAATCACTACTTTGCGCCATAGAACAACCTAGCTGTAGCTTAAAGAATGCTTGAATCGCAAGAAAGAATTCACGCCCGGCCCGCGCTGGGAGAAAGTGAACTAGCCCCGCAAGCCCCGCTCATTGCTCCGCCACCGTTCAAACTGATCGGCCCCCAAGACCGGGAAGCCGAGCACGAGCTTGAAGAACTGCCCGAACATGAGGCGGCTGACAGCCTGTTTGCCGATGCCGAACCGCCCCCCGCCGACGAAGCTACCGAAGCCTCTGGCCCCCCCAATGCGGTCGCCCCTCCCGACGGCGACGATCACCCCAACCAGCAAAATCCGGCGCCCCCTGCGACCTCTCCGCCGAACGACAAGTCGGCCCCGGCGCGCGAAGCGGGCAATTCGGAAGCCGCCGCCCCCGAATCTCCGGCCCCGACTGCCCTTGACTCCCGCGATTCCCACGCCCTGATTCAGGGCCTGACCCAGACGCCGCCCCTGACCTTGCCCGCGGCCTTCAACCAGGTTGGGAACCAGCTTGAACAGGCCCGGGAAAATGAACGCGATGACCTGAGTGCCGCCCTGCCCCAAATTGAATCGCCCACGGGACTGCCTCCGGGCGAATCCCCCGCCAAAATCCGTTCGCAGCTCAGCGAAGGCCCGACTCCCGAATTGAAGGCTGGGAACGGTCCCTCACCCGCCGCGCCCCCCCTGCCCGTCACCGCGCCGGAGCCCCCCGCCGGGGAGCCATTGGCCCAAGTGCCCCACTACGATGAAGCATCGCTGGCCCACCCGGAAAGTTTGGGCAACGCTATCGATCAGATCCCAACCACCGCTCCGGATCCGGGCGCCCACCTCGGCCCCCAACCCGAGATCAAGCTCGTGGGCGACCTCGATCCCCGGCAAAATGACGCCGTGAAGGCCCAATCGGATGCGGCCCTCACCGCCGAACAAAAAAAGGTGGCCCGCGAAGTGCAGCGCGATTTCGGAGAAAACAACGTCCCGCCGAGCCTCACCCCGGAGCAAATGGAAGCGGAGGTCCAATTGTCCACCGCGCCCCCCTTCAACCCGCAAAAGGAATTGCCGGAGGGCCTCGATGCCCGCCTCAGTAGTGTTCTGAACCCGCAACTGAAACAGGCTCACCAAAGCGAATTTGACGCGGCCCTTTCCCACTCGGAAAGCGCCCGCCAAACCTACCAAACCGATTCCCAGTCCGAGCAGGACCGGGGCCAGAAGGAAATTGAAGCGGAAACGCAACGTGTCCGCCAGGAACAAGACGCCGAGCGGGAAAAGGGCAAGCAGCAAGTTGCGCGGCTGCGGCAGGATTGGACCAAGGAAAACCAGGAGGTAAAGCGGGATTACGAAGCCACCTCCGCCCGGGAGCGGGCCCGCATCGATCAGGAAGTTGAGGTCGAGGTCCGCAAGAGCCGGCAAAAGGTCGACCAGGAATACGCGGCGGCGGAGCAAAAGGCGGCCGCCGAAACGAAGAAGGCCGAGCAGGAAGCGGCCCGCAAAAAAGAAGAAGCCGAACGGCAAAAAGAGGACGAAAGCTGGTGGGACCGGGTCAAAGGTGCGGTCAGCGACTTTTTCGCCGGCCTCCGCCAAGCGGTCAATGCCATCTTTGACAGTTTGCGGCAAGTGGTCAAAGGCATCGTCGCGCTGGCCCAAAAAGCCGCCGCTGCGATCATTGACCTGGCGCGAAACATCATCAAGGGCCTCCTCAAGGCCTACGCGGAAGTCATGAAGGGCCTGATCAAGGTCGCCCTCGCGGCTTTTCCCGAAGTCGCGGACAAATTCTGCAATCTGATTGACTCGGCGGTCCAGGTCGTCGCATCGATTGTGGATGCCCTTGCCGACGGCCTCAAGCAGGTGGTCCAGGGCCTGCTCAATCTCATTGGGAAGGCGCTGGACGCGATCCTGGCGGTGTACCAGGCGGTTTACAACGCGCTGCTGGGCGATTTCAGCCGCCTGATCGATGGCATCCTCAAGGTGGCCCGAGGCATCGCCAATCTGGTCAGCGCCGCGCGCCAATCTCCGGAGCACTTCTGGGGCCAGATGTCCGAGGAGATTCTGGGGGTCGACATTACGCGGCCCTTGGGTGAGCAGATGGGGCCGGGCGCGGTGCCTGGTTCGCCTATGTCGGCACCCGCCCCGCCCGCCAGTGTTCCGATTGAAGCCCAATTCCAGCAAGCGGTCGAATCCGAAGCGGCGGTTGATCCGGGGCTGGAGCGTTTCGTAGCCAAGGCCCAGTTGCAGGAAGGCGATGTGGTTGCGGAACCTGTTTTGGAAAATCCGGCCCTCACCGAGGAGTTGATGACCACCATTTCCGGCCTGCCCCAGGGTGAACATGAGTTTGGGCACCAAGGATCCGGGGAAGGGGGCAAGGAAGAATTCTTGCAGTACTTGACCGGGATAGACTTGGCGGATTTCCAAACGACCGTGCCGGAGGCGGAGGGGGCTTCCCCCGAAGCGCAAGTTCCGAGCCGCGTACCGGAAACCTCAGGAGGCGAAGTCGATCCTATGGGGGCGGAAGCTACGCCCAAGCAGCGCTTTGATTACATGGTCGGGCAAATGAAAAAGGGCGCCCGCGAATGGTGGGGGAAAAACAAGACGCACGTGATCGCGGGGCTCATTGCGGGGCTGGCTGTGGGGGCGGTGCTGACCGCGGTGACGGGTGGGGCCATCTTGACCGCGGTACCGCCTTTGTTGCAGATTTTGGGTACGCTGATGGCAATCAAGGGGGGATTTGACATTTCGAAATGGTTTGCCGGTTACGTGAGCAAATCTTTCGGGGGCGACGTGCGGGGAGCTTCGATCAGCTTGGCGCGGGGATTGGCCGCTGCAGTGATCGAACTGTTGTTCAGTGTGGTCTTTTTCGGTTTGGGAGCGGCCTTTCGGGGTGCGCGCTCGGTGGCGAAGAATGGCGTACGCGGAGCAGTTCGCAATGGCCTCAATTCGGCGAAGAGCGGAGTGCGCAACTTGCGCAATGGGATGCGGGGAGGCGCACGCGGCATGGCCCAAAACGGCGTTAATGCCGCCAAGCGGGGGATCCGTGGCGCCTACCAATCGAACAAAGAAGCCCTGGGGGCCTTTAAGGGTGCTCTGCAAAACAGTGGAAAAGCGGCTTTCCGCAACGGCAAAATTGTCATCAACGGGGTGCGCAATGCCGCGGTGAAGGGTGCCCGCACCCTCGACGACCTCGGACGGGGAATCGGGCGGCTCATGCAGTTCAAGAAATTCAAGCTGCGCATTCGGGGACGGCGCTGGACGTTGTACGGCAAGGTCAACCCCTACGTCAAACTCGCCAGTGGGGAGATCTTCCGGGTGGACAACGATACCCTGAAAGACCTCGATGCCAATCCCAACACCCTCGTCAATGGTCAGCGGGTCGATGAGGTGCTTACCCCGGACATTCGCCAATCGGCGAATCTGGACGAATATTTCAATACTGCATCTAAAAATCGCCTGATTGAGACCCTCAAGGGAAACGGGGTGCGCGACGATGAAATCCTGAATGTCATGCGGGCGCTTGACGGATTGCCGACGCCCCAGGCGCGGACCCAGTATCTGGAAAACTGGTTGCAGTCGCGGGGCCTGGACCTCGATGGCAAGCAGATGCAGATCCTGACCCAGACGAAGCGAGGCGGGGAATACCGCCGGATGCGGAATTCGTTCAAGGCCATGGACGAGGCGAATGTAACGCCCCGCCAGCGCGAGGAGTTGCTGGAATTCATGGAAGACACCGGGGACGGATTTGCCCAGATCACGGATGAATTGCTCATGCGCGCCCGCAACCACCGGCTGGCAAAGGAATCCGGATTCAATATCCCGCTCGGCCGCGATGGCCGAAACGCCCGTAGCAATTTCAATAACCTCATGGCAAAGCTGGAAGACACCGACCTTCCGGTGGAAGACCGGGATTTCCTACTGGATTACCTGCGGCGCAATCCCCAGGGCATGTCCCGCGACCTCGCCAATGCAAATCTGGACCTGGAAGAAATCGTGGTCAAGTATCGGGCCTTGGACAATCGGGTAGGCAACTCCGGGGTCCGGAACACCCGGAACCTCAGCCCAAGCCAAATCGACAATGCGGTCCAGAGCCTTGATCCGAACAATGCCACGACGCTGAACATGATCATGAAGAACCGAAGTTATTCGGCCCTTCCGGAAGCCGAGCAGCGGGTGGTGAAATACCTCATGGAAATCCGCACTTCGGGCGACGACTACCTCCGGGCGATCCGCGAGGCCAATCTTTCCCAGGCGCAAATCGATCAGCTCATGGCCGACTTGTCCGCAGTATCTTCTTCCCAGAAATCGGTGCGGCGCACTTTCCGCCAGCGGATCCGCAACGCCACCGCTGAAGCTCTGGGCAACGCGGAAAATCCCATCGACGAGTTTCTGCAAATCACCCGCAACATGCAGCGGGAAAACGCGGGCCAGTTCTTCGAATCCTTTGTCCGGAAGCACTTCCCGGATCAGGCGGGCGGCTTCCGCATGAACATCTACGCGGGGACGAGAAACCCCAAAAAGATCTTGTGCCCGGACAACATCGTCGAGCAAGGCGGGGGCCTGCATTTTCGGGAGTTCAAGCATACCCCCGGGGGGCAGTTGCCGGCTTCGGAGTGGGAAAAGATTGCGGCTTACAGCGACGCAATCCGAAATCCGGGCGCTTTGACCGTACCGGGAATCGACAAACCATTGCAATCGGTGACCTACATTTTCAGTGAAAAATCGGCTTACGATAAATTTGGATGGCAGATTCAGAGAGCAGGAGAACAATTTAATGTGTTTTACGTGGGCATGAAAAATGGCTCGATGCAACTGTTACCGTAAAGACTATGGAGGACATTGTTTTTAACTACGATTACCACCGGCCTTTCCGTTGGGAAATGCGCGTGGAACGGGCAGCGGCCCTCAAGTTTCTGGCGGAGCGGATTCCCGCTCCAGAGTTCATCTTTGACGTTGTGTACCGTACCCAGGCATCGCTGACCGGTTGGGACGATTCTGCGCTTGAATTGCCGAATGACGGCTACTTTGAACTGCAGCATCCGGAATACACCGTTGCCATTGATGGATCGGAAGACGGCGGCGGATTTTTTGCCCTGGAATGCCATGGTCTGGAAGGTTGGGCCGCTGTGGAGACGGTTTTTCTGGAATTGTTGCACGTGCTCAAGCACTGCCACATCGGTCGGGCACATACGGTGAAGGCACTGCGGGCCGATCCCCGCAAACTTCATCCGGGCATTCACTTTGGGAATCCGAACAGCCGCTTCTGGGGCTTTGATTGGATCAACTACATGTGCAAAGTCGAACTGGACCGCAATGGCGGCGATGCACTGCTCCAGGTTCCCGGGCTGGCCGAGGTTCGCCGGGAAATGGAGGGTGGTTATTTTCGCCTTTGTGAGGATTATCGCCAAATTCTCGATCCCAACATCGTGGCCCGCAGCCAAACGGCCGTCCGCTACTGGGCGGAATTAAACGGACGCTTTGCTTGAATTTCAAGTGCAAATCCTCCGCCGCACGGCATGCCGTGCGGCTACGATCCCCGCGATGTAGGGACGTTTCGGGTGACTTACTCATCGCGGTTTGCGCGTTTCAAACGCGCCAATCGGAAATTGGAGATCGAGCAATTGGAAATTCCCTATTTGTTTTCTTTTTCGAAGCGTTCAACGGCGCCGGGGATGTGGTCCATGACCTCAAAAAAACCTTTCAACTTGCGGGTGCCGATGTTTTTGGTGATGGTCTCTTCCATCGCAAAGACGGTCTCCAAAGCGATATCCCGGTGCTTGCGGCCTTCGTCGGTGAGGCAAATGTAGACCTTGCGCTTGTCGGTTTCGCTCCGCCGCCGGTAGACAAGGCCGCGGCTTTCCATACTTTTCAAGATCCGGGAAAGACTGTTGGGCTCCATCCCCATCCGTGGGGCAATGCGGGTCACCGGCGTACCGTACTCGTCATTGATCGTCAGCAAAATGAAGCCCATCGACATCGTAACGCCAAATTTGGCCGCCTCCGAATTAAACAAACGGGACAATTCCAGCCACGCGTAGCGCAGGCGGTAAACCACTAGATCTTGGGCAATTTTGAGAAATTCGTCTTGCTCACTCATATCAACACGTACAAGGAAACTGCCGTTATCCGGCAAAATTCCATAATTCAATACAATTTGCAGGGGCAAAGTTAGCTTTCCAAATCGAAATCTCCACAGAGCTGAATCAGCCCCGGTAAGCCACTTTTAGTTTTTGACCGGAAAGGCGGGCCTGCAGCCAGATGACGATTTCATCACAGAGCAACAGCGCGCTCCACTGACTTTCCGCTTGCAGACGCTTGAGTTCAGCAATGGTATGGCGGTAAAGCCCGCTGGGCACCTTGCCGGGCGGCGACGTGATTGCCTGGCGAAAAAATGCGATCAGTGCCTTTTCGTATTCGCCCATGCCTTGCCGCAAGTCGAGGTAGCGCCGGGTCGAGCGCAGCAGCGAGTGAATCAAGTCAAAATTGCCCAGCTCCAGATGAATCACCAATTGCAAAATCCGTGCGGCCTGCTGGATGTCCTGCCGCTGATCGCCTTCTTTGCGGTTCAAAATGCGTCCGAGCCAGGACAGGGCCTCGCGCATCTCCTCCCGGATGAAAAACGCCAAGGACAGGTTCAGGCAAATCGCATGTTGTCGCGCTTGGTTGATCTTGGCCGCGTATAGGTCCAGGCCCTGGTCCACCCGCACACTCAGCGCCGGCACCGCATCGAACTGTCCGGAGTTCATAAAGTACATCAATTCCAGAAAAGCAACGTTCTGGAACGACTCGGCTTCTTCATCAAAAGAGGCGGTGGGCAAGGCCCGAATCTTCTCCAGAATTACCGGAAAATTGCCGTATTCTTCCACTTCATTCGCCGCCACCAGCAGATTGGAAAGCGCAATCTTGTAGCGTTCGGGGTGTTTTTCCATCAGTTGCGGACTGGTTTCATACCATTCGACCAGGCGCTGGATCTCCGCCAGTGATGCCGCATACTCCTTCCGAAGGTTGAAGTAGATCGCCCGCGAGGAGTGGTACTGCAAGTGGGTTTCCCGCGAAAGCTCGTAGTCCTCGGGGACCGGCAGCGGCGCTCGCAAGCGTTCCAAATCCTCCGCCGAGAGCAAGTCCGACTCGGTCTTCCCAGTGCGGGAAAACAGGAATACCCGGTCGTACAATTGGGCCAACTCCAACTCGGTTGCGATGCTCTGCATGAAGCGGCGCTGCCCATCGACAAGCTGTTCGTGCTCGTGCAGCAGATTCGAGTCGACCGTCTGCTTGATGAGTCGGCGTTCCAGATCGAGGATTTCCATAAGCTGGAAATAGCACTGGAAATCCTCGGCGGTCTGCCGGGCCTTTTTCAGCCGCCGAATGGCTTGGTTGTAGAGGCCTTTTTCCTTGAGAAAATGCACCTCTTCGATCATTTCCGCGAGGCGGGTCCGCACGTGACCGCCGTCCCGGTAAGCGCGCATGCTTTTCAGAATCAGCTTTTTCAGGTAGTTTTTGTCCGAAGACAGATTGCCCGGATAGGCTTTGCGCAGCTTGTCGGGTTCGTACTCCGACTGCCGGTCGATCAGGTCAAACAGCCGCACGTAGCGGTTTTGCTTGCCGATGACGTGGCGGCCAGCAAACACCTTGAAATACCGCTTCTCCGCCCGGTTGAGCGAGGCGATCAAATGGAAAAGATCATCCCTTGACTTCATCTCCTTTACTTGAAGCGACCAATATAGTCACCCCGGTTGAAAAACTGCAAGGGCGGATGCCGGTTGCGACGGAGCCTCCCCGCAATCAACGCCCCACCCTTTCAATTCCCCGGAGCAACGCCAAAAAATGTCTTGGTCCTGCACCACTTCTTCCGTCCTCCCCGCACCTGTCCCCAAGGTTGTACACGGCGGGGTGTGCATATTGGGAATTTCACCTGCGGAGCGGATTGCTTATTTTTAGAGGCGGTAAAATTGTGACCCATGACCGCAGATGGCTTCTTTCCCGAAGCAGTGATAAGACAGATGAGAGGAAAACAGACACATGGCTGACCAAAGCACTTTTGAAAATTACGGCGATGATGCAATCAAGTCGCTTGACCCCCTGGAACACATTCGGTTGCGTCCCGGGATGTACATTGGGAAACTGGGTGATGGCTCTACGCCGGAAGATGGCATCTACATCCTCCTGAAAGAAGTCATCGACAACTCCATCGATGAATTCATGATGGGGGTGGGCAAAACGATTGAAGTCACGGTGACCCAGCACCGGGTGCGGGTGCGCGATTACGGCCGTGGCATTCCCCTGGGCAAAGTCGTGGATTGCGTTTCCAAGATCAACACTGGCGGTAAATTTGACTCCTCGGCGTTCCAGAAGTCGATCGGCCTCAATGGGGTCGGTACCAAAGCGGTCAACGCGCTGTCTTCGGCATTTGCGGTGCAATCTTACCGCGAGGGCCGGACCAAGCTGGCCGAATTCGAGCAGGGGCAACTTACCAACGATCCTAATATTGGCAGCAACTCGATGCGCCACGGCACCCTCACAAATTTCACCCCGGACGAGACCATTTTCAAAAATTACCGCTACAACCAGGAATTTGTGGAGAATCTGATCCGCAACTATGTTTTCCTGAACCGCGGCTTGACCATTGTGCTCAACGGCACCAAATTCCTTTCGAAAAATGGCCTCAGGGATCTCCTCGAATACCATACCGAAGCGGGCGAACGTCGCTACCCGATCATCCACTTCCAGGACGAAGACATCGAAGTGGCCCTCACCCACACCAGCAATTACGGGGAGCAGTACTATTCTTTTGTCAATGGCCAACACACGACGCAAGGCGGAACTCACCAAAAAGCGTTGCGGGAAGCGGTCGTGCGGGCGGTGCGGGAGTTCTACGGAAAAAATTTCGATGCCACCGATGTCCGCGCTTCGATCGTGGGCGCAATTGCCATTCGGGTTCAGGAGCCAGTATTTGAGTCCCAAACCAAAACCAAGTTGGGTTCGACCCACACGGAGCCCGGCGGAAAAGGCCGCGTAATCCGCTCCTGGATCAACGAGGTCGTCAAGACCCGCCTGGACAATTTTCTCCACCGCAATCCCGACGTTGCCGAAGCATTGCTCAAGCGCATCAAACAAAGTGAGCGGGAGCGCAAAGACATCGCCGGCATCAAGAAGCTCGCCAATGAGCGGGCCCGCAAGGCCAACCTGCACAACCGCAAATTGCGCGATAGCAAGGCCCACTTCAATTCAAAGCACAAGCGCGCCGGGGAAACCATGATTTTTATCACCGAGGGCGACTCGGCTTCCGGATCCATCACCAAAGCGCGCGATCCTCAGACCCAGGCGGTTTTCAGCCTGAAAGGAAAGCCCCTCAACAGCTTCGGGCTGACGAAAAAGGTGGTCTACGAAAACGAGGAGTTCAATCTGTTGCAGCACGCCCTGAACATCGAAGATGGCATTGAAAGCCTCCGATACAACCAGATTGTGATCGCAACCGATGCCGACGTCGACGGCATGCATATCCGATTGCTGTTGCTCACCTTTTTCCTCCAATTTTTTCCCGAGTTGGTCCGTCAAGGCCACGTTTACATTTTGCAGACCCCGCTTTTCCGGGTTCGCAACAAGAAGGAAACGATTTATTGCTACGACGAAGCGGAAAAGCAGGCTGCGATGCGCAAGTTGGGCCGCAATCCCGAAATCACCCGCTTCAAGGGCTTGGGGGAAATCTCGCCGGACGAGTTCAGCAATTTCATTGGGGAAGACATCCGGCTCGAGCCGGTGATCATCAAGAAGGACAGCCCGGTGGGGGACCTTTTGCGGTACTACATGGGCAAAAACAGCCAGCAGCGCCAGGAATTCATCATTGACAACCTGCGGGTCGAGAAGGACTTGGTGGACGAGGTGGCCTAGAGAGCATTTAGTTTTCGTCAGAACTGCGCAGTACGTCCATGATGTTGCCGATCAGTTCCATGTTTGTCATGGCTTTTTCGCGAATCTGCTTGAGGCAACGGCTGATCCGGACCCGCACCACTGCTTCACTGGCGTAGTCCCAATTCTCCTCTTCGCCAAACAAGTCCTCTAAGAAAAGGGCATTTCGCGAGGAGCTGCGTTCTTTTAAGTACTCCTAGTACTTGCGCATCATCTGCGGGAAAACCCGCTGCTCATCGCCGATACCATACGATTTTTCCACGCGAAAAGAATTTTTTTGTGACGGCGGTTAACAGATATAGCTTAAAACTCCACTGTACAAGTGAAAGATTGAATGAGTCGTCTGAGGACGGCTCAAACGACACTTAACTCTTAATGCTGTACACACGACTTATAGTTTTCTCAACGATACCGGAGATCTCGCTTTTGGCAAGATTGGCAAATTTCTTGATGAACTTCCCAAGGATCAAAAGATTTCACTCGAAAGTTTCTTTCCTCAACATTCGATTGTTTTAGCCAGCTTTCGGAGTTGAATCCAGCATTTGAGTTTTATGACCGCTTGGGATATATTTCTTTTGACCGCGAGCAACTTCAGATAAAAGTCCATGCTGTGCGGAAGGTTCCCGTAAATGAATAGTGCTATACTGCCGGGGATTGTCGCGGGAATTGTTTCTTTTTTGCTTTATGGTCCCATTTCAATCCCGGCATTGAGCAATCAATTCGGTCCGGGATTTGTCCAGCGCGCAACCTGGTTCTGGTTGCGGGCGGTCTTCTATTTTCTGGTGGCATTTGCGACTTCCTTCCTACGGCAAGAAATCGGTTGGGAAATCCAGTGGAATGGCTCAGTTGTCCTCAACCGTTTCCCGAATAGTATCATCATTGGGATATTCGTGGCCGATATCTTCAACCGCCTTTTCTCATTTGCTGTGGTTCAGGATGGCAAAACGAAAGTGCAACTCGGCGGTAAAGGATCCTTGATATTGTCGTACTTTGATGGCCAACTGGCGAACGAGATTGAACGCAAAAAACAGGGCCTAATTGATCTTTACCGCAAGGCGCTGGTCGACGGGAACATCAATTATACTGCGCTCTGCGAAAAGGCAATTGACTACACTTTCAACGAAGCGAATGGCAAGGAATTGGTCGGGGAGTTCATGGATATCTGGCACACTACAAACTCAATTGCCACACCTGATTCACATAATCGAGGAAAAATCAACCGTGCCCTGCAACTACTGCTAAATCATTTTGGCAAGGATGGATTCATTGCCAAAATGAAATAGTGGTATCCAGACTTGCTTTCGGATTAACTGCCGCAATGCACCTAGTCATACTCTGCAAAATCTTCCTCCCGCATGCCGTGGTCCCGGATCGCCGTCGCGCGACTCACCAGTCTCCAGTGGCTCCAATCGGGATCGGTAAGGGTGTCCTGAGCGCTGGCGTAATCCAGGATGAGTGGATCACTGTCCGCGGTGGTGTCGATCAGCACCACGAGTTCGTCGTCCTCATAGTCGCCGGATGGGGCCGGCGGAGCTGGAGAAGCCGACTCCGAATGACCACTCACCCGAGCGGAGCCTTTGCCGTATTTATTGAAAATCGCGATCCAGTCCAGCCCAAAGTGGGGCGCGATCAGATTGTTTTTCCGTACGTATTGATCAGAAGAATTCGTGGGGCTGGACGCTCGGGAGACCACGTCCCACATCGCTTGTAACTGGCTCTTCTTACCGCTGCCCGAAGATTTCCATTCCCGGGGAATCTTCGACCCGCCGACATTTTTCATCCGGGCGACGATCATTTCGTAAAGCGTGTCGTCCATTTCCCATTCCACCAATTCGGCTTCGGGGTCGCCCTGCTTGGTTTGCAGGTAGTACTCGGCGTGGGCCCGGTCTCCGAAGCTGATGTCAATGCCGGACTTTCCTCCCCGAAATTCGGTGATTTTACCGGTTTTCGGATCGACCTGGACTTTGTACTTGCTCTTGCTGGTTCCGACCCGGTAGGCCCGGATCATCTGGGTGACTTCGCCGCCGGATGGTTGAGGAGATTGCTCCGACTCAGACTCCATTTGGGGCCCGGAAACGACGGCATCGTAGGCGAGGCCTTGAGTGGGTGAGGAGTCTTCGGTCAATGAACGGCGGGGGCGGGATTCAAATACGCGCATGGGAAAATTTATTGGTGGACAGATACAATTTCTTTAAAGACGAAAAATCATCCTTAATCCATAAATCAACCGGCAGCAATCTGCACAAAATATTTTTTCGGGAGCATCTGGGTAACAATCGGGGGTTCGCGGAATCAAAAGGTGAATCTCAACACAAAACGATTGACCTTTTAAAGTTTACTGCGATGAAAATATCTACCCTCCGCCACCTCGTCTGTCTGATTGCTTGGTTGTTTCCCGTCTTGCTGGCCGCCCAAATTGAACTGCCGACCTATCCCACCGGCGCGCCGATCCGGCCCGGTCACCTCAACCTGGATGACCGCAAAGAGATGGAAGCGTTCGGAATTGTGCTGGAAGAAGAAAAGGAAACCCACTCCCGCACCACCGCTTCCGAAAATTCCCTCGGCTCCTCTTTCCACGCCAGCGGGGCCCGGACGAGTGCTTGTGCGTCCACCTTTATCTTCAGCACCCCCTACAATTCGAACAATGGCCAGCGGGGCTGCATGTTTGATGTTCTGGCCACCAACTCGATCACCATCCGCTGTTTTGAAGCGAATCTCTACGCCGGCACGACCGCCAATTACGAGATTTACTACCGCGCCGGCACCCACGTGGGCTTCGAAAACAATGCCGCCGCCTGGACCCTGCTCGGCAGCGCTACCGGCATCACTTCCGCCGGAAACAACTTGCCGACCGCCCTCCCCATCCCGATCAACATCACCATCCCAGCGGGTGTCACTTACTCCTTTTACATCACGAATGATTTCGGAGCCGGGACCTCCTATACCGACGGAACTGCGGTGGGCAATTTCCTGGCGGGTGACGCCAACCTCACCGTTTTTGAGGGTGTGGGCAAGTCCTACCCCTTCGGATTGACCTTTGCCGTCCGCAACTTTAACGGCACCCTTTTCTACGACCTCGCCGGCCCCCTGGACGCCGGCACTGTGGCCCTCGAAGCCGATGCCGGAGCTTCCGGCGTCACTTTGCAATGGAACATCGCCGCCGAGAAGCAAGTCGGTTCCCTGCACCTGCAACGTTCCGAAGACGGCCTCCGCTTCACCGACATCGCGACCTGGGGCGGGCATTCCGTTCCCGATCAATTCATCGATCCGGCTGGCTCCGCCGAGCAGTACTTCTACCGCTTGCAGTTGCGCGATCAGAACGGCGGCATCACCTACTCCAATGTCGCCGAAGTCCAGCTCGCGGATCTCCCGGGCTTCGAACTGACGCGCGCGTTTCCGAATCCTTTTCGGGACCAGCTCCATCTTCAACTGCGCAGCCGCACGGCCACCGATCTTGCCGTACAGTTGCACGACCAACTGGGCCGCGTGGTCCACCGGGAAAATCGGATTTTGGGGGTGGGTCCGGGTGAAATCCACCTCGGTCTGCCGCAACTCCCCGCGGGGCTGTACACCTTGCACCTGCAAGGGGGCGGCACGACCCGGATAGAAAAATTACTCTGTCAATAGTTTTTGTTGAGATATTTTACCGCCGCCTTTCGGAATGGAAGGCGGCGTTTTTGCGTGGCAATGTCCGGAAAGGTGGCCTTAGGGTGATTTTTTCTGGGGAATGCACCCGCTTCTCTATCTTTGCCGCATGCCATCCTATGCCGAATTGCAGCAACGCGCCATCGACCGCTACGAAAGCGGTGATTTTGCCGGCGCCATCCGGGATTTGAGCGAGGTCATTGCGGCCTTTCCCGACAATGCAACCGCCCTCTACAACCGCGCGGTAATCTACGCCGAAGCCAATGCCCATGCGCCCGCCATTGCCGATCTGGACGCAGCGATCCGCATTTTCCCGGAAAACGCCGACCTCTACCACGCCCGTGCGACGTCCCACCGGGCTAGCGGCAAGCTCAAAGCCGCCCTCGCCGATCTGGACCGCGCCATCGAACTGATGCCCAATGATCCGGAGCAGTTCTTATTGCGGGGCAATATCCACGCTGATGATGCGCAGCGCGATGCCGCATTTGCCGACTACACCGACGCCATTCGGGTATTTCCCGAGTTTGTGGCCGCCTGGTACAACCGCGCCTTGCTTTACCTAAAGACCGGCGACTATTACCCTGCTTTGCGGGATCTGGGCAAGTGCATCGAACTGGAACCGAGCACCATCGGCTACTACGTGGATCGGGCCCGGGTTCACGCCACCTTGGAGGAATTTGAGGAAGCGCGCAAGGATTACTCCTCCGCCATCGCGCTCAATCCCCGCCACCCGCAGTTGTATACCTTCCGGGCCCACGTCAATACCCAAATGCAAGACCTGGAACTAGCGCTAAAGGATTACGATACAGCGATCCGCCTCGACCCGTCAAAATCTGAGCCTTACCGTTTCCGGGGGGCCGTGCGGATGCACCAAGGCAACAAGGAAGAGGCCTGTGCCGATTTTAAAGCCGCCGCCGACCGGGGGGATGCCGAAGCGAAGGAATATTGGGAAAAAAACTGTGGCGCGGCCGAATGATTGGGCAGGGTCCGGGGGAAAATCCCGGATCGTGGTAGCTTCCGGATCGGTTCCTTCGCGGTAAAAAATCATTAACTTTGCCCCCGAAATCGCCGACATCCTGCATGAAAATCCTTTATTATTCTCCACACCCCAACCTCAACCTGACGGATCCGGCGGGGTACGGCACCCACATGCGGGAAATGATCCGGGCCTTCCGCGATCTCGGGCACGAGGTGCGCCCGGTCATCATGGGAGGAACTGAGGCCCGGCCCTCGACCGAACCACCCAAGCCTTCCCTGGTAAAATCCATCGCCAAGGGGTTCATCCCCGCCAAGCGCTGGCAGTCCATGAAGGACCGCCGCCTCATGGAATTTGACGATGAAGCTTACGATCACCTCTGCGAGCAGATCCGCGATTTCCAGCCCGACCTGATCTACGAGCGGGCAAACTACCTGCAAAATTCGGGGGTGCAAGCGGCGGATCGCTACCGGATCACCCACATTCTCGAGATGAACTCCCCCTACGTTGAGGAAAAGGTCGAGTTGGAGGGCCCGTCGGCTTACTTGGACGAGGCCCGCAAACGGGAGGGCGAGATGCTCACCAAAAGCACCCATATCGTGACGGTCTCTTCCTCTTTGCGGGACTATTTGCTCGATGTTCACGGGACTTTCCGGGCAAAATTTACCGTACTGCCCAATGCCATCGATCCCGCCCAAGCCACTCGAGCCACCCAAGCCGCGGAAATCCGGGACAAATGGAACCTGCGGGGGCATACGGTGATCGGCTGGGTAGGCTCTATTCAGCCCTGGCATGGGGTGGACAAGCTGATTCAGACATTTGATCGGGTAGCGCAGAAACATCCGGAGGCGGACCTCCTGATCGTGGGCAGCGGGGAAACCATCGCGGCGGTCAAGGCAACGGCGGCGAAGTTGCCCTCGGCGACGCGCATTCATTTTACCGGCTACCTGCCCCACGCGGAAGTATTTTCCCACATCGCCGCCATGGACATCACTGTGCTGCCGAATACAAAATGGTATTGCTCGCCGATCAAGATTTTTGAATACGGGCTCATGGGCAAAGCGGTCATCGCGACCGACCACGCGGCGGTGCTGGACGTGATGGAAAAGGACCGGGATGGTTTGATTATCGCCGCGGAAGGGAAGGGGCTGGCCGAGGCGATGGAGCGCTTGTTGACCGATGCTCCGCTCCGGCAGCAGCTCGGGGAGAATTTTCGACAGAAGGTACTCACCGACCACACTTGGCAAGCCAATGCCCGCCGCGTGATCGACATCTGCGACAGCTACAACACGACAATCGCGCAGTCATGAAGCAGATCGATGTCGTGATGCTGGCCTATACCCTCGACGAGGAGGTATTTGCGATGACCAGTGAAGCGATTCGATCCCTGCGCGCTTCTGAGCCCGCCCTGCAATTCAATGTCCTGGTATTGGAAAGCAACCGGAAGTGGCCCGGCTTGGGTTACGCGTATGATGCGTCGACCGAGGTGCACCTTCCGGAAGTCCCCTTCAATTTCAACCGCTACAACAACCTGGGGCGGGAACGGGGCTCTGCCGATTGGGTAATCTTCACGAACAACGACGTGGTGTTCCATCCGGGGTGGTGTACGGCCATGTTGCGGGCGGCCGAAGCCGAACCCCGGTTGACTTGTCTCTGCCCGGTGGATCCGGCGTCGCGCTTTACCCCGCCGGGTACTTTCCCGGCCAATGCGCTTTTTCAAAAGGGCTATTTGGTCCGGGTGACTTTCACGGGCTGGTGCTTCATGGTACGGCGCTCGGTTTTTGCGACGACGGGACCATTTGACGAGCGGTTTGACTACTACTTTGCCGATGATGACTGGGCAATGACGCTGCGCAAATACGCGCTGCTGAATGCGGCCGTTCCCGCCGCGCGGGTGACCCACCTCGCCCACATCACTTCGAAAAAAGCGGAGGTCAACATTTCGGAAAAGTTCCGGATCGACCAGCGGATCTTTCACGCCAAATGGGGACCGCAGCGGCTCATCGCCTGGAAATCACGGCTGGTCGATTATTTCCTGGCGCCATTGGGAATGAAAGGAATAATTCGCAAAATTTACCGCGCACAATAGCATGGCCACTGTCGAAGAACTATACGAAAACAAGGCATCGGGCGTCGATTACTACGGCTTGACCCGGCGGGATGTCGTGGCGTTTTTGGCGCGCTACGTGCAGGAGTCCGGTCATCCATTGGAAAATGTCCTGGAAATCGGCTGCAGCAGCGGGGGCACAGGGAAGCTGATCAAGGAAAAGTTTGGTACCGAATTCTACGCGGGATTGGAACTGATGCCGGATGCGGTGTCCGCCGCCAAGCAAAATATCGATTGGGCGGAACAGGGCAACGTCGAAGAGATGATCGCGCAGCAAGCCCTGGACCGGATTCCAGCCAAAGGCTACGATGCCATCCTTTACCTGGATGTGCTCGAACACCTGTACAATCCCTGGAAGGTGGTGGAAGCGACCAAGCACCTGCTCAAGCCGGGGGGCGTGATTGTGGGCAGCATTCCGAATGCCGGGAATCTGTACGTGCTGTGGAAGATCATGCGCGACCGATTTGAGTACGACGAGGATGGGCTATTGGACCGGACCCACATCCGCTTTTTTACCCTGCACACCATCAAAAAAATGCTCGATCCGCACTACCGGATCGCGGCGCTGGACTCAAATCGGAATACTTGGTCGACGATGAATAAGTACCAGCGTTTTTTCTACCTGCTGACCCTGGGCCGCTGGAAGCGATTGTTCATTCGGCAGTACCTTTTCATTGCGACCAAAAAGTAGATCCACTGACTATGGGCGAACTGGGCAAGGACATTCAGAAAGTACTCGTGACCGGCGGGGCGGGCTTCATCGGCTCAGCGATCATCAAAGAGTTGCTCGGCCGCGGGGTGGAGATCGCGGTCATCGACGATCTGAGTTTCGGAAAGCGGGAACTGGCGCCGGTGCCGGATGCTTATTTTCACAAGCTGGATATCCGGGATGGAGCGGGAGTGGAAAAGGTCATGCAGGATTTTCGACCGGACTGGGTCGTACATTTGGCGGCGGTGCATTTCATTCCCTGGTGCAATCAGCATCCGTACGCTTCGGCGGACATCAATATCCGCGGGACGATGCAGGTGCTCGATGCGGCGCGGCAACTGCCGGATTTGCGGGGGGTTTTCTTTGCTTCGACTGCGGCAGTTTATCCGATTTACGATGAGGCGGTGACCGAAGCCCATCCGCTCGGTCCGCTGGACATCTACGGCCTCGCAAAGCTCACCGGGGAGCGCCTCTGTCAGGAATTTAACCTCGCGACCGGGGTGCCGACGGTTGCTTGTCGCTTTTTCAATGCTTTCGGTCCGAATGAGACGAATCCGCACTTGATTCCCGAAATTGCGGAGCAGATCAATTCGGGGGCCCGCGTGTTGCGCCTCGGCAACCAGAAGCCCAAGCGGGATTTCATCCACACGAGTGACATGGCGCGGGCGGTGGCGGCATTGCTGGAGAAGTTTGCCCAAGGCTTCGACACCTTCAATCTGGGTCGGGGCATCGAGTACAGCGTACTCGAGATTGTGGATGCCTTCGCCGAGGCGCTCGGGGAAACGGTCACGGTAGAAACCGATCCGGCCAAGGTCCGCAAGACAGATCGGTTGCACCTGCTGGCGGACATCCGCAAGTTGAAAGCATTTACCGGTTGGGCCCCGCAAGTGGGGATTGCGGAAGGGATTGCGACGCTGATTGAGAGGTGAGGGGACTGCCTTAGGTGGTCTGGGCGGACGGAAAGCGCAGGGGGAGCGAACTTCTTCACGGCAACATTCTACCCAACAAGTTCGTTTTACGATTACCGGCGAGAGCGCCATTGTGGGAACTCAGGATTGTCTAATTCTCCATTTTTGGCTTTCTAAGAGGCGGTTCAAAATTGGTTTGTGAAATTTGCTAGCGCAGATTTTTTTATCTCTCAAAGCTCATTTTGGAGTCCATAGCCAAAGCTATGGGCGAGAAAATAGCGGAAGAGAGGCGGAAAAAGATGCCATAGCAAAATCACAGGATTAAATTTAAACCGCCTCTTAATTCTTGGTTTCTGTCGATACCACTTTGAATCGCCGCGCCCATGAGCACCACCGAACAGCAACACGACTCGATCCAAAGCCTGCAAATGCTGGTCAAGTATTTGATCATTGCCTCGCGGAATGCCCCCACTGCGATTTCGGACACAAAGCTTTACAAGCTGTTTTACTTCATTGATTTCGGCCACCTCGCAATCCAGGGCAATCGAATTACCTCATTTCTTTATTTCAAGTTACCGCACGGACCGGTGCCGGACTCGCTGAATTTCTTGCTGGAAATCATGGAATCCGATGAATTGATCAACAAAAAGCTCCACCAGGGATCGAAAGGCAAGTGGCATACCTACACGGTGAGTGAAGCGCGGATTGATCTGACTCCTCATTTCTCTGCGGTGGAACTCCAAACCATCGAAGCGACCACAAGGGCCTTGTCCGGCGTGGGGGCGGCCGATTTATCCACGATTTCGCATTGGCAGTATTCGTGGATTACTTCTGCTTTGAATAAGCCCATCGATTTTGCCCTGGCCAAAGACTGCGAATTCCCCTGGCTTGGGCATTATGGAATTGACGGAGACGAGGATTACAATCGGGAAACGATGCGCCTGCGACAACAGTTTGCCAAGCCAGGTCTGGAAACGAAGCTGAAGCAGTTGAAAAACCTGGATTTTGCATGAGGGTTTTTGCCACTCAGGTATTCCTCAAGGCACTGCGCAAGTTGGCCAAAAAGAAAAATCACTACCGTTCGCTACGCAGTGATTTTGGTTCATTTCTGCATGCTTGTGCGTAGGCAGAAGACCTTCTGAAACAAAGCAAGCCCATTGTCGTCTAAACTTCTGAGGACCGAAATGTCATTGCCAAAACCCGTTGCGGAAATTCGTCCCGTGGGGCAGGCAAGCGGGGCGGTTACCGATTTATTTCGGCGATTGACCTCGCCCCAAATGCTGTTCTTTTGCTGTATGTCTATCCCAAAACTGGTCCGGAAAAGTGCGATAACCTCTCTGATTCCGAAGTAGAAGACTTGATTGATTCGGCCTTGGAGGGCGAGATTGTGAAAATGCAGTTGGTTCCCGAATTACAAGCGGGGCAAGACTAACGGTCATCCCCCCGCGCGGTAATCTTTGCCATGCAGTGCAAGGACCCACCATTGTAAAAGCTGTAGGTGCGGAAACGGCCTTTTACCACCACTACTTCGAAGCCTTGGGCGGTGTAGATTTCGATGGCTTTTTGCTGCCAGGGGGCGTACTCCGGGGCGGGCGCACCGCCTTCGGGTCCGGTGTAGTCCGGGAGAAAAACCGTCGTTTTGCCCCGCTCACTTTGCAAGAGTACCTGGTTGAAAGACAGCAACTTGTTGATGACCGTGCGCTCGGGATTGATGCCCACAAACAGCAGCGGGATTCGGACCACCCGGAAGGGCAAACCCGCCGGAGTGGTTTGCCCGGCAAAATAGCGGGCGGCTTCTTCCAGGCCCCGGGCCATCAGTTGCAAGATGTTTGCGCTGGACCGATCCGTTTGTGGCGCGTACAACTCCAATTGACCCACAAAGATGAGTTCGTAGCGTTCGCCGCTCTGGGGGTCCACCTGCGGCCCCGCCGGCGTGAGGTAGAAGTCCACGTGGAAAGCGGGCTGGCGTTTGCCCTGCTGGAAATAGGGATACGAAGGAATATCGGAACTGGTCCCAGTCCAAAAAATCTTCTTCACCCCCAATTGCCGCCGCAATTGCTCGGTGATCGCTTCCTGTTCGTAACCGCCGGAAGGCAGGGCCCCGCCGACCTCCAACAATGGATTGTTTTGGTTGTCGAGGTAGGTGTCCTGGCCCACGATGGCGTAGTCCGGTTGGGGCAGCAGATTGCCACCCACCAGATTCAGCCGGGTGGGATACACCAGGCGCAGGTCGTGTGGTTCCCCATTGGCGATGGCCCCGGCCACAAACGAATAGGAGAAGGCCACCGGGGAAACCACCGAAGACAGCATCGTTAGAAAATCCGGCCCGTAATCGAGTGCGATGAAGGGATCCTGACCAAAAATGCTCGGAAATTGCAGGGAATCGCAGTCCACGCATTTCTGACAAGTAGGCGTATTCGGTATGCCCTGGCGCAGCAAAGCACACATTTCATCGGTACTGAGCATCCGCAGGTCCAGGCGTGAACCCGGGGGAACGGCCGCCTGCACCTGGGTCGCAAACGAGGCAACCTGCGTCCGAAAGGCCGCTTCCTGAATGCCGAGTTGCGCCGCCCGCGGGATATCAAACGTAACCAGAATGATGTAATGGACCGGTTGTCCCCGCAGGGCAGCAAAAATTCCCTGGTAGTTCTCCAGAACCGCTTGAATCGTATCCTGATCTTTCAGGGTATCGAGCAGAAAAAGCTGAGAAATGCGGGGTCCAGCCGTGGCTACCGGCCGGAACCCCGAAGATGATGATGGATTATTCAACGTCAATGCATTGTGCTTCGTCTACTTGCTGTTCGGTAAAGCAGGGCGGCGTATTTGAGTTGTAGCCGATCTTGAGGGCAGAGTCGGCCAGTTGCAACCCGATAAAGCACTCGGAGAGGTCCCAGGTGTCCTTGATCTTGAAGTCGCGGAAATCGGAAACCCCGATGCCCGAACGCTGGCTGATGCCGAAGCATTGCAAACCGGAGTGGTTCAACTGTTTGTTGAAACTGTAGGAACTGATCGCCGCTCCGGGATCTTCTACCTCATACTCATCGGTACTGTTAATCGAAATTTTGAGGAGGGAGCCGGAGTTGTACACCTTGTCCCCCACCGTGGAAGATACCACTAGGGCATTGGCCCCCGAATCATAAACCATCGTGGTGGTCGCGACGGGATCAGTGTCGACAGTTGCGGTGGCGTCCGCTCGGTTTTGAGAATTGCTTTCCATAAATGATTGGGATTTAAGTATTGTGATTGGTGACCGGGAACAACGATGGGTAACTGAAGCACTCGTCCCTGGCGAAAATACAAAATTTGTTTGCGGTGAAAAATGCGGCCGTGTGCCCGGATCCAGCACACGGCCTTTCGTCAATAGTTCCCGGACATATCCAGCAGCAACACTTGGATGGAAGCCGCACCCGGGCTCAGGTTGGTTACGGTCAGTCGGTCAGAATGAAAGTTGGTTGTGCAGGTCCACTGCTTGTCGGGTCCGTTAGCCAGTAAGGTATAGGTGCCGTCCCATTCGCTGCCAGAGACCAGCATAAAGGTGGCCTTCTGGTGGCTTGAACAGTTGGTAATGCGGAGCATACTCCGGCCTGCGGAAGTTTGCGGGCACCGGGCACACTCATCGTTGGAGAGTTCTAGGGGCTCGTTGTAACGCAATGAGACGGGCTGCATTCCCTTTCCCTGATGTGAATGCATATCCATAGATGTAATTCGTCTTCGGGGCCGTGCTTGCGGATGGTTCTTTGTCGTATGTCCCCGATTGATGTTCATGTTGTTTTGTTCTTGTTTTGTGTTGGAACAAAAGAAGCCCCCCCAGCCCAAAAGCCGAAACAAGGATTTGTAGAAATTTGGAAGTCAGTTGGGGGGAGGTTGTGGATTGAGGGCGAGACAAAGTGCTGTTTGTCAGCTAGGTACACCCGGTCGGAAGCGGCTTGCATTTCCGGTTAAAATCGGAAGTCAGTCGTGACATTTGTGGTGGATTTATTTCGGAAAATGCCCGGCGGGGGCGCCTACTTTCCGATGGCCCAATTGGGATTCGCACTTTTCGCTGGGAGTTGCGACCTTTGCCCCAATGCAAAACCCCGGTAGGCGGATCGACCTGGACACGGCAGTCATATTGTTGCGGGAGGGCAAAGTAGTCGCCTTGCCCACGGAGACGGTGTACGGGCTGGGATGCCGGGCCAGTGATCCGGCCGCCATTGCCGAGGTGTACCGCATCAAGCAGCGTCCGGTAGACAACCCACTTATTTGCCACGTCTCTTCCCCCCAAATGATGTTCCGCTACGTCACGGCGCCGGCTCCCTGGCTCATTCATCTTTTGGGCGCATTTGCCCCGGGACCGATCAGCTTTTTGTTGCCGCTGAATGCGGGGGCGGGCCAATCGCTGCGGGCGGCGACCGGGGGGCGACCCGGAGTGGTCATGCGGCTCCCGGCCCATCCCCTGACCCAAAAAATTATCCGTGAATTGGATGCGCCGATTGCGGCACCCAGTGCAAATACTTCGGGCAAGGTCAGCCCGACCACTGCGCAAATGGTGATTGACGATTTGGGGGAAAAGATTGCCGGTGTCCTCGACGGAGGGGATTGTCGGGTCGGCATTGAATCGACAATCCTCGACGTGCGGGAAGCGCACCGGGTTCGGATTCTGCGCCCGGGGACCATCGGTGAGGCCGACCTCCGCATGGTGTTGGCGCACCGTTTTCCTGGGATTGAGGTAGCAGCGGAAGCGTCGGCCGGGGAAGTTGTTCCCGGCAGCAAATACACACACTACGCTCCAGAAACACCCGTCTATTGGATTGAGAAGGCGGAGGTGGACCGATATGCCCACCGCACCGACGGGGTGCTCGTAGGGCTGAGTGAGGACTTGCCTGCGGAAGGCAGGGCGATCCGCGTGGATCTGGGAAGTCTGCGGACCTCTCCCGAGAGGGTCGCGTATGCGCTGTACCGGAACATAAAATCCCTGGATACCCTGCCGGTGGAGCGTGCCTGGCTCATTCGCTTCGACCCGGGGAAGGAGTCAATCGCCCGTGCGGTGATGAATCGACTGGAAAAGGTTGCCCGGACTTCATCGCCCTCCTAAATTGAATCATAGCTTGCTTTGTGATCGCCCCAAAACGAGCGAAAGCGCCGATCACTCGACGCTTTCGCTAACACCCACTTGCTGCCATTTCTGGCAAAATCAGAAGGTTTTATGAGAGGACAGACAGATCACGAATGAGCAGTCTGTGGCGGTCATAATAAATTTGATTGGCGCCTTTGAGTTCGTTCAGTACGGAGGAAACCGTCTGCCGCGAAGTCGTGGTAAGATTGCCAATGTCCTGGTGCGTCAGGAAAGGACGCAGCAGCGTCTCGTATCCGACTTTGCGACCTTGCTTGCGGGCCGTGTCTTTCAGGAATTCGATGATACGGGTCCGCGAATTCTTGAAGGTCAAGGCTTCTAAACGGCGCTCGGCCGAGTGCAGTTTCTGCGCGATTTGCGATGTGATTTTGAAGCTGATATCGGGATGGTTGCGCATGATGGCATTCACGTCGGCAGCTTTCAATTCCAGCACGATCACGGTATCATCCATTGCGGCGGCAAAGTCACGGCGACGGGATTCACCGAACACGGCCCCTTCCCCGAAAATTTCACCTTTGTGGATGAGGTTCTTCAAGACCTCTTTGTTCTCGTCCCCATACGTACCGATTTTGACTCGGCCTTCGGCGACGATAAACATGCGATCAGAGACGTTACCTTCGCGGTAAAGGACTTCGTTCTTTGACAATTCGATCTCGCGACCGGCTGTCTCGAACAACTTGCGTTCTTCCTCCGTCAGCATATCGAGCAAGCTTTGGTAGGAAAATTCTTCTACGTTACCTTGGTTTTTCATTGCTAAATAATAATTACCCAATGTTGATTAAAAAGAGGTGTAGCAGGTAAGTAGTGTGTGCGCGTTGTGATGACATTACAAAAGTAATTTAGACGACAGTATTAATCAAGGGTTAGGGGTGGACAAATGGGTGGACAAATGGTGACTTACGGGCGATTTAAGGCCTTTTTTGCAAGATTTTTGGTGGACAGCCCCCAATTTTCGGTTTTTTCTGAATTTTGAGAAAGATTTTTACAGGGGGGACTTGAAATCGATTTTGGGGGTTTTGGGGCGCAGATTTTTTCGCCACCCAAAGCCCTGTCGGGCGCACTTGGTCCGATCCAAAACGAACGACTCGGGGAAGAGCAACCGAGCAAAACTCCGGGTACAATTGCAGGACTGAATTTGGCTCCCACTCAACTAAAATTGTCGACGAATTCATCCAGGTTGAAACCGGCTTCCAAAGCCAGCTTTTTCCGCAACCGATAACGGCTCTTTTTGACGGTGTCCGGCGAGACCCCCAGAATGTTGGAGATCTCCTTGGAGCTCAGTTTGAGCTTGAGCAAAATGAACAATCGATTCTCTCCCCGCGTGAGATCGGGGTAGCGTTCCTGCAATCGGTGCAACAATCCCTGGTGGACTTGATCAAAGTGCCGTTTGAATTCCTGCCAGTCCTCATTGGTGAGGATTTTCATGTTGAGCAACTTACGGATGTTATTTTCCCGCTCGGTCTCCGGCGTCTCTTCTGGCAGGTTGAGGACATTGATTTGGGATTCCAATTGCTCCAAGAGGGCATTTTTCCGGAGGATATTTTCCATGTAGTTTGCCAGCATGCGTCGGTTGTGCTCCAACTCGTTGCGGGTATTGCGCAGCTCGGCGTCGGTCAGTTGTTCCCGGGTGCGCAGGATTTGCTTTTCCTTTTCGTGAAGCATGCGATTGCGGCGGTTGCGTTGTCGCTGCTGATTCAGCACCAATACCGAAATGATTACCACCAGCACCAGCACTACGCCGAGAAAGATCTTTTGCCGCCTCGCTTCCCCTTGCTCCCGCTTGAGCATCCGAATCTTCTGCTCCTTTTTGTCGGTCTCGTACTGCACGTTTAAGTTCCCGATGATGCGCTCCTTTTCCTCGTTGAAGATTGAATCTTTCAGGGCTGCATAGCGCACCTGGTAGGCATAAGCAGCTTTGTAATCGCCTTTGGCCCGGTAGAAATTGCACATCTTCTTGAGGGTAAAAGCCACCGAAGTCCGCAAGCCCGAAGCCCGCGCCTCCTCCAACGCTTGCTCGTAGTAACCGAGTGCTTCGTCGGTGCGGCCCATGAAGCGCCGGGTATCCGCAATGTTGCTAATGATGACCGGAATTTGGCGGGGGTCATTGCCCCGTTGCAAATATTCCAGGGCACGTTCTAGCGTTTTTCCGGCCATTTCCCAGTCCCTTTGCCCCATATAGGCCAGCGCAAGGTTGTTGTAGCTCTCGCCCAGACCCGGAATGTCCCCGATGCGCCGGCGAATTTCGATGGACTGCTCACTGAAGGCAATGCTTTGCGGAAAATCCCGCATCTGGTAATAGACCAACCCTAGTAAAGTCGTCGCGAGGCCCAGTTCGAGCGAGTCTTCCCGCCGCAAGTGGTAATCGCGATTGGCAAGGAAAGCCTGTTGGGCCTTTTCCGTTTCTCCCCGTACGTAATCAATGATGCCGATTTCGGTGAGTAACCGCATGATCGGCTGGCTGTCGTTGACCGACTCGTAGTAGCGGAGCGCTTCAAAATAATTGGCGGTGGCTTGGTCAAATTCGCCTTGAAAACGAAAATTGATCGCCAAAGCGGCCAGAATATCGGCGCGCAACTGGCCTTCGTCGGATGATTCGGCGATGTCCCGGGCTTTCTGATAGTAGAAGCCAGCCAGATCATAATTTGCCGCTTGGTGATGGGCGTCCCCGTAGCGCCAGTAGGTCCGGGCCTTGGTTTCGTCGCGAATGCCTTGGGGGAGGTAAGTCTTGGCGCGGTCCAGTTCACCCAGCGCCGTTTTGAAATCCCCCAGTTCGATCAGGATGTGGGCGTGCTCGGCGAGGGCGCTTGTGATTTGATTCGGGTCCAAAGAGCCTTCCGCAATGCGCAGGGCCTCCAGGGAATAGCGCCGCGCGGCCGAATCGCGGTCCTCCGCCAGCAATTCGCTCAGGTTGTGCAGCACGGCGATGCGATCCACGCCCGTTTCGTTTTCCAGTTGTGCCTCCAGTTGCGCGCGCTGCCGCGACAGTTGGGCGGGCAACGCTGTACCCCAAACAAAAAGGAGCAGGAAAAGAAAAGAGTGGCGTTTCACCCCACAAAGTTACGAAAAGTGGATGTCCGGAGGGGTTATCCCGATCCGGGGCGACCCGTACCACCGGCTACCGAACGCCATTTACGCCCGGCCCTCGGGCCTCAGTACCAAAGTTCCTTCTCGCTTTC
>JBCCQH010000020.1:0-79077 GCA_039024435.1 Bacteroidota bacterium
AGGATTGTTCGTCGGGAAATTGGGCGATAAAGTTGAATAGATTCATGGGCAGATTCGAGCTTTGGCCGCAATCTCAACCCGCCGATTGACATCTCGTGTCAAAAGCCGTGGCAAAAATCGTGGCAAAGTTCCGGACAAGCATAAAAATTTGGTCCGGCGATGCGGCGGTGGCATCGCCCTTCCAGATTTTCTACTTTCCTTTCACCCAAAGCACCGCCTACCTGTTTGAATCAACGGCTTAAAAGCAATCCTACAATCATGCAATGCCTCGATTTAAAAGGCTACTACTAATCTCCCATCCACAAACGCAGCTTAACTCCTCCAAGCAGCGACTTGAATTCAATCCTGCGATTTTCAAAGCATCGGTTTTCTTAGTCTTCCCCTATCCTCTCGTCCAGAGCACAGCCTACCAAGTGGCGTTGACACTGTTCGCTTTTCTGAATAGCAAAAGTGGCATTGATTCCCAGCAAAGAAGATTTAAAGCTTGGGTGCAAAACTCCAAAAAGAGCCCGGTACCTGAGCTAGGCGCCCAATTTCTGACGCACAATGTGAGCAAGGAAGCGAAATTGGGGCCGGAAGGATCGGACTTGTCAACGCACTGCTTCTAAAAAGTTACGTGTATTCCATTCCTCAACTCTATTTCCCCAAACATTCTCCAACTTCCATTCCGCCATTGTCTCCTCCATAGCTCCGACAATTAAATTCCAAAAACACCTCCAACTGACGAAAAACCCGCAACCGCGAACTTCATCGATCAATTTCCTACTCCCTTCACACACAAACGGCTTCCGGCGAAAACCACTTTTGGTAATCAAAATTTGATAAGCCACACTTGGTTTTGCAGGAAAGAAGGGAATTTTGTTAGCGTGAAAAAGTTAATCTCAACCAAATGACAAAAACATTCTTATCTGCAAAAATCCCCTTGTGCTCTTTACTTTTTTTCTTCCTGCTGCCTCCGCTGATGCTCCCCGCGGCCGAACGCAATTCCATTCCTCTAAATGCTACAGAAACCGTTCCGGGAGGCAATTTCGAGGATCCCGTATTGCCGGCAAGCCCCGGCTGGGTACGCAATCCCACGGGTGGAACCTGGACCTACGGAAATGGCGGCCTGTCCCGCAACGGAACGGGATTCACCGCGGGCAATCCGCCAGCCCCCGAGGGCAATCAAGTACTTTTCATCCAGAGTTTTGGCAGCGCTCAAGTGAGCAATGTCACCTTCGCGGAAGGCTACTACCAATTTGACCTGATGGCTGCCCAGCGCGGCAACTTCCAGGCCACCTTCCAGAGGGTAGATCTCCGGATCGATGGGCAAACGGTGTGGTCAATTACCCCGTCGGGCACAACCTATGAGGCCATGTCCTCCGATCCGATCTACGTCACCTCTGGCTCCCACACGTTGCAGTTTCGCGGCGTCAATCCCAATGGTGGCGACAACACCGTATTCATAGACCAATTTACTTCCACTCGGATTCCTCAACCCGTCGATGGATTCGAATCGCCGGTCATTGCGACGCTCAGCGGATTCGAATATGCGCCAAGCGGTGGTCCCTGGACCTTCGTCTCGCCCTCCGGCATTACCCGCAACGCGACCGGTTTTACCAACGGCAACCCCAATGCCCCCGAAGGCGACCAAGTCGGATTTTTCAAAAGCTCCGGGCGCGCCAGCCGGGACCTGGTCGTGAATCAGGCCGGTTTTTACCGCATCCGTTACCGAGCCGCACTGCGCGGAAACAATGGGCCCGCTACGGAAAAGATCAGCATTCGCGTTTCGGTCAATGGAATCCCTCTGGGCGAATCCCCGTTGAGCGACTTCAATTACGTCGAATTCACGACCCTCACCACCCACCTGTCCGCCGGGACCCACACCTTGCAAATCGAAGGTGTCAACCCTGAGCCGGGCGACAACACCGGATTTGTCGACGACGTGCGCCTGGAAATGGTTCCTGGATGGCAGGATCCTTACACTTGGAACGGTCAAATTCCGAATGCAAACGATATTGCAACCATCCCCGCCGGCAGTGCAGTGGCCCTGCACGATACCATGGTCGTCGACCGGCTGATCATCAACGGCGAGCTCCTGGGCGTACAGAGCCATGACCTCGACCTCAGCGCCAACAACATCATGGTGATGGGCAGCGGTGCACAGTTCGCCATCGGACAGCCGGCAGTCCCCTATCCCGCCGATGCCCTGATCACCCTTACCGCAGCGGAGACCGATCCTCCGGTCAGCGGCGCCCCGGGCAACAATTTTCTGATGGCCATGAATGGCGGAACCTTACACCTGCACGGAACCGAAACCCTGAGTTGGACCCAACTGCAAGCCAATGCCAGTAACGGGACGGAGTTGATCACCCTGAAAGAAGCAGTGGACTGGGTGGCCGGCGACAAAATTGTGATCGTTTCCAGCCGCAAAGATTGGAATGAGGCCGAGGAACGCACCATCGCCGAGGTCCAGTCCGGCGGAACGGTGCTCGAATTGGATGCGGCGCTGAGTTACCCACACACCGGGGTGACGAAAAGCTACAGCAACGCCAATCAGACCTGGACGGTCGACCTACGCGCCGAAGTGGGCCGGTTGAGCCGCAACCTCACCGTGCAAGGCAACAGTGCGGCGGCGGCCACGGGCTTCGGTGGTCACATCATGATCCATTCCAATGGCCAGGGCTATGCGAGTGGCGTCGAACTCTATCACATGGGGCAGAAGGCCGAGTTGGGGCGGTATCCCTGGCATTGGCACCTACTCGACGATGCCGGTACCGGCCAATTCCTGAAAAATTCCAGCGTCCACCATTCGTTTAACCGGGGCGTAACCATCCACGGAACCGATGGCACCATCGTAGAAAATAACTTTTTCTACGATCAGATCGGGCATTGTGTCTTCCTGGAAGATGGCGTGGAGCAGTTCAATCAGATTCGCAACAACGTGGTCGCATTGACCCGCCGCCCCGCCCAAAACGAGGAACTAACCCCTTCCGACAACCAGTTTGATGAGGTGCAGAACCGAACGCCCTCGAGCTTTTGGATCACCAACCCTTTGAACGTTTTTGAAGGCAATGTCGCGGCCGGTACCGAAGGTACTGGGTTTTGGTTTGCCTTTCCCCAAAGTCCTCTGGGCTTGTCCGCGACCGATCCGCGCTTTGCCGGGATGGAACCGTACAAAACCGATCTGCTGTCCTTCAAAGGCAATCGGGCCCACAGTTGCATGTCGGGATTTGACGTCTTTGACCAGTTGGACGCCAACCACGCCATCGTCCGCAATGGCGCCTGGCTCAACGAAAATGAGCACCTGATCGAGGATTGCCAGTGGTACGCCAACGATCTGGCTATTTACACGGGCTCGGGCGGGGACGGACCGACGGAGAACCTGATCTTCCGGAACAATGCCTTGGTGGAAAACACCACGGGAACCATGTTTGCCAATGAATCGGTGGTCGACAGCTCGGTGTTTGTGGCAAATTCTGGGGAAAGTTTGATCGCGGGCACTCGCGCCGCGTACCGGACCTACGACGGACCCGGACAGGTCTACGACTCGCATTTTGCCGATTGGAACAGTTCCAATGCCAATCTGCTGAACAACTTCGGGGCCGCCTTTAAGCACCCCAATCACCTCTTTGACCGCAACAGCCTCGGCCATAGCGGAACCGTGCGCCAGACCTATCCGGATTACTATCCGAGCCCGAGCACCCCCCCGATTGGGCAGCAGCTTCCCTTGTTTTGGTCGGTCGTGGTGCGCGATCTGGACGGCACTTTTACCGGACAGCCCAATACCAACATCGTTTCTAACCATCCCTTTATGCTGGCAGGCGATGAAACCATGCCCTCAAATTGGAGCAGAGCCTACGTGAGCACCCACGAATTTGCCCTGACCTTGCTGCGCCACGAAATCACCGTTCCGCCCGAGGACAATCCGGTGTTCATCGTCACGCGCGAAAAAGCGGGAACGCCTACTCCCCACGTGTACCATTTTCCCAACAACAAACAACAGTTTCCCGTGATGGTCAATGAGGATTTTGTCTACGAAGTCGAGTACACCGAACTGCCCGCAACCCAGTTGGTCAAAGTGTACTTCCTCAATGCCAATCCCGGGGATGAATGTCTCCACAAATTCAAGGATTTTGGCAAACTCGGGGGCCGGACCATCAGCAGTACGGGCACCCTCACCGGCTATTTTTCCCTCGCCAGCCTCGAAGCTGCTTCGGGATCGGGCTACTACGTGGAACCGAATGGGGATCTTTACCTCAAGCCGGTGGCCACGGCCATCAACGATACCATTACCATCGCCTGGACCACCGATTTTGCCGTGGCCGAGGTGGATACCGATGGAGACCAAATGCCCGACACCGCCGAGATCGCGGCGAATCGCCATCCTTTCACTGCCTCCGACCTCGCTGCGGAGTTTGATGTCGCGGGCAACTATGAAGGCTGGGACGATGTCTACCAGGTGACGGGGCTTACCCTCGGCGACAGCAAGTTGCAGGGAACGAGTGGGAGCGATGCCCAGTTGAAAAACGACGAATTCAATTTTTTGGCTTCGGAGGTGCCTTATTTGCGGGTAGGTATTGAGGCGCAGAGCAATACGACGGTGATGGTTTTCTTCTCTACCAATACGGCCCCCGGCTACTCGGGGACACGGAGAGTGGATGCCTATTATTCCGGTACTCCCGGGCAGCAGACGCTTACCTTTGACATGGCAGCTCACCCGGACTGGAATGGTACGATCACGAATCTGCGTCTGGACCCGGTATTCCCGGTCGGGGTCGATTTTAAAGTCGATTGGATTCGGGCGGCGGCCTCCGCTAAATCCGGGGCGGCGGTGGAGCCGATTGCCCCGGGAGAAGCGGCCGCGGTACAGCTCTACCCCAATCCTTTTTCTGAGCGCTTGGTACTCGACTTAGGTGAGTCGGGGACCTTCCATACTGTGCGGGTAACCGACATCATGGGGCGCCGTTTGCGGACGGTCGCCATTCCCGCCGGGGCGGGCAAACTGGATCTGCGGCGCGAAGTAAGCTTACTTTCGCCCGGAGTCTATCTGCTGAGTGTCCTCGGGGATGCGCACCAAGCGCAATTCCGCCTGGTCAAAGAGTAGACTCCTCAACCGGCGGTTGCTCCAGAAACCGGAGCAACCGCCGGCTGTTTTTGGGGCCAATTCGGAAGAATCAGCGAAATTGTCGGGGATCGCGGCCGTTTTACACCGGGTGGGGTATCTTTGCCGCCATGAATAAGATTTTTTAAACGGGGCATTATCCGCGAGAAGAATGGGTTGCTGGTCCCGCAGATTACGTTCCGGACGGATTGGGAGTGACGAACGGTACGGTAAGATGGAAGCAAAAAGACGGCAGGGTTAAGGCAACCTACCGCATCGCGACGGAATCCGGAGATCAGATCAAAGGTCAATTTACCGGAGATGTCGGCACCTTTTACTACCGCATGCCCGAATGTTGGGGTGATTGATTGGGCCATTTCTCTTTCCGGTGCAATTTCCACAGGTTGGTTTGCGCGTACACGGAATCCGCTTCGCCGGACATCAAGGAAGGGTATTCGCTCGCCCACGTCGCGTGCGATCTCGATGGCAGATCTTCGCCACAACACTCCCACGGCGGCACGGATTGCCGTTGGCATTCACTCCCCAGAAATCAAACACAGTAAATGGCGATCTTCGAAATTGTTGCTTTGAGTTTGTCCGGATTGGCCCTGTTTTATGCCAGTTCGATGCGGTTGTTCCGTCCGATTTCCGCCCAATTCTTGCTCACCTACCACGCCAAACCCAACAATGATCTGAAACAAGACACTGATCTGGTGAACGAAATCCGCGGGATCGGCGCGGTGATGTTCTTGGGCGGGATCGCTATTCTGCTGGGCACGGTACTGCCAGAGCTGCGACCCGGTTCCTTCTTGGTGGCCGTCGTGATTTATGTCGGAGTGGTCACCGGGCGCCTGGTCAGCCTGGTCCTCGATGGCCCCCCCAACGCCAAGGTGGTGCGGGCCACGCTTGCCGAACTGTTGCTCGGTGGGCTCAATGTTTTTTGCTTAGTGGAGACTTGGGTGAGGTGAGTGCATTTGGGAAATTGAAATGGAGAACAGTGCGCGGGTACGGGCAAACGGTTCTCGTACTTCGTACCGTTCCCCCGTATCCGGAGCAAACAAAAAAGCTGGCGTTGCCAGCTTTTTTGTTTGCGGAGATGGAGGGATTCGAACCCCCGGTAGAGTTGCCCCTACACCGCATTTCGAGTGCGGCCCGTTCGACCACTCCGGCACATCTCCGCTGCAAAGATAGAGATTATTGATTGGGAGCAAAGTCCCCAATCCAATTTCCCCACATTTATTCATCCATTTCCTGAACAAGGCGGCACTTTCCTAGGAAAATGCCGCCTTGCGCCCGGAAGCCAACCCAAAATTGAATGGCTACTCTACCGTGCTCAAAATCGTGATTTGGACATGCTTGCCCACGAAAAAACCCGGAAACTTCTTGCCCAGGCCAAAATCAGCGCGGTTGATCGTCAACTCGCCGGTGAATTGCCCATCGGTGTAGCCAAACGGAATCACAACCCGCTTGGTCGTGCCGCGAATCGTGAGGTCGCCGGTGGCCCGGAACTGCTCCCCTTGCCGCTCTACCAGAGTAGAACGGAAGCAAACCGTCGGAAATTCCACCACCGCGAAAAAATCTTCGTTTCTCAAGTGCTCATCCCGCTTGGGGTTGCCGGTCGAAATGCTGGCTGTCCCCACACAGACATTGAACGATGATCCTGCGGGGTTGTCGGCAGAAAAAATGATCTCGCCCTGCATGTCCTTGAGTTGACCGCGCACTGTGATCAGCCCCAACTTCTTGAGGCTGAAGGTTGCTTCTGAGCGTGCGGTGTCGATTTTCATTGCTGTTGCTGTCATTGACCAGTTGGAATAAAGTTGATTTTACCCGGTAAAAGTACCGATTGCGGCGGCCGTCCGCATTAATCTAGGTTAAGAAAATCCGCCCGGCACAATCCGAGGATTTTGTTAATTTATGACTTCACCTCAATCCATGCCCATGCGCGCACCATTGATCCTCATTTTCATCGGTTTGCTATTTGGGGGACTGGCTTCGGCCCAATCTCCCAACTGCACCGCCGAAACCATCACCCTTCCGCCCAAACTGGACGAAGGTTGGGGCATCTCCGGCCTGATCCACGATGGCGCTCAGTTCTACATGATTGCCGAACGGAGGGGAATCATTTTTGGCCTAACGCCTCAGGGCGAAGACCTCCACACCTGGGACATCAGCGATCAATTGCCGCGCAAATATGAGTTGGAAGCCATCACCCTTTACCGGGACCGCTTCTTCTTCACCGATGAGTCCAAGCGGGGAAAAGGGCGAATTTTTTACAGCAATCGCGCATTCAGCCAAGTCCGTCGGGTGAAAGTTGACCGCAAACTCCGCAAGTTGACCGGCAGCACCGGGATGGAAGGCATCGCCTTCAACGCGGCGGCCCAGCGGTGTTACCTCGTGCGGGAGAAAAACGGCGAAGGGGCCAGCGAGATCTATTCATTTTCCGTCACCACCGATGAAAACGGCCAGGTGCGCTTCCACTTTCTCAATCGGACTACCTTGCCCCATCGCGATCCCAAACTCCGCGTTCCCGACGTGTACTACGATGCCACGGTAAATCGCCTCTACGCCATCCGGGCCCGCCGGGGGGTCTACCAAATCACTTACCTCACGCCCGATCCCGATTCCGGGGCCTTGCCCGAGCGCGCCGAACTGAACGTGCTCTGCACCATTGACGAGGCGGATATGGACGGATACGCCAGCAACTTAGAGGGCATTTTTGTTGCCGGCAATACCGTCTACCTGGTCAGTGACAACCAGTACGGCCGGACTTACCAGGGCAAAACCGGATTTTTCCGCACTGAGTTGCCGGAGTAGCCGCTCAACTCAAGATTCGGTCCAGGTCCACGTGCTCATTGATCAGTTCGATGGCGCGTTGCACCTTCCAAGGTGTTTTGGTGTTGATTTTGACCTCGATCCGGCTGATTTTCACTACCGAATCGTAGGTATCAAAACGGGTGGTCAGCACCGGAACTTTGTTTTCCATGAGGTAGGGGTCGGCAAAGAGGTCGCGCTTGCTTTCGAAGGCAGCCCGCCCAGCTCCGGTAATGATCACCCCGCTCAGAGGCGAATGGTCGAGGCCCCGCACTGCCGCTTCGTCCTGAATCTTCTTGATGGCGTGCTTGAACCGCGAACTGTTCACTACGAGCAAGACATTGTCGAAGTAAGTAAACTCGTCGATTTCGATCAGCGATCCAGCGAGGATTTCCGCTACATGGTTGTCGAGGTGGTCCTGATTGAACAAGACATTGCCTTTGAGCGCCTTGCAGATGGTTCCCATGATCGGGAAGCCCATGCTTTGGTCGTAGGGCAATACCCCCAGGAGCGGCAATCCCATGCGTGCGAGCTGACGTCCAAGGTAATCCTTGACCCGGTCGTACTTGTCGACGTGGACCTTGTTGACGATGACGCCGCATACGTTCACCCCCTCTTCCCGGAACAGCGCCAGCCCCATGTTGAGGCGGTCGATGGTCTTGCCGATCCCGCCCTCCACAATGATCACCGCGTCGGTGCCGAGCTGCCGCGCCACCTGGGCATTGGAAAGGTTGATGATGGACCCTACGCCGGGATGTCCGGTGCCTTCGTAGACCACGACATCATTGTCCGCTTCGAGCCGCTGGGCGGCATAGGCGATATCCGTCGAAAAAGTAAATTCGCTCGGGTCGTCGATGAAGCGCGAGGTGACGCCTGACGCCAGTACGACTGGGCTGTGCAGTTCCGGCTGGACCGCAAAGCCCAACGTATCGCCAAATAAGACGGCATCTTTATCGGCCAGGCGCTCGTTGATGGTGAGGTGCTGCTGGCCTACCGGCTTGCAGTATCCCACTGAGTGGCCTTGGCTTTGGAAATTGGCGGCAATTCCGAGGGTACAAGTGGTTTTGCCTTTGTGCTGTCCTGTAGCGGCAACATAGATTTTCTTCATGGTCCAAATAAATTTCTTGCAGGGTGAACCGGTCGCAGCCGCGAAAGTTTGAATTTGCCGGGGATTTTGGGCAGAAGGGGAAGGTGACAAAGCAACGCAGCTAACTCTCAACGCACCATCACCGGCCGGCCGACGAGGGGCGTACCGGGAACCTGGTCTCTCCGTAATTCCCCCGGCGCTGCCGTTTGCGCAAAAACACATTGTACAAATGACCACAAATTGCTAAGTTGCGAATGCTCAAAGAGAAAGTGTCTTTCTATGTCAAACGAATTACTGCGCGGCAAATACCGGTTGCTGCACCTTCTTGGGCAAGGTGCAATGGGAAAGGTATGGTTGGCCGAAGACGTCAACCTAGAACGAAAGGTCGCCATCAAGCAAAGCAACTGCAGCTACAAAAATGGAACACGCCTTTCACCGGCGCGAATCAAGTCATTGCAAAGCCGCGCCATCCAAGAAGCAAAGATCCTCGCCCGTTTAAGCCATCCCAACGTGGTCAAGGTATTCGACTTCTTTGTCAAAGAGGAATTTGTCTACCTGGTCATGGAGCACCTCAAAGGGCACGATTTGGAAAAAGTGGTCTATCAGGAACAAGGCCCGATCCCGCACACGCGCTTGATTTTTATCTTCCGACAAATCCTCGATGGCATGATTGCCATTCACGAAGCCGGTATCATTCACCGCGACCTCAAGCCCAGCAACATCTTTCTGTTGGACAACGATACCGTCCGCATCATCGATTTCGGGGTTGCCCGGGACGAGCACCGCCACCTTGGGCTCACCAAAGTCGGATCGCAAATTGGTACTCCTATGTACATGAGTCCGGAGCAACTGAATGGCGACTCGGTAACGGTGCGTAGCGATATCTTTTCCCTAGGTCTGGTGCTGTTTTTTCTGGCAACGGGACAGTACCCTTTCACCGGATGTACCAGCTCAACCGAACTGGAAACAAAAATCAAAACTACCCCCACTCCCGAACCCAAAGCGATCTATCCTGGGGTTCAGGCCCCCATCCCCAATATCATCAAACGGGCGACCCGCAAGCTGCCGGACTACCGGTATCCCAACTGTACAGAGTTCCGGAATGATCTGGAACGAAGCTGGGTGAAACCTCCCACAAAAGAAGCGATGGCGGCAACCCTTGTGGTTCCACCCCCTTCACCCCGCCCGTCCGCCCCCTTGTCCCCGGCACCTGATCTGGCCCCTTTCGCCAATGTTTCGCTCCTCCTGGCCGGAATCACGGGAATCGGCTTCCTCATGAGCCTGCTGGCGGTGTACCCAATCCCCTGGATCAACGAACTCGCGGCGGTAATGCTGCCCATCGGATTGGGCGGCTATCTGATCCAGAAACGCAACAAAATCGGTCTCTTCCTCGCCTGGGGAGGGCTCGGAGCGCTGCTCCTCGCCCTGGCCCTGGTCCTGGTGGTGCTCATTCCCAAATTTAGCGCTGACCTCCTGCCGGAAACGCAAAAACTGTACGTCCGCTCCATTGTCGTCAGCGCCGGCTTGCTGGCCTTTGCCACCTGGGGAATCTCCAAGACCTATTTCAAAGAAGCCTTGCATTATTTCCATCAAAACCAAAATTCATCGCTATGAGTCGAAGAAGAGGTCCGCGCATACTCAGCATTCTGTTTTTCTTTTTCTTACTGGTTGGCGGGCTACTGGTTACCCGTGCCTATTATCCCCCGTTCCAGCAGTGGCTGGCCGAAAAAGTTCCGGAACTGGACCGGGGGCTGGAGGAGATTACCAAGCGGCTTCCCTTTTCCGATTCCGAAACATCTCCCTCCGATACTGTGCAAACCGATCTTCCCCCGGAAAACGATGATCCACCGGGCGGCGACGAGCCATCCCCCAATATTCTCGCCCAAAAAGAAATCGAATCCGGACGCAAGATCCTTGCGGAAAAGCGCACGGACTACGAGCAAAAGTTGCGCGACGCGCTGTATCATTTTGTTAAAGCCTACGAATACAATCCCCAATCAAAAATGGCCCGCCTCGAAGCGGGAAGAGTACGGATCGACTTGGGAGAGTATCAGCGGGCCATTGAAGACTTTGATCGGGCGACCTCACTGGACGATCATTTTGGGGAAGCCTACTTTCAGCGGGCGCGCTGTTACAGCGAAGTTGGTCCACCGGAAATGGCCTGCCGCGACTATCGGGCGGCTTATGCCAATGGCGTCGTAGATGCCCTGGAGTTTCGCAACGATTGCGACTCGATCACAAAAGCAAAAGCAAAAGCATTGTAGAGCGGCAGTTTCCCCGATCAGGCCCTTCCTCAACAATTCCCGCCGCCTTCAGTTCTGTCCCTATGGAATTGGCGCGCATACTTTTCGTCACCCACGGCCTCGCCGGGGCGGTCATGATGGGGGTGATTTGGATCGTCCAATTGGTCCACTACCCCGCCTTTCACTACATCGCCGAATCTGAATTCAAGCACTTCGAGCAGTTTCACGCCCAGGGCATTACCCGATTTGTCGCGCCAGTCATGTTGGTGGAACTCATCGCCAGCACCTGGCTGGCCGGGATGGCCCCGGATTATTGGGGAAATTGGGTCAATGCGGGCCTGGTGATCGCCACCTGGGCCATCACCTTCTTCGTTTCGGTTCCCTTGCACGGGGCCCTGGCCGACGGAAAAAATGCGGCGGTCATCGACCGGCTCATCGCGACGAACTGGTGGCGCACTGCAATCTGGACGGGGAAGTGTGCCTTTACCGGAATCCTCCTCCTTGCCCTCTGAATATAAGCAACGGTTGTAGAATTTTTGGAGGTAAATATTGGGATTTCACCGCTTAAAAGCGCCGCTTTTTGAGCTCAGGTGCCAAACAAATTCAGAATTTTTTCGCAAAAATGTTCTCCTGAAAGCCACTTCATCCGGCTATCATTGAGCATGTCGAACTGTGATGTGTGCTCCGGATCAGCCCAATCATCTTACCCAAAATATTTTTCCGCGCCCGACTCCGGCGTGCGGATCCTCACTAAACGACAAAACCTCATGAAACTCCCTAAGAGAACCCCAATGCGAAGGTGGGGCTGGGCGGTCGGCTGTCTGCTGTCCCTCTGCCTAGCGCCCTCCCTGCACGGACAGACGCCCCCCGAAGTCAACTTGGTCCAGGGCAAGGTCATGTCCACCCTGCCTTACGGCACGCCCTATTACCTGGTGGGCGACCGCAAATCCGGAAATGACAAAATCGGTTTTGTCGTCATTGCCGTGGACAAAGCCAAAGACCGAAAGCAAACGGATTGCTTTACGGACGGAAATTGGGAACCGTACGACAGCTCACAATGGCGGCTGCCCACGGGGACCGATCCCGAAAAATACAAGCTCCCCTTGAGCCGTCCCCTTACACTCGGTCAGCCCTACCGCATCACGGTCAAGTCCTACACCCTCGCTCAAGGCTCGGCCACCCTGATGACCAACCTCATGGGGCAGTTGCAGCAAAAGCTGACCACCAAGTACAACGATAAAAAATGGCTAAACAATGAGCAGTTTAGCACTCTGCTTTCCCGGGTTGAACAAGAACTGGAAGCTGCCAATCCGGATCTTTACCACCTGGATCCCGCCGCGGGTGCGATGCAGCCCGGCATCAACGCCAAGGAACTGCGCAAGGCCCAGGACTGGATCAAAGCAACGATTAACTCGGTCGCCCGCCAACAAGATGTTGCCGACAAACAAAAGAAAGCCGACAGTTTCGCCACTTCAATTGAAACCGCCCTTTCGGAGCGGGAAAAGCTGAATTTCACCCAGTACTTGAACCGAACGGTTGGCATCACCCGCGCGGAGCGGGACCGCATCCTCGCTTTCCTCGCCGATCCCCAAGCCAAAGTCGCCGATGCCGATCTCATCATCGAGGTGCTGAACAAGATTGCAGTGGCAGCCCGGAATTCTGAATCTACCGACCTGAGTGCCTCTCTGGTCAAGAAACTCGATGGCATCAACGAAAACGCCTACGATCTACAAACGGAAGTGAGTGACCTAAACGGACTCAAGAAGTCGGCAGATACCGAAAAAAATCGGGCAAAATCACTCAAACCCCAACTCGAAGCGGCTTTTAACTCCTTGGGAGTGGTCAGCAGTACCGGAACCTCGGCCGCCACCACCGACAACCAATCTCTGGTCAACGTCGGCACGACACTCGGCCTGGGCACCGTAGGCTACTTCTACGGACGTGAATCGAGCGACGGCCAGACCGACTACCGCCTGGAACCGGACCTGATCACTTACACGGCACTCAAGATCCACTGGGGTCCGCGGGACAAATCTCTCAAAATCCCCGAGCACGTGTACCCCTACTGCCGGAGCCGCTGGGCCACCCTCATCGGTGTAGCGACCTCGGGCTTGCTGAACTTCCGGGGACAGAATCAGGACAATGCCCTGAGCATCACCCCCCTGACCGGCATCAGCTACGATCTGGGTCGCGCGGCCGAAATCGACTTTGGATTGATTTGGTACCGCCAAAACACCCTCAGCGATGCTTCTTCCCGCAAAGTGCTCAAAGCATCCGCCTTCATTGGAATCAGTTTTGATTTTGATGTCTTGAACCGCCTCTCCGGCTCCAAAAACAAAGTTTCCAACAACAATTAATCCAAAACCATGCCCCTCAACATCCGATTCACCCCAAATTCTATCTCCCTGCAATGCGGAGTCGCCTCCCGCATCGCCCTGGAAGGCCGCGGCAACGGCCAACTGGAAGTAACCCTGTCGCTGCCCGCAAGCGCAGGGTGTACCCTCAATGGCCAGCGGCGGATCATGGTCCCGGTGACCAGCGACGGGGGCACCTGGGAAGCCGAAATTGCGGTTACCCCGGCTTGCACTTCCCCCGGACACCACACCGGACGCATCACCGCCATCGTGCGCAATTCCGCCGGCGAGGTCAAGAGAACCTGGAAACCCATCGAAATCAATTGCTAATCCCATGAAAATATATCTGTATCCACGCTTGCTGGGCCTGGGGATGATGTTGTGCCAAAGCTGCACCCTGTTGTCCCTCGACGACCCCACTCAGCCGGTCCCCACGGAGGAGGTGATCCGCTTGACCAGTCCCGCCATTGTCCTGCCGGCGGACGGCGTTTCCTCCACGGTCATCACCGCCCAGCTCGGGGAGCAGGCCGACGATAACCAGCGCATCCAACTCAGCACCGACGCCGGAAAGCTCCGGGAAATCAACGGAACCGATCCTTCGGGCAGCGAAATGGCGATTGAATTGGGGGCCGGCGGACGCGAAGCCAAAGCCCGGTTCGTCGCGGGCCTCACCCCCACCACCGACGGAAACCTGGTTGCGGCGGTCGACGATTTCAGCACCACCCAAAGCGTAGTCCTGACCACCGCCTATCCGGAAAACGCCAGCCTCCAGCCGGATGCCTTCCAGGTAGACGTAACCGTCTCGGGAACCACCAACCTCAAAGTGAGCGCCTTTCGCTCCCTCGGCACCCCCTCGGATGGACTGCGCGTGCGGATTGCGGCGCTGCCCCAAGACGGCAGCGTAAGCGCCCAAGCCAAATTCGATGAGTTTCTGGAACTCAGCAATGGCGAAGCGCAAACTCAGATCTCTCCCATCGGTTCGGGAACCGGTACGCTGGTCTTTAGCGCTGCGATCCCAATCGGTGTCGGCGACAGTCTCCGCAAAACCGTCGCCATCAACTTTCAGTAGCCGTCCGCCATTCTGTGTCGGTGCAATCCGGGTTGGGAATGAAATTCCCGACCCGGATCTTGCTTCTGAAAGCTTGCCTGAATGGGGAAATTTTGCCTATTTGGTCGAAAATATTTTCTCATGTCGCATCCCCACGCCGAACTCCTCGACCGCTTTTACACCGCCTTTCAACAGGGCGATGCCGAAACCATGGCCGCCTGCTACCACCCCCAAGTGACCTTCAAAGATCCGGTATTTGAGCTGCGCGGCCACCACGCCGGAAACATGTGGCGGATGCTGGTGGGCAGTGGCAGCGGAAGTCTGGAAATATTTTACCGCAATGTCCAGGCCGACGAGCAAAGCGGACGCGTACAGTGGGAAGCGAAATACCCATTTTCCCGGGCCAAACGCCAGGTCCACAACAAAATCCAGGCGGAATTTGCCTTTCGGGAAGGTCTGATCGTGCGGCATACTGACCGCTTCAATCTCTGGAAATGGTCGCGCATGGCGCTCGGCCCGATGGGGTTGGTGCTCGGCTGGACCCCCTACTTACAAAACAAAATCCGGGCCCAGGCCCTCAGGCAGTTGGGGCGCTTCGAAGAATCCTTGCCCCAACCGGAGTAAGCGCGCGAGGAGCCCCCCACCTGATTCTGTGCCTGTTTTTTGCCTCTTATTGAGCGCCCGACATGCAACGTCCCATTTTCTACGTCCTTTCCCTGTTCGTCCACGCCGGCTTCTGGCTGGCAATCTTGCTGGTGAACTACACGACGTATACCTCGGGGGCGCCGGAAGAATTGGAACAGCAATACTACCGCCTGTTTGAGGACAATCGGACCCAGTTGGTGGTCGCCGAACTGGTCTTTCCCGTGGCCATGCTCGTTTGCTCCATCTTGCTGATCGCTATTAAGTTTCGGCCTTCTCCGATCCGACTTCCTTACCTGTTGATGCTCTTCATGGGCGTCGAATTTTGGCTGTGGCGCTGGCTCTTCTTTCCCGACCGCATGTCGACTTACTACGCGCTGAATGACCAACGGTTCTTTGCCGTGGACCATTCCGAAGGCCACGAATTTACTTTGCTCGGTTACGGATTGTTTTTTCTCCTGATGGTGGGCATTCGCGAATACACGGTTCCAGAAAATCTCCTGGATGCTGCCCTAGACCGCCTGAAAAGGCGGTTGCGCCGGGGTGAGCCCCCCGAATTACCGGGTTCTCAATCGTCCCCGGAATCCCCCGCCAAGCGGGCGGACAAACCGTAATCTCATCCTTTGGCGCGCCGCGTCGGAATCAACAAACGTACCGACTTTTCGTGAATCTGCGCTTGGATCGTTTCGCCGAGGATCACCGCTTCGCCGTCCACGTGGGCATTTCCCTTGGCCATGCGCCGAATCTCAAAGGTTTTCCCCCGCACGATCCGCACGTTGGGATGCCGGTAGATCTTGCCGGTAAACAGCAGCTTCACCAGGCGCGGCACTTCGATAAAAGGCGTCTTTTGCAGGACCACTGCCTCCAGATAGCCATCCTGGATATCCGAAAGCGGAGACACTTTCGCCCCGTTGCCCCACTGAGTGCCATTGGCGATGTCGATCAGAAGCAGATTCTTCCACTCGTACTCCCGCACTCCATCGACGGTCAGGGATACGTCGAAGGGTTTGTAACTGAGAATCGCCTTCGTCGCCAGACGCACGTAGGTGCGGAACCCGCGGGTTTCGCTTTGGGCAAACCGCTCTATGACCTCCGCATCAATTCCAATTCCGGCATTGTTCATGAAGGGAAATCCACCAAACTCACCCGCATCAACCGCCTTGGCCTCGGCCCTTAAGATCTGTTGAACCGCCTTTTTGTATTTGCGACTGTAGCCCAGATGGCGGGCATAGCCATTTCCCGACCCCATCGGTAGAACCCCCAAGGCGATCTCCGTGCCCATAAGCCGCCGCCCGATTTCATTGATCGTTCCGTCACCTCCCGCAGCGACAATAACTTGGAAATTCCCCTCAATGGCCTCGTTTACAATCAAATCAATGCGGTCAGGCTGGTCCCATACCCGAATGACGTACATCTCCCCTGCTTTGCGATATTCACGGTCGATGTAGCGAATAATCTTATCCCCTTTGGCCCCTTTTCGCTTCCCGGACACGGGATTGATGACAAACATTGTTTTCATAAAGTCCTAGTCTCAGCGCTCGGCTACCGCAGCCGTGCGGGCTTCATTGTGACATGCTCATCACACGGCCGGGCCGGGCGTGGAACCGATTGCGCACCCGCGCATTGTGCAATTCCTGGTACAAGCTACGCAATTTAATGTCCATTTCCTTCCACTCCCCCCGGCGAACGACCTTTCCGCGCGGCAGGCGCGCCCACTTGCCTGATCCGTAGGTATAGCCGATCCGGGTCTGCTCAAAATTGGTGCTGTAGGCCCGTTCTCCCCGGGCCAGGGTGGAAATCCCCATCAAGTTGTTCATTACAAATGGGTTCCGCGTGCTGTCCAGTAGAGAAATCGCCGCACTGCTGTGCCAGGTGTCCAAGCGCAACAACTCAATCAAGGTCGGTAGAACGCTGACGTGGCTCGCGGTCCGGTCATCCCGCCCCGGCGTGATCCCCGGACCGATCAGCAGCAGGGGAACATGAAAATTTTCCATGACCGGACGGTCCCGCTGTTCATCGGCGTGGAAGCAATGGTCGCCCGTGATCACAAATATCGTCTCCTCAAACCAATCGTACTCCCGTACCTGGGCAAAGTACTGCTCCAGCACCCGATCCGTATAGCGAATGGTCTTGTCCATGGGGGGAAGCGGCAGGCGCGCAATGTCTGCGTTGCCCCGCGGCGGCAGGCGAAAAGGATGGTGATTGGAAATGGAGAAAAACACCGACAAGAAAGGCTCCTGGAACTGGTCCTGGGTGTCGGCCATCCATTCTAGCACGGGTCCATCGTAACAGCCCCAATAGCCGTCAAAATCGCGCTCGGCGTGGGGGTATTCATCCATCCCGTAATAGTCAGCAAAACCGGAGATTTCGGCGTACTGGTCAAATCCCATTGAACCGTTGTGGGCTCCGCAGAAAAAGGCCGTGCGGTAACCCCGATCTCGCAGCATTTGTCCCAGGCCGTAATGGGTATTTTCGGCGTAGCGCGACCCGATTGTCGGGCGAAAAAAGACTTCCGGCATGGAATTGAGCAGCGCGGGGATCGACTCTACACTGCGTGTCCCATTTGCGTAAAACCGGGTGTAAAGGCGTCCAATCGCCGACAGCGAATCCAGAAATGGGGTCAAACTTTGGGCGGGAGGAGCGCCATTGATCGCGCCCATCTTTTCCGCATTGAGGCTCTCGATGATGAGCACGACCACGTTGTGACGCCGCTCGGGCTCGGGGAAAGACGCCTTGCGAAGAAAGGGATACTCAGGCGATACAAAAGGGCCGTCAAAAGTATTTCGTACCATGGCCTGGGCGATGGCCCGCCCCCGCGGCGGATCGACCAGTTGCACCGGTTCACTTTGCCACAGGTCCAGGCTGCTCACGACGGTGTAACCCGAGTTCAGACCCAGATTTCCCCCAAAAACGGTCTCTCCGAGAAACGCCTGCCCGTACCAAAGCGGCTGGTTCTGCAGTCCACTGCGTACCCCCGCAAACATAACGAGGGCAAATGCTCCCAGGGCCAGAAAATGCTGCCGACGCGATCGCACGGGTTGGACCTTGCGCTGTTCCAGGTGGTGCTTCGCAAACCGGCCCAGCACCCGATACAGTACGTACAGCAGGCCCCCACTGAGCACGAAGAGGTACCACCATTCCATCAGCATTTCCGGGCGAAAACTGCTCAGATCCGACTTGGTGGTAAACAGCTCGTGGGTGAGGCGCTTCTCGGAAAATCCGTAGTACACCACGTCGATGCCATTGACCGCTAGCACCGGAAAGTTAACCAGAACGATCAGCGCATTGCCGATAAGGTAGGTCCGCGCCCGCTGGTTGATTGCCCCGGGCAAGGCCATGAAAAGCAAAATAAGTCCATTAAAAATGAAAATCGTCGCCAGGTCAAAGCGAATTCCGACCAGGAACGACAAGAGGATTTCCCCGGGCGGAACGGTTGCCGCCTGGCCCAGGTTGTACATCAGAAAGACCAAGCGCAGGATGAAATTCAGTACGAGCAACAGCCCAATGACCGTGAGGGCATATCTCAGATTTACCGGTATACGGGGCCGCCAACGCATGCGAGTCAGATTGTATTTGGTACAGTCGTGGTTTGAGGGTGGCGGCATGCGTATATCGTGGGCCACCCGCCCTCATTTAATTCCTGAGTGGCAATATACAAATTTTCTCACCGCGCCGCGAATGGGCGGAAGGCCACCCGACAGCACGGCGAGGGTGGAGACGGCGGTGAATCGGCCGTGATCTTTTGCAGTGCGATTTTCCCGTTCTGTGGATCAAAAATCGGATATGGCACGCCGGGAAAGATGCCTCCTCCTTCGGCGTCGCCAGGACAAGCTATACGCGGCAAAATCTCATCGCGAAGGGGCGGTAGTTACCCGCTCCTGAACCGGCAGGCAAAGACTTCGAAACACAACCCATAACCTGGTTTAAAGCAAAACCTTCCATCCGGCGCTTACTCGGTCCCTTCTTGCAAATCCTCGGGCAGGCGCTCACTCGGCGGGATTTTGCGCTTCTGACTTCCGGCCTCGAAGAGCACCAGGAACTCAAAACTCAAGCCGCGGATCTTACTGCCGTCGAAGTCTTGCAACCCACCCGGCGTGGGATTCTTGATCACGTTGTTCAAACCGATGTTGTAAAATGCGCTGAAACCTACACTTCCGTAGCCGGTCGGACCCTCGATCGTCACCCCGAAGGGCAAGGAGACAAATACCCGGTTCAGGTCCGCCGTTTGACCGTCTTCCAAAAAGCCTTCCCGCCGGAAGTAATAGCCGAGCAGATAGCCAATTTTGGGATTGATGAGCCCAAACCGGGGCCCGACTTTCATGTCCACTTCCAGTGCGGTCACGCCGATGCTTTGATCGTCCTCAAAGTCGCGCTGAATCACCGGAAAATTCGGGAAGCCAGTCTCGCGGTCATTTTTGTAAAGGATATTGATCCCGATCTGCGCGCCTCCATTGTCAAAATACGCCTGGTAGTACGGCCCAAACTTGAGGTGGGACCACCAGCCATCCACCAATGGATGCTGCTGGGCACGAAAGAAATAGTTGAAATCGGATCCGAAGCGGAACCCAAACCCGCGCTGGGCCAGGGCGATGCCGCTGCCCAACCCCACGGTGAGCACGACACAGAGAAGCAAGCGATGGAGAGCGTTTTGGATCATTTACTTTTTTCCTGTTCTAGAAGAATCTGTTCACCGACGGAGCGGGCAAAAGCGACCGCCGCCTCTTTTTCATTGGGGATATCGCCTTCGAGGATCGCTTCCCGGACGGCTTCTTTGATCTGCCCGACCATGCGGGAAGGCGGAATCTGGAACATTTGCATGATCATGTCACCGGTCACCGGTGGCTGCCAATTGCGCAACTGATCCCGTTCTTCGACATCTTTGATCTTTTTTTCGACCTCATCGAAGTTGCGCAGGATGCGCTTCATTTTGTTTGCGTTGCGGGTGGTAATGTCCGCCCGGCACAGGGTCATGAGTGCGTCCAGGTCTTCACCCGCATCGACGATCAGGCGCCGCACCGCACTGTCGGTTACGATATCATCTACCAGCGCAATGGGCCGCAGGTGCAGCTTGACCATTTTCTGGACAAACTTCATCTTTTGGTCGAGCGGCAGGCGCATTTGCTTGAAGATCCGCGGCACCCACCGGGCTCCCAAATCTTCGTGGCCGTGGAAAGTCCAGCCCTGCTTGGGATAGTAGCGCTTGGTCGCGGGCTTTGCGATGTCGTGCAGGATCGCCGCCCACCGCAACCAGAGGTCGTCCGACATGGCGCAAAGGTTGTCGAGCACCTGCAGGGTGTGGTAAAAATTGTCCTTGTGCCCGCGCCCGTTGACAAAATCGACGCCGTGCAGCTTCACCATATCGGGAAATATCAGGTGCAGCAGCCCCGTATTGAAGAGAATTTTGAAGCCTTTGGAGGGGACCGGCGCCAAGATCATCTTGTTCATTTCCTCGGTGATCCGCTCTTGGGACACAATTTTGATGCGGTCCCGGTTTTGGTTCAGCGCGGCGTAGGTCGCCTCCTCGATGTGGAAATCGAGCTGGGTAGCGAAGCGCACCGCCCGCATCATGCGTAGGGGGTCATCGGAAAAGGTGATCTTGGGGTCGGTCGGGGTCCGAATGATCCCTTCGTTGAGGTCGGCCACGCCATTGAAGGGGTCGTGCAGTTGCCCGTAATCGTCGGCATTCAGCGAAATGCTCATCGCATTGATGGTAAAATCGCGCCGGATCTGATCATCGGCCAGGGAGCCTTCTTCCACAACCGGCTTCCGTGAGCCTCGGTTGTAGCTTTCCCGGCGCGCGCCCACAAATTCCACGATGTAGTCACCAAATACGACCATCGCCGTACCGAAATTTTCGTAGTAGGCGGTCTTTTCCGATTGGGTGTGCTCGGCAAATGCTTGGGCGAGGTCAATGCCACGGCCTTCCACCACCACGTCGATGTCCTTTGAGGGGCGCTGCAACAAGTAATCCCGGACAAATCCGCCGATCACGTAGCTGCGCAAGCCTACCTTTTCCGCGGCGGACCGCAGAGCGGCAAATACCGGATGATCGATTGCTTCGGGCAGTTTCATATCTGGGGAAAATTACGAAAAAATGCAATGAATGTAGGTTTGTTTGTGCGCGGTGAGCGAACGAATGCGCCGGTAAAATGAACGCGACGGGCAAAAATGGGCTGAACACCGCGATTCCCGATGCGTTTTCGGGCGAATGGTTACAATGCGGTAGCCAATGGCCGGCTGCACCTCGCGGAATGGTCCTCCGGGTGATTGCGTCCCGGGGAACATTTACCTATCCCCAAGCTCAAAACCATAAGAGGCGGTTTAAAATTGGTTTGTGAAATTTGCCCTCGCAGATTTTTTAGTCCATAGCCAGCACTACGGGCGAGAAGATAGCTGAAGAGGGACAGAAAAACATGCCCTAGCAAAGTCGCAGAACTGAATTTAAACAGGCGCTAACCGGGAAGCCGGCATCCTACCGGAAATATCGTCCCCACAACCACGAAAGCAATAGTTAAGGATTCACCGCCAGATCCGGAATCAAGTCAGCCGCCCCCGGAACTGAAGCAATGCTCTCAGCAACCGGGCCTTGGATCAGGTTCGGGAATACCCCCAGAATCAGGATCAGCACGGCCAGGATTACGACTCCGGCCACCGGAGCAAAGTTTTTCGTAGTAATCACGCTCGGCGTCGCCTTGTCATCGAAGTACATGTTGCGGATGACATTGATGTAGTAAAATGCCCCGATGACCGAGGTCAGAATACCGATAATCGCCGGAATCAGAAAATCGGCGCGGATCGCGGCCGCAAAGACAAAGTACTTGCCCATGAAGCCAGCCAGGGGCGGGATACCCGCCAGCGAAAACAGGAAGATGGTCAGCGCCGCCCCTAACCAGGGATTGTGCCGGCCAAACCCTTTCCAACTGTCAACCGTGACGTCTTGCGCGCGTGATTCGGCCATGCCCACGAGTCCGAAGGCTCCGATATTCATCAAGGTATAAATCACCATGTAAAAGATGACCGCGACAATGCCATCGCCACCACTACAGACCGCCAGCAACACATAACCCGAGTGCGCAATGCTGGAATAGGCCAACATCCGTTTGAGGTTGCGCTGACGGGCCGCGACCACATTGCCGTAAATCATCGTCGCAACGGCGCAAACCAGAATCACCGCTTGAATTTTTTCGTTGGAAGCAATCGTGATGCCTTCACCCAAATTCAGGAATACCGCAAGGGCAATGAAAGCCGCAGCTTTGGAACCGGTCGCCATAAATCCCGCGATGGGCGTCGGAGTACCCGTGTAGACATCCGGCGTCCAGGCGTGAAAAGGAAAGGCAGCAACTTTAAAAAGAAAGCCGATTACCAACATGCCAACGCCTGGATAGAACAACGGGCTCGTCATCAAGCCCATCATGCTCATATTGCTGAAATTGGTCGATCCACTCGCACCGTAAATCAGCGCAATGCCGTAGACGAAAAAGCCGGTGGCAAATGCGCCCAGGAGAAAGTACTTCAAACCCGATTCATTGGAACCGACGTCCTTTTTGTACATGGCGGCCATGACGTAAAGGCAGACCGACATTGTTTCCAAGCCAATGAACGTGATGATGAGATCATTCGCATTGGCGAGGAGAATCATACCGACAATGGCAAACACCATCAAAGCGTACACGTCGGGAACCCGGGCCACTTGCCGTTTCATGAAATCGCCGAGAAAGAAAAGGGTGAAGAGGCCGGAACCAGCGAGGAAAACGTGGACCATACTGGCCATCTCCCCGGTACGCAACATATCGTTGTAGGCGGTCATGGGAAGATTATCTTGCCCCAACAGCCCGGTCAGGACGGGTGGCAATGCCATCAGCATCGATAAGATCAATCCACCCGCCGCAACAATCGGAAGCACCTTGCGCACCTTGAACGCATCCAATACCATCAGGACCAAACCGGTGATCAAGACGAGCAGCACCGGCATGCCCAGGATGACATCTGTAGCCCCGACCATGAACTGCGACGCGTCTAGCGTGGCTCTAATTTCCATATTCTTCCTTATCTAGTTTGCAGGGGCCGAATCAAACCCCTCACTTGAATCAAAATTAGCATATCGGCAACAAGATTCAAAGCCGCCGATTTATAATTATCCCCGCAAAAATGTGCGTAAACTCCACTTTGCAAGCCAGATAACGATTCCCGGCCCGAACCGTATCTTTATAAAGAGAACCGTATCCCGGACCGGTAGGGGAAAAAGGCCGATCTGCGGGCGGTTTTTCCCGCAGAAACCGGAGGAACACTCCCGCAATCAGTGGGGATTTTATCCGGCAAAAAACGCGGAATTTGACCCGAAAAAGACCATTTTTGAAAAAATTTGCGGGCTAAGGGAAATTTCCCTATTTTTAACTAACAAATGTTAGGTAGCCGAAGTTGAACTACTCCCTGTGAAAGCAATAAGCGAAAGAAAGCAACAAGTCATCGCGACCGCCGAGCGCCTTTTCAGTGAAAAGGGGTATCTGGCGACCAGTGTACGTGATTTGGCCGAGGCGCTGCAAATTGAAGCCGCCAGCCTCTACAGCCATGTCAAGTCGAAGGAGGACTTGCTGTGGGGCATCGCCGACCGCTGTGCCGATCAGTTCTTTGCCACGGTAGAACCGATTTCCGCTGCGGAAGTCAACACCAAAGAGAAGTTAACCCAGATGATCATCGCCCACGTGCAGGTAATCTGCACGAACCTCGCGGCATCGGCTATTTTTCTCCGGGAATGGCGCCACCTATCTGAACCACGCAAAAGTGAATATGCCCAGCGGCGCGCCAATTACGAGAAGATGTTTCGCAATGTCATTCGTCAGGGAATTGAGGAAAATCTCTTCAAGCACTACGACGAAGGCTTTAGCACGCGCACCATCCTTTCGGCGATTAATTGGACGCACACCTGGTACCGGCCCGATGGTGAGCTTACCCCCGAAAAAGTGGGGGAAAACCTGTCGAGCTTTTTGCTGAACGGTCTGATCCGCACGATTTAAAGTAAAGTAGAAAGAGAGCGACGTCAAGCTGACGAAACCAAACGACAACCAGAGTGTTCATTTAAAGAATAAGAAACAAAATTTGGTATGTACGGAGCAATAACGATCACCGACATTGACAACTACGGAATGCGCGTAGAGGATGAAGATCCCGTCAAGTTGGCTGAATTTGAGGCACGGATTGCGCGGGGCGAAAAGATCGAGCCGCAGGATTGGATGCCTTTTCTTTACCGCAAGCAGCTCATCCGCATGATTGAGCAGCATGCACACAGTGAGATCATTGGGTCACTTCCGGAAGGCACTTGGATCACTCGGGCCCCCGGATTTCGACGGAAACTGGCCCTGATGGCCAAAGTCCAAGATGAAGTTGGGCACGCACAGCTGTTGTATTCGGCGGCTGAGACCTTGGGCAAATCCCGGGAGGACATGATTAATGACCTCATCTCGGGCAAGTCAAAGTACAGCAATGTCTTCAACTACCCCGCTCCCACCTGGGCGGATACGGCGGTGATCGCCTGGTTGATCGACGCCGGTGCCATTGTAAATCAGACCACCAACGCCAAAGGCTCGTACGGACCGTACTGTCGTGCGCTGGATCGGATTTGTTACGAAGAATCTTTCCACCTGAAATACGGACACGATACCGTTGTCCACCTCGCTACAGGTACCCCCACCCAGCGGCAGATGCTGCAAGAAGCCCTGACCCGCTGGTGGAAGCCGATCATGCACTTTCACGGACCGCCCGACAAAGTCTCTCAGCACACTGAAGTGCTTACCCGTTGGAAAGTAAAAATGGCGACCAATGATGCCATGCGCCAGACGTTCCTAGACATGTACGTTCCGAAGATCTGGGAACTCGGTCTTACGGTGCCCGACGAAAACCTGCGCAAAAACCCGGAAACGGGCAAGTGGGAATTTTCCGATCCCGATTGGAATGAATTTTATGAGGTCATCAAGGGCAACGGGCCTTGCAACGCTGAGCGTTTGGGTGTACGTCGCCTCGCGGAGGAAGAAGGTCGCTGGGTCCGGGAAGCATTGAAGTCGCAAAGCCGCGCTTACGTTGCCCCACTGGTCTGACCTTATCGCTTCGCAAAATGAAAATGGACGACTCACACGATCCTCGCATTCGCCGCGCTGACGTTCCCTCAGCTGAGGAATATACGGTTAAGGAAACCCTTGACCAGTGGGGAACCTTCGAGGTTTTCCACCAAAAGTCGCGCGGTGATCACCACTCACACGTCGGTTGTGTCCATGCTCCCAATCCGGAGATCGCTTTGCTGTTTGCCAAAGAGCAATACGCACGGCGCATGAAGTGTGTCAACCTCTGGGTGGTACGCACGGCGGACATTACGGCGAGCAGCTATGAAGACGCGGAGATGTTTGAGCCGGCAACGGACAAGTCGTACCGGGAAGCGTTTGGCTATAAAAATAAACACCTCATCAAGAAGTACAAGGAAGAACAAGCGCAGGCCAAAAAAGAAGGCTGAACCCAATTTGCCCACTTATGAATTTTGATGCGATCAAAGAGCTGTTGTACCGCCTCGCCGATGACGATCTGATCATGGGGCACCGCAACAGTGAATGGACAGGTTTGGGTCCGATTTTGGAGGAAGACATCGCATTTTCTTCCATGGCGCAAGATGCGGTCGGGCATGCCCAAGCCTATTACATCATTCTGCACCAGTTATTGCAGGAGCCAGCCCCGGACACGATTGCGTTTGCCCGTCACCACAGTGAGTTTCGCTCCTGTCATTTGGTAGAGCACCCAATTGGCGGCTACGCATTTAGCTTGGTGCGACATGCCTTGTACGATACCGCGAAGTCAATCCGACTGGAAGCTTTGTCCAATTCCAGTTTCCGCCCCCTTTCTAATCTGGCACAGAAAATCGGTCGGGAACAACGGTATCACCAACTACACGCTGAGACCTGGCTGCGGCAATTGGGCAATTCCACCCAAGAAGCCAAGACGCGTTTGCAAAACGGGCTAAATGAAGCTTATCCGCTGGCTTTCAGTCTTTTTGAACCTACATTGTACCACGACGCAATGGTGGATACCGGTCTGCAAATCAGCGAAGCTGAACTGGAGGCCCAATGGATGGAAAAGGTTCAAGCGCTCGTTCTAGCCTCTGGTCTACAGTTGCCCGAAATAGAAGACAAGACGGTGGCCTACGGGGGCCGCTACGGAAAGCATACCGCATTTCTTCCGCCCATGCTGGAAGAGATGACCGAGGTTTTCGTGATTGATCCCCAGGCGACTTGGTAAAAATATTGTAGAACGGTTCTCGTAACCAGTTTGCGGGGACGCTTCGTCCAGAATTTGGGCCGTGTCCCCGCTTTCTTTCCTTGTCTGACTGCCACCGCTCCTTCACTCAATTCTGATGCAATGATCACAGAAGCCAAAGTCTACACCGCGCTCGAAGATGTGAAAGACCCCGAAATCCCGGTGATTTCCGTGGTTGACCTGGGAGTGATCCACAATGTGGAAATTGCGGACAACGAGCGTGTTACGGTAGAAATGACGCCGACCTTTGCTGGGTGTCCCGCAATTGACGCTATGAAATCGGACATTTACCGGGCGATGCAAGAGCAACTGGATCTCCCCAAGGAACGCGTCACGGTCAATGTCCTCTACAATCAGGTCTGGACCACCAACAAGATCACCGAACGTGGACGGGTTATATTGAAGGGATTCGGCCTCTCCCCTCCCCCCGAGTTTGATGGCATGTTGACCCTGGAAGTCCTGCAAAACGCAGTCTGTCCCAATTGCAACTCGAACAACACCTTCATGATGTCGACATTTGGGCCCACTGCTTGCCGGGCCATTCACCACTGTAACAATTGCAAGGAGACCTTCGAGCAATTCAAGCCGCTTTAAACTTCTTTCTTGAGTATTGTATCTTGGCGTTCGCGCTCCTGACCGACCTGAATCGGCGCCTCTGGCGTGGATAAATTGGTCGTAGATGGGGAGAGGGTGCCGGGATAGCGAATTTGCTTTCGTTCTTGGCGGGTGGTCTTGCGCAGTACCGCATGGGTACGGGAGGAAGTGGATTTGGGGAGCTTCCATTGCTGCTGGTGAGATGCGCGTCCGGAACGCACGAATCGGAAATTGAGCAATTAGAACTTTTTTTCGCCATTGGAAATTTTCCTGCGCCAATGGGAAAATCCTCGGGGGCCGCACGGCGTGCCGTGCGGCTACGATCCTCGGGTTGTAGCGACGCTTTGGGGTTACTTGTTCATCGCTGCTTGCGCGTCTAGGACACGCCAATTGGAAATCGGGAATTGAGGAATTGAGGAATTGAAAATTTTCCTGCGCCAATCGGAAATCAGAAATCGATCATTTGAAAATTTCCATTCCTTGTTAACAAGCAAAAACGCCGTCCCGGAAAGGACGGCGTTTTTGTGAAAGGACCTCCGTCCAGTTATTCAATGATGATCTTGCGGATCATTTCGTTGCCTTTGTTTGAGGTCACGCGGAGGAAGTACATGCCCGCCGCTGGTTGGCTGAGGTTGACTTCTTCACGGTGGACCCGCACACCGGACAATTCACTGGCGTAAATCGTCTGACCGGTCAGGTTCATGATCTCAAGATTTACGTCCATGAACTTCGGCAAATCAAAGTCAATCGAGAACTCACCGGCATTCGGGTTCGGGAATACTTTGACCCCGGCGGTAAAGATTTCGTCTTCGATTTCGACCGGATCGCTGACCGTAAATACGTTGCAGACCGTAGTCTCACAGGTGCCGTCGCTAGCGGTTAAGCACACGTTAAAGCTGCCCATGGCCACGAAATTGTGGGTCGGATTCTGACCGGTGGCGGTGGAGCCATCCCCGAAATCCCAATCCCAAGAAGTGATATTCGAAGTGCTGTTGCCATTGAACTGGACCGTGCCGAATAGCGGCGCAACCCCAGGTGAAGTAAAGCTGGCGTTCGGCGCCGGCGCCGTAGCAATCACCACTTGGTCAGTAGCGGTACAACCGAGCGCATCGGTCACCTGCACACTGAAGGTGCCACCACTGCTGGTGGTTATAGTTTGGCCCGTCGAGCCATTGTTCCAAAGATAGCCTGTCGGACCCGTTCCGGCATCGAGCGTCGCGGATTCGCCATCACAAAGCGTCAGGTCCGGACCCAGATTCACGTTCAGGAAGGACTGCGTGACCAGCACGGTGTCGCTACCAACGCAACTGGACTGCGGATCGGTCACTTCAACAATGTAGGTTCCCGCTTGGCCTACCGTAATCGATTGCGTCGTGGCGCCGTTCGACCAGAGATAACCGAATCCAGGATTGCCCGCATTGAGGTTCACGGTTTGGCCTTGGCAGAGGACCGGAGGCTGGCCAATGTTCACCGTCGGGGTAGTTCCCATACCAATCATTACCTGGTCGGTTGCTGGGCAACCATTGGCATTGGTAACGGTCACACTGTAAGTTCCCGGCTGCGTACCGGTAATCGTCTGCGCGGTTGATCCCGTGCTCCAGTTGTAAGTTACCCCGGCGCTGCCCGCATCGAGCGTCCAATCGTCGCATTCCGTCCGATCCGGACCGAGGTTCACCACCGGTGCGAGCAGAGCATTCATTTCGACACTGTCAGTAGCCACACAGCCATTCGGCGTAGTGACCGTTACCCCGTACAGACCCGGGGCGGTTACCAGCACTTGCTGCGTCGTGGAACCGCTCGTCCAAGTGTAGCTGGTCCCCGTAGGTCCTGAACCCGCATCGAGCAAGTAGCCCAATCCCAGGCAGAAGGTAGTATCCGGACCGAGTTGCGCTACCGCATCCGCGAAGAAGTTGACCGTCACCGTATCCGTATTCACGCAACCGTCCGCGGAAGTAATTTCCACTTCATAAGTTCCGCTCGAAGACGGATATATGACCTGAGTGGTATCCGTGGTACTCCACAGATAAGTACTGCCCGGATTGCCCGCATCCAGCGAGTCGTAGCTGCACTGATCAATGGTATCGTTACCGTAAGGACGGCCCGGCAAGGTCAGCACGGTCACCAGCACTGAGTCGGTGGCCTGGCAGTTGTTCGAGTCGGTCACCGTCAAGGCGTAGACATCGGTCGAGTCCACGAAAAGGCCCGGACTGGTCTGACCGCCACCCCACAGGAAACCAACGTACTGGTTGGTGTCGCCGTAGATGAAGAGCGGATCACAGTGGGTCGTATCCGCACCCAAATCCATGCTGATGGTAATGCCGGTGTACTCATCCGCCCCAATGTCCGGGGTGGTCGTACTCCGCGCCTGATCGTCAAAGTCATCGTTGACCAGCGGAGTCACCTTACCGAGGTTGTCAGCGTTGCTACAGACAATGTGCAGATCGGTTCCGGAAATGAATCCCGGCAGGATTTCCACCGAGTTTTGGTTGAGCGCCGGGAAGGTAGTCTGCCAAGCTCCCAAGGTGGTGTAAGTGGGCGAACCCCATTGAGCTAGAATTGGACCATTGGTAAAGAAGTTGTTGTAGTCCATCTCGTCGATCGGCGCCGTGTTCGTCACCCGGATGGCCATACCGCCCTGACCCGGGAAGGCACCGCCCCCGGAGAAGATGTTGTTGCACACCCGGATACTATCCGCAAATGAAGTCGACAGCGACATGTAGCAGGCATAGCCACTGTAACCGTCGAGGTGACAAGAGTTGTTGACGATATCGACATCGTAGGGATTGAGGAGGTACATCGCGTAGGCAAAGCTGGTCGAGTAGAAATCACCCCCAAACATATTGTTGGCGATCAGACCTTTACCGGAATTGTAGCGGTTGGCGTAGCCGGTGTAGGAAGCATAACGGCCCACTGAATGGACGCGGTTGCCCACGATCCGGAAATCTCCGTGCGGATAGTAATTGTAAATCCCGTAGCTCGACGCCGAACCGATGTTCGGATTGCCGTAGACGTAGTTGTTTTCTACTTCGATGTGCTCTTGGTAATAGGTAAAGATGCCGTAGAAGTAAAAGTCGGTCACCGTATTGTTGATGACTTTGTTGTTCTGCGTGTAAGTTGTACTGCTGATCCCATTGAGGCGCATCCCGTAGTAGCCACCGGTGATCGTGTTGTTGGAAATCGTACAGTTATTGGCCGTGTTGCCAAAGGTCGAGTACTGGTTCTCCGCAAAGACAATCCCGATGTTGTAGGCCGAGAGCGTCGAGGTCGGAACATTGATGACACAACTGTCGATCACGTTGAAATCGGCTTGGTTCCGTAAGTGGAAACCGTAGCCGTAGTTGCCCGTGAGATTAACGGTTAGGTTTTTGATCGTCGTGTGCTGGGTACCGTTCAGGAGAATGATTTCCTGGTTCGTGCTCGAGAAGCTTTGCTGGATGGTCGTCGTAGCGGCATCCCCCCCATCGACGGTAATCGTATTGGTCGGCGAAGTGCCGATGACATTATTCAGAAGGAACTGATCGGTATAGGTGCCCGGGGTAACGTCAATCGTGACCGGACCCGTGATCCCACAACTGCTCAACGCGGTGGCCGCGTCCGAGAAGCTATTGAAGTTATTGCCGGCAGTCGGTGCGGCACTGTTGATCGTGTAGGCACCCGACATGCCGGTACAAACGTTCTGGCAGATCTGGTCGGAAGCATCCGGGTCACCGGTGATCTGCGGGTTAATCCGCACACACAATACGTAGTTGCCGGCGGTGGTGACATTCCAGGGAGTGGAAAAGGTGAAGTTTTGCTGTCCACCGGAAGTGCCCAGGGTCGTCGGCGTAAAGACTTCCGTCACCGACCAGGTGGTTCCCCCATCCGTAGAGTACTGCAGGGTCAGCGGAATACCGTTCAAAGAGTTGTTGCCGTTGTTCTGGATTTGGACCGTGACGTTGTTGTTGCCGACCGTCAGCACCAAGGGGCTGACCAAGTCCCAAATATCTGCATCAAAGGGGGGCAAGACATGCTCGTCCGCACCCACATCCTTGATGACATCCGGTGCCAAAGGACGCGATTGACCGTCGATGTCGTCGGTAACCCAAGGAACATTGAAGCCCCAGTTGTTCAACGGAGGCCCAAACGTATGGAGATCGTTGGCTCCGAAGTAGTTCGGGTTGTTATTTTGTGAGTTTTGGTTGTACGCTGCGAAAGCTCCCTGCAGCGCGCCCAAAGTCGCGTAGGAACCTTGGAGGTAAGCGTAAATCGACCCTTCCGAGGTACTGTAGAGGTTGTTGTGGTCTACCGTACCGATGTAGTTTTGGTTGAGGATGTAGTAGACGTAGTTCGTACCGGCGCTCCCGGTTGCCGCAATCGAGTTGTTGATCAGGTCATTGTTCGTCGACTGCGAACCCGTGATATAGACCCCTCGCGAGCCCGAACCGGGATTGTCTACCCAAATCGAGTTATTGACAATCTTTGTGTAGCGGCAGGACGACATGTAAATCCCGTAGGCCGTACCCGTGGAGATGAAGTTGCCCCCGATCCAGTTGTTGTAGATGCGGATCTCATCGTTGGTATTGAAGTTACAGGAAAGCATGTAGATGCCGTACGTCCCGACATTCTGCAACTTGTTATAGGCCACGTCCATCCGCGAACAACTGCGGAAGTAAAGAGGGCGATTAAAGAGGTAAGTCGTACCCATCGTGATCTCATTCCCGTGAACATGGGGCTGATTGATGTCTTCCAGGTAGATGCCCGAGTAATAGGACTGAGTGATGACATTGCTGTCCAGGACCAATCCCGTAGACTGCGTATTCGTGGGGCCAGTAGCCGCGATACCGTGGCGTCCCCCGATGATTTCGTTGTTTTTGATCGTGACATCGGTCACGTTGAGGGCGTTGGTGGAGAAATAGGTCGCACCGATGATCCCTACTTTGTATCCACCGGAAGCGTTTGGCAGAGTGACTTTACATCCGCTGATTTCATTGTTCACACAATTGCTAATCATCTGGATCCCGTAACCATAGGTCGCGCCAGGGTTGGCGACGCCCAGATTGATGATCCGAATGTTATCGGCACCATTCAGACGGAACGTATAGTCGTTGGTCGTATTGCTGGTCCAGGTCAGCGTCCGGGTATCCGGGTCGACCCCATCAAAGGTGATGACGTTGGTCGTCGAGGAACCAGTGACCGCATTGAGATTGACGCGCTCGTTGTACGTACCGGCCGAAACCGTAAACGTAACCGCACCAGAAACGCCCGGGCCCTGAGCTGGACCACCATCGGTACGCGTACCGAGGTTGAGATCGTTTACTGCCGAGACGAAGTTTTGGTAGTTGGTAGCAGAAGCAGGGGCGCCGGCATTGATCGTATAGCCGCCGCTCATCTGCGCGTAAGAGAACGACGCTGCGAACAATAAAAGCAAGGATAATAATAAAACCTGACGTATAGCTTCCTTCATATTAAAGTTTAGTTAATGATCGCGATGATACACCACGTACAATTATAAAAAATTTTAGACAAACATCCCACGGGACAATGCCTTCAAACTGAGCGAACAAACACTTGTCGGCAAACCGACCGAATAAAAAGTCAAAGGTGTATTCTGCACTCAGAATACACCTTTGAACCGGCAGCGAAAGCGGGCGCTAGTTACCGCAAGATCAGCTTTTTATAAGTCGTTTTGTCGCCGGTCGAGAGGCGCAGAATGTACACCCCGGTGGCGATGCCACTGAGATCAATGTCCTCCTTGAAGACAAATACATTGGGCTCAACCTGACGGAATAGCACTTTTCCGGACAGATCCGTCACTGCAAGCTCCAGGTCTCGGGGCCGGAACAGTTCCAGGAACAAGTGAAACACCCCATCCGAAGGATTCGGATACAGTTCAAATGCCGCCGCAAAATCATCCTCCCCGATGCCCACGTAGTTGTTCACCTCAACGAGGGTAGTCGTGGTATCGCGGCATTGTCCGTCGTCGACCACCAAGCGCACCGTAAAGGTGCCCAGGGCGACGAACGAATGCGCAGGATTTTGCACGGTACTCACCGGGGAACCATCCCCAAAGTCCCACTCCCAGGAAATCGGAGTCGGCGTGGAAGCATCGTTGAATTGCAGGGTTTGGAACAGATTGGCTGTGGCGGGTGCGGTGATCGCCGCATTGATCCCGGGAACCTGGCCCACGGTAGTGCTGGCCACTGCATCACAGCCCAAAGCGTCGGTCACGGTGACCGTGTAGCTCGCCGGATTAGATACCGAAATGGTCTGCGTGGTCGCGCCGGTACTCCAACTATACGTATTGCCGGGGTTTCCGGCATCCAGAATCACAAAATTGCTGCCGCAGATATTCTGGGTCGGACCCAGATTCACCGAGAGGGCCGAGCCGATGATGTTCACCGTATCGCGTGCCGAACAGCCCGAAGGGGCGGTGACTTCTACAATGTACAAGCCCGGTGCCGTCACGCCAATTGTCTGCGTAGTCGGACCATTGCTCCACGTGTAGTTTGCCCCCGGATTACCAGCATCCAGCGTGATCGTCTGGCCATTGCAGAGAATCTGATTCCCGCCCAGATTGACCGGCGGAGGCGTTCCCATGGTGATCGTCACCGAATCCACCGCAGTACAACTGAACTGATTGGTGACCGTCACGGTGTAGGTTCCTCCCATACTGAGGTTGATCGATTGGGCTGTAGAGTTGGTAGACCAACTGTAACTGGTCGCCCCGGCACCCGCATCGAGGACATAAGGGCCACATTCCACCCGGTCCGGGCCGAGATTGGTTCCCGGTGAGGGGAAATTATTGATGATCACGGTATCGATGGCCGCACAGCCACCCGGAGTGGTCACACTGGCCGCGTACGTCCCGGGCGAAGTCACCACGAGGATTTGCGAAGTGGCACCCGTACTCCAATTGTATACGGTGCCCACCGGCCCATTACCGGCGTTTAATTGCACCGGGGATGAAGCACAGACCGTTTGATCCGGTCCCAAATTCAGGGAGGGCGGTATCGCAATCGTAATTGTCATGGAATCGGTGGACTCACAACCGACCGAGTCGGTCACAATGACAGAATGGGTGCCCGCCGTAAAGAAAGGCTCAGTCTGAGAAGTTCCCGTGCTGCTCCAGAGGAAAGAGCCTCCCGGATGCACCCCGGCATCCAACAGCACCGTATCCCCCGGACAAATCGTAGAATCCGGCCCCACATTCACAATAGGTTGTGAAAAACCAACCGTGAGCGTGTCAAAATCATAAAAACCGTTTGTATCGGTCACGATGACAGCATAAGTGCCGCCCAGCGTAATCGTATCGATCTGCGATTGCGGCCCGTTCGACCATTGGTACGTCGCAAACGACCCCGCATCCAGAAACAGCGTATCACCCCCACAGATCAAGGTATCGGCGCCCAAATCGACAACCGGGCCTTCCGAGATCCGAATGTCATCAAAGGCAAAACCGTCGTACTGTCCCGAGCCATCCGAACCGAAGGTGATGCGCAAACGCACCGACTGCAGGCCCGCCAGGCCATCCAGGCGGTGGGCTGCCGTCAGCCAGGTCCCACTCCCGTTCTGCGAGAGGTTACGGCCACACCAGGCGTCGCCCTGGCCCCCCGGCTGGGAAATCACATTTTGCTGGTTGTACCAGTTGCCCGGATCACCAAAGGCCCCGACATTGTTCCAGGTCGCCCCAAAGTCGGTAGAGTATTGCAAGTTGGAGCCATCCCAGCTCGATTCGGTTTCCCACCACACACTGAGGGAAATCCAGGGATTGCCCAACGCCGAGAAATCGAAACACGGGCCGATGACCCAGGAATCTTCATTTGTATTGTAAGTCGTATTGCCGAGACCGCCGGTAACCCAGGAATTGACCCCGGAAGCGGCGCTGTTGATGACCGGTTTGGCTGGTGTCCCGAAGGTCCAGGAATTGTTTGCACCGCCCGAAGTCCAGCCGCCTTGCCCTCCTTCGAAATCTTCGATGTAGGGATAAGCCGAAATGCCCGGGATGGAGGTCACGGGTACGGTTACGGTATCGTTAAAGGGAACCGTATCACCCGTCAGGGTCGCCCAAGCCTTGATGGTGTAGACGCCCGGGGTGCCCAGGTTGGCGGTGTTGGTAAATGTATGCGAAACGGTGGAACCGGAGGCCAGCGGGCCGGTCATCGGCTCGGTGCCTTGCAGGACACCGTTGACGCTAAAGCTCACAGTCCAGGCATTTTGAACATTCGTACCGAAGTTTGTGACGTTGATGGTCACGGGCTCAGTCGCCGTCAGGTTACATCCGGAAGTCGGGCTAACCAAACTCGAAACCCCCAAATCATTCGGCGAAGAGGGGGTGATCACCACGGTATAGTCTTCGGTTTCGCCCCAGGTAAATGTCCCGCAGGGCGCCACGCTAGCGAGGTTACTCGTCTCGTGGACCACCACACGCATCCGGGTCGAACCCAGTCCGGCCGTCGCGGGGATCAATACGTTTCCGGGCAGCACGGTGGTCGGCGTGACCGGACCCGCGGAGAATACCTCCTCGCCAGGATCAATGAAATCACCGTCGCCGTTATAATCGATGTAGACCTTTACCGATTTCGGATAGTTGCCCCCGCAAGTGCCCGCGGTGACCGAAATCGGATAAGAGTTGCCGATGGTAACGTTAGTTGAAATGGAAGTAAAATCCGTGTAGGTGGCACAGACGCCGAGCGTCGAGTTGTTGATGGTGTTGAATACCACCGCGCCACAATTTGAGTCAAAAGTGCTGCTTCCCCCTGAGGTACAATACTGACCCCAGACGGTTCCGGAAATTGCCAGAAACAGCACGGAAGACCAAAGAACACGGTAGAGAGCAAGCAAACGAGTTGCTAAATCGATAAAGGGATTGGCCATTTTATTACTACCCAGTGTTTTTATACTTGCGTGTAATATACAAATCTATTCGCACTTCCCCGCAATTTGAAATGTCATTCAGCAGAATTATCCTCGCGTAAGAGGCGGTTGAAAATTGGTTTGTGAAATTTGCCAGCGCAGATTTTTTTGTCTCTCGAAGCTCATTTGGGAGTCCATAGCCCGAGCTATGGGCAAGAAAATAGCGGAAAAGGGGCGGAAAAAGATGCCATCGCAAAATCGCAGAATTAAATTTAAACCGCCGCTAGGCTACCCTTGATATGGGCAAATTCTTGAGGATCGTGGCGCATCGGTATCGGCGCGCCCTGCGGATTTTCCTGCCCGACCATTCCGGGGCAAAATTGTCGTGCGCTCGCGCGGAGTTTATCTCGCGGACTGCCCCGATTTTTTCTAAATTGCCGCTATGAGCCTCAAAGTGTTCCAAATATTGTTCTGTTTTGTCGTTTGCTTTTCGGTGGGGCGTCTCCTCGCCCAGGACGCCGATTTGCCCCTGAACCACGAAGCCTACCACTACATCGACCGGCTGGACATCACCGGCGCAACCGGGACAACGGTTCACACCGACTACAAGCCCTATTCACGGGCGGCGGTAGCGGAAATATTTGCCCGAGCGGACAGCAGCTTCACTTCGGGACGGGATCGGGAATGGTTTGATCTCATGCGGATCGCTGCCGACGATGATTACGCCGATCAGCAGACCAGCAAAGGCGTCTTCAAAAAGCTTTACCGCAATGGCCGGGACTTTTTTTCCCTCCGCAAAGATCAGTTCCGCCTCTACATCAATCCCATCGGCAATCTAGGGGTGGGCGGCGATCAGGAGGACTACACCACCAATGCCAACGGCTCCGAATTTCTCCTCAACTACCGCAATACCCGCGGGGTACGGGTCCGGGGTACGGCATTCAAGCGTTTGGGATTTTTCACCGAATTCACCGAAAATCAGTGGAAAACCCCAGTTTTTATGCGCAATCAGCAGGCGACCACAGGAGTTTTTGACGGGGAAAACTTCGTCAAAATCTTTGACGCGCCCACCGGAAATCCGGGCTTTGATTACTTCAATGCTCGGGGATACATCACCTATGCCCCGGCCAAGGAACTCCGGCTAAAGCTGGGCAAGGACCGCGCATTTTTCGGCAATGGCTACCAAAGCCTTCTGCTTTCCGACCACGCCACCGATTATTTTTTTCTCAACATCCAGGCCCGGATCTGGAAGTTGGAATACGTGAGCCATTTCACCCAGATGACCGATTTTATCCGGGACAAACCAGACAGCTACGGCGTGTATCCCCGCAAGTACGCGGTCTTTCACCAACTGTCGTACAAGCCTTGGGACTGGCTGTCGGTGGGGGCCTTTGAGTCGGTGGTGTACTCCCCCACCCTGCCCGGCGGTCAGCGCGGGTTTGAACTGGAATACATGAATCCGATCATCTTTTACCGGAGTGTGGAACAATCGCTCGGCTCTCCGGACAATTCCATGCTCGGCTTGAACTGGAAGGCCAATTTGCTGCGCCGCTTTCAGCTCTACGGACAAATCATGCTGGACGATTTCAACTTTCGGAATCGCGACTTGGGCACCGGATACTGGGGCAATAAATACGGCTGGCAAGTCGGGATGAAGTACATCAATGCATTCTGGATTCCGCGCCTGGATTTGCAATTGGAATACAACCGGATTCGTCCCTATACCTTCCAACACTTCAATCCCACCGCGAATTACGCCCATTACGGCCAACCCCTGGCCCACGCCCTGGGCGCAAATCTGTACGACTTGAACCTCATGCTGCGCTACCAACCTTTCCCGCGGTGGAGTGGCAGCTTGCTCTTCACCCGCTTGACCAAGGGGCTCGACCTCGACGGCGCCAATTACGGCGGGGACATTTCGATTCCGTATACCTTGCGGGTCCAGGATTTCAACAACGTCCCGGGCCAGGGTTCACAACTGAATATTACGACGCTCCAAGGGCGAGTTGCTTACCGACTGCTGCGCCTCGATGCGTACGCCGAGGTGGAAGCGCGTTACCGCACCGAAAACGAATTTACCAGTCTGAGTGTCATGGGCTCCCTGCGCTTCAATCTGCCTTACCGACCGGTCCGATTCTGAGTATTTCTCCGCGTCCAACACAACGAAACGACCACCGCCCGGAATTCCTAGAGGCCATGGTCGCTGAGTTGAAGCCGCCGCCGGAGCGGCAAAACGGGAAAGCTCAAATGCCCGCTTCGATTTTTTCGATAATGCCCTGCAGGAACAAAATCGATTTGATGATGTCGGCTTTGTCCGCGTAGGGGATAATATTGTTCAGCGTTTCGTCGAGGATTTCGTTGTGGCCACCCCCGCTGCTGTCAAGCTTTTTTACAAAGCCATTGTTGTCTTTTGTGCTGGGAATGCCCATGCTGGACAGCGATATCGCGTCTCCTTTCTGGTTGAAGGGCACGTAGGGCAACAGCATGTTGATCTTGTGGACCAGGTCTACGTAGATCTTGGTCAATTCTAATTTGCCGAGTTGGTCGAGGGATCCAAAGGTAAAGTGGCTCTCGGTGGTGAAGTTGTTATTGTTTTGCGCAGTGGCTCCGAAGCTCATTCCGAGTACCAATGCGAACATCAAAAAGACTTTTTTCATTTCCGTGCAATCTTTCAATTTGCGGCAAAAATAGAGGCTTTGGCGCTCATTACCAAATGTTCATGCGCACAATGTAAGGCTTTCAGCACTAAAATTTATACAACGTTCCCCAATTCGCTTTCCCGCCAGGCGCTTGCTTTTTTGGCACCGTAGATCAATGAGACCTCAATTAAAAAAGCCCCGGCCGCTTTTGGGTTCTTTGGTCACAATTTATTGAACGCCTGACCCGCCGGAGTAGTCGCCGAGGAGGGTAAATGTGGAAGCACCACAGCCCCAGCGATTCAAGAGGCCCCAAAAACAATACCGGATCCCCTCCGAGGAGAGAATCCGGCATTTTCGGGATGTGCCCGCAACCGACCCGATCACAAACCGCAATCGGCTTTTTTCTGCTTGTAGTTTTTGTATTCGCCCATCATCGACTCATCAGTCGCACTGAGGTTGATGCAGATGTTCATCAAGGCTTGCAGGGTAGCCCCGTCACACGGCTCTATTTCGTGCGCCTTTTGCAGGTACGGGAAAGCCTTGCGGTAATTGGCATCCCCTTCTTCCTGCATCGCTTTTGCCTTTTCGAGGTCATCGGTGATGTTGTTGGACTCCTTGTAGAGCGCAACCCCTTTGTTGACGTACAATGCGCCGAGGTTAAACCAGGCAATTTCTTTCTTGGGGTCAATCGTAGTCGCCTGCTCGTAAATCTGCTCCGCCTTGGTTTCGTCCGTTTTTTCCAATAACTGGGCGTACGCCACGTGCAGCAGGTAGTTTTTGGGCTCCTTCTGAATGGCTTGCTCAAACTCGTCCAGGGCCTCCTTCAGCTTGTCCGGAGCATTGAGCAGCAGGTCCAGGCGAAATTTGGTAATGTAATCTCCCGCCTGGGAGTACTGCATCCGAATGGCATTCATCTTTTCCGGGGGAATGGCATCGCCTTTCTTCTGGAACCGTTCGTGCTCCTTGTCGAGGGCGACCTTGCCCGCCTTCAAATATCCGAGGGCCGCGTCAATGTCGTTGTTCATAAAACGCTCTAGCAGGGCCAGGCGATAATAGACATAAGCGATCAATTGATCCGGGTTCCGGGGCGAGTTCGCCTGGTACTTCGCGGCGGCCGCTTTGAAGCCAGCCAGTGCCTTGGCGGAGTCATTGAGGGCCAGGTAGGACTGGGCGCGCAAGTCGTCGGCGGTGAAATCGATCGGGGAAACTTCGCCGTAGGCGTCCATGTACTTGATGGTTTCTCGGTAGCCTTTGGTGCTTTCTTCCTCGGTCACCCCGCGGTCAGAAGCCTTCTCAAAAGCGGCCACTCCCGCCCGCAACATGCCGAAGGCTACGTTGGGCATTTCGGCCATAATTTTCTTTTCCCATTTGCCCGCAATGTCGGCGGCTTTGGCCTTTTTGAGGTCGTCGTAAATGCTGAACATCACTTGCTCCGGCTGCACCTTTTGCATGGCCATCAACTTGAGATTGGTCATGGCCCGGTAGTAGTGCGCCTTGGGGAGATTCTTTTCCTTCAGGAGACTCGGATCTTTGAGGCCCTCGTCAAAGGCTTTGATCGCTTTCTCGAAGTCGCCGCCCTGATAGGCCACAACGCCCGTGGTCACTTTGGAATCCTGAGCCCACAGGCTTCCGACTCCCAAAAGCAGGAGTGCTAAGATCGGAATGGAGATTTTCTTCATGGTGTCTAAATTGTTCGATCCTGAATCGGCTTCGAATTTACGCTTTTTTTATTCTTCAGCGCCACCTTCCGCCGCATTTTCAGCTTCACCGCTTTCACCTGCGGCCTCACCTTCGGCCTCGATCAACTCATCAACCTCTTCTTCGGCTTCGGCAACCTTGGTGACCGCGGCGATTTCATCGCCTTCTTGGATGCGGATCAGGCGAACGCCTTGGGTAGCGCGGCCCGCTTCGCGGATGTCAGCAATCGCCATCCGGATCGTAATCCCGTTCTTGGTGATGATCATGAGGTCATTCGCGTCGTCCTCGACGACTTTAATGGCAATCAACGCTCCGGTCCGGCTCGTGACGCTGATTGTCTTGACCCCTTTCCCACCGCGATTGGTGATCCGGTAGTCTTCAATGCTGCTCCGCTTGCCGTATCCTTTTTCGGATACGACCAGCAACTGCGCCTCTCCATTGGAAACAATAACCATGCCAACCACTTCGTCGGCCTCGCTGGCCAGGCGAATGCCCCGCACCCCGGTGGAAGTCCGCCCCATGTTGCGGACTTGGTCCTCCTCAAAGCGAATCGCGTAGCCCGAGCGCACGCCCATGACCACGTGGTCGCCCGGCCGCACCAGCTTCGCTTCCAGCAGTTCGTCCCCTTCATTGATGTTGATGGCGTTGATGCCGTTTACGCGGGGACGGCTGTAGGCTTCGAGCAAGGTCTTTTTGACGACCCCCTTCTTCGTGGCCATGATGATCGAAGTATTGTTCAAAACATCTTCGTCCTTCAGATTGGCAACATTGATGAAGGCTTTGACGCTGTCGTCCTTGTCGATCTGAATCAGGTTTTGGATAGCGCGGCCCTTTGAGTTGCGGCTGCCTTCCGGAACTTCCCACACGCGGAGCCAGTAGCACCGGCCTTTCTCGGTAAAGAAAAGCAAGTAGTTGTGGGTCCATCCAGTAAACAGGTGTTCGATAAAATCGGAGTCTTTGGTTCCGGCCGCTTTGGCCCCGCGTCCGCCCCGGTTCTGGCGCCGGATTTCCGAGGTCAGGGTCCGCTTGATGTAGCCGTCGTGCGAGATGGTCACGATCACCTCCTGGTTGGGGATGATGTCCTCCATGCTGAGGTCATCCGCGGTGTATTCAATGGTGGTGCGGCGCTCGTCTCCGTAGCGGCCCTGCACCTCGCGCAGCTCTTCTTTGATGATGTCCATGCGCATGTCCAGGTTGGCGAGAATAGCCTTGTAGTGATCGATGGTCTTCATCAACTCATCGTACTCGGTCTTGATTTTGTCGCGTTCCAGGCCGGTCAAGCGCTGGAGGCGCATGTCCAGGATCGCCCGGGCCTGGATCTCACTGAGCCCAAACCGTTCGATCAAGCCGTTGCGGGCCTCTTCCGGATTGGGGCTTTGGCGAATGAGTGCGATGACTTCGTCCAGGTTGTCCAGCGCGATGAGCAAGCCTTCCAGGATGTGGGCCCGCTTTTCCGCTTCCCGCAGCAAGTACTGAGTGCGCCGGGTCACGACTTCGTGGCGGTGATCGACGTAATGGCGGATTTGGTCCTTGAGGTTCAAGGTCATCGGGCGGCCATTTACCAGCGCCACGTTGTTGATGCCGAAGGTGTTCTGCAGCATCGTGTATTTGTAGAGCTTGTTCAGCACCACTTTGGCCATGGCATCGCGCTTGATTTCAAACACGATCCGCATGCCGTCCCGGTCGGATTCATCCCGCAGATCGGAGATGCCGTCCAGCTTTTTCTCGTTGATCAGTCCCCCGATCTTTTCCAGCAGGGTGCCCTTGTTGACTTGATAGGGAATCTCAGAAATAATGATCCGCTCCCGGCCATTTTTCAGTTCTTCGATGGTGGCTTTGGCGCGCAGAACTACCCGGCCCCGACCGGTTTCAAAGGCCCGCATTACCCCTTCAAAGCCGTAGATCTGGCCTCCGGTCGGAAAGTCCGGCGCAATGATATATTGCATGATTTCCTTGAGGGTGATCTCCGGATTCTCGATGTAGGCGACCGTAGCGTTGACCACCTCATTGAGGTTGTGGGGCGCCATATTGGTGGCCATCCCGACCGCGATCCCGCTGGCCCCGTTGAGCAACAGGTTGGGAATTTTCGCCGGCAATACCTCCGGCTCTTTCAACGAGTCGTCGAAATTGGGCCGGAAATCCACGGTTTCCTTGTCGATGTCGGCCAGCATTTCTTCCGCAATGCGCTGCAAGCGGGCCTCGGTGTAGCGCATCGCCGCCGGGGGATCGCCATCGATGGACCCAAAGTTGCCCTGCCCGTCCACGAGCGGATAGCGCAGACTCCAGTTCTGGGCCATGCGCACCATGGTATCGTAAACCGCTGAGTCGCCGTGTGGATGGTATTTACCCAGAACTTCCCCCACGATCCTCGCCGACTTCTTGTAGGGCCGACTGTAACCCAATCCGAGTTCCGTCATGCCGTACAAAACGCGGCGGTGAACCGGCTTGAGCCCGTCGCGCACGTCTGGCAGTGCGCGGGAAACAATCACCGACATCGAGTAGTCGATGTAAGCGGATTTCATTTCCTCTTCGATGATTCGGCCAATAATTCTTCCAGCCATAATTCAGGTTCAAATAGTGTAGATTCGTTGCGTAAACACGGCAATTTACCCATTCATAACCGCCGGTGAAAGAGGCGTATCAACATATTTTTGTGGAAAAAACCCGCACTGAGGCCGATTTCCCGCGCGAAAATCTGGCTTTTCCACATCGGCGAAAACATCATATCTTTGGGGAGTTCCATGATCCTGCTTTCAAACATCATTGAAGCCCTCCGGGCGATCCGGGCCAATCTGCAACGCACCCTGCTGACAATGCTTATTATTGCTTTTGGATTGACGGCACTGGTGGGCGTTTTGACCTCAATTGACGGCATCAAATACTGGTTTTCCAACAGCTTTGTGCGCCTGGGCGCCAATACGTTCCGCATCGAAAACTACACCACGCAACTCCGCAGCGGGGGCGGCCCCATTTCCCGGGGCAAGGTGCATTCGCCGATCAGCTATGCCCAGGCCAAAGCGTTCAAGGAGGCATTTTCCGGCTATTCGCCGGTTTCCGCCGTGGGACTGGGCAATTTGAGCGCCACGGGCAAATTCAAAAACCGCAGCACCCAAGCCAATCTGCAACTGATGGGTTCCGACGAGAGTTTTGTCCTGACCGACAATTACCGCATCGACAAGGGCCGCAACCTCAATGCATTTGACTTGAAAAATGCCCGCAATGTCATCGTACTGGGCCACGAGGCGGTGACCCTGCTATTTCCCGACCGCAACCCCGTCGAAAAGATGGTCTACCTGGACGGCAAGGCGTACCGGGTGATCGGAACCTTTGCCGAAATCGGAAATTCCGGACTCGTGGGAGGAGACAAGATGTGCATTATCCCCGCGACCACCCTCATCAAGGATCTTCCGGACAATTTCCGCTCCTTTTCGCTGCACGTGCTCGCCCCGACACCGGAAGAAATGGACAACTACGTCTTCGAAGCAGTGGGTATGCTGCGGCAAGTGCGGGGACTCAAGCCCAAAGAAGAAAACGATTTCGGCATCGTCCGCTCGGAACAAATCATCAACAATTTCATGGAAAACCTGCGTTACCTGACCTGGTCGGCGACGGTGATTTCCATCATTACGCTGTTCAGCGCGGCCATCGGTCTGATGAACATCATGCTGGTATCGGTGACGGAACGCACCCGGGAGATTGGGGTTCGGAAAGCAACCGGGGCGACACGCAACCACATCCTTTCGCAATTCCTCACCGAAGCGATCATCATCACGCAATTGGGCGGTGTGCTCGGCATCTTACTCGGAGTACTGGCCGGGAATCTGGTCGGACTCCTCTTGGGTGGTAGCTTTGCGGTGCCTTGGGATTGGGTATTCGGGGGCTTTTTGCTCTGCCTCATTGTTGGGGTGCTGGCCGGTATCTATCCGGCTCGGAAAGCGGCCCGCCTCGACCCTATCGAATCCCTGCGCTACGAATAGGCAATTTCCGATGAGAAAATTTCCAATTCTCGATTCCTGATTGACGGTTTCCCCGCCCATCGGAAATCAGACATCTTCCCATCAGACATCAATTTCGGATTGCGCGGAGGACTTTCGTTTCGTTGGCCACGCGAACTTTGAGATACCAGAGGCCACGGGCGGGCAGATCTGCACCGGTGAGGCTCACTTTGTTGGTGCCGATACCACCAGTCAAGCTGCGGGCAAAAACGCGCTGCCCGAGCGGATTGTAGGCTTCGATTTCTACGGGACCCGGCTCCGTCAATTGGACCCGCAATTCCAGCCGTTCCGTGAAGGGATTGGGTGCGAGGGTTACCGAAAGCTCCCCTTGAGGCACCAAACGCCGCACTTCCGAGAATTGGAAACTCCCATCCAAGTCGCGCGCCCGAATGCGGTAGTAGACGTTCTCGAAGGCCACGCGACTCAGCTCGGTGTCCAGGAAGGAAAATTTCCCCCCAAGCATTTGCGAGGCGGTGGGTACTGCCTCGCCGATCTTCTCGAAACCCCGATTGTCCAGTTGCCGCTCTACCTCGAATTGTTGCAGGTTCCGGAATTCGCCCGTTTCCCACAACACCTGCGCCTCTTGACCTACCCAAGCCGCGATGATGTCGACAAACTCCACGGGAACCGGGTTGTTGTTTTCGATACCGACCCCAAATCCGGAGAATCCCGTCGTGAACTCCCCTTCGACGTAGAAATCATTGGTGGCGTAGGCGTTGCGCAGATTGTTGACGCTGTAGTAATTGGTAGGACCGTTTGCGAGGGGGGTCGCAGGCGTAATATTGCTGATCGGCCCACCGGTTTTGGCGATGGTGATGTTGTTGCGGCTTTGTCCCGTTGCCGTTTCCCAGCCGGATATCTCTGCATCAGTGTAATACAGGCGAATGAAATACTGCCCCACCGGGTTGTTCGTGGTGGGCGTCACCATAAAGGTCTTGTTGGCCAAAGCGTAGGCGATGGAACCGTCCATGTACAAGGTGGCTCCGGTCCCCGCCCGGTCAATGTCCACCGTAGTGCAGCCGTAGTCGTGGTTGGTCGCATTGTCTATTCGCAACATCACGTCTCCCGTAGTTTGGTCGTACCAATACACGGTACTCTGCGGTCCCAAATACTCGCTGTTGATTGCGTTGAGGGTGGTCTCAACCGGCACTGGTGCCTGCCCGGTAATATTGATATCGTCAATCGCAAAGGGTGGATTCGTCCCTGTATTGTTGTCGTTCTGCCATTGAAAGCCGAGGAAAAAAGTAGTATTGTCCAATACCGCCGGCAACGTCACCGTATACGTCACTGCATTGGTAACCAGCACAAAAGGCGTCGCGGTAGCATTGCCCACAAAGGTGGTGAAGTTCGTCCCGTCCAGCGAATAAGCCAGGCTCCCAAAATCGTAGTTGACCCCGTTGAATTGCTCACCATTGCACACAAAATCAAAGCTCAGGGTCATCCCCGTCTGGCCGGTGGCGTTGATCGCCGGGGTAACCAGGCGCGAGGCGGAGGCATCGTTGCGGTTGTAGTTGAGGGCGGTCCCGTTGCGGGATACGTAGGAACTGCGCGCTCCCCCCAGGCCACCGCCCGTCCCGGCGATCACCCACTGGTTCTGTCCCCCAAAGTTTTGCACCGTCCAGCCGGCGGCGGCTCCTTCAAAATCCTCCGTATAGATGACCGCAGTACCGGCCTGGCTCGGCGGTACATTGTTGTCGTTGAGGGTAATCGTATGCTGGTTTTGCGCTCCGGCAAATGCATCGGTCGTGCCGGAGATGGTGAAGCCCAAGGTCAAGGTCTCGACACCTTCCAACGCTCCATCGTCGTAAATCCGCAACCGAAAGTTTTGCGGTCCGGTAAGGCCATCGGGGAACACCACTACCCCCACGATCACGTCGTAGTCCGCTCCTGCCTGGAGATTGCCCCCGACGACGGTCATGGTTACCGTCGCGTTGCCCACCGGCGGTCCCCCGATCCGCAGGGCAATATCAAGGTCCTGGAACCCCCGGCACGGTCCTGAACCGGACACCGTCGCCTCGGTCAGGGTCGTCGAGGCAGTGAGGAAATTGATTTCGGGAGAAAGGTCACACACGGTCGAGGTCAGCAAACTCGCCCGGCGGGGCGAACCCGCCATGACCACATCCATCCGTGCCTTTTGGCACTGGGTAAAAATGTTCATGCAAGCATCGTCGGAATAGTCCATGTAATTCTCGACCATGTCGGTGGAACCGCAGGAAACCGAACCGGTGGCGCACCCGTAATTCGGCCCATCCGAATTGGGAGTGTCGGCACAAAAGTCATCCGCCGCACAGTTGCCATCGCCCCAGATATGGCGCAGTCCCAGCCAGTGGCCGACCTCGTGGGTAGCGGTACGTCCCTGATTGTAAGGGCCGGGAAATGGATTGGCCGGCGGGCGGCCGAAACTGGTATACAGGCAGACGACCCCGTCGGTATTCGCGACCCCATTTCCCGTTCCAATGCCGGGAAGCGTAGCCGCCTCGGGAAACTGGGCGTAACCGAGCAGTCCTCCTTGGAGGTTGGCCACCCAGATATTGAAGTAGCGGTCGGGATCCCAGATCGTAGTGGGCTTGATGTTGTTTTGGAAATCGGTGGTGGTGAAGGGAGATCCGTTGAGGCTGACCCGGTTGATCCCATCGGTCGGGTCCCCGTTCGGATCGATTTGCGCCAGGCAAAATTCCAGATCGCTGTTGGCCGCCACCGGAACAAATCCAGCCGGAGTGTTAACGGTGTCGGCATTGAGCCGGCCAAAATCTTCGTTGAGGATGTCAATTTGGGATTGGACCTGGGCCGCCGAGATGTTTTCGGTGGCGTTGGAGTAAATGACGTGCACGACCGTCGGGATGATACGGGTGGCATTGACCCGCTGGTTGCTGGGGGGAAGTTTCTTGAGTTCTTCCGCCATCCATCGTTCAAACTGGGCGTCGGTTCCTAGTTTAGGATGTTGCTGGTGCAACAACTGCTCCATCTCAGTGGTGTAGCAGCGCACCGGAGTTTCCGGGAGCCGCTGATCAGGCTGATTGACCTGAGAATGAAGGGAAAAGGCCCAAAATGAACCCATCAATAGCACCAACCATACTTTTAACCGCATACCGCCAACAAGTTTAATTTTGCAACAAACCAAAGAGGCTGTTTAAGTTTAATGCTGCGATCTTGCTAGGGCATCTTTTTCTGCCCCTCTTCCGCTATTTTCTCACCCCTAGCTCGGGCTACGGACTCCAAAATGAGCTTCGATGAACAAAAAAATCTGCGCAAGCAAATTTCACAAACCAATCTTAAATAGCCTCTAAGCACCGAAATATTTAGCAACACAAAATACAATTTGCGACTTGAATATCAATGGGTTTGGGTAGGATCGAAATGATTTATTCGATGAATGCCCCGATTTCTACGATGACTTGGTTCCCTTATTGGTCGACATTTCCGGTGAGCGGGTCCCTCCTCCCCTTGGCATAAAAAAAGCCGCCCCGGAGGGCAGCTTCTAATTCTATAAACGAGCGATGTCGATCACTCGCTGCTCACAGCGACTACTTCGATGTTTACCGTTGCTTTCACGTCCTTGTGGACGTCGACTTTTGCGGTGTACGAACCCAGCATTTTGATGTTTTCCTCGAAAGAGATGCGCTGGCGCTCTACGGTGTAGCCTTGCTCCTCTAGGCGGTTGGCCACCATCAGAGGAGTGACTGCCCCAAACAATTTGCCGTCCGGACCGGCCAGCGTTTCGATGGTCAAAGTCAGCTCATTGAGCTTGTCGGCTTCGGCCTGGGCTTCACTGCGGATGTGCTCAATGCGGTGCTCGGCTTGGCGAATGTCTTCGGCGAGGCGCTTGCGGGCGATTTCGGTGGCCAGGATCGCGATGCCTTGGGGAATCAGATAGTTGCGGGCGTAACCCGGCTTTACCTTGACGATATCGTTCTTTTCGCCCAGGCCTTTCTGGTATTTTTTCAGGATCACTTCCATGACTTACTTCACATTATCGGTGACAAACGGGAGGAGGGCAAGGTGCCGGGCGCGCTTGACCGCAACCGCGAGGCGGCGCTGGTACTTCAGGCTCGTGCCGGTGATGCGGCGAGGCAGAATCTTGCCTTGGTCATTCAGAAATTTACCCAGGAAATCCGGGTCTTTGTAGTCGATGTACTTGATGCCATTGCGCTTGAAACGGCAGTACTTCTTGGCATTGCGGTTGGAGCGAATCTTGTTTTGCGCGGTTGGCCCGATGCCTTTGTCATTTCTATTATAAGCCATTGTTTTTCCTCCTTACGCTTTTTTTGCTTCTTCTTTCTTCTTACCAAATCCTTGCTCACGGCGCTTCTTGTTGAAGGCGGCGTGGTGCTTTTCAACCTTTACGGTCAGGTAACGAATCACCGACTCGTCGTATCGGTATTCCTGTTCCATTGCTTCAATCAGTGGAGCGGGTGCATTGAATTCGATGTAGCAATAGAAAGCGTGGGTATTGCGCTCAATTTCGTAAGCGAGCGGGCGCTTACCCCAATGTTCAAGATTGATGATTTCGCCACCTCTTTCGAGGATCATCTTTTCAAACTTTTTTGCGACTTGCTGATATGCAGCTTCCTCGGCAGCTTGAGTTACCAAAAAGGTGGTCTCGTACATGTACTGGAGGTTGCTGAAATCAGTTGAGATTTCGAGTGCCATTGACAGTGAGATTTTAGTTCTTCAGGTGGAGCGACATGCCCCCCTTTTTCGAAACGGATTACAAAAGTAGGCAATTTATTCAGAATAGCAATCAGAGCGCGCAAGCTTCCCCGATTTTCTCGGGGACCATGCCCCCCAGGGCGCAGCAAAGGAGGATCGGCGTGGGGGCCATCCAGATCCTCTGCCCTCCCGATTTTATCCGCATTGAATCCCCGGGAATTTTCCTAGTTTTGTTCTGTGGCAGAATTTGTAGTATCAGCACGAAAATACCGCCCCCGCATATTCAGTGAGGTTGTGGGGCAGCAGCATGTTACCAACACCCTGAAAAATGCGATCAGGATGAACCAATTGGCGCATGCCTTTTTGTTTTCTGGCCCCCGGGGGGTCGGAAAAACCACCTGTGCGCGCATTCTCGCCAAGGCCATCAACTGCAACGACCTTTCGGAAGCGGGTGAACCTTGTAACGATTGCGATTCCTGCAAATCCTTCAACGACGGACGCAGCCTCAATATCCACGAACTTGACGCCGCTTCTAATAACAGCGTAGAAGACATCCGCAATATCATCGACCAGGTCCGCTATGTCCCTACCACCGGCAAGAAGAGCGTCTTCATCATCGATGAGGTCCACATGCTCTCCCAAGCGGCTTTCAATGCCTTCCTGAAAACGCTGGAAGAACCTCCCCCCCACGCCATTTTTATCCTGGCCACCACGGAAAAGCACAAATTATTGCCGACGATCCTAAGTCGGGTGCAGAAGTTTGATTTTCGCCGGATCAAAGTGGACAAGGTGGCCGAACACCTCACCGCAATCTGTGAGCAGGAGGCGATCCAGTACGAGATCGATGCCCTTCAGCTCATTGGCCTCAAAGCCGATGGTGCCTTGCGCGATGCCCTGAGCATATTTGACCAAATTGTCAGCTTCAGCAACCGCAATGTCACCTACCCCATTGTCGTCGAAAACCTGAACGTCCTCGACTACGACTACTTCTTCCGGGCGGTAGATAAAATCTTGGAGAAGGACCACGAGGGTTTGTTGCTCATGCTGAACGAGATCATCGACCTGGGTTTCGAAGCCAAGGATTTCCTCACCGGCTTAGTGGAGCACTTCCGCAACTTGCTTGTCGCCCGCACGCCCAAGACACTGAACCTGCTGGAAACCAGCAGCAAAGTCAAAAAGCAGTACCAGGAGCAAGTCGCCGCCATTTCCCCCAATTTACTCCTCAATGCCTTTAACCTCGCCTCCGAATCGGAAGTGCGGATTCGGGGAGCTTCCAATCCCCGCCTCGTGGTCGAACTGGCCCTGCTCAAACTCGCTTTCCTGCAAAACGCCATCGAGCTTGCGGTAGAAGGAGAAAAAAAAAAGTTAGCGCAGGCTAAAAACGAAAAAATTGCCACCTCGCCCAGCGTTTCGGCGGCGGTTCCCGAGCCGAAAGATGAGGGCCAAATCGAGTTTACCTTCAATAAAAAAGAACGGACGGTGATCAAGGGTGCCTTCAAAATGCCCAAAAATCTGGATGACCTGGACACGGCCGTCCGCAGAAAGCAGGCTGAGCAAGCCGATGAGGAGCAAGAATTCATCGATTATGATCCCAGTGTCCACATTGATCCCGATGAATTCAAGACTGCCCTGGAAAAGTTACTCGATCACCTGAGCCAAAACAACAACTTGCGGATTGCTTCGATTCTGCGGCGGGATGCCTGGTCGCTCGACCACAACCGATGGGTGCAGACGGTCACCAGCGAAATCGTGCGGCGGCAACTGAGGGAGGAGCGCGATCTGATCCTCTTCATGCGCGAGCAGGTCGGGGTTCCCAACTTGATATTGGAGGTGCAGGTGGACGAGCAGTACACCAGCGAGGACGTACACGTGCCGCTCACCAACCAGCAAAAGCTCGAAATCATGATCGACAAAAACCCCGATCTTCAGGATTTTATGCGGCGATTCGACTTGTTTATGAACTATTGAAAAAAGGGTGCCCGATGTTCATTTCAGGTCGTCGCGGGCTTCAGATCCGAACCCGGAAAGGAAGCAATCGCTTCCGGCAACGAAGGCGCAATTTCAAAAATGGTATCGACTTTGGTGATGCTGAATACCCGGCGGAGGAGAGCATTCAAACCGGTGATCACCATGCGCCCGCCGATGTTGTGGATGGAGCGGTGCAGGCGCAACAGTTCGCTGATGCCGTAGGAGTCGCACTCGGCCACTTCGGAAAATTCCAGAACCAACTGCCGGTCGCCTTTCTCCACGATGATGTGCTGGACGGCCCGCCACAACTTGTCCTGGGTCATGAGCGTCAGTTTACCGTTCAAGGTGAGGACGCGGGGCGTATTTCGTTCGCTTTGTTTGATCTCGATCACAACTCGATATAGGTATTTTCGTAGATTAATCCAAATGCTGCATCGCGCCAAAAATACTACGCGCAGGACTGGGAATTCCCGACCCTGCGCGTACGATTGTTTTGAGAAAAGGGGTTATTCTTGCTCTTCGGCCGCCTCGGTGGCGGCTTCCGCGGTTGCCGCAACTGCGTCTTCTGAATCGGTTTCAGTTTCCGTCGCTTCGGTATCTTCTGCTTCATCCTCACGGAGCGGGGCGTAAATCGCCTCGCGAATGCCTTCCATGATGATTTCCTGCGTGTCTTCCGGAGCCTCTTGCTCCAACCATTCTTGCAACACGTCCAGTCCCCCTTCGATGTCTTCCTCTAATTGATCCACCAAGGTCGCGTAGCGGTCCATGGGCAGCGGATACTCGCGCTCCCGCATGATGTAGACATTTTTCAGGACGATGGTATCCCCTTCACGGAAAGCGCCGGAGCTGGGATCGTGGCCATTCCAGGTACTCAGCACCTCATCGTTGGCAAGCTGCCACCAGGTCATCCATTGGCTGGAATCGACGCCCCGGCCATAATTGAGCAGGCGGCGTGTTCCTTGGATGATGGCAATTCCGCCGGCGATCTCGTAGTTCGGGCGCATCTTGGCCGCAATTCCCGGATCGGTATCGAGGGGCAATTGACCGGCGAGTTTGCGGAAGATGGCTTCTTTTTCCTCCAAAGGAGAAATGCCATTGTAATCGGCAATTTTTGCGAGGATAGTACCCGCTTGAATCGGCTTCATCGCATAGAAGAAACGAAAATAGTGCCACCGGCGGTGCAAATGTTCCCAGGGGTACTCGTAATCCAGCAAGCCCGGCTCGGCGTGAACGCGCAAACGCAAGCGGTCAAGATTGACCATGCCGTATTTCAGAGGTCGCCCGATGTCGCCCATATGGGCCCGCCGTCGCATGTCGCGGTTAAATTCTCCCCCCACGGTCTGATGATCCCAACCGGCGGCAATCGCGGCCAAAATCTCGTGGCGGACGTAGCCCGGCGTAACCCCTTTGGGACCTTCGGGTGAGTACTGCGGATCGTCAAGGAGTTTGAGCGTTTGACCTTTCTCTTCGCCCAGCACGGCATAAACAATCAACTGAGTGGCACGTGCGGCGGAAGACCATGTGGCTAACCATCTGTATTCCTGCCCATTGACCCGAATCCGACGTGTCCTTTTCTTAGGTGTTCCCATCGCGATACAAATATTCTTTATAAACCAGACCCGCTAGGAGGTCTGGGAGGTTCGCATTTTGTATGTCGGCAATATTATTCAATAATTGATGAATCACCTAGTACGGGAACCCTTTTTCGCAAGGAAATCCAACATTTAGTCAAAAATTAGGCTTCGGTTTGGCATTCCCCGCCCGAAAAGCCGAACGATGCACCTCAGCCCCGCCATTTCATCGCGATTATTCCCCAAAATAGGCCTCAGAGCCGTTTCGGCGGAGCAGCGCATCGGGTGGCGGGGCCTCCGCATTGATTTGCGCAACCAGACTTAACCATCCGACGGTATACGTTAATTGATGTTAAGATTTGAACCAGGCTGGATTTCATTGAGTTAGCCCTTTGAATCCAAACACCAAGCACATGAAAATTTCAACCATTGTCGTAGTCCTTGCTCTGGGACTGTTTGCTCCCAAAAATGCTCAATTTGACTTCGGAAAAGAAAAATCCAATGACTGGAACACCGTCGTTGACGGCGTAATGGGCGGCCAATCCACCGCCGAAATCGCCTATCAAGCAAATGCTTTGCAATTCAGCGGAGACATTTCCCTTGCCAACTACGGGGGATTTTCATCGATCCGCAGCCCCTGGACGGAAATGGACCTGTCGCAAGCTAAGGAAGCCGTCATCCGCCTCAAAGGCGATGGCCGCACCTACGGGTTGATGCTGGAGACTGCCCAGGCGTTTTTCCTCCCGTACTTCAAAACCGAATTCAGCACTAAGAAGGGAGAATGGATGGAAGTCCGCATTCCCCTCCAAGGCATGCCCGCCTGTTCCATGGGTGAGATGACGGGAGAAACCGCAACCGCGGAGAAACTCAAGGCGATCAAGCGAGTGGGCCTGATTTTGAGTGACAAAAAAGAAGGGCCGTTTGTCCTCGACATCGACTATCTCCGCTTCGAGTAAGTGGGGGCTCCCCCCCAACCAGTGTGTTCACTTTCAACGTCCTGGGCAACCGCGGTGCATTGCCGCTCGGTGGTCGAGGGCGTTTGATTTTGTGGTCTCCCGTGCGCGATTTTCCCGGTGGATTGGATGAGGGAATCTCGATTTGGCCTGCGGACAACCTTGCGCCCTCGCTCGAGGACGCGTAGGCTAGGTTTCCCTTTTCATTCCGAAGCCCATTGGAATGCATGCTCCGGCAAATTTCTTTGGTTGGCTATTGCTCGCAAACCGACTTCCGGCCCAAAATCAAGGGGAAGATAGAGATAGGTGCAAGTCATTGCCCGGCACGCCGACAACGCAATACTTTCCGGCCGGGCTGAGATGGTATTGGTTGCCAAACGGGGAGGGCAATTGCACAGTAGACGGGGAAAATAATATTCTTATTTTTCCTTCGTATCCTAGTTTACATGCTCTGATTATTGTTATTTTATATGATAGTGTTCAACATTGTTTTCCATGAAAACCTGACATCGCTCAAGCAATGGATCAAATACAACACTGGCGAATCATTATCATTGTAGCAACGAGCCTACAGCTCCCGGTTATGGCCTTTTCGCAAAACACGACCACATTTTTCGTTTACAATCGAAGCTTGGAGCCGATAACCAACGTCCAAGTGGACATCAATGGTGAACCGGTGGAGGTGCAGGATGGCGCCGTCACCCTTGAACGCGCGCAGGCGAGATCTTTAGAAGGACACCTCAGCATCTCCGCCGAAGGCTATCTTCCGGAAACATTTCCCTTGCGGGGAGGGATTGCCCCCGAGTATTTTTTGCGGCGTGCGGATGAACAATATTTGCCGGGCCGTGTCAAGTATGCCATCCAAGAATTGCCGGGCCGGTGGATCGTCTCGATTGCGACCCAGGACCAAGCGACCGGTGAACGGTTGGAATCCATAGACCGGCACGCCCAACTGGTGGCCTTGGGCCAGGAAGCTGGCTTCTCGGTGGAACTTGCTTACCCACGTCCGGTGAGCTTCGAGCATGCCGGTGGCCCTCCACGCTACTTTCTTATTGCGTGGCAGGCGGGCATACCTGCCCACGAACCATTGAACCAGCCCTGGATCGACTTTGCCGGTCCCGCCTTCTACCATCGGACAGCGACTGGTCCCCCTTCCTCTCTCCTTCCTTCGGTCATGGTCCACTGGAATGGCCCGGTACAGGAGGAAGACATTGAAAACGCACTCTCCGACTTACCATATACCGAATACAACTACCACGAGTTTGACCGCAGTGCCTCCTCGGAGGTGAGGTTAAACGCTGACGTGCGGGATCTTGAAGCGATTTCCGCAATTCTGACAACCTTGAATAAAAACAAAACAGTGCTCTGGGCCGACCCGATCATCTGGTCGCCGGAATAACCACCAAAGAAGATTTTCCATGCAGCCAAATCCTGTATTCCATGTTCACGTCATGGGGTTCAATACCTCTGTGCCGTCACCCGCCGTTTTTTCTTGGAGATCGGACAAAAGCGATGCGTTCCAAGCGCTGCGTTCTGAGCCGTTTGCGGAGGGGCGCTATATGTTATTTCCCGATTTCAAACTGCCCGCTCAGGGTATCCTCCGCATTGAGGCGGGCAAACTGCGGGAGGACTGTGAGATCGTGCTCCAGCCGTGGGGCTTGTCGCTGGAGGTGGTACTGGCCTCTGCGGATCAGGCTTCGGTGAGGCGGGGAAACCTGCGGATTCCCCTGGTGGTCCGGCCAGAAAAGATTGCGGTATTTATGGGGCCGGATGAGTCTCAGGAAAAGGCTGAACGCATTGAGAAACGGATTTCGGGTGACAAAAGGGCAGCCCTCAGAATGGCGGATCAACCGCCGGCCCTGCGCAGCCAAAGGATCGATATCGATGCAAGAGATGGAATAGAAGCGGCTGCCTTAGGTGCGGATTTGGCCGAGCAACTCAAAGATGAAAATGTCCGGGTCATGCGCGGCGCCATTCAAACTGGACCTGACCTCTATTACTGGCCAACCGGCCGGATCTTCATTACCCTTCGGAAACCATCTGACTTTGCCCAGTTGAAAACCTATCTGAAGGGCCAGCCCATCACAGGAATCTACCAGGAATACGTGGCCCCTCAGTTCATCGCCATCACATACGGAAATGACGATGTTGCTCAACTGATGCAGTTCATCGCATCATTGGCCGCATTGGAATATGTGGTCGAAGCTATCCCCGCAGTGCATTTTCAGGATGAAGATGAATTGGCAGTACTGGCTCGGGACATTCTCCGCCCCGCACAATGGCACCTCAATCTGCTCAACGTGCCCGACGCCTGGGAATCGCTGCAGAACCATCGTTCTTCTCTGGTCTATGGTGATCCGGACATGGTAATCGCAATTCTGGATCGTGGGATTGAAACCGTCGGTGGCGTAGTACAGCACCCCGATCTTCTGGTCAACATCAATGGTGGCAACATTTCCACCCTGGCTGGCAACACGAATAAAATTGCTTTCCAGTACCAATTTGACCACTCGCACGACCCGGCTACGCTGGGTAACCTAATGGTGGCCAACAATGATAATCGTGCTCCCGCTCAAGTCCACGGAATCAACGTTACTGGTCTGCTCGGTGCAGGATCTGACAATGACATGGGCGTAACCGGTGTCGCCCCAAATGTCCGACTGGCTTCCTACATTCGGCTGGTAACGGGCGCTGATGCCCTGATCAAAAGCCGTAATTACCGCTACATGGCGGGCTTGTGGGCAGGGTGGTCCAATGACGGTACCGACTATCACGCTACGCAGGTTTTTCCCCATTCATTCGGTACCTCTGCGAATCCGGTTCCGGGCGCAGGTGTTATCAACATGAGCCATTCGGGTTATGGTGCGGCATTGTTGCCCGGAGCCCTCAACAATTCCTGGCTGGCGGTGACGATGTTTGCCCGCAATCGACGCGGGTCGATCATGCTGACCTCGGCTGGAAATGGCGACCGAAATACCAGAACCTCTAATCAGTGGGGCAATGAAACCAATATTTTAAAGATTGCTGCCTCTTCATTGGACCACCGCAGCCGAGAGATGCCTGCACCATACACCGACTTTTCTACGGCAGTGGACCCCCTGATCGACTTTTGTACACCGTCGGGTTCCAACATTGAGTTCGTCCCGCTCGGTGGCTTACAGATTTTCCACCAACCTCCTCAACTTTGGGGGCAGGTAACCATTGACCGGGTGGGGATGGCCAATACCCCAGGTACGAATAGCACTACGGCTGCGATCCAGAACGCCTTGGGACCGGCCGATACCGTGCTCAATCTTTTAGGCGTCGATTTCCCCAACTTCCCGGTCGGTAAGGTGGTTGTCATTCAGGACACCAGTTCGACCACCAATGTAGTTTCGCGAACGATAACGGCGGTCAATGCCGTCGCAAACACCATCACGGTCGATGCTGGTGTCGGGTTCAATTTTGGCTTGGGAAATTCCATTGTCAGCACAGGAGCTACCGTCCAAAACGTCCTGGCTGCCGGTGCTACAAATCTTACCCTGCTGGCGGCTGACTTTCCCAATTTCCCTGTTACCACTCCGATTATTGTCCGCGATCCCGCCAACCTGGAACACACAGAGATTCGGACCGTCGCCGCAATCGCTGCGGCTCCCCCCAATACCATCACCTTGGATCACGGCCTACAGTTTGGATATGCTGCGGCTCAGATTTTTACCGGTGCCATCGACTACAACCGAGGCTTTGCCGGAACTTCTGGTGCTGCTCCCCTAGCATCCGGGGTCGCCGCCCTCGTCCTCTCCGCCAACCCCGCGCTCACCTGGATCGAAGCCCGTGACATCATGCGGAGCACCGCCATGCCCATTGCCCTCCACTATCTGGGCCAGGGCCGCAACAAGCGCTGGGTGCAGTTTGATGGGACACCCACCGGCCAGGACCTGATCGACGCCAATGGCATCTTCGTCCATGCCGCACCGGCACTCACCACCGGAGACGCCCTCGCAAAAGGCCAGACCGACATCAACGTCGGCGCCAACGGTGGCTTTGCTTTGCGGCAATCCGTGCTCATCGGGGCAGAGACCCGCCTCAATGCCGCCGTGGTACTCCCAACGAGTGACATCGTGGTGGCGCGAGAAACGGAATTCGCAGAAGGTGATACCATTTTCATCGGAAAACGGTCAGAAACGATCCTCACACGGGGATTTGCCGCTGGGGGCCCGCTGGTCGGAAAGGTGATCGTGGTCCAGAATCCAGATGGATTCGCGGTTGGTGACAACATCGATATCGGTGGGCAGTTGGCCAATATCAGTGCCATTGCGATGATCAACTTAGGTGGATCTACCGATTATCGCGGTCAGTTCACCGTGGACAAACTCGACGTCATTCCTTGGGTCGCTGGCAATCGGCACGACATAGTCCGCATCCACACCACTCAACTCGAAGGCCCCCTGACCATCGATACCATCGCCGGGACCACCATCACCCTGGACAATCCGCTAGCCGTCGCCCACCCGATCAACCAAATTGTCTACAAACAAAACACCGAAATGCGGGTGGTCCGGGCCCTGGTAAATGCCGACACCATCCGGGTGGATCCTCTCGACAACGCCCATCCGCTCACCCCCATCCCCGGTGGTGGTGGCAACCATCCCATCCATGTGGTAGGCGGCCGCCGTGCCGATTATAACTTCGCCCTCGGTTTTGGGCGGCTGGACGCCAAGGCAGCCGTCGACGCCGCCATCGCCTTTACCCACAACCTGCGCGACCTGGTCATCCGCAACTGGCTCAAAGCCGATGCCACCCAGGACGACGGCGTCACCAACCTGCACAAAGAACCGGTCCACAGCCCGGACCTTTGGGTACGACACGATGCCCCCACTGCGGGCATTGCTTACAATGACCTGCCTCCCCACGAGCATCCACGCCTGGACGTGAGTGCCCCCATTTTTGATGGAACCGGTCTCAACGACTTGAATGCGGGCGGTGACTATACCGGAGCCGCCCCGGGCGTGTACACCATCGAGATCATCGATGCGGCCAGCAATCCGGACAAGTATGCCTGGTACAAGGACGGCGGGGCTCCCAGCGCCGCCGCCGATATCGTAGCCGGCGCGATCGCGATCGCCGAAGGCCTGACGGTGACCTTCGGCGCAGTAGATGGGCATACCCTGGGCGACAAGTGGCACATTCAGGTGGAAGACATCGCCAATCGGATCCTCCACCTTAGGGTGCGCAACCGAGGTACCCAGCCCAGCTATGCGCCTTCGACATTCGCAGGTGCACTGGACGTCGCCCAGTACCGAATGTTGCTCTGCCTGAGCGACGGTACCCCTCCCGCAGTGTTCCACGGTACCGGCCTCAACGACCTCACGGTCACCACCGAGTACACCGGAAGCGCTACCGATTTCTTCACCGTGCGCATTTCGGCGACGGGAGCCACCGATTCCTACCAATGGGCGAAAAACGGCGCGATCTTCAGTGCGGCTACCCCCATTCCCGGTGCGGGGGGCAACATTGCGCTGTCTGACGGGGTCAATGTCGCCTTTGCCGCAATTACAGGCCACACCAACCAGGACTTGTGGCACATCCGTTGCCAGCCCGCCCAAAAGGTACAATTCCACGGCTGGGGCCTCAACGACATGGCCGTCACCCAGGACTACAACGGCGCCGACCGCGAATTTTTCCGCATCAAGATCATCGCCACCGGTGCCGCCGATCAATTCATCTGGAACAAGGGCGATGGCGCTTTTAGCCCTCCCATTGCCATTACCGGCGCCGCCCAGGCCTTGAGCGACGATGTAGAGATCACCTTTGCGGCAGTTACCGGCCACTCCGAAAACGACACCTGGATCGTCCAATATTATCCGCACGCCCAGAAATTCATCAGCATCGACCACTACATCGAGAGCAATCCACCGGTCGCCTTCAACCTGAGCACCAACCGGACCGGAACCTTTCTGCTTCCCGCCCCGGGAGCGGGCCGGGGAATCAGTGCTCTGGGCAGCGGCGCGAACAACATCTACAACATCAACTGGGCCGAGGCGAATCGTCCGCCACGCAATGGGCCCGGCGTCGTACAACCCGCGCGTCCCTTGCGCATGTTCCTGCTTGGGGAAGTCACGCCCCACGACGGCAAGCTGATGGGCGACACCCCAGACCACGACAACAATTTCTCCTACCGCGAACTGATCTTTGCCCGCTTCCAGTTTGCCAACGGTGTGGGACTCACCCCGCTCGAATCCTTCTTTGAGGTACCGGCCCTGGGGGGGACGGTGAACAAGGATTTCCGCGTGAATGTCATCGTGGATGTTGGGACTTACACCGCAGAACGGGTAAAGCTCGTCTTCAAACTCAAGAAGAACGACGCCACCGAAGAGGAAAAGGTCTACCGCTACGACTCTGGGGCCTGGAGTTGGGACGGCGGCGCACCCGCCTGGGTCTCCGGCATGGTTCCGCCACGTGAGATCGGCAGTCCGGCCACCAATGCTACGGGCGAACAGTGGGGCATCTATTTCGTCGGTACTTTTAATGTTGACAACAACCACGCCCGCGTCGAAATCATACCGCAGATCTATTCCGCGGTCGACGATACCCTGGTGATCGCAGAAGAGGAAAAGAAAGTTCCGGTCTACACCGAGGCAGCCCTTTCCACCCAGCGCTTCAACCAGCCCGACGCCGCCAAACTGGCTCCGCGCTCTCACTTCTTCAGCCAGGCAAATCTGCTTTCTCCGCAGGCTCCGGGGGACAAGTACGGCATCATCGATTTCCAGAATTACCGGGTCACCAGCATCTTCACGGCAAATTCTGGGGCCCATCCACCGGCCTATGCCATCGTCAAAGGCAAGATTTTTGTGCAGCGCATCCCCGGAAACAACGATGTTGTAAACATGGTCCTCAAGCCCATGGAGCAACCCATGCTGGGCTTCACCCCCATCAAATACGTGGTCTACCGCGGAATCAAGCTCGATGAAGTTCTGAAAGGAAGTTCCGCCGCCGACGAAGTCGAGGTGGCTCCCAGTGCCTCCGCTTCTCCCTGGTTGCAGCGCCTTTGGCCCATCCATACCGCAACCAACGGTGCGGTACCCTTCGAAAGCAGGATGATCGGTTTTGAACCGGCTACCCAAACACCGGCGGACAAGCTGGATTCCTTCTTCTTTTCCCTCAACGCCGAGCGCGAGTATCCCGCGGCCCTGGCAGGGGAGCGCATCGGTTCCTTCTGGAGCAATGGAGGTGCGGCGAAGTTTGGCATCGACATCGTATTGGAAGAGGGCAGCCTGGAGCTGGATCTGGCCTACGTCCAGCAATTGGCTCACATTGTCACTACCAGCGGTATGCCCGCCGGCACCCCAGCCGAGATCGTCGATATTCTCCACAAGCGGGAAGAAATCCTGCACTTCATCGATATGGCGGCCTTCCTGGGCATGCATGTAGACGACGATGCCCGCCTGACCATCGACGATGGCGCCGGGAACAAGAGTACCAAGCCCAAAGGAGACATCTACGCCGATATCCTCGATAGGTTTGAGACCCGCAATACGGTTTACCTGGACATTCGGAACGAGCACGACCAGTCGCTTAACCTCCACGGCAAGTACGACGATGGTTCCGGCAATGCCCTGGAAGTCGGCCCTTCTGCCGGTTCACTGGTGGCCCGCCCTTATTACAGCACGGAATGGCCCATCATTACCGATGTGAATGCCGGCTCGGCGAACGCCAATCCAGAAAACGAACTTCATGTCCGCCTGCGCCTCGATTACAACAACAAGCCTATCCTGTATGTCGAGCATGGTAAAGTGATGAACGGAGCGGCCGTCGGTCGTTTTGTCGCGGGTGACGACCTGTTTACTTCCGGAAACCCAACGACCGAAATCCTCGGATTCAAATTTCCGAACCACGACGTCGGCGCCGGCAACAAGGCGCATATCCCCTGGATGATCAAATTGCACTACAACCTGCGGCTCGATTCCGCCAATTCGCCCTTCCCGCCGGAGGTTCCGGATACGGAGAAATACATTGACAACCTGTTCGGGCCACTGGACATCAAGATCACCTGGGCCGGTGCCCATACTTTTGCCTGGGTTACGGCCCAGGACAAGAAGTTCATGGACGGGGAAACCGATCTCGGGGCGGCGCATACGGTGGACCGGGGGCTCGCCAAAGCTCCCGCGGGCCGGGCCTTGTTCTTCGCCGCAGTGAAGGACAGCTTCACAAACGGATCGCAGTATTTTGTTCCGCAAAAAGGGCTCTCCGGGGGGACCAGCAAGCGCAATACGTTCTTTGTCGAGCCCCAGCTTTTCGAAGGCTACCAGTTGCGCTTTGACGTGCTGGACGATGGCGGAACGGTCACCACGCTGCAGCTCGATACGGATCCGGACCAGAAACGCCTGCCGGAAGGCATGCTCCTGCTCGGCATTTCCGACGGGCAGCTCACCACGCTCAAGGGCCTGGGCGGCTTCCAGCCACGCTTCCCGCGGGCGGTGCAACTTGACGAACTGGCAGGCAGCCCCTTTACCGACCCGAACGGGGTCATCTACCGCAAATACCGCCTCGGTGTGCGCGGACTGGACACCCTCGGCCTGGAAAAGACCGATTATGCCGCGCCAGCAATCGAGGTCTACTCTGTGGATGGTCTGTTCTTCTTCTCGGAAGATTTCTCCGCGGCCGAACCGATCCCGGCCGACTATGTCCGCAACTACGAAGAAAGCATCGGTGCCCTCAAGCGCATCCCACGCAGCTTTATCATTGATTCGGTGAATACTGGCACCAAGACCTTCACCATCGCCGGGGTGGACCTGACCCGCGAGATCGTAGCCGGCGACACAGTCACCGTACGCGACAGTGCCACCAACGACAACGATTACGATGTCGCCAGCGTGAGCTTCGCCACCGACACCAATATTGTGGTGGTGCAGGCCATCCCCACGGCGGATCCCTCGCTGGGCTTCCTGCACCAGACCGCCAAGGACTGGGAAAAGTTCTTCTACGAAGCCGACATCGCCGGGGCGGTGGGCGGCACCCCGGACAATATGAAGACAATTGTGGCGAACTTTGCCGCCGCCATCTCCGGGATTGCCAACGCGGCCGGTGCGGAGGGGAGTTTCCATGCCCCCATCGACACCCACGGCGCGGCCATTCTTACCCGCGCCCGGGCCCTTGCCAAGGACAGCAGCCGCGCCTACGTGGACGACCGGATGCTTTACTGGGCACGCATCGCCATGGTGGTGGAACTCAAGGACCATCCCTTCTGCAAGGTAGCCCTGTCGGCCCGCAACCGCCTGGTCAACCGCCTGGAACGGATATCGCGGGGCCTCGACGGCACCACCTTTGCCGGGGCCGGCGGCGCGAAAAAAGTCCTGGTCGCTGGGTTCGACCCCTACGAACTCAGTCCGCACGATGGGCTGGAGAACCCCTACAATGCCAGCCCGTCCGCTGCGGCGGCCTTGGCCCTGCACGGTGAGACGCTGAGTGACGGCGGTGGCAACAACGCCTACGTCCAAGGTGTGATCCTGCCCATGCGCTACCGCGATTTCGGGGAAGGCCCCGGCGTGGTGGAAGGCATCTTCGAACCACACATGGATGGCGTCGCCGCAGAGGAGAAGGCCGACCTGATCCTCAACCTCGCCACTGGCGATCCCTTTGTATTCGGCGTCGAGCGGTTCGCTTCGCGCTACCGCGGCGGAAAAAAGGACAACGAGAATCGTCCAGTATCCTCGCCGCCTGCCTTTGACTTCCCGGACGAACCTGACGGGGATCAGTTCCATGAAACCTCCCTGCCGGTCGACAAGATCGTTCCCGCCGGCAATGCCGGCATGTGGAAGATCTATTTCCAGCAAAACTTCCACTACACGTACGTGAAGGACGGATCCGAGGAGGAAGCCTACCTCCGCCTGGGCAGTCTCCATCCAAACTTCGACCTGCAACCGGGAGTGTCCTACGATGAGCAGCCGGCGGATGGGGACGAAAAAATCGAAAAAGGAGCGCATCCACGCAATGGCAATCTTGTGGGAAAGACCCCGAACAAGCTGAACAACCTCTTCGCACCTAAGAAGAAGAACATTGCCGCAAAATGGGGTTCGGCGGGTGATTTTCTTCCCAATGAGCTGTTCTACCGGGTTTGCCTGCTGCGGGAAGCCCACGACAACAACCAGGAGATCGGGCTACTTACCTTGCCGAGGTTGCAAGCGGGACCCGACTTACGCGACCGGTACAATCTGGCCCTCGGCCTGAGCGAACCCAACTCGGTGGACATCGATTTCGATCCTGTGCTCACCAAAGCGGTCCTGGACCTGCTTGAAACCCTGATCCTCCAGGCGATTACTCCGTGACCGTCGACCCTGATCTTTTTCACCTTTAGAAACAATAGCCACAAGCAATATGCCAACCAAATTCTATCCGCCCATCACCGATATCGTTCCGGTAGATAAATTGCCGAACGAGCTGGGCTTTGTAAAAACAGGGTTGACTGCCATCCTGAGCAAGATCTACTACCGAAATCTGCAGTTGTCGACGAGCTCGCGGGGGGATTCGGCGTTTTACAGCCTGGAGATCGTAAGTCTGGACCGAATCGACATCGAGATCCCGGGCACAGGCGTCTTCCTCGTCCTCAACCCGTCCCACAGCACCACCGGTCCGGACGAGACTTCTTTCCCGATCACACTGGCCTATGAATGGCCCATCCTGGGCTACCTGCGAAACTTTGATCTGGCCGGATTCTCATTTCAACCGGGCGACTTTTTTGATCTGGCCCTGGCCATCCTGAATGTCTCCGAGCGCGAAATGATCGACCGGGTGCTGGCCATCTTCATTGATAGCCCCACGCCCATCACTACTTTTGTGGACGATGTCAACAGCCAGTTCGGAACCTCTATCGCGTATCCCACGGGGGCGGACCCGGTGGGTGAGGTTTTGGCGGACATTGATTCCGCCGCCGGCGTCGACAATGCCGGCGCGGCCATCTTTGCCATCTACATCATCGATGCGGTGGGCGACGGACAGGCGGATGCGCGGCTCAAGCTGTTTTTCAACAGCTTCTTCGGGGGCGACATCAAAAGTTACATCCGGACCCTGATCACCCCAAAGATCAACGCCACGATCAGCACTTCGGTGGGCATTGAATTTCCCCGCAACATCCTCACGCCGTTGCAGTCGCTGGGAGGGCCGCCGGTGACCGACCCGAATATCAAGACCATGCTCCGCTTCAATGCGGGCGACCTCTATTTCTCTACTGATCGCGGGATTGGGTTCGACGAGGAGCTTGTGGTGACCCTCGATCCGATCTACAACCAGATTGGCAATACCGGTCTGGGCATCAGTCTGGACTACGCAAAACTGGACCTGAGCCGCACGGAAAACATCCCGGAAGCGGATGCCGATGGCCGTCCTGCAGATTTTGTGGGCGTGTACATCCGCGAGGCAACCATTTCCTTTCCGGCCGCCTGGAACGAGGACCCGGCCAGCACGGGAGTGGTATTCGGCCGCGATATGATCATCGGGACCGGCGGATTTTCCGGAACCCTGGGACTGGAAGCGAAATCCTCGGGTACCCCCTCCCCGTTGGTCAAGATCAAGTTTGGGGACAATTTTCAGATCAGCCTGGACCGCTTCAGCGTCACCCTGAAGCAAAATTCATTTGTGCGTTCGGAGATCATGGGCACGCTGCGCCTGCCGGGATTTAAGGATGCCAATGACAATCCCGCCGACATCCGCGTCAAAGTCAACATTCACGACGACGGCGATTTTGATCTGACGGCATTTGAGGAGGACGGGTTCAAGGAGATCAAGTTCGGGGACGTATTTGCCATACAGGTAAATTCCTTTTATGCGGGCAAACAGGACGGCGACTTTTACGTGGGCGTTTCTGGTTGCATCCGCTTTCTGAACGGGGCCATCGCCGGCGTGCTGAAGGGCGACATCTGTGTGGAAAAGTTGCTGATCTGGAGCGATGGCCGCATCGAGATTGAGGGCGGCTCCATTCCCCTACCGGAAGGTACGGAGATCAATGTCGGCCCGGCCAAGATCGCGATCACCGCCCTGCACTTCGGATCGCACCAGCAAGAGCATGACGGACAACTGCGGAAGTACCGCTACTTCGGATTTGACGGTGGTCTGAGCCTTGATCCGGGCGGGGTGGACGCCCGCGGGGAAGGAATCAAATTTTACTTTACGGTAGACAATGATTCCGGCGCGGTGCCACCGAGGAACTTCCACGCCTTCCTTCAGATCCAGAGCATTTCCCTGGAGCTGGTCATCCCGGGCAATGTCTCCCGCGACCAGGCCACCGCCATCATTAAAGGTTACCTGGCGATCAAGGGCGTGGGTTCGGACAAGGAATACGAAGGCGGGATCGAATTCTCTCTTCCCAAGGCCAATATCGCCGGGGGGGCGTCGATGAAATACAAGCCTTCCGATCCTTCCTGGATCGTGGACGCCTTTGTCGAGCTGGCCGCTCCCATACCACTGGGGGCTACCGGCATGGGCATCTATGGCTTCCGGGGCTTGCTGGGCCACCGCTATGTGGCCAGCCGCGACGTCACTGGTTCGGACACTTGGTTTGAGTACTACAAAGCACCGCCCCAGGAAGGCGTAGGCGTCTCCAAGTTCAAGACCCCGGACCAGACCGATACCGACAGCAATCCCTTCTCGGTCGGGGCCGGCATTTCATTGGCAACTGCCCCCGACAATGGCAAAGCTTTTTCCACCAAGCTGTTCCTCCTGCTCAGTATTCCGGAGGTCTTCTACCTGGAAGGCAAGGCAAATATCCTAGGCGAGCGCGTGGGCCTTACCGGAGACGATCCGCCCTTCTTTGCCTACCTCGCCATCAGTCCCAGCTCGATCGAGACCGGTTTCGGTGCCGATTACAAGGTGCCGGACAGCGGCCTGATCTTAAAACTTTATGCCGAGGTGCAGGCGGGCTTTTTCTTTGACGATCCCAAGGCCTGGTACATCAACTTTGGGACCGAAGCCAAACCGATCACCGCGCGCATCCTCAGCCTTTTCAATGCCTACGCCTTTCTCATGCTTTCTGCCTCGGGCATCCGGGCCGAAGCGGGGGTCAACTGGGGATTTGACAAAAATTATGCGGGTGGAATGGTGCGCGCTTCGGTAGAAGTCTACATCATCGTGGGCGGACGGATCAGCTTCGAACGCCCGCAGGTCGGTGGTTACGCGATGGTCGGCGGCCACGTGGACGTCTATCTGCTCTTCCTCGGCTTCCACATCGGGATCGACACCTCGCTTTCGGTGGAAGCTCCCAAGCCCTTTATCGTGCAGGGATCGGTGCGGCTCTGTGTTGGGGTCACCATTGGTTTCTGGAAATTCAAGAAGCGCATCGAAAAGTGCTTCAATGTCGAGTTCATCTGGAAGAAGGATCCGAACAAGGACACTACCCCGGTCATCCCCTTCAATTCCGCAGCGATCCTGGAAAAGCCACCCCTCAAGGGCCTCAGCATGCAATCCGGGGAGCATTTTGACTTGCATTACTTTGGCACTTCGGTGCCCAATGGCAATTCCCCGGCCTTCAACAACGTGGTCGTACCGCTGGACACCTGGATCGACATCGAATTCAAGAAGGGCATGGTCCCCACGGATGTCAACGCGAAGATCGGGGGTTTCGCGAATGTGTATGAGAACACCGAGGACCTGGTCCCCCCCGATCCCAATGTGACCCAGGTGGTCCACCAGTACAGCATCAAGGCCATCGATGTGAAGGCCTGGGACGGCAGCTCCTGGGTGACTTACCATCCCTATGCGGCCATGACGCCGCCCACTGCCTTGCCCAGCGGAGCCACACCGGCCAGCTACTATTACGGCCACTGGCAGCTCCAGGACAAGACCCACAACAAGATCCGACTGCTGTCCGAGACGCCCTTTTCCTATATGCAGCAGGGCCAGCCCGGCTGGTACGTGCCGGAGCAGTTTGGCATCACCAGTGCAACCCTGTTCTGTGAAACCACCATCCGGGATCGCCAATGCGTGACCTGGATGCAGGTCCAGCCCGGGGTGGTCTACCAGGCCGGGCAGATCCACCAGCAGAATGGCATCCTGTTCCGCTTCATTGATCGGGAAGGCACCGTGGCCAATTTTGCCGGGCCCTACAACATCACCCGTTCGGTCTGCTTCGAGAATGAAGGCCGCATGGAGATTATCTTGGGGGAACCTTGCGCGGAAGTGGAACTCAAACTCACCACCTATGCCCTCAATGCCCGAATCACCTTTTACCGCCGGGTGCGCATTGCCGGACAGGAAATCTACACCTTGGAGGAGACCCGCACCCTCAGCCAGGCGCAATTGCTGGCCCCGGTGATGTACGTTGATCCCGCCAAACCAATCGGAAAGGTAGTGATCGAGCCTGCGCATCCCGATCCCAACCAGATCTACCAGTTGCAACTGCAACTGCTGCAACTCTACCAACAACTGTACGATTCCCGCGAGCCCAGCCGAACCTTGCTGGAACAGATCGCCGAACTGGAATCCCAACTGGAACAACTGGAATCGGGCGCCTGCAACACCAAGGGGTTCGAAAGCGGTCAAGCAGAGAACTTCAATGAGGAACTCAAGCAGGCAATCGAGCGCTGTCGGGCTAAACTGGACGAACTCCAGCGCCAGAAAAAGGCCTTGGTCAGCGTACTGGATGATTTGCAGGCCCAGCGGGAGGTGCTCTTCGCGGCGGCTCCGGGAAAGATCAGCTACGAGATTTACCAAGAACTCGACGACGACGGCATCGACGAATACCGGTTCCGATTGCGCTATTCTGATTCCGGGGATATTTTCCTGAGCAGTAGCACCTGCTACCGGAGCATTTCCTCAGCTGAAAAAGAGATGTTCATGGCCCTGGAGCACGCCCTGAGCCCCAAAGGCTTCCAAATGAAGGTCACCAAGGACAAGCGCCACTATTTTAACATCGCCGACGCTTCCGGGGAGGTAATTGCCCGCCGCATCGAATACTGGAAATCGGAGGCGGAACGCAACCGCGAGGCGGAAATGGTAACCGCAATCCTGCGCGAGGTATACGTGGACGGTGGGTTCATCATTCGCCCCTACGCACCGCAGGAAAAGGAGTGTCCGGTCTCCCCGCAGGAGGTCAAACCGATCCAAGCGTATGTCACCAACCTCATCAATGCGGTTGAGGAATTGGCAAGCGGCCAAGACCTCACCGAAGAAGAAATCCAGGTGTACCGCAAGCTGCTCGATGACTTGCGGTCTCGCCAATCGGCCTTCGCTGCGGCGGCAAAGCTCTCCTGCCGCGAGCGCATGGCGCTCTACACGGACCTCTACACCAGGGTCAGCTCCCTCCTATCCTTCTGGGAAGCGCGTTGTAAAGAATTGGAGGAAGCCATCGCGGAACTGGAGCAGGAATGTAAGGCACTGAGCGCGCAACTGCCAGCGCTGGAGAATGCCATGGAATGGATCAACGAAGGCAGCGGTACCGAATCCCAGGAGGAACTGCCCTGCGTGACTTACGTCCATGAGATTTGCTGCCTCAGCCTCCGGGACCACACTTTCAACATTACCCTGCCGGGACAGGCGGCCCTAGAAGCCAGCTACCAGGCGTCCGCGGACGCCATTGAAAAAATGCTGCGTCCGATCTGGCGCCCGGATACCAAGTACTATGTCCGCCTCCAGGTGCGGGATCGGGTAGACAACGCAGTCAACCACGACTACGACTACTACTTCGGGTTCCGCACCCACGGTCCCATCGGCTATTTCCACAATGAATCTCCTACTTACCTGCCTTCGGGCGCCGACCCGGCCCAGTTTGCCCTGACCAGCTTGCGGACCTACATCGATTACCAACGTTCTTATCCGAATGCGGATGGAAATCTGATCCAGGCCAAGCCAATCTTCTACGAGGATGCGCGCTTGCTGCTCTTCTTTGTGAAGGAATACACCTACCACTTCTTCAACGACTGGCCGGCCTACAATGGGCTGTCTGCCCTCACCGGCGCCCGCCTGCAAATCGTGGTCAAGGATCCCTCCGAAGACATTTCGCTGGAAAATCCACCGCCCATCGGTTCCACTTCGACTGAAGTTCCGGAAGCCATCGAGAGCTGGCCCAGCGACAACGATCCGCGCATCCCCGAGGACATCCGGGCGTTGCTTCAGATCCGCAATCCGGAGCTCGTCAACCCTGCCTTTGCCGGCGGCCATTGTTGGACCTCGGGCGGGCTGATGATCCGGCCAGCGAGCGTCTACGTCGACGTTGCGGTGCAACACCTCAAACCCCTGAAACTGTACACTGCGGTCTTCAACAACCGGTTCCGGAACACCAGTGAAGAGGTCCACCGCTATGTCTTTCAGACTTCCCGATATCCGGATTTTACCGCGCAGGTAAACAGTTTCCTCTTGCAGGACAGCGAAGGAAATACGAAGGAAGCCATTTTCCAAGAGACCTTTGACCTCAGCACCGCCGAGGTGGACCTGGCGTACGACATCCTGACCGGCAACCTGACCGCGGCCAACCTGGCCCTGGCCCCCGCTTACGCCCAGCCATTCGACCGGATCATCGAAGGTGCCTGGAAGCTCATCCCCTTGGATGCTCCGGTAAGCACGGAATTCAACGTGATCCGCCAGAATTCTACCGGCAATGTCATCGCAATCTGGATCCGGAACCCGGAACCGTTTAACGATCCCAAGATCCCGACCACGGACCTGGACCGCTCGCTCAAGGTCATGACCAGCGGCAGTCCGGACAACAATTATGATGTCCTCTTCTCCAAGGATGGATCGCAGGTGATCGTGATGAACACCGCGAAGAACATCACGGCCACCAGCCTGATTTTCCGCTTCATTTATCTGGAGTGGGACGGCCGGGAGTATGTCGACCAGGAAACCGTCGTGACCAGCCCCATTGACCTTTCGATATGATAACCACAACAAAAAATAACAACATCGCATGACTGCCTTCTTTCCCAACAATCCCGGCCCGCTGGAACTGAGACCACAATCGCCCTACCTCTATCTGCAAAGTGCCGGCTCCGATGGAAATGACGGAAGCGCCGAGGGCATCCACTTGCGCTGGGACTTTCTGCGCAATCTGGGGGACACGCATCTGCCCAAAGGAAATGCCGCGACCAGCAGTGTGAACTTCAACCGAACGGATGACTTTGTTCGCATCTGGCGCTCCCCGTATGTCACGCGTTATCCCACCATCCTCGATTTTACGGTCCCGCCGGACAACGTTCACGACGCCCAGTACCTCTGGGCTTACCTCACCACAAATACGGGGCACAAACTCTATGTCCACTTCCGGGACACGGCCAAATACGATTCGGTCCGCAGCAGCATCAACCCCAGTACTGATCCCTGGGGATTCGTTCAGGCCTACGGAGACAAGATGATCGAGGTGGAATCACCGGATGAATTGTTTTTTGCCGCCGGATTCGCTTCGAACAATGCGGGAAATAGCCGCCAACTGCGCGTAGAAACCATTTCCGTGACCGAGAACTTCCCCATTTCTGATCGGTTTGTCAGTTGTCGCAAGGGGTTTGACCGGGAGACCTGGTGCGTGAAAGTCCCCCCATCGGGCAGCGGTGGCGGTGGTGGTCAGGAAGGCGGGGGTAGCTCGGGCGGTGGAGGCAAGGATATAACCGGCAGCGAAACCACCGTGGAAAACAAGGACAATTCCGCTTCCGCACGTACCACCGAAGGCGCCCCCAAAGCCGAGGCCTTTTCTCCTTCCGATGTTCCTTCCTGCTGTTCCAATCCCAACAATCTCATCGCAAACGGCGGATTTGAGACCGGGAACGTTGGCTTTTTCTCCGATTACAACTACCAATCGCCACCGGCAGCGGGGCGTATTCAAATCATCCCCAATGCGGCGGCCTACCACTCCGACTGGGAAGGCCTGGCCCACAAAGGCGATGTATTCCTGGCCGTGGATGGCGCCACGCGTACCGAAAAGACGGTCTGGGGACAAACTCCGGCCGTGGCTCCGGAAACGGATTATTGCTTTTCCGGGTGGGTATGCAACCTCCGTTCCGGAGATCCAGCCATCTTGCTGACCATCAGGATCGAAGACAGGAACCGCAAGCTACTGGCTTCCCTGGACTTCGACGGCCCCGCCACTCCGAATGACTGGCAGGAATTCAGCGTCAACTTCAATTCGGGCAACACCAACCAGGTGACCATCCGCATCTTCAGCCGCCGGACCAATTCGATCGGCAATGATTTTGGGCTGGATCACCTTTACCTTTGTCAGGGTAGCGAATGCAGCCCGCACTTGATGTCAGAGAACATCCGCTCGGTCCGCTTTGCCATGTCGGACGGCAGCGTCTCCCGGGTTGAGATTGAGACCTATCAGGATTACATGGACAAGGCCAGTTGGGCCCGGCTCAATGACGACTATTCCCTTACGGTCAAGAATGCCCTCGCCCTGCGCTGGTTGGAAGACACCTCCGCCTATCCCATTCACGACCGCTGGCCCAAGTTCAATGACGGTTCACGGGTCAACATTCCCAACTACGAGCACCGCTGGTCGCGGGCCAATGGCATCCGGGAAGGCGTAAATCAGTACATTTCCCTCAGCAATACCGATCCCCTGGCCATGAACACGCTTGCCGGACAGAATGCGGTGGACGGATCGATGCAGGTGAGTATGCTGAACCTCCTGCAATTGGTGGCGCTGGATTACCACGTGGCCCGCATGCTGGGATTGGGAGCCATCGATCCGGTTTCCGGTACGCCCTACATTCACCTGGCATCTTACGAAACACGCGGCGAACTGGACGATACCAATGTCGCGCGCAGCGTGGGCCACCTGTACATGACGCTGCCAACTTCGGTGACCGACTATCGCCTACCGGAGGTGCCCACCCTTAAGCCCCTGCAATACGGGCTTTACATCGACAACGGACTGGCCAATCCTTCTCCGCTCACTGATGCCCAGGGCTACACGCCGACGGGGGAGGTTCGCTACATTTCACTGTTCATGGAGCAGGAAGACGCCACTCCCACCTTGGGGCCCTTCTTTGTTCCTGCGGATCCCTTTTGCTCCCATCTTCAGACCAACAGCGTCTTCTTTGGTATCGAGTACCGCTTACTGGGGGAGTCGAACTGGCGCAAACCTGAGATCGGGCACGATGACAACTACGTGGACACTTCCTCACCGGCCTATGCCGAATCCATGCCGTCACCGAACCACGGCGAGCCGGACCGGGCCATTCTGGTGCATCCAGAAACCGAAGCTGGCTTCCACCAATACGCACCCTACGGGGTGAACTGGTTCTCGCGCCCCTCTACCCTGGGCAACATCCGGCAGACGGACGAGACGATCTTTGTCAAGGCCAACCTGCTGATTCCACCGGCCAACTTTGCCGTACAACTCATCCAGGAGGAAAGTCCACTGCTGCTCACGACGTCGGATGAGCAAGCGATGCTGGGCAGCATTACCGGCTCGGACAAAACGCTCATCCGGGTCACCTTCGACTATTTCCACACCCATGATGTCACCTACGACTTTGGGGACCAGGTGGAAATCTTCTTCCGGCAGGACGATCCGGGCAATGTTATGGGTCAAATCAAATCGGTGACCGACCTCAGCCCCGAGACGGCCCGGGTCCGGACGGAGTCCTACACGCAAAACAGCACTGGGGTGACCATTGCACCGTCCCTCACGCCAGGACAAATGCCCGCCTATGTCGGTGGCGTCCTGACGTCCTCAGGTCGCAACTTCATCATCGAAGCGGTCAGTGTGTCGGCGGTTTCTGGAGAAGGCCCCATTTTCGATGTCCGAAAAATCGAAGAGAATACCGCCGTAGACCCAGGGACCGGGCAGTTTGTGACCGTGTTGAACTACCTGTCCCCCCAGAATGGCAACACTTTCATGGCGGTGGAAAACATGGCTGATCCGGGCGCTTGGCCTTCGGCCACCAATCCGCTGACCAAGGTCGTCGAACTGCACGCCGGTTCTCCGGTCACGGAGACTTTTACCGAGGACGGCGAGACCATCACCCAAGAGGTGCGCGGTGTCTGGCAGAACGCCACCATTGCGGACGAGTTGGATGGTTTCGGGAATATAATCGGCGTCTACCGCATCGATTTCAACTCCTTCCTCCTCGCTGACCATCCGCAGGCTTCCGATCCTGATCCGGTCAATTGGTACCGCGGGGTGGTCCGTATCCCGAAAGCCAGCGCCCCCACCGGACCGCGCAAGGTCCTCGAAGTCATCAAAGTCGAGAACGTAGGTACGGCCTCGAACCTGCGCATCTTCGCTGCGGACGCCACCTACGATGCCGGTGATCCCATCCTCACGGGAGGCGGCGTCAATGTCAACTATTACCCCGGTTACCGCGTCTATCTTCACGCAGATGTGCCCAACGGGCTGACCGAAGCGAACATCCTCCCCTCTGGCAGCGTCTTCTTCCGCAAAACTTGGATGGCGACCCGCTCGCTGGACACCAGCCAGGGCTACGATTCTCTGCTTTCGGTTCCCTCCCCGGTGATCGCGATGGGCTTTATTGATCCCTTGCCTCCCGAAGCGCCGAATGGGGGAGTGTACGCCACCCGTCCCGATTTTTACTTCAAATCCACCTGGACATTCTCGGTTCAGTTTGCCCACAAACCCTTTGCCGCGGCCTTTTACCGGGCCACCGAAGATCGCATTTTGCGGGCCCTTTACCAGGACGCTACCGTCGCGGATGTCAAAGCGGAACTCGCCCAGCTGGGGGACGATGATCCCTACAAATTCGACCGCTGGCGGAACCTGGTAAGTTTTGACTATGTTTACGATGATCCCGGAAAGCCATTCTACGATGCTACTGGGACCAATCCAAACGGGACCTTCCGCCGTTTCCCCCGCGAAGCCGGCAATTTCCGTTTCCCCAAACCAGACAACCCGGACCTCTTTACAGGTTCCGATGAACCCGGGGCCGTCTTGTCCCTGGTCCAAGAAGCGGTCTGGTCGGCCTTCACCCCGCTGACGGAGCAGCCATTGCTCTACCAGTACATCAAGCCGGGGGCCTACCAGCCGATTCCCAAACCCCAGACCATCCGTGACCAGGACGGCAATCTGCTCGATCCCACCGATCCGACTTTCGACCAGTCTCCCATGGCCAAGAAGCTGGGCGGGAACAAGATCCAATTCACGGACTTCACCCTGGATGGTTCTTCGAATATGCTCTACTTCTACCTGGGACGCGAGATCGGATCGCGGGGCAAATTGAGTCCGCCCAGCCCGATTGCTGGTCCAGTAGGCCTGATCAATACCCGGCCCCCCGAGATCCCCGGGATCAAGCGCACCAAGGTCGTTCCTGCATCCAGAAACGGCACCGGGCCCCGCGTGGAATTCGAGGTGAACGGTTACCCCGTTGAGCAAAAGGTCCGTCAACTGAAGATATACCGCTCTACCGATCCCGCCGCCGCACTTACCGTGCGGGCGATGGAATGCGTCAAAACCATTGACCTGGTGGCCGAAGGGATGGCGGAGGACTTTGTCTACCAGGTACAGGACGATTTTGCGGACGGGTTTGTGCCTTACGGGGAACCGGTCTACTACCGGATCATTGCCCGACGCGAAGTGAAGAACGCGCAGGGACAGACCGAATGGGCGCCATCGAAGCCTTCCAAACTCATCCTGACCATGGTTGCCGATGTACTGAATCCGGAGGCGCCGGCCATCCGCTATTCTGCTTCTCCCATTGGGGGCAATCCGGCCCAGATTTCCGGGGTGACCCTGGAATGGAACACGACGACCTACAACGGGACCTACTACCTGGAAAAGATGAACCACTCCGGGGTTTGGAATACCATTTATACGGTTCAGTCCAACGCGGCCACGGTGCCCCCATTGGACCTCGCCACGACGGATCTCCTGACCAATATTCTAATCAAGGAAGGCGAATCCGGAAGGCCACGGTACCACCTGTTTCGGGTGCGGGTAGAGAACAGCTCCGGTCTCTTCAACCTGGTGGAGAAGGAACTGGTCATCTGAGAGGCTGTTTAAATTTAATTCTGCGATTTTGCCATGGCATCTTTTTCCGCCCCTCTTTAGCTATTTTCTCGCCCATAGCTTTGGCTATGGACTCCAAAATGAGCTTCGATGGAAAAAAAATATGCACCAGCAAATTTCACAAACCAATTTTAAACAGCCTCTGAGGACGGCAACCCGGTCAATGGACGTTTTGATCCGTCGGCCAGGGTGAGGCGCAAAGGCCAACCCCGAGAGGCAGGCGCAACCGCCCACAACTTGCCGCTCGGAATCCGTAGGGTTCAGATAAAAGCAAACGAGAAGAGCAGCGAGAAGCCCGATCTTTGGTCGGACTTCTTTTGTGGTATATTTGATACGCAGAGTGACCTTGGGGGACGGGGGGAGTTGCCCTAAGATTTTGAACCGGTCTCAAGGCAATCACCTCAATCCAAGCCCATGAGGTGGCTATAGATTCTCTTTGAGGGGTGTTGATTCCATCCTGCACCTTTTCTCGATAATCCGCTCTCTGCGTAGTGGAGCTAATTCTACGGAAGAGTGTTTAAGCCTATTTTTATGATGATCAAGGGGATATATTGAGAATTCCATCCACCTTCAATTCAATCCAAATCAAGATTTAATCCGTACTGTTCATTCAACTGATGAACTCTACTGTAGAGCATCCCTTTACCAATTTTCTTCACCATCAAGATACGCCAGCACTTGAACAGATAGTCTTTGCCCGCTGAAGTTTGAGACCTGTGCAAGGCGAGAGTTCCAAGATTCAAATAATTATTTGCAACTTCCAGGTGATCTTCTGTACCGTAAACTTTGAGGTTGATTGCCAGTGATTTCTTCAAGAGTTCATCGGATTTCTCGTAGTCCTTTTTTGCTGCGAAACAATTGGCGAGGTTGTTGTAACGATTGGCTACCTTGTGGTGATCCGCACCAAACATTCTTATCTGCAGATCAAGCGCATCCTGAAGGTAGCTGATTGCCTCATCAAACTCCTTCAGATAATAGTTCGCAGTTCCAATATTACTGAGAAGTACATCTTTCAAACCGAAGTCTTCCTTTTCTAATTCTACAGCAATCCTAAAAGCTTTGTGAAATTGCTGAAGGGCTTTGTGGTAATGCGATTCCTTCATGCCCTCCCGGTTCCCCAACTCGATGTACACCTGGCCTAGGTTGTTCAGCGAAGTATACTGCTCTCTATTATTATTGGCGACTCGGGCTTGCTCAACTGCTTTTTCTGTCCATTCCAATGCCTCGGCGTAGGCACCTTTACGCAGTTTTATCTGGCCCATGAAATTGTAGATTACACCAAATAAACTGTGATGGGGGTCCAGGATATTTTTTGCATCTTCCAGGCATTTCCCAACCAGCTTCGTGGTACAGTGGTATTTGCCCACCTTAAATAGACTGTGGCAAACATTTAGCTTGCGCACAATGCTATTCTCAGTGACTTCCCCTTCTGCAAACTTCAAGTCCAGTTTATGAGCACGGTTGAGCACAGAAACTGATTCACGAAATCGGTCCTGGAAGAACAACAGCAAGCCGTAGTCGCTTAGGGCATCAGTATTTTCGCCATCATAACGGAGAGACTCAAGGTAGATTTTTTCTGCCTTTTCGTATTGTCCTTGTATACTTTTAATTTTTGCAAGTTCAAACAAGCGACTCGCATTGAGCACTCGATTTTTTTCCTCTTCGATGCCTAACATCTCAAGATCGCGCAACAACAATTCTGTTGCTCTTTCCAGGTTGTATTCCTCTAAGTATTTCAAGATCTCACTTCGGTAGTGCGTGTTTCCACTCGACTTTAGGTGATCACAAAGATATGAATATTGCTCCAATAACTTAATCCCATCATTTTGCAGATCAAAGTTTTCTTTCCAGCCTTTTGAACGCAAAAGCCTTAGCATCAGGTTCTGAATCCTCTCGCTCAAACCCTGATAACTTTCATACAATGAAGGCCAGCGATTAGGGCAATGCTCATCGATAAGTGCTACTAAGTCCTCACGACTCCAAAAGTAGGTATTCGCACTGTAGGGCTGAAACCTAAGGTTTGCGTTGATCTCAACCATAAAATTCTTCGTGTACCTGCCGCTGGTAAGCACAACAACCTTCTGAATTTTAACTTTTTGGCCATCTGCCTTGAGGTAAGGGTTGTCAAATGCTTGGGCGACTTGGGCGACAACATTGCCCACGGCTCCGGCTTGCCCGGATACATTGCCCTTTTTGACCACGAAGGCAAACACATCGGGTATCGGCATACTGCCCTCTTTGAAGGCAATGATATCTTTACCAAGCTCATCGATCCCGTGGGAATGGATCAAGCCTTTAAAATTAAACTCAGGCAACAATTCCATTAAAAACTCCCGAAACTCTTTTTCTGAGGCAAACAGAGTGAAAAAGTTGCGCTTTTCTTTTTGGGTTCTCATTCCGGTAAATTTCTACAATGGCATTTTTAGGTGTTTTTGCGATTACAATTCTACAAATTCCACCGGTCAATCAAAAACCGATGGCATGCATTTCAAAATTCAGGTTGGTCCCCACAATATTATACGGATCGCTGGGGCCCTTATCACCGGGCCCACAATCAATTTCCCCCTCCCACAAAAGCAATGTTTCACCGGAGTGATTATATTGAAGTCCAGCACTGAGCGATCAGTGCAACCTGCACCTTAATTCATCAATGGAAAGCAATAATTATGGCAAAAATTTTTATTACCGGAGCCAGCGGGGGATTTGGCATCCTGACCGTGAAAAAGCTGCTCCAGGACGGACATGAAGTCGTCGCCACCATGCGCAATGTTGCTTCGAAAAACGAAGCCATTGCCCAAGAGTTGTCCGGCCTCGGCGCAAAAATCGTGGAAGTGGACGTGACCGACGACGAGAGTGTCAGTACGGGCGTCGCCCAAGCGATTGAACTGCTCAATGGCCTCGATGTGGTGATCAACAACGCCGGAGTCGGTGTGCTGGGACTTCAGGAGCAGTTCAGCATCGACGACTTCAAGCGGCTCTTCGATGTCAACGTATTCGGCGTACAGCGGGTCAACCGGGCGACCCTCCCCCACTTACGTGCCCAGGGCTCGGGCTTGCTGATCCACGTTTCCAGCTTGCTCGGCCGCATTACGATGCCGTTCTACGGTCCCTACAATGCCTCGAAATGGGCCTTGGAGGCGATGGCGGAAAACTACCGCATCGAATTGTCCGGGTTTGGGGTCGATTCCTGCCTGGTGGAGCCGGGCGGCTACGCGACCAGTTTCATGCACAGCTTGATCCGGCCTTCGGACCGTTCGCAAGACGCTAGCTACGGCGACATGGTCAACGTCCCCCAACAAACCTTTGAAGGATTTGAAGCGGCGCTGGCCGGCAACCCCGCCCAGGACCCACAAGATGTAGCCGAAGCCATCGCCAACCTGATCCGTACTCCGGCCGGAGAGCGTCCCATGCGCACCGTCGTCGACAACATGGGCATGGGAACCCACGTCGGTCCCTACAACGAACAGTTGGCACAAATCCACGAGGGACTGTTCAATGCCTTCGGCATGGGCGACATGCTGAAGTTGAAGGTTTAACCGAACGCAACCCCACCAAAACCGGCATTGGAGATGATCCGATGCCGGTTTTTCTTTTTTCGTCCCAGAAATTCGGACAAATCCATCGGAAAATCGAGCCACCTACCGGGAATGAGCCGCCTCTGAATCCCCCATCTCTAAGTCAGGGTGGGGGGC